>NZ_JBIAGM010000007.1:0-226866 GCF_042869815.1 Streptomyces sp. NPDC006739
GACGGCAGCCGCCTGATAGCCACACCCAGCACCCCTGGGCGACCCAACCCTACGAATGGCTCGATCAACCCGATCAAGACGGTAGAGCCGCCTGATGTGTCAGCCCTTGCCGAGGAGCTTGTTCATCTCGGCGATCTCGGCGGTCTGCCCGGTGATGATGGCGTCGGACAGAGCCGTCGCGGGCTGATACCTGCCCTTGCTCTTCTCCGTGGTGGCCATCTCGACGGCGCCCTGGTGGTGCTCGATCATCATGGTCAGGAACATGGTGTCGAACTCCTTGCCGGACGCCTTCTCCAGCTTGTCCATGTCCCCCGGGTCCATCATCCCGGTCATCCCGGTCATCCCGGTCATGCCATTCATGCCCGGGGTGGCGGGAGCGGACGAGGGGGAGGAGGGGGAGGAGGGGGAGGAGTGGTCCATCCCGGGCATCGAGTCCATCGAGCCGCCCGCGGCCGGGACCCGCTCGTTCCAGGACTTCAGCCAGCCGGTCATCGTCCGGATCTCCGGACCCTGGGCCTTCTCGATCCGTGCGGCGAGGTCCTTCACCTGGGCGGAGGAGGCCCTCTTCGCCGCCAGACCGGCCATCTCCAGCGCCTGCCGGTGGTGGGGGATCATGCCCTGGGCGAAGGAGACGTCCTGGGCGTTGTGCGCGCCGGCGGCGGTGCCCGCGCTCGACGTCGACGGCACGGAGCCGTGGGCTTCGTGCCCGCCGCCGGCGTTGTCGCTGCTGCCGCCGCCGCAGGCGGCGAGGACGAGCGCGGCGGCGGCGGTGGTGGCCGCGAGGGCGGCGCGGCGAGTCACGGTACGGGTGTTGCGCATGCTGGAACTCCTGTGCTGCGAAAGAGGGATCTGGGCGTGCCGAGGCGCACCGCGTCGTCGAGCGGGGGCGCGGTGCGGGCGGTGTCTAGATCCGCAGGAGCTGGAGTTCCGCCAGCGAGGGCGGGGCGCGGGCGCCGTCCGGGGTCGCGGCCGGACGCGAGCACGCCGAGCCGGCCGGTACGGGGGCGGCCGCGGGGTCGGGAAGCAGGGCGGGCAGAGCCGGACCACCGCTCACCGAGGCCGCCGCGCAGGTCGCGTCGGCGTGGTGCGGGTGACCGCCACAGCCGTCCCCCCGGCAGTCGTCGGCGGCGGTCCCCGCCGCGGCCGTGATGTGCTGCCGGACACCGGTGTGGTCGTCGAGCATGCCGCCGGGGGCCAGCGCGTGCATGCCCAGCAGCCCCGCCAGCAGCCCCAGCACGAGCAGCGCACGCCACCGCCGCAGGGGCGGTCGGGCGGGGTGCTGCTCGTGGCGGTGCATCGGGATCATCCTAGGCGCAGCATGCGCCCGCCCTCACGGGGGCCGGGCCCCGTGACACGCCGCCGGATGGACCATCGGGCAGGTCCACGACCTTTTCGGTCATAACGTGCGGAATATGAGGAAATGCCGTATCGCGTACCTGGCCTGCACCGCAGCGATCATCGGAACCGGGCTCGGGGCCGCCCCGCCGGTCACCGGTCACCGGATCCACCTGGTCGCTCCGGGGGAATCGATCCAGAAGGCCGTGGACGCCGCCCAGTCCGGAGACACCGTCCTCGTGAGCCCCGGCGTCTACCACGAGAGCGTCACCGTGAAGACGCCCAGACTGACCCTGAGCGGCATGGGCCCGGGCACGGTGATCGAACCGGGAGCCGACGCCGCCACCACGGC
Source organism: Streptomyces sp. NPDC006739 (assembly GCF_042869815.1). NCBI lineage: Bacteria > Bacillati > Actinomycetota > Actinomycetes > Kitasatosporales > Streptomycetaceae > Streptomyces > Streptomyces sp. NPDC006739. The sequence continues at coordinate 1,688 of NZ_JBIAGM010000007.1, forward strand.
GCAGACCCCGAGCACGACGCAGACCGCCGGCACGAAGAAGTCCGTCTCCTGCGCCGAGGCCGGCAACGGCATCTGCGTGCTCGGGACCAAGGAGCAGGACGTCGAGGGCGTCACCGTCGCCAACCTGACGGTGACCGGCTTCGCCCGGGCCGGCGTCTTCGGCATGGCCACCGACGGGCTCACCGTGCGCCGTGTCAACGCGGTGCGCAACGCCGTGTGGGGCATCGCCCAGGAGCGCTCCGTGCGCAGCGTGCTGCGCGACAACAGCGCCCAGGACAACGGCGACGCGGGTCTGTTCCTCGCCAACACCATCAACGAGGAGCAGGGCGCCGCCGACACCCGGGGAACCCTGATCGAGCGCAACTGGCTGCAGGGCAACCGCATCGGTGTCACCGTCCGCCGCCTGCGGGACCTGACCGTCGCGAGCAACCGCCTGACCGGCAACTGCGCCGCCGTGTTCCTCGTCGGCGACGAGAACAAGCCCAAGGCCGGCGCCCTGACGGTGCGCGACAACTACGTCGAGCACAACAACAAGTCCTGCCCGAAGACCGACCGGCTCCCCGCCATCCAGGGCTCCGGCATCGTCCTGACCGGCACCGAGGACGTCCTGGTGACCGGGAACACGATCAAGGACAACGTCGGCAGCTCCCCGCTGTCCGGCGGCATCGTCCTGTTCAAGAGCTTCGTCGGTGTGACCAGCGAGCGGAACCGGATCCAGGACAACGCGCTGCGGGGCAACGCCCCGGCCGACATCGTCAACACCGAGACCAACAAGGGCAGCAACACCTTCCAGCGCAACTCCTGCCGGGCGTCCACGCCCGCGGGCCTGTGCTGACCGGCCGGCCGCAACCACCCGTGGTCCAACGAAGGAAGGAAGGCGGCACATGACGTCCGCACCGACCGCCCCACCCCCGTCCATGCGGCTGAGGGAACTCGCCTTCGGGGCGGCGTGTGCCGCCGCCCTGCGGGCAGCCGCCCGGCTGGGCGTCGCCGACGTCCTCGGCGACAGCCCGATGGCCGTGGCGGACCTCGCGGCAGCCGTCAAGGCCGAACCCCGGCCGCTGCGCCGGCTGCTGCGCGCACTGTCCTGCTACGGCGTCTTCACCGAGCGCGAGGACGGCACGTTCGCGCACACCGATGTCTCCCGGCTGCTGCGCGAGGACGACCCGCACAGCCTGCGCGCCATCACCCTGTGGTGCACCGAGCCGTGGACCTGGGACGCCTGGCCCAGGCTGGACGAGGCCGTACGCACCGGCCGCAACGTCGTGGAGGACCTCTACGGCAAGGAGTTCTTCGTCTACCTCAACGAGGACGCCCCCGAATCGGCCGACGTCTTCAACCGGGCCATGACCACCTCCAGCATGCAGTCGGCGCGGGACGTGGCGGAGTTCCTCGACCTGTCGGGTAGCAAGTCGGTGGCCGACATCGGCGGCGGCCAGGGGCATGTGGTGGCGAGCCTGCTGGAGAAGTACCCGGCGATGCAGGGCACCCTGCTCGATCTGCCGAGGGTGGTGGAGAACGCCGACCCACGGCTGCGGGAGGGCGGCGCGCTCGCGGACCGGATGCGCGTCGTCCCCGGGGACTGCCGGGTCGCCGTCCCGGTCCAGGCCGATGTGTACATCATCAAGAACATCCTGGAGTGGGACGACGAGAGCACCGCCCGCACGCTGCGCAACGTCATCGACGCGGGCGGGCCCGGCACCCGGGTCGTGGTCATCGAGAACCTCGTCGACGACACCCCGTCGATGCGGTTCAGCACCGCCATGGACCTGATGCTGCTGCTCAACGTCGGCGGGGCCAAGCACACCACCGACAGCATGGTCGGCCGGCTGACCGAGGCGGGCCTGACCGTCCGGGACATCCGCCCGGTCAACCCCTACCTGCACGCGTTCGACTGCACCGTCCCGAGCTGACCCGGCGGTACGGCGCACACCACCGGCCGCCGGGCCCGCGACATCGCGGGCCCGGCGGCCGGTGGCCGAGTGGGCGGTTCAGACGCCGGCGTCCCGCTCCCACAGGTAGAAGCGGCGGGCCATGGCGTCCTTCGGTGAGCGCCAGGTCGCGGGGTCGTACGCACTCACGTACGCCGACAGCCGCTCGCTGACGCCCCTGAACTCGGGGTGCCCGGCCACCTTGGCGATGGCGGGGCCGGGATCCCGCTCGGCCTCGATGAGGTGCATATACACGTCACCGAACTGGAAGAGGCTGCGCCGGGTGACGCCGACCAGGTGGGGCAGTTCCCCGCGGTCGGACTCCTCGAAGATCTTCGAGATGTCCTGGGCCGAACCCGGCGCCATCCGGGCGACGATCAGGGCTTGGTGCATGGCCTGTCCTGTCTGTCGTGGCTGTGGTGGCCGTCGTGGCTGACCTGGCGTCGGTTCAGTCGGTGGTCAGGACGGGCTCGGGCCGGTGCCCGGCGGCGGCCTTCTCGATCTTGTCCCGGATCAGACCCATCTGGATCTTGGAGTTGCGGTTGATGTTGTCGGTCATCCAGTCGTCGTCGACCGGCGCCTCGGGCTTCATCTCGAAGTCCTGCGTCCAGACCATCCGGGTGCCGGCCGGTACCTCCTCGTACCGCCAGTGGATGTTCATGAAGGCGAAGGGACCCGTCTCGACCCGGCGTGCCTTGACGGTCAGCGAGGGACGGTCGGTCTCCCGCTCCGAGACCCAGCTCCACACGGTGCCGTTCTCGTCCGGGTGCATGGTGAGCCGGAACTTCGTCCGGTTCCCCTCCTGGGAGAGGATCTCGGCGGCGGCGTACTCGGTGAACAGCCGCGGCCAGTTCGCCACGTCGTTGGTCATGTCCCAGACCAGGTCGACGGGGGCGGCGATGGTGATCTCGTTCTGGGTGTGTCCGGCCATGTCAGGCTCCCGCGGGAAGTGCGCTGTTGACGAGGTCGAGGAACTGCCGGGGGGTCTTGCACCGCTCCGCGTCCGGCGGCATCGGCGCACCGTGCCGGTTCTCCAGCTCGCCGACGATGCCGAGCAGGCCGAGCGAGTCGATGCCGAGGGTGTCGAAGCCGGAGTCGCACCGCTGCTGGAGTTCCGGCGCGGGGACGGTGATCCCGGCGGCCTTCTTCATGAGTTCGGCCAGCTCCTCCACGGTGATGCGGTCACTCATCGATGTCATCTCCTTTCGTCGGCGGCGCCGTGCCGCAGCACCAGCGCCGAGTTCGACCCCATCAGTCCCCGGCTCAGGACCAGCGCCGTGCGCGGCCGGGCGGCCCGCGCCCGGCCGGTGACCAGGTCGAGGTCGTGGCAGATGTCGAACACGTTGGGGGTCGGTGGGATCAGGTCGTGCTCCATCGCGAGCACGGCCGCCGCGGTGTCCAGCAGGGGCGCCGCGCAGTAGCCCCGGCCGATACCGGTCTTGGGTGCCGTGACGGGCACCCGGGTGCCGTGCGCGCCGAGGGCATCGGCGATGGCCAGTGCCTCGGCACGGTCCGCCGCGGGCACACCCAGGGCATCGGCGAAGACCACGTCGATCTCCTCCGGTGCGCAGCCGGCCTCCTTCAGCGCGCCGCGGATGGCCTGGGCGAGGCCCTCCCGGGACTCCTCCCAGCGGGAGGCGCCGGTGAACGTCGCCGCGTGTCCGGCGACCGTGGCCCGTACGGCCACACCCCGCTCCCGGGCCGAGGTCTCGTCCTCCACGACGAGCATGGCGCCGCCCTCGGCCGGCACGAAACCGCAGGCCGCGGCCGTGAACGGACGGTAGGCGCGGGCCGGGTCCTCGACGGTGCTCAGCTCCGGGTAGCCGAGCTGACACACCACCGAGTAGGGAGCCAGGGGCGCCTCGGTCGACCCGGCCACGATCACGTCCGTACCGCGCCGCACGGCCCGGGCCGCGTGGGCCACGGCGTCCAGGCCGCCGGCCTCGTCGGCGGCGACCACCGAGCAGGGGCCCTTGAGACCGCGGCGGATGGAGATCTGGCCGGTGCTGGCCGCGTAGAACCAGGCGATGGACTGGTACGGCCCGACGAAACGGCTGCCCTTTCCCCACAGCTGCTGCAGCTCCCGCTGTCCGAACTCGCCGCCGCCCGATCCGGCCGCGGTGACCACGCCCACGGAGAACGGCGAGCCGTCGGTGTCGGTCTGGCCGAGGCGGGCGTCGGCCAGCGCGAGATCGGCGGCGGCCATCGCGAAGTGCGTGAACCGGTCGGTCTGCACGATCAGGCGCTCCTCGACCGCCGCCGCCGGGTCGAAGTCGCGGACCTCGCCGGCCACCCGTAGCGGCAGGTCCTCGCAGCCCTCGCGGGTGACCCGGTCCAGGACGCTGATGCCCTCCGCGGTGGACTTCCAGAAGGTCTCCGTGCTAGCTCCGTTGGGCGCGATCACGCCGATTCCGGTGACGGCCGCCCGCCTGGGATGCGGTGCGCTCATCTCATCGTGTCCTCTCCCTCGGCCGGTTCAGGATCACCGCGGACTGGAAGCCGCCGAACCCGCTGCCCACCGAGAGCACGCTGTCGAGCCGCCGTTCCCGGGCGACGCGCGGTACGTAGTCCAGGTCGCACTCGGGATCGGGGGTCTCGTAGTTGGCGGTCGGTGGGACGACCTGGCGGGCCAGGGCCAGTACGCAGGCGACGACCTCTATCGCACCGATCGCGCCCAGTGAGTGGCCCACCATCGACTTGATGGAACTCATCGGCGTGTCGTAGGCGTGCGAGCCCAGGGCCCGCTTCACCGCGGCGGTCTCGTGCCGGTCGTTCTGCTGGGTGCCCGACCCGTGGGCGTTGACGTAGTCGATGGCTGTCCGGTCGAGCCGGGCGTGGTCCAGGGCGACCTCGATGGCGCGGGCCATCTCCAGACCCTCACGGGTCAGACCCGTCATGTGGTAGGCGTTGCCGAAGGTGGCGTAGCCGCTGATCTCGCAGTACACGTGGGCCCCGCGGGCCCTGGCGTGCTCCAGCTCCTCCAGGACGAGGACCGCTCCGCCCTCGCCCATGACGAACCCGTCACGGTCGGCGTCGAAGGGGCGGGAGGCGTGCGCGGGGTCGTCGTTGTTGGGCGAGGTCGCCTTGATCGCGTCGAAGCACGCCATGGTGATCGGTGATATCGGCGAGTCCGAGGCACCGGCCACGCACACGTCGGCCCGGCCCTCCTCGATCGTGTGGAAGGCGTACCCGACCGCGTCGAGCCCCGAGGTGCACCCCGTGGACACGGTCTGCACCGGCCCGCGCGCCCCGAACCGCTCCGCCACCGTCGAGGCCAGCGTGCTGGGCGAGAACGCCCGGTGCAGGTGCGGGTCCGCCTCCCGGTGGTCCACGTCCCAGCGCTGCCCGCGATGGCTGACGAGGACGTAGTCGTGTTCGAGGCGGGTGGTACCGCCGACCGCGGTGCCCAGGGAGACCCCCACCCGCCAGGGGTCCTCCCGGGTCAGGTCGAGGCCGGCGTCGCGCACCGCCTCGTCCCCGGCGACCAGGGCGAACTGGATGTACCGGTCGCAGCGCGCGACCTGCTCCGCGTCCAGCCCGTGGGCCGCCGGATCGAAGTCGCACTCGGCGGCTATCCGTGACCGCAGACCGGCCGGGTCGAACAGCGAGATGGCCCGCGTCGCCGTACGCCCGCCCGACAGCAGCTCCCAGAACGCCGGTACCCCGATGCCGCCGGGTGCGACGATGCCTATTCCGGTGACCGCCACTCGTCTGGTCATGAAGGAACCTGCCGGCGTTCGGCGGCCCGGCCCTCGGCGGCGCCCGCCGCGTTGGCACCGACCGGTACGGCGTCGGTCTCCTCGGTGTCCACATGGCCGAGCGGCGGGCTCGGGGCGAGCGGACCGAGGTGGAAGACGATGCGGGCCTCCACCTTGCCGACATTGCGGAAGCGGTGGCGTACGTGGGCGGGGATCATGAGGCCCTGCTCGGGCCGCAGCGGGTGCGGCTCGCCGTCCAGGTCCACCTCCAGCTGCCCGCACACGACGTACACGAACTCCTCGGAGTACGGGTGGTAGTGCTCACCGATGCGGTCACCGGGCTGCACGATGGCCACGCCCATGAAGCCGCTGGTGGAGCCGACCGTGGCCGGGGTGAGCATGGCGCGCAGATCACCACCGCGCCGGACGTTGGGCTCGACCTCGCTGAGATCCACGATCCTGGGCCGGGATTTGATCACGACGTTCCTCCGATCATCTGCTGCATCGACATGGGGGTCATGGCCGGCGCGGCCCGTGTGCTGGCGGTTCATCAGGCCTCGGGCGAGCGGCGGTCGGTGACGAGGTTCATCCGGGCGTGCGCCAGGAAGCGCGCCAGGTCACCGGCCTTCGCGGCGCCGGCCCCGGCGGCGGAACCGTCCAGGCCCGTCGTCAGCTCGGCCGCCTGCGCCGCGTCGGTGAGGCCGAGGAGCAGTTCGGGGGCGCCGGCGTCGAGTCCGCCGCGCACGTCGATCAGCCGCACCACGACGTCGTCGCGCTGGAAGATCGTGCTGCGCAGCACCGGGCTGCGCGGATCGTCGGCCGCCGCCTCGTCCTGCCGGGCGAGGAACTCGGCCAGCCGCATGCCCTGACCGGGCCGGGCCGGGTAGTACAGGGCGTGCCGCTCGGCCCGCGCGTCTTCTTCGGCCGCCGTCACATGGTGCACGGCGGGCAGCGCGGCCCGGGTGAAGAAGACGCGGGCCGACTCCGGGTCGTCGAGGTCGCGGTGCTGCTCGAGATAGGGGTTGATGGCCTCCTCGACGGCCCGTACCTCGGGCTGCCGGGCGACGTGGCGCAACGCGGAGAGCAGGTCGCCGCGTACCTCGATGGCCCGTACCACCCGGTTGCCGTGCATGAACAGCGAGGTGCGGCACAGCCGGGTGTGGTCGTCGACGCGTGGCTCGGGCGAGGCGTACCCGGCGAGGATCTCGGCGACCGTCTCCTCGCTGCCGGGCTTCACGGTGAAGGTGAGCGCGTGCCGGATCACACCGTCGCCGATCCGGGGCGAGGTCTGCAGACGGCGCTTGCCGGGCGCGGCGTCCGCGGCCGGACCGCCGGTCTCGCGCACCACGTGGTAGCGCAGCGACCTGGTGTCCCGGACGCAGCTGTGCAGCGGCTCGACCATCCGCACGTGCTCCTCGCTGTTCACCCAGGCGAGGAACGGCGGGGCGCTCTCCCACTCGCTGGTGATCAGCCAGTGGGAGGGGTTCTCGATGGACTGGCACAGCTGGTCGCTGACGTGGCCGGGGACGGAGGCGACCTGGTTGCAGAGGTTCTCGTACGCCTCCAGGAACTGCTGCTGGGCTCCGTCGTAGACGTCCACCAGAAGGACGACCCGGAGCCGGGAGCCGTCGAACACGGACTGGGAGACACGTTGCGACACCTGTCGCGTCAGCGGACCTGAAGCACGTTCGGACGTGGTGGTCATCCTGCGCACATCTCCTTCACGGGGCAGAGGTGAACGTCGGCCGCGGTGACGCGACGTCAGCGTTCCTCGATCCTGTGCCCGTGCCCGCAGGCGCGCGACTCGTATGAACTACGCGGGTGACGGCCCCGCTCCCGGCAGTTGCCCGCCCGCCGGCCCAGGCCGGTGGGCACGGCTGGGCGGCGGCGTACGGGGGTACGCGCGCCGCCGCCGGGTTTGCGAAGGTCAGGCCAGCGCCAGCACCTCGGTCAGGACCTGACGCAGGGTCGACACGGCATCCGGGTCGGGACCCGGCGCCCGCCAGGCGACGAACCCGTCCGGGCGAACCAGTACGGCGCCCCCGCGTGTCGTGCCGTGCCGCTCCGCCCAGTCCGCCTCCTGCCCGGCCCCTTCCGGCACGAGGTCGGCCCCGGGGCCGGTGCCCACCCGGTACGACCTGAGCGGGAGGGACATCTCCCGGGCGAGCCGGGCGGCGGCCGCGTGCCATCCGCTCGGGTCACCGGCGTCGGTGAGGAGGACCGGGGACCGCTCGTAGAGGTCCAGGGTGGAGACCCGCTCGTCGCCGTCCCGTACCCACAAGTGGGGCGCCCTGCTGCCCGGTTCGCCGGTCAGCTCCAGGGACTCGGGGACGACCGGGGCGGTGGGGTCGGCGCCCACGACGGCGCCGTGCCGGTAGCGGTAGCCGAGCGCCACGTTGAGGATGCCGCGCTGGGGGCCGCCGCCCGCGCCCGGCGGCACGGCGAAACCGGGGTGGCTGTGTTCGGCCGACCGTACGGCGGCCCGGGCGCTGGTCGCCTCCGCCACCGGGCGGCGCTCCGCGTCGTAGCTGTCCAGCAGCCGTTCGCCGGCCCAGCCGCCGAGCACTGCGGCCAGCTTCCAGGCGACGTTGTGCGCGTCCTGGATGCCGGTGTTGGAACCGAAGGCGCCGGTGGGGGACATCTCGTGGGCCGAGTCACCGGCCAGCAGGACGCGTCCGGTGCGGTAGCTGCGGGCCACCCGCTGGGCGGCGTGCCAGGGCGCCCGGCCGGTGATCTCGACGTCGAGACCGTCGACCCCGACCGCGCGCCGGATGTGCTCCGCGCACCGCTCGTCGGTGAACTCCTCCAGCGTTTCGCCGTGTTCGGGGTGCCAGGGGGCGTGGAAGACCCAGTGCTCGCGGTTGTCCACCGGCAGCAGGGCGCCGTCGGCGTCCGGGCTGGTCAGATAGCAGACGATGAAGCGGCGGTCGCCCACGACGTCGGCCAGGCGCAGCGAGCGGAAGGTGATGCTGACGTTGTGGAACAGGTCGCCGGGCCCGCTCTGGCCGATGCCCAGCTGTTCCCTGACGGGGCTGCGGGGGCCGTCGGCGGCGACCAGGTAGTCCGCGCGGACGGTGGTGTGTTCACCCGTACGGCGGCTCTTGACCACCGCGGTGACGCCGGTGGGGTCCTGTTCGAACGACATCATCTCGGTGCCGTAGCGCAGATCGCCGCCGAGTTTCGTCGCCTGGTCGAGCAGGACCGGCTCCAGGTCGTTCTGGCTGCACAGGCACCAGGAGCTGGGGCTGAAGCGGGCCAGTCCGCCACCCGGGTCGATCTCCCGGAACAGCCACTCGCCCGCGTCGCCGGCCAGGGTGGGCGTCTGCAGGATGCCGTGGTTGCCGGCCAGCGTGGCTGCGGCCTCGTGGATGGCCGGCTCGGCCCCGGCCACCCGGAACAGCTCCATCGTGCGGACGTTGTTGCCCCGGCCGCGCGGGTGGATGGAGGTGCCGGCGTGCCGCTCCACCAGCGTGTGCCGCACCCCCAGCCGGCCCAGGAACAGCGAGGTCGACAGGCCGACCAGGGAGCCGCCGACAATGAGGACCGGGACCCTCAGGGTGTGGGGGTCGGCCTGATCGGCTCGTACGTTCATCACTCTCGCCTCCAGCACGTCGTCTCCGCCGACTCGACCGGATACGGCCGAGATCCTCATGCATGCCCCGTCAGGCGAACGGTGGCCCAGGCATCACCCGCATTGACGTGCCCGCGCGCCCGGCTCACCGGCCCGGGCATCCGCCCTTGTCACTGAGCCCCGTCGCCCCGGCCAGGGGCAGCGCGCCCGCGATGGCGCGCCCAGGCCGCCGGCGGAAGACAACAGGGGCAGCAGCGCGGTTGGTGGCGTGTGGCCGCCGTGAGCGCCTTCACAGCGCGGTGCCGGTCTCCATGGCCAGCGCCTCCAGGAGGCGGTCCTGGAACGCCTCGTCGTGGACGGCGCGGTGCGGCCGCAGCCGCTCGCCGTGGTACCAGTACCCGCCGGTGGTCAGGGACCGGGGGTCGTCGCCGGAGGCAAGCCATTCCTGGGTGCGATGGCCGAGTTCGAGGTCGTCCGGCGCGCTCGGCCCGCCCATCCGCGCCCTGTACTCACCTCTCCACCCGGACGGCACCACGAAGACGGTCAACATCGCCCACTTCCAGTTCCCCGACCCGCGCGGCCGTGACTTCTTCCCCGACTGGGAGCAGTCGGTGCACACCACCGTCGCCCTGCTGCGCACCGAGGCCGGCCGTGCCCCGCACGATCCCGGGCCGACCGGTCTCATCGGTGGACTCGTCACGCGGAGCGAGGAGTTCCGTACCGCCTGGGCCGAGCACAACGTGCGCCTGCACCACACCGGCCGAAAGTCCTTCCGGCATCCCGCCGTCGGTGTCCTCACGCTCCACTTCGACGCCGGGGAACTGCCCGGCCGGCCCGGCCCGGCCTGACCCTCACCGCCTACAGCGCCGCCCACGGCACGCCCGAGCACGACGCACCGCGTCTGCTCGTCGCCTGGGCCGCCACCGAGAACGCCGGGCCCACCGGCCCCGCGTCCCGCCGACAGGAACGCTGAGCCGGTGCTCGGCCCGGCTCGGTGTCAGCGCTCGGTGTCAGCGCTCGGTGTAGATGAAGCCGACCTTGTCGAGTTCGTCGCCCGCGCGCCCGTGGAAGCCGGCGATCTGCCAGCCGGACGGTGCCGTGCGGGTCACGCAGTCGGACGTGGTGGTGCCACCGGCCAGGGTGTTGCCCAGGTTGGTGGTGAACTTGGCGGAGAAGATCCGACTGTGGCCGCCCTGCTGTCCCTCGCACAGGACGGCGGTGGTCACGTACTCGCCGCTGCCCAGGGTGAGCGAGGAGGCGGTGCCGCCGGTGCCGCCGTGGGTGAGGGTGGTGCCGTTGTCCAGGGTGATGCCCACCTGGTCGACGCGGGATCCGGCGCGCAGGGAGATCGCGGTGGCCCGGGCGCCGGCCGGGACGCCGGGCAGGTCCTGGTAGTAGTCGCCGTGCGGGCCGCCGAACTGGTCGCTGAGCCGGAAGTCGGGGTTCTGCGACCAGGTGAAGCCGACGGTGACCGGGTCGTGGTCGGAGAGCATGAGACCGTCGGAGGTGAGGAACTCGGCGTGCTCGTTGTCGTACGAGGTCGCCTCGAGGCCGACCAGTTTGCTGCCGCGGTAGAGGACCTTGTCGACGACCTCGCAGGTGTTGGGCACGGTGGCCCCGCTCTGGTCGCACACCAGCGGGTCGCTGCCCTTGGCCGGCGGGGTGCCCCCGCGGATCAGCTTCACCCAGGCGTCGGTCAGCCCGTTGGCGGCGGCGAACTCGGCGATGGTGTCGGCGGAGCGGGTGTACCGGGTGTTGGTGTCGCCCATCACCACGACCGCGTTGCCCGCCGAGTGGGTGGAGATGAAGGACGTCAGCTGGCTGAGGTTGGCCGCGCGCGCGGTGAGGTCGCCGGGGTTGGTGCCCGCGTTGGTGTGCAGGTTGTAGAAGTCGACGTACACGCCCTCGGCCAGGCGCTCACGCATGAACGTGAAGCCCTTGGGGGTGAGGCAGTCACCCGAGTCCACCTGGCAGTCGTTCCAGTGGACGCGCTCGAAGTCGTCCCCGTCCCAGGCGTAGTCGGAGACGGTGTTGAGTCCGCTGCCGATGCCCGCGCCGCCGCTGGTGGCGGTGCGGTAGGGGTGGGTGTCGGTGGAGTACAGGTAGGCGTGGTAGTTGAAGTCCTCCTCCACGTTGACGATGTCGTACGGGGCGATGCGTCTGCCGATCTCGGTGGTGCTGGTGTCACGGGGTGTCGTGGCGCTGGACAGCGACTGCGGGAGCCCGGCGACGTTGTAGGTGAGCACACTGAAGCTGCCCGAGCCGGCGGCCGTGGCCGGGGTGGCGGCGGCCGTGAGCCCGCCCAGGGCCGATGCGGCGGCCGCCAGACAGGCGAGGATTCTGCGCATGGGGGAGTGCCTCCTGTGGGGTCGAGGAGGAGAGTGTTGCGAACATGTCAGAACGTAGCGACAAATCCGGGTGTTCGCTGCCCAACGGGAGTTCCCCGCCGCCGGACGGCGTCTGCACTCGGCGATGACACAAGTCCGCCCCCCCACGCGTGCCTCGCGGCTATGTGCCGTCGTGCGCGGTCAGGCGTGTCACCTCCCGCGTCGCCCGACGGGCCTCCTGCTCGGCCCGGGAGAGCGCGCTCGCGGCCGTGTGGCACCGCTTCTCGGCGTCCCGCTGTGCTCCCTGGGCGTCCCGCTGTGCTCCCTCGGCCTGCCGCAGTTCTTCCCGCGCCCGCTCCAGCCGCTCCCGCGCCTCGGCCACCCGCTGCCGTGCCTCGTCGTGCTGATCACGCGTCTGCCGCAGGGAGGTCTCGGCTTCCGTGAGGTCCTCCCGCCGCTCGCCCAGTCGTCGTTCGGCCTCCTCGGCGCCCCGGCGCGCCTCGTCGAGTCGCTCCAGCCGCTGCCGGCGCCGTTCGGCGAGGTCGTCCTCGGGCGGGGCCGGAGCCGGGGCAGGCGCGGCGCGCCGGGCCGGTCCGCGCGGGGTGGCCGTCGCCGGCGGGAACGCCGCCGGCGGGGTGAGCGCGGCCCTCAGACGGCCGGTGGCCCACGCTTCGGCCGCGTCCTCGTCGGCGAGAACGGCGAGCAAGGTCGCCTCCACCTCCCGCCGTCCGGCCTCCGACAGCGGGTGTCCGGTGTCGGAGGCGAGCCGGGCGGCCTGCCGGGACAGGGTGGAGACGACGCCGCGCCGCCGCGCGGACAGCTCACGGATGCCGGCGGCGTCCAGCTCCTGGTAGGCCTCGCGCAACGCCCGGCCCAGCTCCAGGAACCGCCGGCTCTCCTCCGGCCGGGCGCGCAGCAGCAGGTTCGCGGCCCAGGCCGCCAGCGTGGGGCGGCGGGCCGCCCGGATCCGGCGGGCGTCCTCGGCCCGGCCGGCCGTCCTCGCGGCGGCGGCGAGTTCCGCCCGGCGGGTGACGAAATCGGAGGGCGGTACGCCGTACAACTCGTCGAGAGCCGCCTCCACCGGCCCCTCGCCGCCCCTCGGCCCGGCCGTCACCCTCCCGCCCGCCCCGCCACGCCCGGCACGCGGACGACGGGAGATCGACGACAGGGCACAGCCCCTTCGCACCGCACGAGATCCAGCCTCCACCGGGCCCGTCCGCCGCGCACACGCTGGACACCCGTCCGCGCGACGAACGGCCGATCGGGGGGCGCCGAGTGGTACCGCGGTACGACCCGGCCGCGCCATTGACCCCCGGGGTACCACCGTTTTCGGCCGCGCGGCTCCTAGCGTTGCAGGTGACGGACACAGGGTCCGGGAGACCGACGCGAGGGAGCGGCGATGATCGAGGCGCAACAGCTGACGAAGCGGTACGGCGAGAAGACCGCGGTCGACCACCTGGACTTCGTCGTCAAACCGGGCACCGTGACCGGCTTCCTCGGCCCCAACGGCGCGGGCAAGTCCACCACCATGCGCATGATCGTCGGACTGGACGCCCCCACCAGCGGCAACGTCACCGTCAACGGCAGGCACTACGCCGAGCACACCGCGCCGCTCCAGGAGGTCGGCGCCCTGCTGGAAGCCAAGTCCATCCACCCGGGCCGCTCCGCCTTCGACCACCTGATGGCGCAGGCACACACCCACGGCATCCCGCGCCGCCGGGTCGAGGAGGTCATCGAGCTGACCGGCCTGCAGTCGGTGGCCAAGCGGCGCGCCGGGGCCTTCTCCCTGGGCATGGGACAGCGGCTGGGCATCGCCGCCGCCCTGCTGGGCGACCCGGCCACCCTCATGCTCGACGAGCCCGTCAACGGGCTGGACCCCGAGGGCGTGCTGTGGATCCGCAACCTGCTCACCCAGCTCGCCTCCGAGGGCCGTACCGTCTTCGTCTCCTCGCACCTGATGAGCGAGATGGCGCTGGTCGCCGACCACCTGATCGTCGTCGGCCGCGGACGGCTGCTGGCCGACACCACCGTGCAGGACCTGGTCCGCCAGGCCGGCGGTGACACCGTCACCGTCGCCTCCGATCAGGCGGCCCGGCTGCGCGAGGTCCTGTCCGGTCCGGGTGTCGAGATCACCGGCGCGGTCGGATCCGAGGAACTGCAGGTGACGGGCCTGTCGGCGCGCGAGATCGGCCTCAAGGCCGCCGAGCACCGCATCGCGCTGTTCGAACTCAGCTCCAAGACCGTCTCCCTGGAACAGGCGTTCATGGACCTGACCAGCGATGCCGTCGAATACCACGGCACCACCACCCTCGAGACCCCCGGGAGCGCCGCATGAGTACGACCACCGTGACCGAGAGCTCCGCACCCGCCCCGGCCCCGTCGCGGCCCCGGCCCGACTACAAGGTCACCGGGCGTCGGGTGCTGCGCTCGGAGTGGGCCAAGCTGTGGTCGCTGCGCTCCACCTGGATCACCCTGGGCCTCGGCCTGCTGTTCCTCATCGCCTTCGGTGTCATCGCCACCGTGCACTACCACTCGGAGATCACCTCCGGCCGGCAGCTGCGTCCCGACGACGCCCACGCCAGCGCGCTCAGCCTCTCGTTGTTCGGCACCAACTTCGCCCAGCTGGCCCTGGGCGTCCTCGGCGTCCTGGTCACCGCGGGCGAGTACTCCACCGGCATGATCCGCTCCACCCTCGCCGCCGTACCGCGCCGCCTGCCGGTGCTGTGGTCGAAGGCGGCGGTGTTCGGCCTGGTCGCCCTGGTCGTCGCCACCGTCGGCGTCTTCGTCGCCTTCCCGATCGGCAGCCACGTGGTCTCCGGCACACCCGCCGCCATGTCGATCTCCCACTCCGGGGTGATCCGCGCCCTGCTCGGCGCCGGCCTCTACCTCGGCCTGGTCGCCGTGATCGGCGTCGCCCTGGGCGCCCTGCTGCGCTCGGTCGCCGGCGGCATCGCCGTCCTGGTCGCCTCGCTGATGCTGGTGCCCGGCCTGGTCTCGCTGCTGCCCAGCTCCTGGCAGGACGACATCAGCAAGTACCTGCCCAGCAACGCCGGTGAGTCGATGTTCGCCCTGACCCACGACTCGACGGCCCTCTCGCCCACCGCCGGACTGCTGGTCTTCCTCGGCTGGACCGTGCTGGCCCTGGCGGGCGCCGCGTACCGTCTGGTGCGTACCGACGCCTGATACGGCGACCTGGCAGGCTCTGTCCAGCGCGGGCGGTGCGCATCCGGCCGGGTCCGGTGCGCACCGCCCGGCCGCCGTCAGCCACGATGAGCAGGTGACAGCCATGAGTGCCATGAGCAGCGACGACACCGTCCTGCCGGCGGAGACCTCCCTGACGGGCACCGACCCCGTCTGGAACCATCCCCTGGTCGGCAGGGTGTCCCGGCTCGGCCAGCGCTTCCGGCAGGCCGACCGGGACCGGCCGTGGCTGCTGGACACGGCGCTGGTCCTGCTCATGGTCGCGCTGCTGTGCGTGCCCGACCTGGTGCCCCACCACCGCGAACGGCACGAACTCGCCCTCGCCTTCACCCATCTGTCGCTCGCGGGCACGATCGCGCTGCAGGCCGGACAGGTGCTCCCGCTGCTGTGGCGGCGCCGCAAGCCCTCCCTCGCCTTCGCGCTGATCGCCGCGGTCTTCCTGGTCCAGTGCGCCCTGGGCGCCTGGCTGCGCGCCGGCATGGCCGTACTGATCGCCCTCTACAGCCTGGCGCTGCACGGCCGGCTGCGCCATCTGCCCGCCGCCAGCGCCGTGACCGCCGGCGGCCTGGCACTGCTCGCGGTCCGGATGCGGGCGAACCTGTCCCTCGTGGACGTCCTGTTCTTCCTGAGCACCACCGTCATCGCCGCCGTCGCGCTGGGCCTCGCGGTGCGGATCCGGCGCGCCCAGCTCGCCGGGCTGCGCGACCGGGCGGCCCGCCTGGAGATCGAGCGCGACCAGCGCGGCCGGCTCGCCGTGGCCACCGAACGCGCCCGGGTGGCCCGCGAGATGCACGACATCGTCGGCCACAACCTCTCCGTCATCATCACCCTCGCCGACGGCGGCGCCTACGCGGCCGACACCGCCCCCGAACGCGGCAAACAGGCACTGCTCATGATCGGTGACACCGGACGCCGGGCCCTGGGCGAACTCCGGCGCACCCTCGGCGTGCTGCGCGAGCAGACCCAGGCACCCCAGCTCAGCCCCCAGCCCGGCCTCACGGACATCGACGCCCTGTGCGCCCGCATCCGCTCCGCCGGACCGAGGGTCGTCTACCGCAGCGCCGGCGAGCTGGACACCCTGGACCGCGGGGTCCAGCTGACCATCTACCGCATCGTCCAGGAGGCCCTCACCAACGCCCTCAAGCACGGCGGTCACGACACCCGGATCCGGTTGTCGGTCACCGTCGACGGCACCTGGGCGCGCATCGACGTGCACGACACCGGACCGGACGGAACGCCGGCCAGGTCCGGACCGCCCCCGGAGGCGGGACACGGGCTCACCGGCATGAAGGAACGCGTCGCCCTCTACAACGGGACCGTCACCGCGGGCCCCGCCCCGGCCGGAGGATGGACCGTGCGGGCCACGCTCGACCTCACCCCGCTCGCCGGCCTCGCGGGCCTGACCGGCATGGGCGGTGCGGCATGACCACCGTACTCATCGTGGACGACCAGCCCCTGCAGCGCTTCGGCTTCCGCATGCTCCTGGAGAGCGCACCCGGCACCGAGGTCGTCGGCGAGGCCGAGCACGGCGGCGAGGCCGTCCGCAAGGCCGCCGAGATGCGCCCGGACGTGATCCTCATGGACGTCCGGATGCCCGGCGTGGACGGCATCGAGGCCACCCGCCGCATCGTCGCCGCCGGCGGCCGCTCCCGCGTCCTCATCCTCACCACCTTCGACCTCGACGAGTACGCGCACGAAGCGCTGCGCGCCGGAGCCAGCGGCTTCCTCCTCAAGGACGCCCACCCGGAGGAACTCCTCGCCGGAATCCGCGCGGTCGCGGCCGGCGACGCCGTCATCGCCCCGGCCCTGACCCGCCGCCTGCTGGACGCCTACGCCCAGCACCTGCCCGCCGTCCCACCGAACCGCGAACCGGCCGACGACCCGCGCGTGCGGTCCCTGACCGAACGCGAACACGACATCCTGGTCGCCATCGGCCAGGGCTGGACCAACGGCGAGATCGCCGAGCGCCTGGTCCTGTCGGAGTCCACGGTCAAGACGTACGTCGGCCGCGTCCTGGCCAAGGTGGGGGCCCGCGACCGCATCCAGGCGGTCATCTTCGCCTACGACATCGGCCTCGCCCGCCCGAACACCCCCGGCTGACCCCACCCCCCTCTCAGCGGCCGACGTAGGCCGCGAGGTGCTCCCCGGTGAGTGTGGAGCGGGCGGCGACCAGGTCGGCGGGCGTGCCCTCGAAGACGATCCGGCCGCCGTCGTGACCGGCGCCGGGGCCGAGGTCGACGATCCAGTCGGCGTGCGCCATGACCGCCGGGTGGTGCTCGACGACGATGACCGACTTGCCGGAGTCGACGAGCCGGTCCAGCAGACCGAGCAACTGCTCGACGTCGGCGAGGTGAAGACCGGCGGTCGGCTCGTCCAGGACGTAGACGCCGCCCTTGTCGGCCATGTGGGTGGCCAGCTTCAGCCGCTGGCGTTCGCCGCCGGACAGCGTGGTGAGCGGCTGGCCGAGGGCGAGGTAGCCGAGCCCGACGTCGGCGAGCCGGGTCAGGATGCGGTGCGCGGCCGGCGTGTGCGCCTCGCCGGACCGGAAGAACTCCTCGGCCTCGGTCACCGGCATCGCGAGCACCTCGGTGATGTCACGGCCGCCGAGACGGTATTCCAGCACCGACGCGTCGAACCGCTTGCCCTCGCACTCCTCGCAGGTGGTGGCGACGCCGGCCATCATCGCCAGGTCGGTGTAGACGACGCCGGCGCCGTTGCAGTTCGGGCAGGCGCCCTCGGAGTTGGCGCTGAACAGCGCCGGCTTCACACCGTTGGCCTTGGCGAACGCCTTGCGGATCGGCTCCAGCAGTCCGGTGTACGTCGCCGGGTTGCTCCGTCGGGACCCGCGGATCGCGCCCTGGTCGACCGACACCACACCCGCCCCGGCCGGGATCGACCCGTGCACGAGCGAACTCTTTCCCGAGCCCGCCACGCCGGTGACCACACAGAGCACCCCGAGCGGGATGTCGACGTCCACCTTCCGCAGGTTGTGGGAGGAGGCGCCGCGGATCTCCAGCGTCCCGGCCGGTTCGCGCACCGTCTCCTTGAGCGAGGCCCGGTCGTCGAGGTGGCGTCCGGTGACGGTGTCGCCGGCCCGCAGCCCCGCCACGGTGCCCTCGAAGCAGACGGTGCCGCCCGCCGTGCCGGCGCCCGGGCCGAGGTCCACGACATGGTCGGCTATCGCGATGGTCTGCGGCTTGTGCTCCACGACGAGCACCGTGTTGCCCTTGTCGCGCAGCCGCAGCAGCAGCTCGTTCATCCGCTGGATGTCATGGGGGTGCAGGCCCGTGGTCGGCTCGTCGAAGACGTAGGTGACATCGGTGAGCGGGGAGCCGAGGTGACGGATCATCTTGGTGCGCTGCGCCTCGCCGCCCGAGAGGGTGCCCGAGGGCCGGTCGAGCGAGAGATAGCCCAGCCCGATCTCCACGAACGCGTCGAGCGTCTCGCCGAGCGCCGTCAGCAGCGGCGCCACCGACGGTTCGTCGAGACCGCGGACCCACTGGGCCAGGTCGCTGACCTGCATCGCGCACGCGTCGGCGATGCTGATCCCGTCGATCTTCGACGAGCGGGCCCCCTCACTGAGCCGGGTGCCGTCGCACTCGGGGCACGTGGTGAAGGCGACCGCCCGGTCCACGAACTCCCGGATGTGCGGCTGCATCGCCTCCCGGTCCTTGGCCAGCATCGACTTCTGGATCCGCGGGACCAGACCCTCGTAGGTCATGTTGATACCCGCGATCTTCATCCTGGTCGGCTCGCGGTGCAGGAAGTCCCGCAGCTCCCGGTCCGTGAACGCGCGGACCGGCTTGTCCGGGTCGAAGAAGCCCGACTCGGTGTAGAGCCGGTAGTTCCAGCCGCCCGGCTTGTAGCCGGGGATGGTGAGCGCGCCCTCGGACAGGGACTTGGAGTCGTCGTAGAGCTGGGTGAGGTCGATGTCGGAGACCGTGCCCCGGCCCTCGCAGCGCGGACACATGCCGCCGACGATGCTGAAGCTGCGCCGCTCCTTCACGGTCTGTCCGCCGCGTTCGACCGTGACCGCGCCCGCTCCGCTGATCGAGGCGATGTTGAAGGAGAACGCCTTGGGCGATCCGATGTGCGGCCGGCCGAGCCGGCTGAACAGGATGCGCAGCATCGCGTTGGCGTCGGTGGCGGTGCCCACGGTGGAGCGGGGGTCGGCGCCCATCCGCTGCTGGTCGACGGTGATCGCGGTCGTCAGGCCGTCCAGTACGTCGACGTCGGGGCGCGCCAGGGTCGGCATGAAGCCCTGCACGAACGCGCTGTAGGTCTCGTTGATCAGCCGCTGCGACTCCGCGGCGATCGTGTCGAACACCAGCGAGCTCTTGCCCGAGCCGGAGACCCCGGTGAACACCGTCAGCCGGCGTTTGGGGATCTCGACGCTGACGTCCTTGAGGTTGTTCTCGCGCGCGCCGTGCACCCGGATCAGATCGTGGGTGTCGGCGGTGTGCGGCGCGGACGACCGCGATTCCGTCCTGGTGGCCATGCTCATCGTGTCTCCATCTCCTGGGCGGCGCCGTCGTCACGTCAGGCTAGATGCGGCTCAGGGGTCGGCGCTTCTCGATTCCTGACCGATCCGGCGGGGGCCGTCGCCCGTCAGGCCGCTTCGGGCCATCGTGGGGGGACTCGGCGGAACCAGGACCGTTCGTTCTGGCGGGCCGCGGAGAAGCCCAGCGGGCAGCTGAGCAGGGCCTGGAAGGCCGCCAGCAGGGCGGACAGCCGCCACCAGTTCCGGGGGGCCTCGGGCCGGGACCCGCGCTGCACCGGAAACCGGCCCTCGGGGTCGACGGTCACGGTGAGACGGTCGCCCGCGTGGAGGTGGTGTCCGCCCAGTGTGCCGTTCAGCCGGTGGCCGGACAGGTCGGAAAGCCTGGCCACCCATGAGCCGCCGTCCATGGGTGAGCTGGCCTCGTAGCGCACGGAGGTGACGACCGCCTGCTCGACGCGGCCCCGGTCGTGCAGCGCCTGCCAGTGCAGCGCGACGTAGAACGTGACGGTGGTCAGCACGACGCAGGCCGCGACCACGAAGTCGAGCTTCCCGAGGGGCCGCGACGACGCGAGGAGGACCCCGGGCAGGCCGAGCAGACAGGCGAGCGCGGCCAGGGCACCCAGGACGACGATGACGGAGGCCCACCAGTCGGGGGTGCTTGCCGCGCCGTAGGCGATGCCGAACGAGCCGGCGGTCAGCAGGGCACTCGCTGCCATGGCCAGTACGGTGCACAGCACCCGCACCGTCCACTTCAGCAGCGGGGTGTTCCTCGGAAAAGCCATACGCGCCACCCCTCTCCGACCCGGCCGGCGAACGCCGACGGGCCATGGCAACACTTCCTGATCACCGGCCGCGAGGCATCGGGGCAATCACGGAACTCTCCACGTGGGCGCCCCCGAGGGCAGGGCTCAATCCGTCCGTTGCCGGTCCGCGCGAACGGCCGCCTCGGTGAGCGTGGCCGCCGTGCGCACGGCGCTGGTGACGGCGGCCTCGGGGTCGAGTCCGCACAGGTCGGTGAGGGTGAACAGGGCCTCCGCGCCGACGACCACCACCAGGTCCCGCTTCAGCTGGGCGAAGGCGTCCGGATCGGTCGCCCCGAGGGTGTCCGCCAGGGGCAGGAGGGCGTGGTCGATGAGCCCGAAGCGGATGCCGGGCCGGGTGGCCGCCGTCTCGGGGCGGGTGACGGTGGCGGCGATCATGGCGCGTACCGAACCCTGGCGGGCGAGGATGCCCCGGAGCAGGAACTCGCAGGCGAAGGCGACGCGAGCCACGGGGTCGGGGGAGTCCGCCACGGGGCGCAGCGCGTCGGCGGGGGCGGGCCAGGCGCCGGCCAGTGCCTCACTGATCAGGGACGGCAGGTCGGGGAAGTAGCGGTAGGCGGTGGCCTCGGAGACCAGCGCCGCGCGGGCGACGGCCGGCATGGTCAGGTCGTCACCGGTGCCGATGAGCGCGCGGGCGGCCTCGACGATCGCCGCGCGCGTCCGCTTCTTCTGGTTGCTGCGGCCGGTGTCCGTCGATGTGGTCGCCATGCGCGCCATGCTATCAGCGCACTCTCCTTATGAGAGCATACTTGCATGACGCTCATTCCCGCAGCGGAGCAGTCTCCAGCAGTTCGCGGGCCATCCGCTCGGCGGGTGCCGCGGTCTGCTCGGCGACGCGCCGGAACGTCTCCTGGGCGGCGCGGGCCGGCCAGGCGCGCGGCAGGTGGCGGGCGGGCAGCCGGGGGTCCGTCCGGATGGTCCACAGCCATTCGCTGACCAGCCGCAGCCGGGTCCCGATCGGGTCGGCCCCGGAGCCGGCGCCGAGCTGGGTGGTCCAGCGCTTGTCGAAGGAGACGTAGCGGGCGGCGATGCTCTCCAGGTCCCAGGTGTCGCGGATCATCACCTCGATGTCGGTGGCTCCGTCGGCCCGGGCGTGGAAGATCTTGACATGGGCGGAGAGCCCGAGTTCGGCGACGATGCCCGCCACGTCGACGCTCCCGGGGGCGATCCACAGTCCGCTGTACAGGGCTCCGAACCCGGACCAGGTCAGCCGCGAGCGCAGGTCGTGCCGCTGGCGCTGCCGGGACTCGGGGAGCGAGAAGCCCAGCAGGGTCCAGTCGCCGTCCCAGTCGTCGTTGACCGCGCCCTGCTGCCAGACACGGATCCGGCCGTCCTCCAGGACGCGTACGGCCTGCGCGGTCAGCCCGAAGTACATTCTGCGGCCCTCGCGCTGACGCCGCAGCAGACCCCGGCCGACCATGCGGGTCAGCGTCGACCGTACGGCCTGCTCACCGACCCCGACCCGGCCGAGCACGTCGATGATGCTGCCCGAGTAGACGCACAGCTCCCCCTCGTCCAGGACGTGGTTGCCGAAGAAGGCGAGCATGAGTGACTGGGGGCGCGGCTGCGGGCCGTCCGGGTTCTCCAGGATGTCGTCGTCCTCCACGGTGGCAAGGGTACGGCCGCCGCCCGGCGGCCCGGTGGGCGGTCGGACCGACGGACACCGCGAACTTAGGCGCATACGCGACCACCGTCAAGAAAGTGCACAATATGCATCCGTGCGAGGCCGTCACGCCGCATTTACCGTGCACATACCTGGCCGTACACTGCCAACCCGCAGACATGGATGCGCTGTTGAGGGGGGAGCCGTCATGTCCGTCGATCCGTATGGCATGCCCGGGGGGTTCGTCGTACCGCCGATGCCCACGAGTCCGCCGCCCGCACCGCCCGACCGGCTGCGGGCGGCGGCCGTCGCCCTGCTCAATCTGAGCGGTCTGGGGATCGGGTACGCGCTCGTCCGAAGATGGGTGCCGGCGGCCGCCTGCTGGGCCGCGACCATCGTCCTGCTGTTCGTGGCGCTGCCCGCGGACGCCGACGGCGTCCCGGCGGCCGCCCTCGTCGCCTACGGCGCGTTCCTGCTGCTCGCGGCGGCGCACGGCGCGGTCGTCGGCCTGCGCACCCGGCTGGCCCGGCCGGGCAGCGCGCCGACGGCGCTCCTGCTGGGCGTGCTGCTCCTCGCCGTACCGGCGGGCGGCGTCGTCTGGTACGACGGCGCGCACGAGGAAGCGGTGCAGCGAGCCCTCCTGGACCGGCTCCACCGGGCCGACGACCTCGTGACGGCCGCCGGCCGCGAGCGGTTCGAAACCGCCCGGCCGGACTACCGGACGGCCCTGGAGGTGTACCGGGACCTCGCGGTCGACCACTCCGGCTCCCGCGCCGCCCGACAGGTCCCCGACCGTATGAAGACCTACTACGCGACGGTCGGCGCGGCCTACGGCCACCAGGACTACTGCGCGGCGATCGAGCCGCTGACCTACCTGCGCACGGTGCCCCGCACCATGCCGAAGGAGCAGCTGGGCACGCTGACCCGGTGGCCCGACGACCGGCTGGCCACCTCCCTGTACGAGTGCGGGGCGGCCGGCCTGGCCGGCGGCGGCGCCGACTGGGTCACCAGGTTCGGCGACCTGCTGACCACCTTCCCCCGCTCCGAGCCGGCCGGGAAGGTCGTACCAGCCGTCGACGCGGCGGTGCAGAAGGCGCGCAAGGCCGTCGACGGCGGCGCACCCTGCACGGCCGTGGCGGACCTGCGCGACCTCGACAGCCGGATCACCGACCTCGCCCGCACGGCGGGCGACGCGGCCGCCGACCTCGGGAAGGCCGCCGACCAGGCGGGCCGCAGCGGCGACTCGGGGGAGTACGCCTGCGGAATCGACGAATACCACCGCGGTGACTTCGCCGCGGCCCAGAAGACCATGGAGGAATTCGCGGCCGGCAACAAGGGCGACGGGAACGTGGCCCGCGCGAAGAAGGTCGCCATAGCCGCCGAGGTGGCGCAGACGCTCCCGGCCGCCGGCAAGAAGCTGCCCACCACCGACTCCGGCGGCAGCATCTCCGTCACCGTCGAGAACGACAGCCCCGACGACATCACCGTCCTCTACACCGGCCCCGTCACCGGCAGCTTCACCCTCAAGGGATGCGGCGACTGCAAGTCGTACACCCTCGCCGACACGCTCATCAAGGGCTTCAAGCCCTGCGCGGACAGCGGCCGGGACTACCCGAGGCGCACGCTCGACCTCCCCGTCGGCACCACCTACTTCGTGCACAAACCGCACGGCGACAGCACCACGACACCCGCCTCGGACACCGTCTCGCTCCAGTCCGGCTATATCTACACCGAATGCGCCTACACCACCCGGGCACTGGGCTCCGGCTACTGAGCGCGGATGGCGGCGATGTCGAATTGGAGGCGCACCTTCTCGCTCACCATGGCACCGCCCTCGGCCAGTCTCGAGTTGTACGTCAGACCCCATTCGGAACGATTGATCGTGGTCGTCCCGTCGAATCCGACCCGTTCATAACCGAACGGATCGGTGACATGTCCGATGTAGGTGAGTTCCAGGACGACGGGGCGGGTGGCGTTCTTGATGGTGAGATCACCGGACATGCGGTAGACGTCGCCGTCCGCCAGTCGGACGGCGGTGCTGGTGAAACGCATGCGCGGGTAGGTGGCCGCGTCCAGGAAGTCCCGGCCGACGAGATGGGCGTCGCGCTGTTCCACCCCGGTGTCCACGCTCGCGGTGGACAGCACGATCTCGGCCTTCGAGCCCGCGGGGTCACGGCCGTCGAAGTAGAGCCGGCTCTGGTAGTCCGTGAAGGCCCCGCGCACGGTGGTCACCATGGCGTGCCGGACGGAGAAACCGATCCGGCTGTGCGCCGGGTCGATCATCCACTCCCCGGTCAGCGCCGCCAGGGCGGGATCCGGCATTCCCTGTGCGGAAGCCGGCCTCCCGGCGGGGCCCGGGGGCGCCGTGGGGGGCGCCGAGCGGCGAAGGGTGGTACCGCGGCTGAACAAATTCATGATTCATCTAGTTACTGCACTACGGATATCACCGCAAGCCCGTGCCGGGCCCGGCACCGGCGATTACATGATCCGCACACGGCCGCCACGGAATCGCCAAGGGGCGGAATAACCCCAAGGCGGGAAATACGATCGGCGAACGTGGAACGTGGCCGAAACCACATATGACGTAATTCTCCCCGGCATCTTCGGCGGCGGACCCGCGGCTACCGTTTTCGTCGTGCTCGCAGATCTCTCCCCGCTCATCGCCGCCACGGCCCAGTGGCTGACGGCCGGCTATCCGCCCTGCGGCGGCGCGCTGGCCTCCGCCCTGTGCGAGGCGCAGGCACGGCAGGCCGTCACCGTCGCGGCATGGCTGCGCTATCCGACCCGGGTCGACGCCGCACTGGTCGTCATGGCGGGCCCCGGCGGCGCCGACCGCCTCGACTGGATCGCCGGAGCGGACCGAACCGGCGCAGAGGGCGCCGAGGAGTGGGCGTGGCGCACCTGGGTGGACGAGGTCGTCGCCAGCTGGGCGGCCGCGCTGCTGAGCGACCCGGAGCTGGCCGTGCTGGCCGTGGAGGCGCTCGGCGACGGTGAACACCTCGCGATCACGCCGGTCGAGTTCCGGCGCCTGCTCGCCCCGGACGACGCGGACCGCGGCGCCGCGGCGCTCCTGCGCCACCCCGACCTCCTCGCACCGGTGGCCGACCTGCACCGCCCCGAACTGCTGGACCGCCTCGACCCGGGCCGGGCACTGATCGCCTGAGGGCCGCCGCCGGCGTCAGGCGGTGAAGCCGACGTGCACGTGGTCGTGGTGGGTGGCATCGCTGAAGAACTGGCCGGGGCCGCCGCCTCCCAGGAGCACCGGGCCGCCGACGTTGTAGGAACCGGCCGCGGCCGCGTCCCGCATGAAGCGCTCGATCAGACTCCGGGGCGTGGACGGGTCGACCACCGCCCGGCCGTCGATCCGCCACACGTCGAAGGCCCGGCCGCGCGGATGGTCGCTGAGCCGGCCCGTGCCGAAGACGTGCAGCGGATGCCCGGAGCGGACCACGCTCACGTCCACCCGGTACGGCCCCGCCAGCGCCAGCATCGCCTTCGCCACGTCGGCGTGCACGGTGCCGCTGCGCAGGTCCGCCCGCGCCGCCGGCGGCAGGACGATCCGGTCGTCCGACAGGGCCCGCCGCAGGTCCGGATCGAGTGAACCGGCGGCCGGCCCCGGGTGCGCGGGATGCAGGGCGTCCACCGTCCAGCCGTGCGCCGGGCGGGAGAGCCGTACGTCGACCGTCGTACCGCCCGCCGTGACCGTGCCGCCGTGCCGGGTCCACTGCCGGCACACCACCAGCACGCTGGCCGAGTCGGCCAGGATACCGCCGTACTGGGCGTCGACGACCTGCAGTGCCGCCTGGTCCGCCTGGGGGAGCAGCGGTCCGGCCTGGTCCGCGAGCGCCGCCGGCAGACCGAGCGCCGCCACCCTGGACCGGGCCGCGGCCCGGCCGCCGTGGCCGGCCGGCCAGGCGCCGATCGCCTCCACGAGCCGGACGGCCCGCAGCTTCACCTCTGGATCGACCTCGGAGGCCGTGGGGTGCCACCCGGTGGTGCGGGGCAGGGCGGCCGACGGCGTCGGGGAGGCGTCCGTGCCCCGGACGGGGGTGGCGGGGGGCGCCGCCGGCGCCGTACCGCCCGAGCAGCCCGCCGCACCCAGCGCGACCCCCGCCAGGGCCCACAGAACGGCACGGCGACCGACCGGGGCCGCCGGGGGCGCGGGAATCCGTGTCATCCGTGTCATACCGTCAAGTGTGCTGGCGCCGGGCCTGCTGGCCGTCAGTCGACCGGCCAGGTGTGCACCGGGGCGTTGAGGTGCATGTACTCGATGTAGAGCTGCGTCATGCGCCGCAGCGCCTCGTGCCGGCCGGACCGGGTGGAGCCGTCGACGCGGTGGAACATCTCCTTCTGCCAGACGGCTCCGTTGCGGCCCGCGACACAGCGCTGTTCGATGATGCCGAGCAGCGGCTCCCGCCAGGCCTCGTCCATGCCGGAGCGCTCCAGACCGCGGTGGGCGAGCGGCAGCAGTCGGCGCAGGACCAGTTCGGACGCCGGCACCTCACCCATCCCCGGCCAGTACAGCAGCGCCTCGATGCCGCCGCGCGCCGCCGCGTGCAGGTTGTCCTCGGCCGCGGAGAACGACATCCGGGACCACACCGGCCGGTCCTCGTCCACCAGCGCGCGGGTGAGGCCGTAGTAGAAGGCACCGTTGGCGAGGGTGTCGGCGACGGTCGGCCCGGCGGGCAGCACCCGGTTCTCCACCCGCACATGCGGCCGGTCGTGGGCGACGGCGTAGACCGGCCGGTTCCAGCGGTAGATGGTGCCGTTGTGCAGCGTCAGTTCGCCCAGTTCGGGGGTGTCCCCGCGGTCCAGCGTCTCGGCGGGGTCCTGTTCGTCGCACAGCGGCAGCAGCGCGGGGAAGTAGCGCAGGTTCTCCTCGAAGAGGTCGAAGACGCTGTTGATCCACCGCTCGCCGAACCACACCCGGGGCCGTACCCCCTGCACCTTGATCTCCTGCGGGCGGGTGTCGGTGGCCTGCTCGAACAGCGGGATACGGGTCTCGTGCCACAGCTCCTTGCCGAACAGGAAAGGCGAGTTGGCCGCCAGCGCCACCTGGACCCCGGCGATGGCCTGCGCCGCGTTCCAGTAGCCGGGGAAGCTCTCCGGGGACACCTGGAGGTGGAACTGGGTGCTGGTGCAGGCCGCCTCCGGAGTGATCGTGTCCGCGTAGGTGCGCAGCCGGTCCACGCCGTCCACCTCGATGCGCAGGTCCTCGCCCCGGGCCGCGAACACCTGGTCGTTGAGCAGCCGGTAGCGCGGGTTCTCCGAGAGCGCCGCCTCCCCGACGTCCTCCTCCCGCAGCGTGGGCAGGGTGCCTATCATGATCAGACGGGCGCCGACCGACCTGGCGCGCCGGTCGGCGTGGTTCAGCGCGGAGCGGATCTCCGACTCCCAGGCGTCCGGGCCGCCCGCCGTCAGCCGGCGGGGCGGAACATTGATCTCCAGGTTGAACCGGCCCAGCTCGGTGGACCAGGCGGGATCCGCGATCGCCTCCAGCACGTCGAGGTTGCGCATCGCCGGCTCCGCACGGCCGTCCACCAGGTTCAGCTCGATCTCCAGCCCGACCTGGGGACGCTCCGACTCGAACCGTGACTCGCGCAGCATCTGCGCGAACGCGTCGAGACACTCCTGCATCTTGATCCGGTACCGGCGGCGGTCCTCGCGGGTGAAGACGAGCGCCGGAACATCCCGTCCCATCGGCCCTCCAGGTTCCGCTCCTCGAAGACCCCTCCACCAGCGTCGCACCACCGCGGGCCGGTCACCAAGCCGATGCCGGACCGCCGGACCGGCCCTACAACGCGCGGGCCACGAGAAGGGCCACGTCGTCGTGGTCGTCGGGATGGCGCAGCCCGTACAGCAGGAGATCGCAGATCTCCTCCAGGGGCCTGCCGGGGTCGTCGAGGAAGCCGAGCAGGACGTCGAGACGGTCGTCGATGGGCTGGCGCCGGGACTCGACCAGGCCGTCCGTGTACAGGACCAGCAGGTCGCCGGGTGCCAGGTCGACGGTGACCTCCTCGAACTCGACGCCGCCGACACCGAGCGGGGCCCCGGCCGGCAGCTCCAGGAGGGCGGGCGGGCCACCGGGGCGCGCCAGGGCGGGCGGCATGTGACCCGCGTTGGCTATGCGGCACTGCCCGCTGTGCGGGTCGTACACCAGGTAGACGCAGGTGACGATGTAGTGCTCCAGCTCGCAGGTGATCCGGTCCAGGTGCTGGAGCACCGCGCCGGGGGCGAGGTCCAGCTCGGCGTAGGCGCAGGTGGCGGTGCGCAGCCGGCCCATGGTGGCGGCGGCGTCGATGCCGTTGCCCATGACGTCGCCGACCACCAGGGCGGTCTTCTCGTCGTCGAGCGGGATGACGTCGTACCAGTCGCCGCCGACCTCGCTGGTGGCCTGCGCGGGCTGGTAGCGGGAGGCGAGTTGCAGACCGGTGTGGTGCGGCGAGTGGTCGGGCAGCAGGCTGCGCTGGAGGGTGAGCGCGGTGTTGCGCACGCTCTGGAACCAGCGGGCGTTGTCGATGGCCACGGCCGCCCGTCCGGCCAGCTCGCCGGCCAGGATGACGTCGTCCTCGTCGAACGGCACCGGATTGCGGGTGCGCTTGAGGTCGAGGGCACCGAGCACCTCGCCGTGGGCGATCAGCGGCACGGCCAGATAGGAGTGGACGCCGGCCCGGGCCAGCAGCGCGCCGGCCTCCGCGTCCCGGGCGATGCGCGGCAGATCGCGTTCACCGACGTGCTCGACGAGGACCGGGCGGCCGGTGTGGACGCACAGGGTGACCAGGCGGTCCCCCTCGTAGGCGGCGAGGTCACCGGGCGGGTCGGCGGCGCCCAGCGCCACGGTGGGGTGGGCCGCCTTGAGGGCGAGCGCGCGGAACAGCTCCGGACCGTTGTCCGGTCTGCGCATACGACGGCAGGCCAGCGCGGAGTCGAGGACGTCCACGGCGACCACGTCGGCGAGCACCGGCGCGGCGATGTCGGCGAGTTCGCGGGCGGTCTGCTCCACCTCCAGGGTGGTGCCGACCCGGGTGGAGGCGTCGGCGATCAGGGCCAGCCGCCGCCGGGCCCGGTCGGCCTCCGCGGCCGCCCGGTGCCGCTCGGTGACGTCGACGACCGAGGCGGCCGCGCCCAGGACCCGGCCGCCGGGATCCTCCAGCCGGTAGAAGGACAGCGACCAGGCGTGCTCGTGGTCGGGGTCGGCCGGGGGGCGGCCCACGTGGTACTGGTCGAGCAGGGGCGTGCCGGTGGTGAGCACCTGGCGCAGCGCGGACTCGACCGTGTCCACGTCCGGGAAGGGCAGCGTCTCGCGCAGATGACGGCCGACGTGGTCCTCGGCCGGGATGCCGTCGATCCGCTCCAGCGCCGGGTTGACCAGCACGTACCGCAGGTCGGGGTCCATCAGGGCCAGACCGATCGGGGACTGGTTGATCAGCCGCTCGCACAGGGCCAGGTCGGTCTCCACCCGTTGCAGCAGGGTGTGGTCGGCGGCGATGCCCAGCGCGTAGACGTCCCCGAGGTCGTCCAGCAGGCGCATGGTGCGGAACTCCATCAGGCGGGTGGTGCCGTCCTTGTGCCGGATGGGGAAGGCGCCGGCCCAGCCCCGGCCGGTCGACATCACCTCGGTGAACAGACTCACCACGGCCTGCAGATGTTCGGGGTGGATGAGCAGACGCGCCGCGGGCCTGCCGAGCGCTTCCTCGGCGGCGTAGCCGAAGAGGTCCTCGGCCTGCGGGGTCCAGAAGACGATCCGCCCGTTGGCGTCCAGGGCCACGGCGGCCACGCTCAGCATGTCCAGCAGGCCGGTGGGGCGGGGCCGGCCGGGGTCGTGCTCCTCGTTGCCGGCCCGGAAGGAATCCACTGCCATCCCAGATCCACCTCCAGCCGCGGCCGCACGCCGAAGCGCCGTCGACCGGTACCTCCATGCTGCCCCCTGCGCTCCGCCCGGCCCAACCCCGGGCCCGACGGGTCCCGTGCGGACCGGGCGGACAAGCAGGAACATGGTGGTGTAGAGGAAGGAAGAGATGGAATCTGCGCGAGAGGGTGCCGACGCGCCCTCGCCCGTGGGACCGCGTGATCTCTTCGACGCGTCCAGCGACGCGGCAGCGGTGATCTCGGCGCACGGCGAGGTGGTCGGCTGGACCCGGGCGGCCGAGGCGCTCCTCGGCTACTCCGCTCCGGAGGTGGTCGGCGGCTCCGCCGCGCGCCTGCTGGCCATGCCCGGGGACCCGGTGCGGGTGACCGGCATCGCCGAGCGGTGCCGGGCCGGGATGGGCTGGAGCGGGCTCATCCCGGTACGGCACCGTGACGGCCGGCCCGTCGAAGTGGACCTGCGGGTCTCGGCGTCCTTCCGGATCGGCGCGGGCGAGTGCTTCCTGGTGTCGGCCCGCGAGCGCAAGCAGCGGCAGGCCGTGGGCCAGTCCGTGCTGGACGGGTTCCTCACCCGCTCACCGGTCGGCATGGCCGTCATGGACCTGGACCTGCGCTATGTGTGGCTCAACGACACCCTGGAACGTTTCGGCGGCGTGCCCCGTGAGCAGCGGCTCGGGCGCCGGCTGAGCGAGCTGCTGCCCGGACTGCAGGCGGACGCCCTGGAGGGGCTGATGCGCAAGGTCCTGGCGACGGGGGTGCCGGTGACCGACTACGAGTACCTGGGATGGAGCTGGGCGGACCCGCACCGCCACCACGCGTATTCCACCTCCTTCTTCCCGCTGGTGGACGCCGACGACGCGGTCACCGGGGTCTGCTACATGGTCCTGGACGTCACCGAGCGGTGGGCCGCCCGCCGGCTGCTGGCGCTGGTCAACGAGGCCGGCACCAGGATCGGTACGACCCTGGACGTGCTGCGCACGGCCCAGGAACTGGCCGACTTCGCGGTCCCGCGCTTCGCCGACTTCGTCATCGTCGACCTGCTGGAGCCCGTCCTCAGCAGCGAGGGCCACGGGACATGGCTGACCGACGCGGGGCCGGCGCCCGCCAGGCCGGTGATGCGGCGCGCCGGTCTGAGTTCGGTGCGCGAGGGCTGCCCCGAGGCGGTCGCCCGGGTCGGCGAGAGAGTCGACTTCCTCCCCCCGCACCACGACGCGAGCCTGCTCACCGACGGCGAGCCGATCCTCATCCCGGTCCTCGACCCGGCCGACGACGTGTGGGTGACCCACCAGCCCGCCCGCGCCGCCCGCATCCGCGAGTTCGGCCTGCACTCCCTCATCTCCGCGCCGATGCGGGCACGCAACACGACCCTCGGCCTCACCACGTTCGCGCGCTCGCTCAACCCGGTCCCCTTCGGACCCGACGACGTCCTGCTGGCCCGGGAACTGGTGGCCCGGGCGGCGGTGTGCGTCGACAACGCCCGCCGCTACACCCGCGAGCACACGGCGGCGGTCACCCTGCAGCGCAGCCTGCTGCCGCACGCCCTGACGGGCGGCACGGCACTGGAGGTGGTCTCCTCCTACCGGCCGGCGGACCCGACGGGCGGGGTCGGCGGCGACTGGTTCGACGTGATCCCGTTGTCCGGAGCCCGGGTGGGCCTGGTCGTCGGCGACGTGGTGGGACACGGCATCACCGCGGCGGCGAGCATGGGACGGCTGCGTACGGCGGTGCAGGCCCTCGCCGAGATGGAGATGCCCCCCGACGAACTGCTCGCCCACCTGGACGACCTCGTGCTGCGGCTGGGCGACGAGGAGACCGGCCGGGGCGGGGCCGCCCGGAGCACGGCCACCTTCATCGGCGCGACCTGTCTGTACGCCGTCTACGACCCGGTCACCCGGCGTTGCTCGATGGCCCGGGCCGGACATCCGCCGCCCGTCGTCGTCGCACCGGACGGACACGCCTACTTCCCGGAGATCCCCGCCGGACCGCCGCTCGGGCTGGGCGGCATGTCCTTCGAGGCCACCGAGATCGAGCTGGCCGAGAACAGCCTGTTCGGGCTCTACACCGACGGACTCATCGAGGGCACCGACCGCGACATGGAGCGGGGCATGGCCCGGCTCGGACGGCTGCTGGCCGGGGGCGAGGAGGACCTCACGGCCCTGTGCGCCTCGGCCGTGCGGCAGCTCGTGCCGGTGCCCCAGCCCGACGACATCGCCCTGCTGCTGACGCGCGCCCACTCCCTCGCGGCCGACGCCGTCATCTCCTGGGACGTGCCTCCCGATCCGGCCGCGGTCGCCGACCTCCGCGCCCGCGCCACCCGCCAGGTGGCCGACTGGGGCCTCGGTGAACTGGCCATGACGACCGAACTCATCGTGAGCGAGCTGGTCACCAACGCCGTCCGCTACGCCGAGCCACCCATCCGGCTGCGGCTGCTCCGCGACGCCCGGCTGACCTGCGAGGTCGCCGACGCCAGCGGCACCGCCCCGCGGCTCAGGCATGCCCGCAGCACGGACGAGGGCGGCCGCGGGCTCTTCCTGGTGGCCCAGCTCGCCCACCGCTGGGGCGCGCGCCACACCGCCGACGGAAAGATCATCTGGGCCGAACAGGAGATCCCCGCCGCCGTCCGGCCGGCCGGGATCTCGGTAGCGGGCTGATCCCTCGCCGGGCCATGGCGCTCAGTTCCCGTGCAGCGCGGTGCGCAGCGTGTCGACGGCCAGGGTGATCGCCGCCTCGGCGGCGTGGGTCCCGCGCAGCGCGTTGAGCATCACGAAGTCGTGGATGATCCCCTGGAAACGCACCGCGGTGACCGCGACCCCGGCCTCGCGCAGCTTGTTCGCGTACGCCTCGCCCTCGTCGCGCAGCACGTCCGCCTCGCCGGTGACGACCAGCGCCGGGGGCAGCCCGGCCAGCTGCTCGACGCTGGCCCGCAGCGGGGAGGCGGTGATGTGGGCGCGTTCGACCTCGTCGGTCGTGTACTGGTCCCAGAACCACCGCATGCCGTCGCGGCGCAGGAAGTAGCCCTCGGCGAACTGGTGGTAGGAGCCGGTGTCGAAGTTGGCGTCGGTGACCGGGTAGAAGAGCACCTGCTGGACCAGCGGGACGTCGCCGCGCTCCTTGGCCATCAGGGTCAGCGCGGCGGTCATGTTGCCGCCGACGGAGTCGCCGGCCACCGCCAGCCGGGAGGCGTCCAGGCCCTTGGCGGCGCCCTGCTCGACGACCCACCTCGCGACCGTGTAGTTCTGCTCGATGGCGACCGGGTAGCGGACCTCGGGGGAGAGGTCGTACTCGGGGAATACCACGGCGGCGCCCGCGCCGACGGCGAGTTCGCGCACCAGCCGGTCGTGCGTGTGGGCGTTGCCGAACACCCAGCCCGCGCCGTGGATGTAGAGGATCACCGGCAGGGTGCCCTGGGCGCCGGCCGGCCTGACGACGCGCGCCCGGACACTGCCCGTCGGACCGCCCGGGACGGTGACCCACTCCTCGTCGGCCGGCGGCTTCTCGATCTCGCCCGACTGCACCTCGTCGACCGCCTTGCGGCCCTCGGCGGGCGTGAGGTCGAACAGGTACGGCGGGTTGGCGGTGGCTTCGACGAAGGCCTGCGCGGCGGGTTCGAGGACCGGCTTGACCGGCTCGTTGGTCTCGGACATGGCGTTCTCCCGGAATGTCGCGTGTGGTCGTCGGTTGCGTCGAACCGCACGCTAAGAGCGAAACACCACGGCGACTTGCCCGCGAGCGCACCGGTACTGTGCCCACAGCGCAGGGCCGAGGCGGGGCTCGGCCCGACCGGACGGCGCACGGACATCTTCATGGTGCATGGATTTGCCTTCGAGTGGACTCCAGCGTCCACACTGACCCTGACAAGGTCGGCGACGAGGCCCGAAGGGCAGGCAGCAGATGGAGACGACGGGCCGGGCGGAGCACCCCCTTCCCTACGGCACCTACCAGCGGGCGATCGAGCGGGAGACCCTGCGTTTCGCGGAGGTGGTGGACGGCGCGGACCCGGAGACGCCCGTGCCCTCCTGCCCCGACTGGACGCTGGCCGACCTGGCCCGGCACGTGGGTTCGCTGCAGCGCTGGTTCGGCAAGCTGCTGACCGGGCTGGTGCAGGAGCCGCCGCGCAGCAGGGACGTGGAGCTGGGTCTGCCGGAGCGGGCGGGGGAGTACGCGGACTGGGTGGCGGCCGGGGTGCCCGAGGTGGCGGCCGTACTGCGGGCCACCGACCCCGAGGCGGCGATGTGGGTGTGGGGCGAGGACGGGCACGCGCGGTTCTGGGCCCGCCGGATGCTGTTCGAGACGCTGGTGCACCGGGTGGACGCGGAGCACGCCGTGGGCCGGGAGTCGGCCGTCGACCCCGAGCTGGCCGCTGACGGGGTGGACGAGTTCCTGGTCAACCTGCCGTACGCGGGCCTGTTCGCGCCGGCCGTGTCGAAGCTCAACGGAGACGGCGAGACCATCGCGTTCCGGTGCGCGGACCCGGACGGAGGGGACGGCGAGGAGTGGCGGGTGCGGCTGGAGCCGGACGGCTTCGGCCTGGTGGCGCCGACGGCCGACGGCGGTGCGGCGGCCGAGCCGCGGGCGGCGGTGCGGGGGCAGGCGGCGGACCTCCTGCTGCTGCTCTACGGGCGGCGGTCGTACCAGGGGAGCGCCTTCGAGGTCTCGGGTGAACTCGACGTACTGGACCGCTGGTTCACGCACACCGCGTTCTGAGCCCGTGGCGGGCGCGGGCGCGCGACACCGGCGTCCCGCTCAGCCCGCGTCCGCCCGGGGCTGCCTGATCCATCCCAGCGACCGCTCGACGGCCTCCCGCCAGTTGTCGTACTCCGACTCCCGCCGCTCGGGGTCCATGTCCGGCAGCCACTGGGCCGCCCGGTGCCAGTTGCCGCGCAGGACCTCCAGGTCCGGCCAGTAGCCGGCGGCGAGCCCGGCGGCGTAGGCCGCCCCGAGGGAGACGGTCTCGGCGACCATGGGCCGCACCACCGGCACGTCGAGCACATCGGCCACGAACTGCATGAGCAGGTTGTCCGACGTCATGCCGCCGTCCACCTTGAGCTGTTTCAGCGGCACCGAGGAGTCGGCGTTCATCGCGTCCACGACCTCGCGCGTCTGCCAGCCGGTGGCCTCCAGTACGGCCCGCGCCAGGTGGCCCTTGGTGATGTAGGAGGTGAGGCCGACGATGACCCCGCGGGCGTCGCTGCGCCAGCGGGGGGCGAACAGACCGGAGAAGGCGGGGACGATGTAGCAGCCGCCGTTGTCCTCCACCGTCCGTGCCAGGGTCTCGATCTCCGGGGCGCTGCTGATCAGCCCCAGCCGGTCGCGGAACCACTGGACCAGGGAGCCGGTGACCGCGATCGAGCCCTCCAGCGCGTAGACCGGCGTCTGGTCTCCGATCTTGTAGGCGACGGTGGTGAGCAGTCCGTGCCGGGAGCGCACGACGTCGGTGCCGGTGTTGAGGAGCAGAAAGCTGCCCGTCCCGTACGTGCACTTCGCCTCGCCGGGGGAGAAGCACGTCTGGCCGAACAGGGCGGCCTGCTGGTCACCGAGGGCGGCGGCGATCCGGATGCCGGGCAGGACGTCACGGGCGGCGCCGTAGGTCTCGGCGGAGGAGCGGATCTCGGGCAGCATCGGGCGGGGCACCCCGAAGAAGGCCAGCAGCTCCTCGTCCCAGGTGAGCGTGCGGATGTTCATCAGCATGGTGCGGCTGGCGTTGGTCGGGTCGGTGATGTGCAGGCCGCCGTCCGTGCCGCCGGTCAGGTTCCAGATCAGCCAGCTCTCCATGGTGCCGAACAGCACCTCGCCGTCGTGGGCGCGTTCTTCCAGGCCGCTGACGTGGTCGAACAGCCAGCGGATCCGCAGCGCCGAGAAGTAGGTGGACGGGGCGAGGCCGCAGCGTTCGACGAAGAACTCGTCTCCGGGCCGCTGTCTGTAGTCCTCCACGAGCGGCGCGGTGCGGGTGTCCTGCCAGACGATCGCCCGGCCCAGCGGCTCGCCCGTCCGCCGGTCCCAGAGCACCGTCGTCTCCCGCTGGTTGGCCACCCCGACGGCGGCGACGTCGTCCGCGCCGGCCCCGGCCTCGGACAGTGCCTCGGGCACCACGCGCCGCAGATTGCGCCAGATCTCCACCGCGTCGTGCTCCACCCAGCCCGGCCTCGGGAAATGCTGCTGGTGCTCCTTCTGGGCGACCGACACCATCCGCCCGTGATGGTCGAACAGGATGCATCGGGTGGAGTTGGTGCCCTGATCGATGGACATTACATACCGTTCAACCATGACCGGGTCTGCCTTCCGACGGGGGAGCGGGCGGCGGGGTCACCAGCGCGTCGCCCCCAAGTCCCTGGAGATCGCCCGTGCGGCCTCCCGCAGCAGGGTGATCAGGGCCGGCCGGGGGTGGCCCTGACCGTCACAGATCCTCTCGACCGGCCCGGACAGCCCGATGGCGCCGACCACCAGGCCCCCGTGCCCCCGGATCGGCGCGGACACGCCCGCCTCGCCCATGCTCATCTCCTGGACCTCCGCCGCCCACCCGAGTTCCCGGACCTCGCCCAGTGCCCGGGTGAGCTGCTCGGGGACGACCAGGGTGTGCCGGGTGTACGCCTCCAGGCCCGACTCCAGGGCCGACTCGAACGGCGCGGTGCCGAAGGCCAGCAGCACCTTGCCGAGGGAGGAGGCGTGCAGGGGCAGCAGCGAGCCCACGTCCAGGGTCTGGAGCGTGTCGTCGGGCCGGAACACATGGTGGACGACGAGGACCCGCCCCTCCAGGGGCGTGCCCAGCCGGACCGCCTCACCGCTGCGGGCGGCCAGGGCGTCGGCCCAGTTGATGGAGCGCGAGCGCAGTTCGTTGACGTCGAGATAGCTGGTGCCGAGGTGCAGCAGCGCGGCTCCGAGCTGGTACTTGCCGGTCGCCGCGTCCTGCTCGACGAAGTCCACGTGCTGCAGGGTGCGCAGAATGCCGTGTGCGGTGCCCTTCGCCAGCCCGAGCGAGGCCGCGACCTCACCGAGTCCGAGCCGACGCGGCCCGCCGGCGAGCAGACGCAGGATCGCCGCCGCCCGTTCGATCGACTGGACTGGGCCGGCCATGAAGCGAGCCTATTACCGCCGCGCCGTGACCGCTTTCCCTGCGGTCTTCCCGCAGGTGAGCGGCTGGTGGGCGGTGTTCCCCCGGCCATCGACCGCGGCGTTCGGCAATGCCGACCACGATTCGTTGACCCCGCTCCCTTTACTCCCTAATGTCCTCTGAAGCCCGGCAGTGCGCGCTGAGGTCCGGCACCCGGCCGGCAGCGCTCACCGGAGGAGAGCAGATGACGGTACAGCTCAACACGACGGTCCAGGAGGCGGTCGAACACGTCTGTCGGCTGCCGCCCGTCGCCGGGGCCGTCCCGGCCCTGCGGCGACGCGCGGGGGTCGTCCTCGGCGACTGGGACGTACCCGCGCACATCGTCGAGGACTCGCTGCTGGTGGTCTCCGAACTGCTGACCAACGCGATGATCCACGCCCTGCCCCCGGCGGAGCTGAGGCTGACCTGGGTCCGGGGCGACACGGTCGGCGTCCTGCGCGTCGAGGTCACCGACGCGGGACCCGCGCTTCCGGCCGGCCGGTCGCCCGAGGGCATCGACCCGGACGAACACGGCCGGGGCGAGCAGATCGTGCACGCGCTGGCCACCCGCTACGGCAGCCGTGTGCACGCCGGCGGAGTCACCCGATGGGCGGATCTCGTCGTGGCGTGAGCGTGCAGGGCTCCAGCTCCGCCGCCCCCTCGGGGGCGTCCGGGCGGCCCTCGGGAGCGTTGTCCGGCGCCGGTTTGCGCAGCAGGAGCAGCGCCGCGTCGTCGTGCAGCCGTCCGCCCACGTGCGCCAGGAGTTCGTTGTGGAGCGCCCCGAGGGTGCGGGCCGGTTCGTCGGACACATGGCGTGCCAGGCCCTCGGCCAGGGGGTAGAACCGCCGTCCGTGGTCCCGGGCCTCGGTGACGCCGTCGGTGTAGAGCAGCAGTTGGTCACCGTCGGCGAAGGGCAGCACCTGGAGGCCGGGGACCTCGCCCGACAGGGCGCGCAGGCCGAGGGGCGGGGCCGCCCGGGTGGACTCCACCGCCACGATGCTCCCGGACGCGCGGACCAGCAGCGGCGGCGCGTGTCCGCAGTTGACCACTTCCATGTGCCCCGGCCGCGGGTAGCCGGCGACCACGGCGGTGACGAAGTCGTCGCTGCCGAGGTTGCGGGCCAGGCTCCGCTCGATCCGGTCCACCACCGCGAGCAGGTCGGGCTCGTCGTAGGCGGCCTCGCGGAAGACACCGAGCACCAGCGCCGCGGTCCCCACCGCGGGCAGGCCCTTGCCGCGCACGTCGCCGACGATCAGCCGTACCCCGTACGGCGTGGGCACCAGCGCGTAGAGGTCCCCGCCGATCCGGGCCTCGGCCGCGGCGGCGCTGTAACGGACCGCCACCTGGAACGGGCCGACCCGCGCCGGTACGGGCTTGAGCAGCGCGTGCTGGGCGGCCTCCGCGACCGAGCGGACGGCCGCCAGGACCCGCTCGCGGCGCCCGCGCAGGGCGCTGGCCAGGGCGCTCGGCAGAGTGACGGCCACCAGGGCGGACAGTGCGGCCGCCAGTTCGTGGCCCGGGACGCCGTCGCGGGCTCCGAGCACCGCGCCCAGCACCACGGCGAGCAGACCGACCCGGAGGACTCCGCGCGGCCCGTTGGTGGCCGCGGCGAGCGCGGGGCCGGCCGTGAGCAGCGGCAGCCAGATCATCCCCGCCGCGCCGAGGAGGCCGACGATCACCACGACGCAGACGAGCAGCACGGGCAGTACGGGCGTACCGGCGGCCAGCCGTGCGGCGGCGCCTCTCCGGTCTCGGGCCTGACTCATGTCTTGTCCGCAATCCTCACCTGTGTGCGCGGTGCACGTTCGGCATGTCCGTTTTATCCAGGAAACGGAATAGGCGGGGCTGTCACAAGGAGACGGATTTCAGATAGTGAGCGACAGGGCCCGGGTCACCCGGTCGGCCGTCGGGATCAGCCGCGCCCGGATCTCCTCGATGCGCGCGAGCCGGTCCGCCGGCAGCGAGACACCGAGCGAGCCGAGCGTGTCCCCGCAGTAGACGGGTACGGCCACGCACACGGTGCCCAGAGCGTACTCCTCCAGGTCCGTGACGGCCGGCGCCACGGGGGACGCGTCCACCCGCCGGAGCAGCTCCGGGGAGCTGGTGATGGTGCGCGGGGTGAGATCGGCGAGGGTGTGCCGGCTGAGGTAGTCCCGGCGGGCGTCGTCGTCCAGTTCCCGCAGCACCGACTTGCCCAGCGCGGTGGCGTGCCCGGCGTCCTCGAACCCGACCCACAGATCGGCCCGGGGTGTCCTGGGGCCGTCGACGATCTCGGCCACCCGGATCTCGCCGTCCTCGTAGAAGGTGAGGTAGGTGGCGGTCGCCAGTTCGTCCCGCAGCGCGGCGAGCGTGGGACGGACCCGGCTGAGCAGTGCCTGGTCGCGGCCCGCGGTGTGCAGTGCCTGCACCTTGTCGCCGAGGACGAATCCGCCGTCGTCGAGTTTCCGTACGTAGCCGTCGTGGGACAGCGTCCGCAGCAGGTGGTAGGCCGTGGCCAGGGGCAGGCCCGTCTCCCGCGCCAGCT
The DNA here is from genome assembly GCF_042869815.1 of Streptomyces sp. NPDC006739. Lineage (NCBI taxonomy): Bacteria > Bacillati > Actinomycetota > Actinomycetes > Kitasatosporales > Streptomycetaceae > Streptomyces > Streptomyces sp. NPDC006739. The sequence goes on from NZ_JBIAGM010000007.1 coordinate 40,818, forward strand.
GTTTGGCCGGCGCGCCGTTCTCGTGCGCGCTCACCGCCTCCAGCAGACGAAGGGCCCGCTGTACGGACGCGATGAGCGTGGGGCCGTGGGGTGCACCCATAGGACCAGACTGCGCCGCGCGCCGCGCGCAGGCAAGGCGGTCCGGCCGTCGCCCGTTCCCGCGGGGGTGACGCCCTCACGTGCGGTTCCTCATGTGCGGTAGCCGACGACCGTCATCATGCCGGACTCGGAGTGGTACTGGTTGTGGCAGTGCAGCATCCACAGGCCGGGGTTGTCGGCGATGAAGTCGATGACGAGTTTGCGGTGCGGCAGGACCAGCGCGGTGTCCTTGCGGGTGCCGACCGAGTCGAGGCCGTTCAGGGCGAAGGTGTGGCCGTGCAGATGCAGGGGGTGCCACATGTCCGTCGCGTTGATGAGGGTCAGCCGGACCCGTTCGCCCTCCCGGACCGGGTGGCGCTGCTCGACGGAGTACGGCCGGTGGTCGAAGCCCCAGTCGAACTTCCGCATGCCGCCGGTGAGCCGGATGCGCATCTCGCGGTCGGCGTGCCGCTCGCCGAGCGCCACCTGCTCCTGCGGTACGAGGCGCCGGGCGGGGACGCACTCCCCGTCCAGCTCGTCCGGGCGCACGTCCGGCGCCGGGACGGACTTGCCCTTGCCGGTGCGCAGCAGGGCGAGTGCCTGGCCGTTCTTGCCCTCGGCGAGGGCGACCAGCGGGAACACGCCGTCCTGGGCGGTGACCAGCACGTCGTAGCGTTCGGCCATGCCCACCAGCAGTGTGTCGGTCTTGGTGTGCTCGACGGGGTAGCCGTCGGTGTGCGTCACCGTCATCGTGTGACCGCCCAGCGCCACCCGGAACGCGGTCTCGGAGCCGGCGTTGATGATGCGCAGCCGGATGCGGTCGCCGGGGCGGGCGCGGAAGACCGACGGCGCGGCGGGCACCCGGCCGTTGACCAGGTAGTACGGGTAGGCGACGCTGCCGCCCTCGCTGTGCAGCATGCGGCTGCGGCCCCCGTGCAGCATCCGGGAGGGCCCGGTTGACGGGGCGCCGCCGTGCCCCGTGCCCATGGCCATCGGCGCGGCCTTGCCGCCCCGCAGCTGCGTCAGCACGCCGTCGGGCGTGGAGCCGCCGACGCCGTCCAGCCAGTCGTCCAGGACGAGGACCCACTCCTTGTCGTACGCCAGCGGTTCCCTGGGGTCCTGGATGATCAGCGGGGCGTACAGGCCGCGGTCGGGCTGCAGGCCCACGTGCGAGTGCAGCACGTACGTGCCCGGGTGCGCCACGGCGAAGCGGTAGCCGAACCGCTCGCCGGGGCGGACGGACTTCTGTGTCAGATCCGGTACGCCGTCCATGTCGCAGCGCATGCGCACCCCGTGCGCGTGCATGGTCGTCTCCACGGGCAGGTGGTTGGCCAGGGTGATGTCGAGGAGGTCGCCCGCGTTCACCCGGACCTCCCTGCCCGGCAGCGAGTCGCCGTACGCCCAGGTCCTGACGGTCCGTCCGCCCAGGTCGATCCGCGTCTCGGCCGCGGTGAGCGTGAAGCTGCGCAGGGGGCCGGTGCCGCGTTTCCTCTCGGCGGCGATCACCTGGGGCCCGGAGGGGTGCACGAATCCCCCGGGGCCCCTGGGGACGAAGCCGCCGCCGCTCCCGCCCTCGGCTCCCGAGCCCGGGTGGCGTCCGGGCCCCGTGTGCGAACCGGACCCGGAGCAGGCGGTCAGGGCTCCGAGGCCGGTGGCTGCGATCGAGGCACTGAGCAAGGTGCGCCGCGTAAGTGCATGCATGACTGAATGACACATGATTCAAAGTGATATGTCCTATAAGCGGGGCGGCGCGTCGGCGGGCCTCGGGGTACCAAGCGGGGCATACCGGTCGCATCCGGGGGAAACGCAATGCTAGAACTGGGAGCATGATCGGACGTTCCCGCCGGTCCCGGACCGAAGCGGTGCCACCGCTCGGTCACCGGTGGTCACGTGATCCGTCCCGTCGTCGAGGACGCCCGGAAGAACCCGGGCGTCACCTCGCGCCGGCCCTGAGCCTGCGCACGCTCGCCGCCCAGGTGTTCCTGCTGCAGGTCGTCATCGTGCTGGTGCTCGTCCTGGCGGCCACGACCGCCCTGGTGCTCCAGGGGCGCTACGACGGCGAGCAGGCCGCGACCAACCGCTCACTGGCCACCGCGGAGGCGTTCGCGCACGCGCCCGGCACCGCGCTCGCCCTGCGCTCGCCCCATCCGACGGCGCTGCTGCAGCCGGCGGCACAGAACGCGCGGCGCGCCGCCGGCGTCGACTTCATCACCGTGCTGAGCCCGGACGGGGTGCGGCTCACCGATCCGGTACCGCGCCTGATCGGCACCAAGGCGCAGGGCGTCGGCCGGGCGGCGGCGGGCGAGGCGTTCACCGAGACCTTCCACGGCCGGCCCGGCAACGCGGTACGCGCGGTCGTACCCGTGCTGGACCCGAGCCGCCGGGTGGTCGGCATGGTCAGCGCCGGGATCCAGGTGGAGACCGTGGGGCACATGCTCAACCGGCAGCTGCCGGTGGTGCTGGGGTCCGCGGGGCTGGCGCTCGCCCTGGCCACCGGCGGTACCGCCCTGGTCAGCCGGCGGCTGCGCCGGCAGACCCACGGGCTCGGACCGGCCGAGATGACCCGGATGTACGAGCACCACGACGCCGTGCTGCACGCGGTGCGCGAGGGCGTGCTGATCGTCGGCGACGACGGGCGGCTGCTGCTCGCCAACGACGAGGCGCGCCGGCTGCTGGACCTCCCGGCCGACGCCGACCAGCGGCATGTCGGCGAGCTGGGCCTGGCGCAGGACCTGGCGCGGCTGCTGGCGTCCAGCGAGGCCGTGTCGGACCAGGTCTTCCCGGCCGGGGACCGGCTGCTGGCGGTCAGCACCCGGCTCACCGGGCCGTACGGCGGCCCGCCGGGCCTGGTGGCCAGCTTCCGCGACACCACGGAACTGACGGCGCTCTCCGGCCGCGCCCGGACGGCCCGCGGCCGCCTGACGCTCCTGTACGAGGCGGGCGTACGCATCGGCACCACGCTCGACGTACGGCGCACCGCCGAGGAACTCGCCGAGGTCACGGTCCCCCGCATGGCCGACGTCGTCACCGTGGAACTGCTCGACGCCGTGCTGCGCGGCGAGGAGCCCACGGGCGCCGTCAAGCGGATGCGGCGCACCGCGCTGCACGGGGCGGAGCCGGGAGACCCGCTGCAGCCGGTCGGTGACCTGATCCAGTTCGTGGTGGCCGACACACCGATGGCGGCGGCGCTGCAACGCGGCAAGGCGGTGCTGGTCCCGGACCTGCACGCGGCCCAGGACTGGCGGGCCCAGGACCCGCAGGGGGCGCGACGGGTGCTGGAGTACGGCATCCACTCGCTGATCGCGGTGCCGCTGCGGGCGCGGGGCGTGGTGCTCGGCATGGTCGACTTCTGGCGCTGCAGCGGCTCGCCGAGGTACGAGGAGGAGGACGTCGCGGTCGCCGAGGAACTGGTGGCCCGGGCGGCGGTCGCCATCGACAACGCCCGCCGCTACGCCCGCGAGCACGCGATGGCCGTGACGCTGCAGCGCAGTCTGCTGCCGCGCGACCTGCCGGACCAGGACGCGCTGGAGATGGCCTGGCGGTATCTGCCGGCGCAGTCCGGTGTGGGCGGCGACTGGTTCGACGTCATCCCGCTGCCCGGCTTCCGGGTGGCGCTGGTGGTCGGCGACGTGGTCGGGCACGGGCTGCACGCGGCGGTGACCATGGGCCGGCTGCGGACGGCGGTGCTGAACTTCTCCTCCCTCGACCTGCCCCCGGACGAACTGCTCGGCCACCTGGACGAGATGGTGAGCCATCTCGACACCCAGACGGCGAGCGACGACGACAGCGCGCAGGTCACCGGTGCCACCTGTCTGTACGCGATCTACGACCCGGTCGGCGGTCGCTGCACCCTGTCCCGTGCCGGGCACGTCGCACCCGTCGTGGTCGATCCCGGCGGGCGGGTGACCCTCACGGAGCCGCCCCTGTCACCGCCGCTCGGGGTGGGCGGCCACCCGTTCGAGACGACCGAGGTGGACCTGCCGGAGGGCAGCCGGCTCGTCCTGTTCACCGACGGTCTGGTCGAGGACCGCGGCCGGGACATCGACGAGGGCCTGGAGATGCTCCGCTCCGCCGTGGCGCACTCCGGCCGGACACCGGAGGACACGTGCCGGGCCCTGGTGGAGACGATGCTGCCGGAGCGTCCCGGGGACGACGTGGCGCTGCTGGTGGCCCGCACCCGGCTGCTCGATCCGTCCAAGGTCGCCACCTGGGAGGTGCCGTCCGACGTGATGGCGGTCTCGCGAGTGCGCACGGAGGTCGGCCGCCGCCTGGGTGACTGGGGGCTGGAGGAGTCGTCGTTCGCCACGGAACTGATCCTCAGCGAACTGCTCACCAACGCCATCCGCTACGGCGCCCCACCCGTCGGCGTCCGGATCCTGCTGGGCCGCACCCTGGTCTGCGAGGTGTCGGACGGCAGCAACACCTCGCCCCGGCTGCGGCGGGCGGCCACCACCGACGAAGGCGGCCGTGGTCTGTTCCTGGTCTCCCGGTTCGCGGAGCAGTGGGGCACCCGCTACACGGCGAACGGCAAGGTGATCTGGGCCGAGCAGTCACTGGGCGGCGCCCGGGAACCGGATCCGGCGGCCCTGCTGGACGACATCGCATGGTGACGGCGTGTACGCGCGCCCCGCCCCGTGCCCTTGGCTTATCTTCGCCACACGATCCGACATCCGGAGCAAAAATGCGAAAAACGGATGAGTCGCTTGGTGTGGTGAGCGGGGCGGCCGTCGTCTGCGCGGACCCGTCCGGGCGCCGTACCGCGCCGTGGCGGCTGGTGATGGCGGCCGCGACCGCCGTCGGCGCCGTGTCCGTGCTCGTGCTGGCCGGCGGTCAGTGGGTCGACCAGCCGGCGGTCGCGGCCTGGCGCACGGTCTGCCTGGCCATCACCGTCCAGGCGCTGCCGTTCCTGCTGCTGGGCACGGCCTTGTCCGGGGCGATCAACGCCTTCGTGCCGGCCGACCTGTTCACCAGGGTGCTGCCCAGACACCCCGCGCTCGCCGTCCCGGTCGCCGGGGTGGCCGGAGCCGTCCTGCCGGGCTGCGAGTGCGCCTCCGTGCCGGTCGCGGACAGTCTGATCCGGCGCGGTGTCACCCCGGCCGCCGCGTTCGCCTTCCTGCTGTCGGCCCCCGCGATCAACCCGATCGTGCTGACCGCGACCGCCGTCGCGTTCCCCGGCAACCCGGCCATGGTCGCCGCCCGGCTGCTCGCCTCGCTCGTCACCGCCGCCGTGATGGGCTGGCTCTGGCTCTGGCTCGGGCGCGCGGAGTGGCTGCGCCCCACCGTGCGGCACACCGGGCACCGGCCCGAGCACAGCCGCTGGCGGGAGTTCCAGGGGGCCTTCCGGCACGACTTCCTGAACGCCGGGGGCTTCCTGGTGCTGGGCGCCACGGCCGCGGCCACCTTCAACGTGGCCGTACCCCGGTCGGTCCTCGACACCTTCTCCGGCTCACCCTGGCTCTCCGTCCTCGTCCTGGCCGCGCTCGCCGTCCTGCTCGCCGTCTGCTCGGAGGCCGACGCCTTCGTCGCCGCCTCGCTCACCGGGTTCTCACCCACCGCCCGGCTCGCCTTCATGGTGGTCGGCCCGATGGTCGACCTGAAGCTGATCGCCCTCCAGGCGGGCACCTTCGGCCGCGCCTTCGCGCTCCGCTTCTCCACGGCGACGACCGTGGTGGCCGTCGCCTGCAGCGCCCTGATCGGAGGAGCCCTGCTGTGAGACGCCCCGTCCAGGCGCTGCTCCTGGTCCTGACCGGACTGGGCCTGCTGCACGCCGCCCTCTTCAGCGACCTCTACCTGCGCTATGTGAAGCAGGGGCTGCGACCGGCACTCGTCGCCTCGGGGGTCCTGCTGCTGCTCCTCGGACTGGCCGGCGCCGTGCTGGAGCGGGGGCACGGCGAGGAGCACGGCGGCCACGCGCACGGCCACGACCACTCGGCCGTCCCGCGCGTCGCCTGGCTGCTGTTCCTGCCCGCCCTCAGCCTGCTCTTCCACGCACCGCCGGCGCTCGGCGCCTACACGGCCGCGCGCGCCGCCACCAAGGCCGTCAAGGCGGAGAAACGGTTCGATCCGCTGCCCGCCGCCTCGCCCCTGCCGATGACCCTGACCGGCTTCACCGCCCGGGTCCAGCAGGACCGTACCCGCGCGATCAGGGGCCGCACCGTCACCATGACCGGCTTCGTCACCCCGTCGGGGCAGGACGGCGGCTGGTACCTGACCCGGATCATCTTCACCTGCTGCGCGGCGGACTCCCAGTCGGTCAAGGTCCGGGTCTACGGGACGGACAGCCCGCCCGCCAACAGCTGGGTGGCCGTCACCGGAACCTGGCACCCCCAGGGCGCGCTGGGCACCAGGGCCGCCGCGGCGGCCCTGGACGCGCGGCACACCGAGAGCGTCGCCCAGCCCGTCAACGCCTACACGGACGACCTCCCGCTCACCCCCAACTGACCCGGGGCGCGCGGGGGGTCACCTCGGCGGAAATCCGTGGGCGCGGCGGTCATACGAAGGGGCCGCCCGGCACGTCCCAGCATCGACAGGGCGCACCCGCTGCCCGTCGATGAGGAGAACCATGACGAGCGACCTTCGTACGACGACGCGCGCGCTGCGCCGCGCGGTCCCGGCCGGTGTCGTCGCGACCGCCGTGGCACTGCCCCTGCTGTGCTCGGGTTCGGCCCGGGCGTCGGCCACCGACACGAGTGTCTACGTGTGGGCGACCGGGGTGAACGTCCGGGACTGCCCGCAGGTGTCCGCCGACTGTCCGCCGATCAGCGGGGCGCAGATCGGCAGGCGGTGGGTCACGGCGTTCTGCCAGCGCACCGGCAGCGAGGTGACGGACGGCCCGTACCGCAACGACTGGTGGGTCCAGGTCAACGCGGGCGGCCCCATCGGCTGGATCAGCGCGGTGTACGTGCGCGGCGGCGACAACGACCAGCCCGTCCCCGCCCTCCCCACCGACGGCGACTGCCGCTGACGACATCCACGACGCGAACGACATCCACGACGCGAACGACATCCACGACGCGAACGACATCCACGACGTGATCGACATCCCGAGGAAGAGAGGGGCATCACCTGTGCCCACGAAGATCATGACCCGCCCGCTCCCGGTGCGGGTCCTGCTGGCCGCCGTGCTCGGCCTCGTCGCCCTGGTCGGTCTCGCACCGGGGCCCGCCCAGGCCGCGGCGTCGAGCAACACCGTGCACATCTGGGCCAGTCAGGTGCGGGTGCGACAGTGCGCCAGCACCACCTGTGACGTGGCCACCACCGAGCGGCTGTCCAACGTCGACGTGTACGCGTACTGCCAGAGGTGGGGCGACCGCGTGTCCGACGGCTCCTACTACAACCACTACTGGGTCGAGATCGTCTCCCCGCAGGGCTGGCTCGGCTGGGTGAGCGCCGTGTACGTCAGCGGCGGCTCCAACGACGGCCCCGTCCCGGGCGTGCCGGTGGAGACCAACACCAGCCCCGTCTACTGCGAATACCCGTAGGACCGACCGGCGCGGCGAGCGCCTGACGCGTGGGGTGTGCGGCCCGCTCACGCGTCAGGCGCTCGCCCGTCGCCCGCCTCGGTCTACCAGGTGACGGGCAGTTCGTTGAGGCCGTAGACGAGGCTGAGGTCGCGGAAGGACAGCTTCTCCGGGTCGCCGACCAGACGGATGTCGGGGAACCGCGCGAACAGCGAGGTGATGGCCATCTCGATCTCCCGGCGCGCCAGCGGAGCGCCCGGGCACAGGTGCGTGCCGTGACCGAAGGCCACGTGCTTCTGCGTGTCGCGGCTGATGTCGAACCGGCTGGGCTCGTCGTACACCGACGGATCGTGGTTGGCGGACGGGATCGCCACGATCACGGCCTCACCCTTGTGCATCCGCGCGCCGCCGAACTCCATGTCCGTGTCCACGAGACGCAGGATGTTGTCGTGCGAGACGGACCAGAAACGCAGTGACTCCTCGATGAACGGGAGGATCTTCTCCGGGTCGTCCCGCAGCGTCGCGCGCAGTTCGGCGTCGGTGAGCAGGCTGAGCACGCTCAGCGCGATCTGGTTGGTGGTGGTCTCGTACCCCGCGATCAGCACGAGCCGCACCAGCGGTACCAGGTCCTCGCGGGCCAGTTCCCCGGTCAGGACGTGGTCCGTGATCAGTCGGCTGATCAGGTCGTCCTTCGGCTCGCGCTCCTTCTCCTCGCACAGGCGGTGCAGGTAGGCCGTCATGTCCTGGTAGGCGGCCAGTGCCTTGTCCGGCGCGTCCAGGGCGAGACAGAGCCTGCTCTGCTCCGAGAAGGTGAGGTAGTCGCTCTCCGGGACTCCCAGCAGCCGCGCTATCACCAGGGTCGGCAGCGGCAGGCAGAACTCGGTGAACAGGTCCAGCGGGCGAGGGAGCCGCTCCAGCTTGTCGAGCAGATCGTCGACCAGCTCCTGGATCCTGGGCCGCAGCTCCTTGATGCGCCGGGCGGTGAACTCGGTCATCACCATGTGGCGCTGCTTGCCGTGCTCCGGCTCGTCCATCCGCCAGAAGGAGTTCATGTTCCGGTCCGGCGGCAGCTGGATGCGCCCGCGGAAGCCCGGCTTGGTGTCGTCGGAACTGAAGCGGGGGTCCATCAGCGCCTGGCGCACGTCCTCGTACTTGGTCACCAGCCAGGCCCAGCCGCCGTCCGGCAGGTTGACCTTGCGGGGCGGCCCCTGGCGCAGTTCGGCATAGGCGGCCGGGGGCGCCATCGGGCAGGTACGGGTCAGCGGCCAGGAGATGTCCTGTATGGCGTTGTCAGGCATGGTCGTCCTCGTGGGGTGGAGAGAGTCCGCGAGCCTCCCCGTACCCGTCTCGCACAATCCGGGCGCGACCTGTGGATGAGGCCTGTCGGCTGCCGGGGCGTTGAGAGCGCTCTTTCCCGGAGCGTATTCGGAGGTACTGACCAGTCACTGACACGCACTTGACGGTCCGTCAGGTGCGATGAAGGCCTCGATGGGACCGGGTCGGGCCGTGGAGGCCCGCACACCGGGGCGCCAAACCGTCCGGCGGCGCGGACCGCACCGGTGGCGGCGGGCCCGACCTGCCGGCGCGTGACAGCACGGGTCGTGTCCGGCTGCCGCCGGGCAGACGCTCCGCCCCCACGCCGTTCGGCACGCGCACCGCGGTCACCACCGGGTGGGGCGGTTACGACTTCCTGTTCCGGGTCCGCCCGTCAGCTCGCGGGTTCGGCCGGCGCCTGCTCGGGTTCCGGCTTGTTCGCCGTCGCGCTGTAGAAGACGGAACTGCCCTGCTTGGTCCGCTCCGCCAGCCCCTTGGCGACCAGGCCCTCCACGGTGGAACGGATCACCGTGGTCTTGACGCTGCGCTCGGGGTGGGCCTGGGCGACGGCCGCGCCGATCTCGGCGGCGGAGCGGGGCTCCGACTGCTGGGACAGATGCTGACGGACCACGTCGACGAGAGTGGGCTGGGCACTCTCCTTCTTGGGGCTCGCCTCCTTCTTGGGGCTCGCCTCCTTCTCGGCAGTCACCTCCTTCTCGGCAGTCACCTCCTTCGCGGCAGTCACCTCCTTCGCGGAGGTCACCTCCTTCTTGGCGCTCGCCTTCTTCGCGGGGGCCTTCTTCGCCGCGGCCTTCCTGGGCTTCGACGGCGCGGCGTCCGCCTTCTTCCGGCGCGTCGCGGCCGGCGTCGCGCGCGGAGCGGGGACGGTCGCCGTACCGGCGTCGCCGAGGCCGGCGCCGCCGCCGCTGCCGAGGACCTGCTGCACGCCGAGCAGCACCGACTGGTCCTGCCGCAACGCGGCCAACTGCTCCTCCAGGAGCGCCAGTTCGGCGGCGATCCGCTCCTGTTCCTTGACGTTGCGCTCAAGGTCGGCGGCGACCTGTTCGGCGTACTGAACCTTGATGCCTGCGGTCTGCGACTGGACTTCGGACATGACTGTCACCTCTCGTTGGCGCCAGGGCCGTGTTGGGGGCGGATCGTACCCCTTGGTCAAGGCGTGTGCGAGACGGTTCGGCATGCGGCCGTGCCGCAGGCCTCGGTGACTGCCCGCGCCACGGCCGGTCAGTCGCCCACCAGCGCGGCCGGCCAGCACCCGCGGCGCGGTCGGTGGCGCGCGTTGACGCGGCCCCCGCACGAGGGCCGTACGGGCTACGGCCCCTGCCCGGGGCGGCCTCGCGGTACGGCGCTCAGCGCACCCGACTCTGCGGGACCGGCCCGCCCCGCGCATCGGCCTGCGGAGGAGGCGGCAGCACGCGCTCGCCCGTCGGTGGACGCCGGCTCCACCAAAGGCGGGGGAGTGGTTCTTCGGGCGGGGTGGCCGCCCCGGCGCTCCTCCATCGGCGGATGACGCCGCCCCGGCCGGATCCCGAGGATCGGTGGCTGTCCGGATGACGTGTCCGGACGATTTCCAGCTGCTTGGGGGAGATGTGAACGAGCACGTGACACCTCGTCGTGTGACCTTCTTCGACACCACGTTGCGCGACGGCGAACAGGCGCCGGGCAACGCGATGAATCCCGACCAGAAGCTGGAACTGGCCCAGCTGATCGCCGGGTTGGGCGTGGACTGCGTGGAGGCGGGCTTTCCCGCCTCCTCCCCGAGCGACTTCGAGGCGACCCGGCTGATCGCCACCCATCTGTCCGGAACCCGGTTCGCCACCTTCTCCCGGACCCATCCCCGGGACGTCGAGCTGGCCGTGGAAGCCGGCGGAACCCACAACCACCAGGTGCAGATGGTGGCCACCGGCAGCCAGATCCATCTGACCCACAAGCGGGGCATCACCCGGCACGCGGCGGTGCAGGAGGTCGTGGACACGGTCAAGTTCGCCGTGTCGCTGGGCGTCGAGGACATCGCCGTCGGCATCGAGGACGCCAGCCGGGGCGAGGACGCCCTGCTGCGCGCGCTGACCGAGGCCGCCGTGGACGCGGGTGCCACCTGCATCATCCTGGCCGACACGACCGGGTGCCACACGCCCGCGGAGTTCGGCACGCTCATCGGCAAGATCCGCAGGTGGGCGCCGCCGCCCATCAAGGTCTCCACCCACTGCCACAACGACTTCGGCCTGGCCACCGCCAACACCCTGGCCGGACTCGCGGCCGGCGCCGACGAGGTCCAGGTCGCCCTCGGCGGCATCGGCGAGCGCGCCGGCAACACCTCCCTGGAGGAGATCGCCGCGGTCCTCGCGTACAAGACCGATGTGCTCGGCCTGACCTGCGACATCCGCCTGGACGCCATGTACGCGGCCTACAACCGGCTGCGCCGGGTCATCCGCCTGGAGGAGCCCCGGAACAAACCCGTCTTCGGCAAGTACGTCTTCGGCACCGCCGCCGGCATCCACCAGCAGGGCATGCTCAGCGACCCGAGCACCTACGAGTACGTCGAACCGGCGCGGTTCGGCCGTGAGCGCTCGCTGCTCATCGGCCGCCACTCCGGGCGCACGGTGCTGCGCCATCTGCTGGAGCAACTCGACGCGAAGGTCGACGACACGGAACTGGACGAGCTGTACCGCGTGCACATCGCCGAGCGCGACCAGGGCGACTGCGAGGACCTCTCCGTCGTACGGGACCGGCTCGCGCGGGAACTCGGCGAGCGGGCGATGGTGACCGCGGGCCGATGAAGTACTCGTATCTCGGCCCCGAGGGCACCTTCACCGAGTCCGCCGTGCGGCGGCTCGCGGGGGCCCTGGCCCGGCAGGCCGTGCCGTTCCCGAGCGTCCCCGCCGCGGTCGAGGCGCTCGTGTCCGGCCGGTCCGACCGGGCGGTGGTCCCCCTGGAGAACTCCGTCAGCGGCATGGTGCCCGTCACCCTCGGCGAACTCGTCGCGCACGCAGGGCACATCGAGATCGACGCCCAGGTGGCGATCGGCGTCACCTTCGCCCTCATGGCTCCCCCCGGCGCGGCCCTGTCCGACGTACGCCGGGTGATCAGCCACCCGCACGCGCACGGCCAGTGCCGGCCGTGGGTGCAGCGGCATCTGCCGCGGGCGGAGCTGGTCCCGGCCGCCTCCACCGCGGCGGCCGCCCGGGCCGTCGCACGACCGGAACCGGGGCAGCCGACGGGAGGGACGACGGGATGGGTGAGGGGAGGGACGACGGGAAGGGACGTCGACGCGGCGATCGCCGCCCCCGAGACCGCCGCACGCTACGGACTGACCGTGCTGGCCTCGGACATCGGCACCCGGCGTGACGCCATGACCCGTTTCGTGTCCCTGCGCCGCACCGGCTCCGAGGACCACGAAGGACGGCCCACCGGCAGCGACCGCACCGCACTGCTGGTCACCTCCGACCGCTCCGCCCCCGGTGTGCTCACCGGGGTCCTCGGTGAGCTGAGCGCGCGGCAGGTGGCCATCACCTGGATCCAGTCCTGGCCCCGGCAGACGGCGCACGGGCGCCACCACTTCCTGGTCGAGGTCGACCAGCACATCGAACACCCCGCGCTGGCCGCGGCGGTCGCCGCCATGCGCCACGGCGTCGACTCGCTGCACCTGCTCGGCAGTTATCCGTACATCGTCGACCGCGCGGTCGACGGGGAGAGGACGGCCGCATGAGCGGGACACGCATCGCCGTGATCGGCGGCGGCCCCAGGGGCATGATGGTGCTCGAACGGCTCGTCGCCCGCCTCGCCGAACACCCCGGGCCCCTCGACGTCGGGCTCCTCCTGATCGACGCGGTGGAACCCGGCGCCGGCCAGGTCTACCGGACCGACCAGCCCGACTGGTTCCTGATGAACACCGTGGCCGGCCAGTGCTCCGCCTATTCCGGGGAGCCCGACGGCGGCCCGGCCCGCGCCGGGGCCGGCCCCTCGTTCGGGCAGTGGTGGCAGTCCGTCGGCGACTACCCCGGCCCCGACGCCTACGCGCCGCGCCGGCAGTACGGCCGCTACCTGCGCTCCGTGCTCGCCACCGTGCGGGCCGCACTGCCGCCCGGCGTACGGCTGCGCTGTGTCACGGCGCGCGTCGATGACGTCGTACGCGTCGCGGACCGCTACCGGATCGCCCTGGCCGGGGGTGAGCGGCTCGACGTCGACCGGGTCGTGCTCACCACGGGCCACTCCCGCAACGCGCCCGCCGGCCGCGAACGGGAACTGGCCGGCTTCGCCCGAGCCCGCCCCCGACTGACGTACATCCAGGGCCAGTCCGCCGCCGACATGCCCCTGGACGACATCGCGCCCGCCTCGCACACGGGCGTCATCGGCCTCGGTCTGTCGTTCTACGACGTGATGGCCGCCCTCACCCTGGGCCGGGGAGGCCGCTTCGCCGAGCGTGCGGACGGCACCCTCGCCTACCACCCCAGCGGCGCCGAACCCGTGATCGTGGCCGGCTCCCGCAGCGGGATGCCACTGCCCGCCCGGGGCCGCAACCAGAAGCCTCCCCGCTACTCCTACCGTCCCGCGCTGTTCACCCCCGACCGGGTGCGCGCGCACGCCCCGCGCGGGCCGCTCGACTTCAAGGGCGACGTCTTCCCCTGGCTGCGGGCGGAGATCGAGCTGGTCCACCACGGCACGGCCCTGCGACGCGACCTCGGCGACGACGTCGCCCGGCAGTTCCACGCGCACGTGGTGGCCGCCGCCGAGCGCGGCACGCCCGATGTCACGGCCGCCGCCGAACGGTTTGGCCTGCGCTCCCCGTCGGCCCTCGACCTCGACGCGCTGGCCCGGCCGTTCGCGCACCGCGCCTTCACCGGCCCGGCGGACTTCGGACGGGCGCTGCGCGCCGAGATCGAGCGGGACCTGGCGCACGCCGCCGAGGGGAACGTCGACTCACCCCTGAAGGCCGCGCTGGACGTCATGCGGGACACCCGCTGGGTCATCCGCGACCTGGTCGACTTCTCGGGACTGACCGCGCGCTCGCAACGCGAGGACTTCCTCGGCTGGTACGTGCCGAGGGCGTCGTTCCTCGCGGCGGGACCGCCGCGCGTGCGACTGCGGCAGGTCCTCGCCCTCGTCGAGTGCGGACTGCTGCGCGTCGTCGGACCCGCCACCCGGTTCGACACCGATCCCGCGGCCGGCCGCTTCCTGGTCTCCTCGCCCCAGGTGCCCCGCTCCGCCGTCGAGGTCACCACGCTGATCGACGCCCGGGTCCCCGAGCCCGACCTGCGCCGTGACCTCAGCCCGCTGACCGCGCGTCTGCGCGGGCGCGGTGTGTGGGCGAGCTACGTCAACGGCGTCGGCGGCGAGGTCTACGACACGGGCGGGGTCGCCGTGACACGCAGCCCGTTCCATCCCGTCGACGGCGCGGGCGTCGCCGACGACGGCCTGTACGTCCTCGGCATCCCCACCGAGCACACCCGGTGGTTCATGCAGGTCGGCAGCAGCAGGCCGGGGATGTGGAGCGACTTCGTGCACGACGCCGACGCCATCGCCGCGCACGCCCTGCGCGCGGTCACACGGGCCGGGACACCCCCGGCGCGCACCCCCGAACTGGTCGGTCCGGGCGGGGAAGCGACCGGCGAACGATCGCCAGAGAGGCAGGCAGGATGAGCGTGCGCGTGGCACAGCGGTTCGCGGGCGTAGAGCGGTCCGCGACCGTCGCCCTGCTGGAGACGGTCCAGCGGCTTCGGCGCGAGGGTGTCGAGGTGCTGGACCTCAGCGGCGGGGAACCCGACTTCGCCACCCCCTCGCCCGTCGTCACCGCGGCCGTCACCGCGCTGCGTGACGGCGAAACCCACTACACCCCGAGCCGCGGGGTCCCCGAACTCCTGGAGGCCGTCGCCGGCAAGCTGGCCGCGGAGAACGGGGTCGCGGTCGACCCGGAGCGGGGCGTCATCGTCACCCCCTCGGCCAAGCAGGCCCTGTTCACCGCGCTGATGACGCTGCTCGACCCGGGCGACGAGGTGATCGTGCCCACCCCCGCCTGGGTCAGCTACCCGGCGATGGCAGGGCTGATCGGCGCCCGCGCGGTGGCCGCCGAACTCCGGGCGGACGACGGCTTCCGGATGTCCCGGCGGATGCTGGAGGAGCGGGTCACCGGCCGCACCCGGGTCCTGCTCGTCAACACCCCGGCCAACCCGACCGGGCACGTGCTGGACCGCGAGGAGGCCGAGGAGATCGTGGCGTTCGCGGTCGAGCACGACCTCGCGCTCGTGGTGGACGAGATCTACGAGAAGATCGTGTACGACGGCGGCGCCCATCTGAGCCTGGCGAGCCTGCCCGGCGCGGCCGAGCGCACGCTGACCGTCAACGGCTTCTCCAAGGCGTACGCGATGACGGGCTGGCGGCTCGGTTACCTGGCCGGCCCCGAGCCGCTGATCGCCCAGGCCCTCAAGGTCCAGGAACACACGGTCAGTTGTGCCACCTCCTTCGTGCAACGCGCGGGAGTGGCGGCGCTGACCCGGACGGCCGACGACGTCGCCGCCATGCTGAAGGAGTACGCGGTCCGCCGGGAGATGACGGTCGCGGCGCTCAACGCCCTGCCCGGCGTCACCTGTGCCCTGCCCGAAGGCGCGTTCTACGCGTTCGCCGACGTCCGGGGCACGGGTCTCACGTCGGCCGCCTTCGCCCAGCGGCTGCTGGACGAGGCCGCCGTCACCGTCGCCCCGGGCTCCGCTTTCGGTCCGGGCGGCGAGGGGTACGTACGACTGTCGTTCGCCGCGTCCCGGGAGGTGCTGGAGGCCGCCGCCGAGCGCCTGACACGGCTGGCCGGGGGGTGGGCGGCGGACGCGGGGGCGCGGGGGAACTGACGGGACACGCCGGACGCCGGCCCTTCCCCCGGGGGATCCCCGGAGGAACGGCCGGCGTCCGGCGTTCCTCAGGCGGTCCGGGGCAGGCCGGGAAGGGCTTCCCCGCCGTCCACCCCCCACGCCCGCTGGAACAGCAGCACCGCCTCCAGCCGGTTGCGGGCGCCCAACTTGGTCAGCACGTGCGAGACATGACTCTTGACGGTGGCGGGCGACACTCTCAGCCGCACCGCGGTCTCGGCCGTCGACATGCCCGCCGCCAGGCTCCACAGCACCTCCCGCTCCCGCGAGGTGAGCGAGTGCAGCATGTGCTCGGAGCCGGCCGGCGCCGGACTGGGCGCGGCGGGCGTCCGGCGGGCGTACAGCGAGTGCAGCTCCGGCGACAGCACCGAGTGTCCGGACATCACCGCGCGGATCGCCGCGGCGAGTCCGGAGACCCGGACCGTCTTCACCAGGCAGCCGGTCGCACCGGCCGTGAAGGCCGCGTCGAGACGCCGCTGCGTCCAGCCGGTGCCGATCACCAGCACCCGCACCTGTCGCGCCTTCAGATGCCGGATCAGCCCGGTGGCGTCCTCGCGGGCCGCGACCGCGAGGACGACCACGTCGACCTGGTCGAGGGGCCACTGACGGATCGGCTGGTGGTTGTTCACATTGCCGACCACGTCCAACTGGCCCGAGGCGGCGAGGACTCGGGTCAGGACGTGCCGCGAAATGGGGTCGTGGTCGGCGACCAGCACACGTGCCCTGTCATCGGGAGCCTGTAAGACACCGAAGAGATCACGCTCCAGAGACATGGTGTACGCCCTTCGTCAGAGTCTGCGACCTGGACCCGGTAAGGGGACCCTACGAAAGACTAATATTCCGGAACCGAGTTCAGCAATAACTAACTCTGTTTTGGATCCGGCGTACTGGGCGCGCCCCAGGCGCCCGCGACGGTGAACGCCTGCGTCGGATTGAGCCGTGGATCGCACAGCGAGGTGTAGCGTTCCGCCACCCGGTCCACGTCCTCGGCCCCCCAGGCGCACTCGGTCACCGGGTCCGGCGTCGTCTCCAGATGCAGCCCCGCGGCCACCGCGCCGGCCCCCCGGACGGCCTCCTGGAAACCCACCACCTCCTCGATCAGCATCGACACGATCCGGGTCTTGTGGCCCGAGCCGGCCATGAGCGTGTTGCCGTGCATCGGGTCGCACAGCCAGGCCGCCGGGTGCCCGGCCGCGCGCACCGCCCCGACCAGGCCGGGCAGCGCCGACGCCACCCGGGCCGTACCCATCCGGGAGATCAGGGTGAGCCGGCCGGGCTCGCGGTCCGGGTCCAGCAGCTCGCACAGGCGCAGCAGGTCGTCGGGCCCGGTGTCCGGCCCCACCTTGCAGGCCAGCGGGTTGGCGACCTGGGCGAGGATCCGGGCGTGCGCCGCGTCCGGCTGACGGGTGCGCTCACCGATCCACGGCAGATGCGTGGAGGTCAGGACCATCTGCCCGGCGGGCGTGCGCCGCACGAAGGGCAGCTCGTAGTCGAGCACCAGGGCCTCGTGGCTGGTCCACACCGACGCCCCGGTCGGCGCGTCCCAGCCGCTCGTGCGCCCGCGCAGGAACGCGGTGGTGCGACGCGCCGCCCGGTAGCAGTCCAGCATCCGCTCGGCACGCGGCTGCCGGGCCCGCGGATCCGGTTCCGGGCCGTTCACCAGATGCCCCCGGTACACGGGGAGCTCGACGCCGTCGACCCGTTCGGTCGGGGAACTGCGCGGCTTGGCGAACTGTCCGGCCAGCCGGCCGATCCGGATGACCGGCTTGCCGGTGTTCACCGTCATGATCCCGGCCAGCGCGTCGAGGAGCCCGGCCTTGCGGGCCACCGCCGACGAC
This sequence comes from Streptomyces sp. NPDC006739, assembly GCF_042869815.1. Classification (NCBI taxonomy): domain Bacteria; kingdom Bacillati; phylum Actinomycetota; class Actinomycetes; order Kitasatosporales; family Streptomycetaceae; genus Streptomyces; species Streptomyces sp. NPDC006739. The sequence continues at coordinate 58,380 of NZ_JBIAGM010000007.1, forward strand.
GTGCACTCGGCGGGGTCCTCGGCGCAGTCGCCGGCCTGGATCACCTGGTACTCCCCGGTGGCGGCCCGGGCCAGCAGCATCCGCAGCACCTCCACCTCCTGCCAGGTCACCAGGCCGGGCATCCGGGCCAGTTCGGCCCGGACGGTCGCCGCCCGCAGCGGGTCGCTCCACCGGGGCTGCTGGTGCGCGGTCGTGTGCGGCCACGCCTCGAGTTCCCCCGGCAGTGCTGCGTCGGTCTCGTCCACAGGGGGCGGGGGAGGGTACGTCGAGGACAAGGTCAGGCTCCTTCGGGGCGGGTGGTGCCGACGGCGGTGCCGGCCGCCGGGCCGGGACGGAGTGCGGCGGCGCCGTGCGGACGCCGCTGGAGCGGTTCGGCGGTCGCCCGCACGATCGGGCGCGGATCGTCCGCGTCCACCTGGGTGGAGCCGCGCAGGAGCGGCACCGGTGGTGCCGGCGGGGCGCCCGCCGGGGCGGGGCGCACGGTGGCGGGCGGTGTCCCGGCGCATCGGGGGCGCCGGCTGACGGGATGTCGGTTCAAGGTCCACTCCGCAGGTGCTGGTGGCAGGGCCGGACAGAGGCGAAACGCGCGCCCATCCTGGGCCGCCTCGGCCGGCCCGTCTTCCGCCGAGGGAGGACTCCGGGCCCGGACACGTCCCGGTTGCCCCGATGGAGGAGCGCCGTGCACCGGGAGAGGAGGCCTCCACCATCGGCCGATGCGGCGGGCGGACCGTGTGCAGGAGCCTTCCGGACATGGGATCAACGCTTGCGCAGAAGGTGTGGGCCGGTCACTCGGTCCACCGGGGCGGAGCCGGGGGCGACGACCTGCTCTATGTCGACCTGCACCTGCTCCACGAGGTGAACACCCCCCGGGCATTCGACGGCCTGCGGGCCGAGGGGCGTGCCGTGCGCCGTCCCGACCTGACCCTGGGCACCGAGGACCACAACGTGCCCACCACCTCCCTGGGCGACGGGTTCGGCGACCCGGCGGGCCGCCGCCAGGCCGCCCAACTGCGGGAGAACTGTGCCGCCTTCGGTATCCCGGTGCGGCGGCGCGGGGACGACGGACACGGCATCGTGCACGTCATCGGGCCGGAACAGGGTCTGGTCCGGCCCGGGATGACGGTGGTGTGCTGCGACTCGCACACCACCACCCTGGGCGCGTTCGGGGCCCTCGCGTTCGGCATCGGCACCAGCCAGGTCGAACACGTCCTGGCGACCCAGACCCTGTGGACGCGCCGACCCAAGGACATGGCGGTCACCGTCACGGGCGCCCTGCCGGCCGACGCCACCCCCAAGGACCTGGTGATGGCGCTGATCGCGCGCATCGGCACCGGCGGCGGCCAGGGCCACGTCATCGAGTACCGGGGCCCGGCGGTCGAGGCGCTGTCCATGGAAGGCCGGATGACGCTGTGCAACATGTCGGTGGAGGCGGGCTCCAAGGCCGGCCTCGTCGGCCCCGACGACACCACCTACGCCTATCTGCGCACCCGCCCCGGCATGCCCGAGGGTGCCGACTTCGACGCGGAGAGGGCGTACTGGCAGTCCCTGCGCACCGACCCGGACGCGAGGTTCGACAAGGAGGTGACCCTCGACGCCTCGATGGTGCGGCCGTACGTCTCCTGGGGGACCAACCCGGCGCAGAGCGCGCCCGTCGACGCCAGGGTGCCGGACCCGGACGACTTCGCCGCCCCCGCCGAACGCGCCGCCGCCGAACGCGCGCTGACCTACATGGACCTGCGCCCGGGCAGCCGGATCCAGGACATCGGGATCGACACCGTCTTCGTCGGCTCCTGCACCAACGGCCGTATCGAGGACCTGCGCGCGGCGGCCGAGGTGCTGCGCGGCCACCGGGTCGCCGACGGGGTGCGCATGCTCGTCGTGCCCGGTTCCGCCGCCGTGCACCGCCAGGCCGTGGCCGAGGGACTCGACCGGGTCTTCACCGGCGCCGGCGCGGACTTCCGGCCCATCGCGGGCTGCTCGATGTGCTGCGGCCTCAACGAGGACCGGCTGCGGCCCGGACAGCGCGCCGTGTCCACCAGCAACCGCAACTTCGAGGGCCGGCAGGGCAAGCGCTCACGCACCCACATCGCCTCCCCGGCGGTGGCGGCGGCCAGCGCCGTCACCGGCCGGATCACCGCCCCCGCAGACCTGTAGCGACCCGCGCCCCCGCGGCCCCACGACCGCAGACCGCCGACCACGACCTCTCCGGGAGACCCGCGAAGACCATGATCCAGTTCACCGTGCACACCGGTACGGCCCTGCCGCTGCGGCGCAGCGACGTCGACACCGACCAGATCATCCCCGCCCGCTACGTCCCCTACTTCAGCCTCACCGGACACGGCAACGGGCTGTTCGCGGACTGGCGCGACGATCCCTCGTTCGCGGCCAACCTGCCCCAGTACCAGGGCGCGACCGTGCTCGTCGCGGGCAACGAGTTCGGCACCGGCTCCTCCCGGGAGTCCGCCGTCTGGGCACTGCAGAAATCCGGATTCCGCGCCGTGCTCGCCCCGCGCTTCGGGGACATCTTCCGCGAGAACGCCCTCATGCGCGGCCTGCTGCCGGTCCAACTGCCGGCCGAGGCCGTGGAACGGCTGTGGGAGCTGACCGAGGCCGACCCGACCACACCCGTGACCGTGGACCTGGAGCGGCAGCAGGTGCGGTACGCCGACCGGACCGAGGAGTTCCGCGTGCACCCGGGCGCCCGGCAGCGGCTGCTGCGCGGCGCCGACGTCATCGCCGACACCCTCGCCCACGAAGCGGAGATCAGCGCGCACGAGCGGGCCCGCCGGCCGCTGCTGCCCCGGACGAGGAGCGCGGCATGACCCGCCGGCCCGCCCTGCTGGTCCTCGACCTGATCAACGAGGTCGCCCACCCCGAGGGCAGGTACACCGACGTCTGCCTCGGCCAGATCGAGAGCAGGGGGGTGCTGGAGCACGCCCGGCGCGCCGTCGAGCGCGCCCGCCGGACCGGTGTGCCGGTGGTGTACGTGGTGGTCGGCTTCTCGCCGGGGCTGGCCGACTGGCCCCCGACGTCACCCCTGTTCACCGAGGCGGCCGACGGCGACCGGCTGATCCTGGGGACCTGGGGGACCGAGGTGCACGAGGCCGTCAAGCCGGCCGCCGATGAGCCGGTCGTCGCCAAACGCCGGGTCAACCCGTTCCTCGGCACGCACCTGGAGCTGATCCTGCGCTCCTACGGCGTCGACACGCTGCTGCTGACGGGGGTGACCACGGACCTCGTCATCCTCTCCACCGCCCGCGAGGCACACGACCGGGACTTCCGCGTGGAGGTGCTGGAGGACGCCACCGCCACCTCCGGCCCCGAACTGCACGAGGCGGCGCTGACCCTGATCCGCCGCACCGCCGAAGTCACCACGGTGGACGAGGCGTTGGGACGGACCGAGGACGGCACGGCCGGCACGGCCGACGACATCGAAGGGAAGGCGTAGGGCGATGCAGCCGTTTCACGTGATCGGCGACCGGGAGAGGGACGAGCTGTACGGCGCGCTCGAAGCCGTCGACACCAGCCCGTACGCCGACTACCGGGCGTTCTCCACGGCCGTACGACGGGCCGCCGACGGCCGGGTGCCCGCCTCGCTGGCCGAGGCGGCGGAGCGGATCCGGGAGGAGCGCGAGCGGGGCGTCTCGGACACCCACGTCCTGCGCAACTGCCCGGTGGACAAGGACCTGCCCGAGCTGGGGCACGACGACCCGCAGGCGGACAAGTACGCCCGCAAGCGGACCTTCGTCGGCGAGGGGTTCCTGGAACTCATGGCCCAGCTGACCCGGACCCCGCTGATGTCCTACGCGACCCGGTTCCGCGGGGACTTCTTCACCGACGTCTACTCCATCAGCAGGTACCACGGGCAGCAGACCGGTTACAGCGACGGCGAGCTGGTGTACCACAACGACCGCACCGCCCATCCCGTGCGCGCCGACTACATCAGTCTGCTGGGCATGCGCTGCCCGGTGCAGGAGTACACCTGCACCAGTCTGGTGGAGGCCCGCACCCTGCGCGCCGCGCTGCCCGCGGACACCCTGCGCCTCCTGGGCGAGCGGCACTTCGTCACCCCCTTCGACGTGGTCTCCCGGGACAACAACCGCGACCTGGGCCTCTCGGAGAAGCACGCCGTCTTCCAGGGGGACTACGGCATCCGCTACCTGGACACGCACACCACCGTCGCCCCGGACGCCCCGGGCGCGGCCAAGGACGCGCTGATCGAACTGAAGAACGCGCTCACCCGGGCGGAGAAGAAGCGCCATCGCATCCTCGAGGGCGACCTGCTGGTCTTCGCCAACCAGAACGGCCTGCACAGCCGGGAGCTGATCGAGGTCAACGACCCCGAACGGTCCCGCTCGCGCTGGCTGCTGAAGACCTACGCCTTCCGGGACCGGGCCACCGCGGACGGCTTCGCGGACCGCTGGGTGGACGGCGTGGCCGGCCGGGTCGGCGACTGAACCGGACCGCCGCCTCCGCCCACCCCCTACGACACCGAACCGAAGGGAACACCATGACCACGACCCCCCAGGCCGCGGCCGCCGTGGCCGAACTGCTGCCCACCCTGTTCACCGGGATACCCGGCGCGTCCTTCACCGAGCGGGAACTGGTCTTCCGGCCGGTCCGGTCCGACGGGCGCTCCGACGCCGAGATGCACCCGCTCTACACCGTGCGGGAGACCGGTGAGGACGGCCCGGCGGCGGCGGTCATGCGCTATCTGCCGGGCGCCCAGGCCCCCGCCCACCGGCACCCCGGCTACGAGCTGATCCTCGTGCTCAGCGGTGAGCTGGAGACGGACGACGGCACCTATCCGGCCGGCAGTCTGCTCGTCATGCCGCCGGACAGCGTGCACGCGCCGCGCAGTCCCAAGGGGTGCGTCGGTCTGGTGGTCTGGGAGCGGCCGGTCCAGGTGGAGTGACCGGTCAGGCGTGCCGGGAGCGGTAGCCCGCCGCCTTGGCGCGGTTGCCGCAGCGCGCCATGTCGCACCAGCGTCGCGAGCCGCGATGGGACCGGTCGACGTACAGGCGGGTGCAGTGCGCGGCCGCGCACTCCTTGACCTGGCCGGGCGGTTCGGTGAGCAGCACGACGGTGTCGCGGGCCAGCGCCGAGAGCACGGAGGCGATGGTGCCGTGCCGGGCGACCGTGCCGTCCGGCCGCAGCTCGGGGCGGACCGGGGTGCGGGCCGCGGCGCGGTTGACGAGGGCGCAGTCCTCGGGGTCGAAGAGCGATCCGGCGGCCGAGGCGAGCACCAGCCGGTAGGCCGCCTCGCGCAGGTGGACGGCGGTCCTGAGGTCCGCCCGGGTGGCGGGGGTCGGCGCGTCGAGCATGCCCGAGGCGACGGCCCAGTCGGAGAGGTCGGTGGGAGTGGTGAGCAGGTCCAGTGCCCCGTCGCGCCGGCCTTGCACCGTACCGACGAAGTCAAGGGCCGCGCTGCCGCTGACGAATGCGAAGTCCATACGCCAAGGGTAACCGCATTGACCGGTTGCCCGGGAGCTCTGTAGGGTATCTACATAACCTGATTGACTGGTTACTTCTGAGTGAGGGGTCCCTGTGATGGAACGCGACGACCTGAAACTCGCCGAGCGGGAGGCCTTAGTGCCGTCGACTCCGGCGGAGCGAGCCGAGACCCCGGCGTGGGCCTCCGCGATGATCCCGTCCGTCTTCGTGGTCCTGTGGAGCAGCGCGTTCATCGCCGCGGTGATCGGCACCGACGCCGCACCGCCGCTCCTGCTCACCTTCTCCCGCTTCGCGCTCGCGGGCGTCCTGCTCACCGGCGTCGCGCTGGTGACCAAGGCGCCGTGGCCCAAGGGGCGGCTGCTGGCACATGTGATCGTCACCGGTCTGCTGATGCAGGCGGTGCAGTTCGGCGCCTTCTACACGGCCATCGGGGCGGGCCTGCCCGGCGGTGTCGTCGCCCTGATCCAGGGATTCAACCCCGTACTCATCGCCCTGCTGGCGGGATTCTTCGCGGGCGAGAAGATCAGCCGGCAGCAGTGGCTCGGCTTCGCCGTCGGCGGCGCCGGTGTGGCGCTCGCGGTGGCCGGCGCCCTGCACTTCTCCACCACCGCCATCGTGCTGTCCTTCGTGGGCCTGCTCGGGCTGAGTGTGGGTACGGTCTACCAGAAGCGCTTCACCAAGGGCGCGGACGTGCGCAGCAGCACCGCGGTGCACTTCCTCGCCAGCGCGCCGGTGATGCTGGTGATGACCCTCACCCTGGAGAACCCGAAGGTCACCAACTGGACCGGATTCGGCGGCTCGCTGGCCTGGATCGTGCTGATCAACTCGGTGGGTACGTTCCTGCTGCTCAACTTCATGCTCAAGAAGCAGGACGCGACCCGCGTGGGCACGCTCTTCTTCCTCACGCCGGCCGTCACCGCCCTGCTGGCCTGGGTGGTCATCGGCCAGACGCTGAGCACCTCGGCCATCGTCGGCCTCGTCCTCGGCGGAGCCGGCGTCCTGCTCACGGCACGCAAGTAACCACGTCACCGGCACACGGCCAAGAGAAGGAAGACACATGAGCACCAAGGTCGCCATCAACGGGTTCGGCCGCATCGGCCGCGGCTTCCTGCGGGCCGCGCTCGCCGAGGGAGCCGACTTGGAGATCGTGGCGGTGAACGACCTCACCGGCGCCGACACACTCGCCCATCTGCTCAGCTACGACAGCACCATGGGCCGCCTGGCCGCCGAGGTGGCCGCCGAGGGCGACTCCCTCGTGGTGGACGGCCGTAAGATCGCCGTCTACGCGGAGCGCGACCCCGGCAGGCTCCCGTGGGCCGAACTGGGCGTCGACGTGGTCGTGGAGTCGACCGGTATCTTCACCGACGCCAAGAAGGCCGCCGCGCACATCGAGGCCGGCGCCCGCAAGGTCCTCATCTCGGCACCCGCCAAGAACGAGGACCTCACCCTCGCGTACGGCATCAACCACACGAGCTACGACCCGGCGGTGCACCACATCGTCTCCAACGCCTCCTGCACCACCAACTGCCTGGCGCCCCTCGTCAAGGTGCTGCACGAAGGGCTCGGTGTGGAGCACGGGTTGATGACCACAGTGCACGCCTACACCCAGGACCAGAACCTCCAGGACGGCCCGCACCGGGACCCCCGCCGGGCCCGCTCCGCCGCGCTCAACATCGTGCCCACGTCGACCGGCGCGGCCACCGCCATCGGCCTGGTCCTGCCCGAGCTGAACGGCCGGCTCGCGGGCCTGTCGCTGCGCGTGCCGGTACCGGTCGGCTCGCTGACCGACCTGTCGGCGTACGTGGGACGGCCGACCACGGCCGAAGAGGTCAACCAGCTCTTCGCCGAGGCGGCGGCCGGGCCGCTGGCCGGAGTCCTGCGGTACACGGACGCCCCGCTCGTCTCCACCGACATCGTCGGCGACCCGGCGTCCTGCGTCTTCGACTCCCAGCTGACCACGGTCACGGGCGAGGGCCGCCATGTGAAGGTCTTCGGCTGGTACGACAACGAGTCCGGCTTCTCGCACCGGGTCGTGGACGTCGTGCGCCTGCTCGGCGCGCAGGGCTGACGCCCTTTCGGCCTTCGAGGCGAAGCCCCGCGCCGGATCCCCGGGATCCGGCGCGGGGCTTTCACGTGCCGCGCCCGGGACGTCAGTCGGAGACGCGCCAGGCGACACCCCGGCCGGCCCCCAGCTCGCGGGAGAGCAGGGTGGCCACCTCCCGTACGGCCACCGCGTGCCGCTGCCGGGCCGGTTCGGTCAGCAGCCGCTCGACGGGACCGACGACGCCGATGGCGCCCGCCGGGCTGCCCGCCCGGTCGAACACCGGCGAGGCGATGGCGGCCTCGCCCAGCGCGCTCTCCTGGTCGTCCAGCGCGTACCCGAGCTGCCGGGTCTCCTCCAGCTGGTCCGCCAGCCCGACCGGATCCACCAGACTCTGGCCCGTCAGCTGGGCCAGGTCGCCCTCCAGCAGCTCCTTCTGACGCAGCTTCGGCAGGAACGCGACGAGGGCCTTGCCGAGCGCGCTGGTGTTCCACGGAATGCTCGCGCCCAGCTCCAGGATCTGCGCCCCGCTGCCCTGCCGGAAGGCGTGGTGCACGACGAGCGCGTACCGGTCGTCGTCGAGCACCGCGACCCACACCGCCTCACCGGTGCGCTCCGCGAGGGTCTCCGCCCACGGCACCGAACGCGAACGCAACTCGTGCGTCTCCAGGTAGGCGTTGCCCAGGCGCAGCAGCGCCGACCCCAGGAGGTACTTGCGGTTGTCCTTGTCCTGGCGCACCAGCCCCTCGGCCTCCAGGCTGCGCAGCAGCGCGTACACGGCGGGTTTGGAGACGCCGAGCCGCTCGGCGAGGTCGGTGACGCCGAGGCGTCCCGAGGCCGCCAGCTCCCGCAGGATGTGGGCCGCGCGCTGAACGGACTGCACCATGATTCCTACTCGCATTCACTATTACGGAACGCCGTATACGACAAACATCATCGCAGTTAACGGGGCTGCTGAGTAGGGTACGGCCCGGCATCGGCTCAATGAGACCGGCCCGCGTCACAGGACGCGGGCCGGGTGGCGCGAGGAGAGGGCGGGGGCCGGGGGTCAGCCGGCCGTGCGCACGGTGGGCATGGGGACGTCGACCGGACCGGCGGCCGCAGCGCTCTTGCACGAGTCGTGGCAGTCCTTCTCCAGGCTGCAGCACAGCGAGCACACCGCGCCCTGGTGGAAGGGGCAGTTGGCCATGTCGGGGCGCTCGAACCCGGTCGCGCACACCGAGCAGGTCAGGACGGCCGCCGAGGGCAGGCCGTCCGCGCCGAGCAGCGGTTCGGTGAGGTCGTCGACGCGGGCGATGTAGTACCTGCCCTTGGTGAGCACCGCGAACAACGGCGAGAGCACCATCGCCAGGAACAGCGCGATGAAGGGGGAGTACGCCTTGCCGTAGGCGCCGAACGCCTCGAAGTACGCGGCGATCGAGACCGCCGACGCGATCAGCATCGAGCCGAAGCCGACCGGGTTGAAGTGGTACAGGTGCGCCCGCTTGAACTCGATGTACGACGGGCTGAGCTTCAGCGGCTTGTTGACGACCAGGTCGGCGACGACCGCGCCGATCCAGGCGATGGCCACGTTGGAGTAGAAGCCGAGCACCGTGTTGAGGAAGCCGAAGACACCGCCCTCCATCAGGGCCAGGGCGATACCGACGTTGAGGAAGATGTAGACCACGCGACCGGGATGACGGTGCGTCAGCCGGGAGAAGAAGTTCGACCAGGACAGCGAACCCGAGTACGCGTTGGTCGAGTTGATCTTTATCTGGGACAGGATCACGAAGAAGGTGGCCAGACCCAGCGCGACCGGCGCGGCGAACGTCTTGAAACCGTGCACGTACTGCTGGATGGGCTCGTTGGCCTTGGCCAGGCCCACACTGCCGGCGATGTAGAAGGCGAGGAACGCCCCGCCGATCTGCTTCGCCGCGCCGAGGACCACCCAGCCGGGGCCGGCGCTCAGCACCGCGCCCCACCACTTCCGGGCGTTCTCGGGGGTCTTGTCGGGCATGAAGCGCAGGTAGTCGACCTGCTCACCGATCTGCGCGATCAGCGACAGCGCCACACCGGCGCCCGCGCCCACCCCGAGCATGCTGATGCCCGAACCGGTCGGTGAGTTGCCCGCGAAATGCGTGAACTGCGAGAACTTGTGCGGCTCCTGGATCGCGACGGACACGAACGGCGCGACCATCAGCACCAGCCAGACGGGCTGGGTCCACACCTGCATCTTCGACAGGGCGGTCATCCCGTAGATCACCAGCGGCAGGATGATCAGTGAGCAGAGGAGGTAGCCGACGGCGAGGGGGATGTGCAGGCCCAGGTCCAGGGCCTGGGCCATGATGGAGCCTTCGAGGGCGAAGAAGATGAAGGTGAAGCTGGCGTAGATGACAGAGGTGAGCGTCGAGCCGAGATAGCCGAAGCCCGCTCCCCGGGTCAGCAGGTCCATGTCGATGGAGTACTTCGCCGAGTAGTACGAGATCGGTATACCGGTGAGGAAGATGACGACCGCCGCCGTGAGGATCGCGACCATCGCGCTGGAGAAGCCGTTGGAGATCGCGATCGATCCGCCGATGGCGAAGTCGGCCAGGTAGGCGATGCCGCCCAGCGCGGTGGTGGCGACCACGTAGGGCGTCCAGCGGCGGAAGGACTTGGGCGCGTAGCGCAGCGAGTAGTCCTCCAGGGTGTCGTTCTTCGCCCACCCGTTGTAGGTCCGGCCGCCCGCTGCCGTCGGCTTCTCTTGTTCGACGATGTCCGTCACGATGCTTCCCTCTTCCCGCAGGGGCTGTTTCGAGGGAAGAGTCCCGCCTCATTGTTTCGCGAGCGTTTCCCTTCTTTTAGTACTGAGTGGCCTCCTGCGGCGCCGGGGCGGGGCGTTCGCCCGAGCCCCGGACGATCAGACGTGTGGGGACGGTGCTGGTGCGGGCGCGGGAGGTGTCGCCGTCCAGGCGTGCCAGGGCGGTGGTCGCCGCCGTCCGGCCGATCTCCTCGGGGTCCTGGGCGACGACCGTCAGGGCCGGTTCGAGCGCCTCCGCGAGGGCCACGTCGTCGAAGGCGACGACCGCGACGTCCTTGCGTCCGCTGCGGGCGAGTTCGGTCACTATGCCCAGCGCGACGATGTTGTTGCCGGCGAACAGGGCGGTGGGCGGATCCGCCAGGCCCAGCAGCTGGGCGGTGGCGGCGGAGGCCCCGTGCTGGTCGTGGGCGTTGGTGATCAGGGAGCGGTCCGAGGGCAGGCCCGCCTCCTGGAGGGCCGCGCGATAGCCCGCCAGACGCTCGCGGCGGGTGTAGAGCCTGGTGGGAAGGTCACCGATGAACCCGATGCGGCGGTGGTGGTGCGCGATCAGATGGGCGACGCCGTCGTGGGCGCCCGCGCGGTTGGAGCTGACGACGCTGTCGGTGGCCAGGCCCACCCCCGGACGGTCGAGGAAGACGACCGGCAGGCCCGCGGCGCGGTGCGGCTTGAGGTGCGAGTGGTCGGCGCCGACGGACGGCACGACCATCAGGACGCTGACCCGCCGGGCCAGGAACTTGTCCGTCAGGGCCCGCTCGCGGCCCGGGTCGTCGGCGGAGGAGCCCATGAGCAGGGTCAGGCCGCGGTCGCGGACCGTGTCCTCGATGCTGCTGGCCACCGCTCCGAAGAAGGGGTTGCCGAGGTCCGGGATGACCAGTCCGATGGTGGTGTCGGGTCCGCCGACGCGGATGTTGCGGGCCATGAGGTTCGGCTGGAAGCCGAGCTTGGCCACGGCGGCGAGGACCTGTTCGCGGGTCCGGGCCGAGGCGGGTCCGTCCTCGTTGAGGACGCGGGAGACGGTCTTGGCGCTCACGCCCACTTCGCGGGCGACGTCGGCCAGGGTGGGGCGGCGGCTGGCTGCCATGGAGGAACGGTCTCCTGTGCTCGTCGGTTCCGGCCGCGGCCTCGGCCGGAACCTGTGAGTGCTTCAGTCGTGTCGTCAGTTGGCCTGGACCCCGGCGGCCTTGGCCGCCTCGGAATCCGCTACGACAGTATCTCCGGCCTCGTCCACGGCGAGCGCGCCGGTCATGATGGCGACGACCTCCGCCATGGAGTAGTCGGACGGCTTGATGAGCGCCGCCCGCCTGCCCAGCCGGTGGACGTGGATCCGGTCGGCGATCTCGAAGACGTGCGGCATGTTGTGGCTGATCAGGACGACCGGCATGCCCTTGTCGCGGACGCGGCGGATGAGGTCCAGCACCTGGCCGGACTCCTTCACGCCGAGGGCGGCGGTGGGTTCGTCCATGACGACGACGGAGCGGGCCCAGGCGACGGACCGGGCGACCGCGACGGCCTGCCGCTGTCCGCCGGAGAGCGTCTCGACCGACTGGGTCAGCGAACGCAGGCCGATCTTGAGGTCGGCCATGTGTTCGGCGGCCTCCTGGCGCATGCGCTTCTTGTCCAGCATCCGGAAGACGCTGCCGAGGACTCCGGGGCGGCGCAGTTCGCGTCCGAGGAACACGTTCGAGGCGATGTCCATGGAGGCGGCCACCGCGAGGTCCTGGTAGACCGTCTCGATGCCGTGCGCGCGGGCGCTCTGCGGACCGGAGAAGGTGATCGCCTCGCCGTTCAGCCGGATCTCGCCCGCGTCGGGGACGATCGCGCCGGTCAACGCCTTGATGAGGCTGGTCTTTCCGGCCCCGTTGTCGCCGATGACGGCGAGGACCTCACCGGGCAGCAGATCGAAGTCGGCGCCGTCGATGGCGGTGACCTGGCCGTAGCGCTTGACCAGGCCACGGGCCTGCAGCACGGGGGCGGGGGAGGAGGTGGCGGTCATCGTGCCTTCTTCCGGGAGATCTGGTCGACGGTCACCGCGAGGATCACCAGGACACCGGTGATCAGGGTCTGGTAGATGGAGGCGACACCCATGAGCTGCAGACCGTTGCGGAAGACGCCCACGATGAGGACGCCGATGAAGGTGCCCAGCACCGAACCGCGTCCGCCGAAGAGGCTGGTGCCGCCGAGGACCACGGCGGTGATGCTGTCGAGGTTCTCGGTCTGCCCGGCCTGCGGGTCACCGACCCCGGTGCGGGAGATCAGCAGCAGGGCGGCGATGCCGTAGAGGACGCCGGCCACGGTGTAGATGCCGATGGTCAGCCGGGAGGTGCGGATGCCGTTCAGCCGCGCCGCTTCCTGGCTGTTGCCGAGTGCGTAGACGTGCCGGCCCCAGCCGGTGCTGCTCAGCGAGTAGGCGAGCAGCAGGAACAGCGCGATGGTGACCAGGGAGCCGTAGGTGATGTCGGTGTGGCCGAGCGGGAAGGTCTGCCCGAGGGCGGTCAGCGGGCCGGGCAGGCTGGTGATGGTCTGCTCGTTGGAGTAGATGTGGGTCAGCGCGAAGGCCACGTTGAGCATGCCGAGGGTGACGATGAACGGCGGCAGCGGGACTTTCTGCACCAGGAATCCGTTGAGCAGCCCGAAGCCGCCGCAGACGACCAGGCCCAGGGCGATGGCGAGGAGCGGCGGCAGGGAACCCTGGGCGGCCATCTTGGCGATCACGATGCTGCCGAACGCCATCACGGCGCCGCACGACAGGTCGATGCCGGCCGTGAGGATGATCAGGGTCTGTCCGATGGCGAGGGTGCCGACGACCATGACCTGCTGCACGATCAGCGAGAAGTTCCCGCCGGTGAGGAACTGGTCGGTCGAGAGGGAGAAGAAGGCACAGGCCAGAAGAAGGGCGACCAGCGGGCCGGTGGTCGGTGCCGTGAGCAGTCTGCGGGCCGTGGTCGGCGCTTTGAGCTCGGCGTACGGCGTGGTCGTGGCTGTCATGCGAAGTCCTTGTCGGAAGACAGAAGTCTTGTCCGTCGGTGCCGGAGAACAAGAGGACGAGAGGGCGGCCGTCCCGGGTCGGGGAGGAGGGGCCGGCCGCCCCGCTCAAGGAAGAGGCGGTGTCGTACGGTCCTGCGGGGCGGCTCAGCCCCAGCAGTTCTGCAGGCCGAAGCCGGTGTCCTTGGACGTGACGCCGGCCTGCGCCTTGTCGGTGATCAGGTTGACGCCGGTGTCGGTGTAACCGGACGCCTTCTTGCCGTCCTTGGCGTACGTGACGACGGCCTTGACGCCCTCGGCGGCCATCTTCAGCGGGTACTGCTGGGACGTGGCGGCGATCTTGCCGTCCTTGACGGCCTGGGTGCCGGTGCAGCCGCCGTCGACGGAGACGATCAGCACGTCCTTCTCCCGGCCCTTGGCCTTCAGCGCGGTGTACGCGCCGAGGGCGGCCGGTTCGTTGATCGTGTAGAGGAGGTTGATGTCGGGCGACTTCTGCAGGCAGTTCTCCATCGCGGTCTGGCCCTTGGCCTGGTCGCCACCGGTGTCCTGGGCGCACACGACGTCCTTGTCGGTGGCACCGAAGCCCTTCAGGAAGCCGTTGTGCCGCTGCACGCCCACCGAGACGCCGGGCGCCAGGTCGAGGGTGGCTATCTTCGCGGTCTTGCCCTTCATGGCGGCCTTGGCGTACTCGCCGATCAGCTGGCCGGCGTTGAAGTTGTTGGTGGCGAAGAGGGCGTCGACCGCGCTCTGCGGCTCGGTCGGCGTGTCCAGGGCGATCACCAGGACGCCCTTGGCACGGGCCTTGGCGACCGCGGGCACGATGGCCTTGGAGTCGCTCGGGGTGATCAGGATGCCCTTCACGCCGGAGGCGACCATGTTCTCGATGGCCGTCACCTGACCGGCGTTGTCACCGTCGAACTTGCCCGCGGCCGTCACCAGTTGGGCGCCGTCCGCCTTGGCGGCCTTCTCCGCGCCCTCCTTCATCTTCACGAAGAACGGGTTGGTGTCGGTCTTGGTGATCAGACCGACCTTGATGCTGCCCGAACCGGTGCTGGAGGAACCCGATCCGGAGCCGGATCCGCAGGCCGTCAGGGTGAGGGCGGCGACGCCCGTGCAAGCGGCGACCCTGAGGAGGGCGAGGGGCAGACGAGGGGTGCGAGGCATGAACGACTCCTGCGGGATTACGAGCGGCGTGGCCGGCATCGGAGCATGCCGTCCCGGGATGTCATCGTTGACTTATGTCATCGTTGACACTGCATGGCGAGGATGATGGACTCCGTCTCCCGGAAACGTCAATGCCCTGCGCCCGTCACAAATCGGCAACGCCCGGCCACCCACCCGCGCGGCCGTCCGACGGCCCCTCGCGACGCGCCCGGCCCCTGCCCGTCCGTCCGTCAGAGAAGAGCAGCCCATGAGCCCGCGTCAGATCACCGTCCTCGGCGAGTGCGTCGCGGACGCGTTCACCGAACCCGCGAACGCCTCGAACGAACTCGCCCTGCGCGTGCTGCCCGGTGGCGGACCCGCGAACACGGCGGTGGCGCTGGCCCGGCTCGGCACCCCGGCCCGCTTCCTCGCGCGGCTGTCCGGCGATGTGTTCGGCCGCCTGTTCCGCGCCCACCTGGAGGCGTCGGGAGTGGACCTGTCCCACGCTGTGCGGGCCGCCGAGCCCAGCACGCTGGCCGTGGCGGAACTGGACGCCCATGGGCAGGCCGCGTTCTCCTTCCACGCCCAGAACACCGCCGACTGGCAGTGGACGGCCGGCGAGCTGGCACAGGTCGACCTGTCCGGCACCGCCTGTGTGCACACCGGCTCCCTGGCGCTGGTCCGGGAACCCGGCGCGGCGGTGGTGGAGGACTTCCTGGCGGCGGCCGCCCCGCACGCGACCGTCAGCATCGACCCCAACGTCCGGCCGCTGCTCGTCCACCCCGAGGTCTACCGCGCCCGGCTGGCGCACTGGTGCGCCCTCGCCGACGTGCTGCGTCTGAGCGAGGACGACCTGGAGCTCCTGCTGCCGGACACCTCGCCCGAGCAGGCGTGCGACGTCTGGCACGCGGCCGGTGCGCGGCTCGTCGTGATCACGCGCGGCGCCGGCGGCGCCCTGGCCTCGCTGGACGGTGAACGGGTGCGGGTGCCCGCCGTGCCGACGAGGGTCGTCGACACGGTCGGGGCCGGGGACTCCTTCACCGCCGGACTGCTGCACCACCTCGGCGCCCGCGGCCTCCTCGGCGGCCGGCTGACCGGACTGCGCCTCGACGACGTCGCGGAGGCCTGCCGCTTCGCCGCCCATGTCGCCGCCCTGACCTGCTCGGTCGCGGGTCCCAACCCGCCGTGGCAGAGCCAGGTGACACAGCTCGTCGCGGCCGACCCGGTATGACGGCCGGCTGAGCCGCCCCTGGGGGCGGCCGGCATCCCGGCCGTTGACGTGCGGCCCGTAACTGCCCCATGATCGGGCCACTCGATGTCAACGATGACATCGTCGGCCTCTCCTCACCGAGAAGCGCTCACGAAGGACACCACACCGTGAACAAGACCCTGCTCGCCGAGTTCACCGCCCGTGAGGGCGCGGAGGACGAGGTGGCCCGCCTGCTGCTGGACTACGCCGAGAAGGTGCGCGAGGAGGACGGCAACCTCGCCTTCGACGTCTACACCAAGGCGGCCCACCCGCGCGCCTACTGGATCTTCGAGGTGTACCGGGACGAGGACGCCTTCCAGGCCCACCTGAAGGCTCCGTACGGCGGGCCGTTCAACGCCGCGCTCACCCCGCTGATCGAGGAGGACGCCTCGGTGCTGACCTTCCTCGATCCGGTGACCTGAGGCGCCGTACCGCTCGTCGAGGCGGGCGCGCCGCTCGCCGCGGCCGGCCGACCGCCCCTGAACTGAGAGTTCCATCAGAGCTGGGGCGGTGTGGCGCGCCGTTGCCGGACTCGCGCGTACGCCGACGTCGGCCGTGCCCCGCAACCGCTTCGAACGACGCCGTGCCGAGACCCGGCCGGTTCACCACCTCGACTGACGAGGGACGACGCACAGCGGACGGGGGACGGGGCCCCGTGACCAGGCCCGTCGTCCGCGAGCCGCAGCGCCTCCCGTTGCCGCGCCCCCGACGGAGTCAGTTCGTCGGATCGGGCGTCAGGTCCGATCGCAGGGCAGGAACCGGAGCCGTGATCGCGGCGGCCGGCAGCAGGATGTCCGGTTCGGCACCGGGGTCCTCGGTGACGACAACACCCGCGGCCCCGGCGTCGAAGCCGGCCGGCCACACGGTGAGGTCGCTCCCCAGCGCGCCTTCCAGGTTCGCCCGGCGCAGGTCGGCACCAGTGAGGTCACAGCCCCGGAGGTCGGCCATTCGCAGGTCCGCGTGCAGGAACACGGCGCCCATGGCGCGGGTTTTGCGCAGGTTCGCCTCTCGCAGGTCCGCACGGGAGAAGTCCGCTTCGCGCAGGTCGGCCCTGACCATGCGGGCGCCACGCAGATCGGCTTCGACACAACGGGTCCGGTGGAGTACGGAGGTGCCGAGTTCGGCGTGCCGCAGGTTGGCGGTGATCAGTGAGGCTCCGCCGAGGTTGACCTGGTACACGCTCGCGGCTTCCAGGCATGTGCCGTCGAGGTTGACACCGGTCAGCCACAGTCCGTCGCAGTCGGCGCGGCGCAGGTCGGTGAAGCTGATGTTGAGCCAGCCGGGGGCCCGTTCCTTGCCGAGGACTCCGAGGCAGGTGAGCGCCGTCTGAGCGTCCGCGGCCCGGGTCTCCAGGGGGCGCACCGAGTTGACGGGAGTATCCGCGGCCGGGGCTCCTGGCTCCAGCGGCGGCCAGGGCAGGTGCGTCCGGAGGTAGGCCGCCATGATCGAGACGACTGCTTCGTGGTCGCGGTCGGAATGGTCGGCGATCCTCCACAACGCGTAGATGCCGCCGATCCGCACGTCCAGCTTGTCGGCGCCGAGCTGTTCCACGGCCCGGCTGAAGCGATCGGTGACGTGGCCTTCCCGGGTGGCGGTCAACCCGTCCTGGCTGACGCGCAGTTGACGCCAGGTCGCATAGGCGCCGAACAGCACGACCGCGCCACCGATCGTCTGAAGCAGCGTGGTGCGCACGTTGTTCACGGCGTTCAGCCGGTCGGCGGCGGCGAGCCGTGCACCGGCGAGGTCATGGTCGACCACAAGCCCCGGAAGGACCAGGAGCGTGAAGGACAGCGCGGCCAGCGCGACCACCGTGACCGAAACCGCGACAACGGTACGGGCCGGACGCCACCGGCCACCATCGGATCCCCCCATGGGCATCGGATCCTAGGGCAAGGCTTTCCGCACGTCGGTCGGGGCACGCCCACCGGTGCGCCCCGCCGGTGCGTCAGGGGAGCCGCGGATGCACCTCGAAGACGCCCCACAGGCCCGTCGCCCGCAGCATGCGCAGGAAGCCCGCGCTGGTGGCGATGAGCCGCAGCCGGCCCCGCCGGGCCAGTACCCGGTTGCGCGCCCGGCACAGCAGCCCCAGGCCGGCGCAGTCGATGAAGGCGACCGACCGCAGGTCCAGCACCAGATCGGGTTGGGGGTACGCGGTGAGCGCGTCGAGCCGTTGTACCAGCGCGATCACGGCCAGCAGATCGATGTCGCCGTGCAGGGCCACCACGGTCGCGCCGTCGGCCATGTCCTGCGCAACGGAGGGAACCGCCCGCGTGTGGTTCTCGGACATGGGACGAGCGAAGCAGGGCCCCGGGTCGCGCGGTAGGGCCGATCGGCCCGAACGCGGCCGCCCGGCACCGGTGTGAGGAGGCCGGAGGCCGCCCGCAGGATCGGCGGGTACGCCGCGGGGCGGGGCGGGGTTCGACGAGGAGGACGAGTCGGTCCTCGCGACGCTGGCCGTGGCCGCCGGCGTGGCCATCGACAACGCGCGCCTGTACGAGGACTCCCGGCTGCGCGAACGCTGGCTGCGGGCGAACGCGGAGATCACCCACAGCCTGATGTCGGGCAGCGAGCGTTCCACGGCCCTGGGCCTGATCGCCGAAAGGGCCCGGGAGATCGCGGGTTCGGCGCTGGCGGCGGTCGCCATCCCCATGGAGGAGACGAAGGCGCTCACCGTCGAGATCGCCGTCGGTGTGGACTCGGAGGCACACCAGGGGCTGGTGCTGCCCGTGCAGGAGAGCCTGATGGGTCTGGCGTACACCGCCGCCGCCCCGGTGACCAGCGACGATGTCGCCCACGACGCACGGATCTCCCCGAAACCCCCGCGCTTCGGCGGACTCGGCCCCGCCGTCGCCGTCCCCATCGGCACCGGGGAGGGCGGCACCCGCGGCGTGGTCCTGCCGGCGCGCGAGGTCGGCCGGCCGGCGTTCTCGCAGCGGGAGACCGAGATGCTCCAGGGTTTCGCCGCGCAGGCCGCGATCGCGAGGGAGCTGGCCGAGCCTGCGCATGAGGGTCTGCCGGACACCGATGGGCCGCGGGAAGTCGCCGAGCACGTCGTGGCCGTCCTCTCCGAGGCGCTCACCGACATCGCCCGGCACGCGCACGCCGGGCGGGCGGAGGTGGCCCTGACGACCGACGGCCGCACCGCCTGCCTGACGGTCCGGGACGACGGCGTCGGGATCCCGCCCGGCGGCCGGCGCAGCGGGCTGCGCAACATGGCCGAGCGGGCGGAGCGACTGGGCGGGCACCTCCAGGTGTCCGGGCCGGACGGCGGCGGCGCGAGACTGGAGTGGCGCATCCCGCTGCCGACGAGGGAGGCGCCGAATCAGTGTCGTCGTGGAAGCGGTACGGCGCGCGGGCGGCGCGGGCGCCGGTGGAGGTGCACGATGGAGTGGTCACGCTTGACGGCCGCGTCCAGGACACCGTGCACGTGCCGATCGCCGTTCCGCTCGCGCGGACCGGGGCGCCGACCGGACCCGAAGCGGCCGGCTCGCGCCTGACGGCCTGCCGACGGCCTGCGAGAGGAGGCGGCGACGATGCCGAAGACACCTCCCACCACGAGCGGGACACCGACCCGCCTGGGGCTGTGGCGATGGCGGCGCAACCCGCTCAGGCGGCACAGCGACATCGTGGAGGCCTGGGTCGTGCTCGCCGCCTGGGTCCTCGCCCTCCTCGGCGGAGCCTTCGCGGGTGTGCTCGCGGGGCAGGTCACCGACTCGGCGTTCGACGCGCGGCGGGCCCAGGTGCACGCCGTGTCCGCCGTGCTGGCCGACGGCGCGCAGAGGACCGCGCCGGCCGGGACCGGGTACGACGACGGCCGGGTGTGGGCCACCGTGCGCTGGACGGACGCGGACGGCTCCGTGCACCAGGGCCGGGCGAAGGTCCTGCCGGGAGTCCCGGTCGGCACCCGGCTGACGGTGTGGACGGACCGCACCGGCCAGGTGGTTCCCCATCCGGCCGGGGAGGGGGAGGCGGCACTGCAGGCGGTGCTGACCGGTGTCCTCGTCGCCTCCCTGGCCGGCACGGCGGTCTGGGCCGGCGGATGGCTGGTCCGCACCGGGCTCGTCCGGCGACGGCTGGCCGAATGGGACGAGGAGTGGAAGCGGGTCGGACCGGAGTGGCGGAACTTCAGCGGGGGCAGGGGCTGAGCACAGGGACCTGCCGGCGGCAGCGGGACCACGTCGGCACCGCGGGTTGCTCGGGCCCGGCGAGGGGCCCTTCGGCCCGGGACGGGCGGCGCACGGTGCGGCGGGGGCCGGGAGAGGGCGGAGCCGCCGGGCAAGTGACCGGCCGGACGGCCCGGGCGCATGGTCGCGCCCAGGCCGGAGAAGCCGGCCGTGCGGAGGCCGCGGTGGGTCAGGAGCCGCCCTGTGACCCCTGTGCCGTCTTGGAGTAGGCGTCGTGCCAGGCGGCCTTCGCTCCGGAGTCGCCGATCCGGTACACGTCGACGACCGCTCCCGCCGCGACGGCCAGCGACAGCACGCCGAGGACGATCCGTACCGGAAGGGCGGACCAGCGCCCGCCACCCTGTCCCGGTTCCACCGGACCCCGTCGGGCGGCCCACCACACCACCGCCGCCAGTACGAACAGACCCAGCGCCCAGGGCAGCAGCCCGTCGCCCAGGTCGGTGTGCCGGCGCACCAGGGCGGAGTCCTCCACATGCCGTTCCAGCCACTCGCCCGCCTGGGTGGTGAGCGGCACGCTGACCAGGGCGACGAAGGCCAGCAGCGGCAGCAGCACACCCAGCCGCCGGGCGGCGCGCGGCCACAGCGCGGCGGCCACCAGGGCCAACGCGGTCAGGGGTATCAGCACGACCACCACATGAACCAGCAGGACATGGGCGGGCAGGCCGTTGATCAAACTCATCGAGGCGCTCCTGAGGAGGTCTGGGGCGCGTCAGGCTGGCACAGCAACCTCTCAGTTACCTCTCAGCTCATGGCCTTCTTATGTCGTAGGCCATACGCTTTTTGTCTCTCAGGCCGTAGCTTCATACCCCTCGGCCGGCCCACTTCGGGCCCGCGCGGTTGTACAGTTGCGCAACGTAGCAATCATGAATGACGGCGACCCGCGCCGAGCGGGCAGCGCCGCATGGCGAAGGAAGGGTGGGCGCGATGCTGCGCAACGGACTGGAACCCTGGCACCTGCTGGTTCTGGCGATCGTCATCATCGTGCTGTTCGGGTCGAAGAAGCTGCCGGACAGCGCCCGCGCGCTGGGTAAGTCCATGCGCATCCTCAAGAGCGAGGCCAAGGCCATGAAGGAGGACGGAGCCGGGCAGACTCCCACCGCCCAGGCCGACAGCGCGTCCTCGTCCGAGGCCGCGTCCCCCGCCGAAGCGGCGGCCGCGCGCGTCATCCAGGGCGCCCCGGGCGACACCGCCTCGGCCCGCCCGGTCTCGGAGGACAGCACCGTCCGCTGAGCGGGGCCCGGCGCCCGCCACGAGCGGCTGGGCATACCCGGCGCTCGGGGCGCTGACCACGGTGGCGGTGACCGACATGGTGACCGCTGCCGTTCTTCGTGCTCGGCCCGCACCCGGGCCCGAGCGCCTCAGGTTCGCGCGGCGCATCGGCCTGCCACGGGCGGGGCTTCCGTTTCGCAAGGGAACGGCGGCCGCTGCGGCCCTTGGGGCACCTGAGGTTTACGGCCGTCTCAGCAACAGTTGTTATATTGCGCAATCATCCAACCGAAGGGCGCGTCCCGGCGTACGGGTCGTTTCCCTGCTGCCTGGTCGTCGTGCCGGCGGTTGGCGCCGGCGACAGCGTAGGGAGTGGGAGATGAGCGACCCCCGGGGCGAGACTCCCGGACAGGCGGCCACGCATAAACGTTCCTCTTCTGTGCCGCGCCAGCGCGTGGCGGCCGACGCCGCGTCCGTCCCCGCACCGGGCGGCCGGGCGGCGGCACGGCAGGCGACGCGGACTCAGGGACGCCGCTCGGGCCGCAGGGCCAAGCCGTTCACCCGGCGCAGACGACTGGCCCGTACCGCCCTGCTCACCGTCTCGGCCCTGATCCTGGTCACTGCGGGGGCCGGCGCCTGGCTCTACGAGCACCTGAACGGCAACATCAAGAGCGTCGCCATCGGTGACGGGGGCCAGGAGAAGGCGGATTCCTTCGGCCGTACGCCGATCAACATCCTGGTGATCGGTTCCGACGGACGGAACAACGCGGCCGACTGCAAGCTCGGCGGGGGCTGCGGCGCGGCGAGTTCGTCGGCCGGGCACAACGCGGACGTGGAGATGGTCCTGCACGTCTCCGCCGACCGCTCCAACGCCACGGTGATGAGCGTGCCCCGCGACACCATGACCCAGATCCCCGCCTGCAAGGACCCGGACAGCGGTCAGTCGACGTCCGGCTACTACGGGCAGATCAACAGCGCGCTGCAGTACGGTGCCGCCTGCCAGGTCTCCACCGTCCACCGGCTCACCGGGATACCCATCGACCACTTCCTGATGCTCGACTTCTCCGGCGTGGTGAAGATGTCCGACGCCGTGGGCGGGGTGTCGGTGTGCGTCAGCGACAACGTCTACGACACCTACTCGCACCTGAAGCTGGCCAAGGGCACCCACACCCTCCAGGGCGACGCGGCGCTGGAGTTCGTGCGTTCCCGGCACGGCTTCGGCGACGGCAGTGACCTGGGCCGGACCCTCTCGCAGCACATATTCCTCAGTGCCCTGATCCGCAAGTTCAAGAGCGCGGGCACGCTGGCCGATCCGACCAAGGTCTACTCGCTGGCCGACGCGGCCACCAAGGCGCTGACCGTGGACACCGGCCTGGGCAGCGTCGGCAAGCTCGTCGGTCTGGCGGACGACCTGAACAAGGTCCCGGCCAACCGGACGACGTTCACCACCATGCAGACCGCGCCCGATCCGCAGAACTCCGACCGTCTCGTCCCCGCGGCCACCGCGAAGTCGCTGTTCGCCGCCATCGCCCAGGACCAGTCGCTGAGCGCGGGAGGCGGGGGGAAGAAGGCAGCCGCCGCCCCGTCCGCGCCGACGTCCGCGCCGGCCTCGGTGCCGGCCGCGCAGATCGCCGTACGGGTCGAGAACGGCACCGCCACCGGTGGACGAGCCTCGGCCGTCGCCTCCGCGCTCATCGCCAAGGGCTTCGGCTCCGGCACCACCACGGCCAACGCCCCACAGCAGGCGACGACCACCACGCTCAGCTACGGCCCCGGCCAGAAGGCGGAGGCCGGAACGGTGGCCGCCGCCCTCGGACTTCCCGCCTCGCACCTCACGCAGGGCAGCACGAGCGGACTCACCCTCGTCATCGGCGCCGACTGGCCCAGTGGAACGACCTTCTCCGGCGGCGCGTCCTCCGCCGCACCCGCGGACACGCACGCCGCCGTGTCGAA
This sequence comes from Streptomyces sp. NPDC006739, assembly GCF_042869815.1. NCBI lineage: Bacteria > Bacillati > Actinomycetota > Actinomycetes > Kitasatosporales > Streptomycetaceae > Streptomyces > Streptomyces sp. NPDC006739. Next base: position 81,371 of record NZ_JBIAGM010000007.1, read on the forward strand.
CGCCCACGCCCAGACCGCCGACAAGGCCAAGGGCTGTGCGAAGGTCAGCCCTTACAAGACCGTGAAGCTGAACGGCGTGCGGATGACCCCCGTCGAGGCCTACGAGGAGGCGAAGGGGACGAAGGACTCGGCGTCCTGAGGAGACGGACCGGTGCACGGACCGGTGCTTCGGCCGCCTGCCGGATGCACGCTGCCGGGCCGGGCCGGGCCTCGCCGGCCGTCACTCGACCAGGCTCTGGGTGCCGAGCACCGAGATCAGCTCCAGCTTCTCGGCGGCCTCGGTGCCCGGTTCGGCCGAGTAGACGAGGATGTGCAGGTCGCTGCCCTCCACCAGGAGCGCATCGCAGTCCAGCGTGAGCAGGCCCACCTGCGGATGGTCGATGGTCTTGCGCGAGGCCTCCAGCCGGCCGACGACACCCGCGTCCCACAGTTGGGCGAACCGCTCGCTGTGGGCGCGCAACTCCGCGATCATGCGTACGAGTTGGCGGTCGGACGGGTAGCGGGCGGCGGTCGCGCGCAGCTCGGCGACCATGCCGACCTCGAAGGCGCGCCGTTCCTCCGGGGTGTGCCTGACCCGGGTGGGCGCGCCGAGGAAGTTGCGCCACACGCCGTTGCGTTCGAAGCCGCGCCGACCGGACAGGTCGCCCATCAGCGCCGCGTGCATCGGATTGGCCAGCAGCAGCGTCATGGCCGCGTCGGAGACGCCGACGGGGGTGTCCACCAGCCGGTCCAGCAGCCGCTGGACGCTGGGCGTGATGTACCCGGGCACCATCTCGGGGCCCGGCGGGACCAGTCCGGCCAGCCGGAACAGATACGCCCGCTCGTCCGCCGACAGCCTGAGCGCCCGGGCCAGGGCCTCGACGACCTGACCGGAGGGGTTGGCCGCCCGGCCCTGTTCGAGACGGGTGACGTAGTCGACCGAGATCCCGGCCAGCAGTGCCAGCTCCTCGCGACGCAGCCCGGCCGCGCGCCGCGCGCCGCCGACGGGCAGTCCGGCCGCTCCGGGGGAGACCCGATCGCGCCAGCGCCGCAGGGACCGTCCGAGTTCCGTCGCCGTCATGCCCCCAGTGAACACCGTCGGCGGCGCTTCTTCCTGGTACCCGTGGTCCCAGGAAGAAGGGTCTCCTGGCTGATCGTGCCGCCACGCCGGAGTCTGGCGGCATGACGACAACGAAGACGGCGAAGACAACAAAGACCACGGAGAACACGGAGAACACGGACACCACGACGGCCGCGAAAACGGCGATGACCCCGATGACCCCGATGACCCCGAGGGTGATACTGATCACCGGAGCCAACAAGGGCATCGGTCACGAGACCGCCCGCCGGCTCATCGCCGCGGGTCACACCGTCTACGTGGGCGCCCGGGACGCCGCGCGGGGACGCCGGGCCGCCGAGCGGCTGGGCGCGCGGTTCGTCCTCCTCGACGTCACCGACGACACGACCGTCGAGGCGGCGGCCAAGACCGTGGAGGCCGACGGCGGCCTCGACGTCCTGATCAACAACGCCGGGATCGAGACCAGGGACGAGGACAACGGCGTGCCCACGGCCGCGACCGTGACGGCCGACCAGATGCGGAACACCTTCGAGACGAACGTCTTTGGTCTCGTCCGTGTCACCCGCGCCTTCCTGCCACTGCTGCAGCGCTCGGCCACTCCGGTCGTGGTCAACGTCAGCAGCGGCCTGGCATCGCTGACCAACCTCTCCGACCCGGACCACTTCGCTCACTTCTATCCGGGCGTCGCCTACCCGACGTCCAAGACCGCGGTGAACATGCTCACCGTGCAGTACGCGAAGGCTTTCCCTGCCATGCGGATCAACTCCGTCGAGCCCGGCTTCACCAGGACGGACCTCAACGGCAACACGGGCACGCAGACGGTCGAGCAGGGTGCCGAGGTCGTGGTGCGCATGGCGCAGATCGGCCCCGACGGTCCGACCGGCGGCTACTTCGACGTCAACGGCCCGCTGCCCTGGTGACTCACCGGCCCGCGCCACCCGACGCGTCCGTCAGTTCTGGCCCGATCCGCCGGGGCCCGCGGGCGTAGCGCCGGTGACCGCGTCGTAGTAGAGGGCGCGGGTGGCCGAGCCGAAGTAGGCGCTGTAGGAGATCTGCGGGGTGTCGCCCCCGGTGTGGTAGCCGCCGATGACGCCGATCACCGCCCAGCCGCCCGGCCAGGGCACCAGCAGCGGGCCGCCGCTGGTCCCGCCCACGAAGCCGTCGCAGGCGATGCGCGGGAACGTGCCCGGGTCGGCGGGGTCGTCGCTGTCCCACCGGGTGGTCCAGCTCCAGCACTCCAGCGGCTTCGCCGCTCCCGAGGGGTAGCCGATCATCCGCACCGGGGCGTGGTAGTACCCCGTCCCGGTGAGCAGCCGTACCCCGCCGGTGGCGTCCTGGAGCAGGGTGCCGTCCTCGTTGGGTTCGGTGACGGCGAAGCCGAAGTCGTAGGCGGCGCCCGCGTGTTCACCCAGGTCGTAGTACTGCTGCGGGACGTACACGCCGTTGTCGCGGACCGGGAAGATCCCGAAGGGCTTGAGCCCGTCGTGGTACTGCGGCACGAAGGCCAGGTCGCGGCGCGGCGAGGTGCCCGAGTAGGCCTTCAGGCAGTGGCCCGCGCTGAGCACCAGGTCATGGCCGGGACTGCGGACCACCGAGCCACTGCAGGTGCGCCCGGTTCCGGTGGCGTCGGTCCAGAAGAAGGTGCCGGCCTGCGGCATTCCGTCGAAGCTTGTGCTGGGCGGGATGTACTCGCCCGGCCGTGGCCCGTCCACGGCGGGGGCGGCCGACGGCGCGGCTTCGACGCCCTTGGCGGTGTCGGCGGGCAGGGCCGCCGCCATGCGGGCCGGTGTCCAGTAGGTGTCGAGCCGGACGGCGACCGGGTTGACCCCGCCCCGGCCGGCGGCGGACGCGGCCGGGGCGAACCCGGCACACAGGAGGAGGGCCGCCGCGATCGCGGCGGCGCCTCGCAGGACCCTTGAACCATGCGATCCGTGCACCGTCAACTCCCCTGGGAGTGGGCATCGTTGCCGGACCGATGGTATGCCCGGGGTGGCCCGGTGCGCCGCAGGGCCACGCGCCGCGAGCCGGACTTCACCCCCTACTTGACGCGTCCTTGACATAATGAGTTCATGGGAGCGCTCCCATCCGTTGCAGCTTCACCTTCCCGCACCTTTTCGGCGCTCACCCTGGAGCCGCAGTGAGAACAACGAGAAGCACGACACGAAAGCGCCCGCCGGCCCGTCTGCTGACCGCGCTGGCGAGCCTGCTCGGGCTCGTCCTCGTCGGTGCGCTGTTCCCCTCCGTCGCCCACGCGCAGTCGCCCAGGGCGTCGGCCACCGGCCTTCACATCAACGACGGGCGTCTGGTGGAGGGCGACGGCAGCGACTTCGTGATGCGCGGTGTCAACGCCGCCCACACCTGGTACCCGGGCCGGACCAGGCAGTCGCTGGCCGACATCAAGGCGCTGGGCGCCAACACGGTGCGGGTGGTGCTGGCCGACGGCCACCGCTGGGCCGCGAACAGCGCGGCGGACGTGGCAGACGTCATCGCCCAGTGCAAGGCCGACCGGCTCATCTGTGTCCTGGAGGTGCACGACACCACCGGCTACGGCGAGGACAGCGCGGCCGGCACCCTCGACGAGGCGGCCGACTACTGGATCGGCCTGAAGGACGTGCTCGCCGGTCAGGAGAGGTACGTCGTCATCAACCTCGGCAACGAGCCGTGGGGCAACACGAACCCGGCCGGCTGGACCGACCCGACGATCGCGGCCGTCAGGAAACTGCGCGCCGCCGGACTCGACCACACCCTGATGGTGGACGCGCCCAACTGGGGTCAGGACTGGCAGGGCGTCATGCGCGACAACGCCCGGTCGGTGTACGCCGCCGACCCCACCGGGAACCTGCTCTTCTCGATCCACATGTACAGCGTCTTCAACACCGCCCAGAAGGTCACCGACTATCTGCACACCTTCGTCGACGCGAAACTGCCCCTCGTCATCGGCGAGTTCGGCGGCCCCGCCGACCAGTACGGCGACCCGGACGAGGACACCATGATGGCGAGCGCCGATCAGCTCGGACTCGGCTACCTCGCCTGGTCTTGGAGCGGCAACACCGATCCGGTCCTCGACCTGGCGTCGGACTTCGATCCCACTCGGCTCAGTTCGTGGGGACAGCGGGTCTTCGACGGCGCCGACGGCATCGCGCGGACCGCCAAGGAAGCCACCGTCTACGGCGGCGCAGGCTCGACCGACAGCCAGGCGCCGAGCACGCCGGGCACCCCGAGCGCCACGTCCGTGACCGCCTCCTCCGCCACCCTCACCTGGACGGCCGCGACCGACGACGTCGGTGTGGCCGGCTACGACCTCGTCCGGGTCGACCAGGGCTCCGAGAGCAGGGTCGCCACCTCCACCACCAACTCCGTCACCGTGACCGGTCTGACCGCCGACACCGCGTACACCTTCGCCGTCCACGCCCGTGACGCGGCCGGCAACCGCTCGTCCCGCTCCGCCACGGTGACCGTCACCACGGCCAAGGGCGCCACCGCGACCTGCTCCGTCGGGTACCGCGTGGTGGGGGAGTGGCCCGGTGGCTTCCAGGGCGAGCTGACCATCGGCAACGGCGGCACCACCGCCGTCAACGGCTGGACGCTCGCCTTCGCCTTCGCCGACGGCCAGACCGTCACGAACATGTGGGGCGGCACCCCGCAGCAGAACGGCGGCTCGGTGAGCGTCACTCCGGCCTCCTACACCACCGGCATACCCGCCGGCGGCTCGGTCACCGTCGGCTTCATCGCGAACAGGGGCTCCACGAACACCGCCCCGACCGCCTTCACCCTCAACGGGGCGAACTGCGCCACCGGCTGACGCGGTCGGGGCCGTCCCGGCGGACGGTCACCCGCGGCGAGGGCGTGATCCCTGGGGGCTCGTACCCCTCACGCCCTCGCCCGCACCGGCCGCCGCACCAGGTAGACGGCCGCGGCCGAGACCAGGGCGGCCATGCACACGATGAACGCCAGCCCCGCACCCTCCAGACCGAGCGGGCCGGTCAGGAGCCCCACCCCGATCACCGGCACCGAGATACCCCCGTACGCCACCACGAACAGGGTGGAGATCACCGCCGCGCGCCGGTCGGCGGGGGACGCCCCGGCCACCGCGGACAGCGCCCCGCGAAACGCCAGCCCCTGCCCGAACCCGCCGACGAGCGCGCTCAGTACCACCAGGGGCAGCAGGTCCCACCGCAGGGCGCCCGCGAGCAGTGCCAGCCCCGCGAACAGCGCGGCGCAGCCCCACGGCAGTGACCGCGTCACGCCGATCCGGCCGGCGGCGAGCTGTCCGGCGGTCGAGGAGAAGAAGGCCAGCGCGACGACGAGCCCGCTCACGGCCCGGTTGTCCACGTGCACGGACTGGGCGAGGAACGCCGGGCTGACCGAGGTGAACACGCCGAACAGCGCGAACCCGACGAACGAGGCGATCGCGGCGGGCGCGAACACCGCCCGCACCTGCCGGGGCAGGCCGGGCCGTCGCGGCCGTACGGCGCTCAGCGGCCGCGGCTGCCGTACGGTCTCCGGAAGCCGCACCACCACGGCGGCCGAACCCGCCACCAGGACGAGGTGCACGGCGAACGGCAGACGCAGCGGCCAGGCCGCGTACTGCGCGAGCAGTCCGGCGAGCAGCGGACCGCAGCCCAGACCGCCCATGTTGGCGGCCGTCGCGACGAACGTGGCCCGGGAGCCGCCGCCGGGCGGTGCCAGATCCATCACGTACGCGGTGGCGGCCCCGGTGAACAGACCGGCCGACAGCCCCGACAGCAGCCGCCCCGCGTACAGCCAGCCCAGCCCGGCCGCGCACAGGAAGCAGACCGCGCTCGCCGCCGCCATGCCGAGGCCCGCCAGCAGCACCGGCCGCCTGCCCACGACGTCCGAGGCGTCGCCGGCCGCCAGCAGGACGCCGATGACCCCGAAGGCGTACACGGCGTAGACGACGGTCACCGTCAGCTCGGAGAACCCGAACTTCTCCTGATAGAGGCCGTAGAGGGGCGTAGGCAACGTGGTGCCGGTCATGCAGACGGCGAACACCGCCCCGCCGAGCAGACACCGGCCCCACCTTCCGCGATCACCGTCCATGCCGTCGACCGTAGCGCCGTCTTTTCTTCCCATAAGGGATGTTCAGCGGATTCTCCTGGGCATGCGGCTCGAATGGGGGCATGTGGCGATGGCCCATCGGAATTCCGGGGTCCCTGCGGCATGGGCCGGGGAAAGTCAAGTGTTGACTTGTTCGGAGCGGGTGATTGATGATCACAGACGTGTCACGGAGGCCCCGATGGGGCTCCGGAGCACGTAAGAGAACGTTGTCACCAGGTAATTGACCACACCAGGTAATTGACCGAGCGCTTTTCTGTTCTCTCGAATGCGAGGACCGCGTCGATATCGGCCGCCCCATTCGAGGCGTTTCCATAAACCCACGCGGCACATCCGCGGACGAATCTCCTGGACCCTTGGCAGTTCGGTGATCCCGGACTGCCACGCACCGATGCTCCCCAGTTCCACACCGACGGGAAGGCCAGGTACTGCCGGTGCAGAGCACCCCCCACCCTGTCCCCACTTCACGTGCCATCCCCGCCTCGTTCGCCCAGCAGCGACTGTGGTTCCTCAGTCAACTGCGGGGCGCGAACGCCACGTACAACGAGACCATCGCCTTCTCGCTCGCCGGCCCGCTCGACCGGGACGTGCTGTCACGCACCTTCGACGCGCTGACCGACCGTCACGAAGCCCTGAGGACACGGTTGGTGGCGGGCGAGGAGGGGGTGTGTCAGCACATCGACCCGCCGGGAGCGGGCTTTTCCCTGACCTTCGAGGACCTCACCGCAGTCGCCGATCCCGACGCACGCGTGGCCGCCCGGCAACTCGACGAAGCGGAGCGCCCGTTCGACCTGGCGACCGGGCCGCTCGGCCGGGGCCGGCTGCTGGCCACGGCCCCCGGGCGCCATGTGCTGCTGCTGACGTTCCATCACAGTATTTACGACGGCGCCTCGATGAACGTCATGATGAAGGAAGCCGGCCTGCTCTACGAGGCGTTACTGACCGGCGGAGCCAACCCGCTGCGGGACCTGCCGACGCAGTACGGGGATCACGCGCGGGCCCAGCGGGAAGCCGTCCTCGGCGGTGCCCTCGCTGCCCAGGAGGATTACTGGGGGCAGGCGCTGCGTGACGCGCCGCCGGTCCTGGAACTGCCGACCGACCGGCCGCGGCCGGCGGAGCAGCGGTTCGACGGCGGACGGGTCGGGTTCGCGCTGGACGCCGAGGTCACGACCGCCCTGCGCGGCCTGGCACGGCAGCACGGCGCGACCCTCTTCGTGGCCGTCCTGACCGGCTGGGCGATCCTGCTGTCCCGTCTCTCGGGGCAGGAAGACATCGTTGTCGGCAGTCCGGTCGCCAACCGGCGCGGCCCGGGAGCGTCCGGTCTCATCGGCTTCCTCGTCAACTCGCTGCCGCTGCGCGTCGATCTGGCCGGGTCCCTCACCGCGGCCGAGGCCCTCGCCCGTACCCGGGCCGTCGTCCGGGACGCCCTCACCCACCAGGACCTGCCCTTCGAGCGCATCGTGGAACTGGTCAACCCGCCCCGCAGCGCCTCCCACACGCCTTTGTTCCAGACCATGCTGGCCTGGGTGCCCGACCGGCGGGACGTGCTGCACCTGCCCGGCGTGGAGGCCCGGCCGCTCCCGATCGCCCACGCCCCGGCCAAGTTCGACCTCGCCGTGTCGGTCACCGAGTCCGAGGGCCGTATCACCGGGCACCTGGACTACGCGACGGCCCTCCTCGACCCCGCCACGGCCCAGCGGTGGACGGACCATCTCCGGTGCCTGCTCACCGACATGGCCCGGCACCCCGACCGCGACATCCGGACCCTGGAACTGATGGACCAGGAAGAACGCCGACGCCTGATACGGGACGGGGACGCCACGGAGCCGGCCGGAGCGGTGATGCCGACCGGTCCGGGATCCACCGGCGACCCCGCCTCGCCCCACCGCCTCGCCGACCCCCTCTCCCTGGCCCTGCGCTCCGCCGAAGGACTCGTCGGACTCTTCGAGGCGCAGGTCCGCGAGCGCCCCGGGCAGACCGCCGTCGTCGACCGGGACCGCTCGTTGGACTACGCGACGCTCGAACGCCGTGCCAACCGGCTCGCTCACGCACTCGTCGCCCGGTCCGTCCGCCCCGGTGATGTCGTGGGACTGCACGCGAGACGCTCCTGCGAGCTGCCCGTGGGCATCCTGGGCATCCTCAAGGCGGGCGCCGCCTATCTGCCGCTCGACCCCGGACAGCCCCTCGAACGCCTCGTCGGCATGGTCGAGGACGCCGGCTGCCCCCTCGTACTGAGCGACCACGACCCCGTCGACCGCGCCGAGGGCTGGCTCGGCCTCGACGTGGTGGAGGCGGAGGCGACCGAGCGGGAGCAGCCGCCCGCCGACGTCGGCCACTCCCCGGACCGGCTGGCCTATGTGATCTTCACATCCGGCTCCACCGGACGGCCCAAGGGCGTCGCCGTGGAACACCGCAGCGTCCTCAACCTCTTCGGCGCGTGGCACGCCCGCATGGACGCGGCCCCCGGCGAGGCCGGCTCCGCCTGGTCCAGCATCGGGTTCGACGCCTCGATCCACGAACTGCTCCTGCCCCTGACCACCGGCGGCGTGCTGCACATCGTCCCCGAGGACCTGCGCGGCGACCCCGACGCGCTGCTGGCCTGGATGCGCGAGCACCGGGTGACGCAGGCGTTCCTGCCGCCCGCGTACGTGAGATGGATCGACGAGGACCCCGCCCGGCGGCTGCGCGGGCTGCCGCTGCGCAAGCTCCTGACCGGGGTCGAGTCGCTCACCGAAGCCGCCCTGCACCGCATGACCCAGCACCTGCCCGGCCTGCGGATCTGCTTCGGCTACGGTCCCACGGAGGCCACCCTGTACAGCACCGCCCACTACGATCCCGCTCCGCTGGAGCGGCCGTGCCCCATCGGGCGCCCGCTGCCCGGCACCCGCCTGTACGTGCTCGACGGCCGGATGCAGCCCGTCCCGCCCGGTGTGGTGGGCGAGGTCTACCTCGGCGGAGCCTCCCTGGCCCGCGGCTATCTGGGCCGGCCCGACCTGACCAAGGAGCGCTTCCTGCCGGACCCGTTCGTGCCCGGCGAACGGATCTACCGCACCGGAGACCTCGCCCGGCGGCAGCCGGACGGCGCCGCCCACTATGTGGGGCGCGCGGACGACCAGGTCAAACTCCGCGGCTTCCGCATCGAACCTGCGGAGGTCGAGGCGGCGCTCATGGCGGTGCCCGGAGTCCGCGAGGCCGTGGTGCTCGCCGACCGCGACGCGGCGGGCCAGCCCCGTCTGGTGGCGGGCGTCGGCCGGGGCGCGGCACCGGCCCGCACCGCCCACGACTGGCGCGGCGCGCTCGCCCGCCGGCTCCCCGACTACATGATCCCGGCCGTCTTCGTCGATCTGGAGGCGCTGCCGCTCAACCGCAGTGGCAAACTCGACCGCGCGGCGCTGCTGCGCCTCGCCCACGAGCAGACCTCCACCCAGGTCAACACCGCCAGCCCGCGCGACCACGTCGAACACGCCCTGTACCGGATCTGGCACCGGATCCTGCTCCACCCGGACATCGGGATCAGCGACAACTTCTTCGACATCGGCGGTACCTCCCTGTCGGCCATCAAACTGGCCCACGCCGTCACCGAGGCCTTCGACCGGCCGTTTCCGGTGGCCGAGGTCATGCTGCGGCCCACCATCGAGTCGCTCGCCGCGCTGCTGCGCGAGGACGGCGCCCCCCGCGCCCCGGGCAGTGTCATCGAGTTCCGCGCCGGCCGGGGACCGCGGGTGGTCTGCGTCCACCCGGGCGGCGGCACCGCCTTCTGCTACCTGCCGCTGGCCGGTTTCCTGCCCGAGCGGGTCGGCCTGTACGGCATCCAGTCGCCGGGTGTGAACCCCGGCGAGGAGGTCCTGCCGACCGTCGAGGCCATGGCCGAGACGTACCTGCGCCTCCTCGAACCGCTCGGCGAGGGACCGCTGGTCCTCACCGGCCTGTCCTACGGCGGTCTCGTCGCCCACGAGATGGGACGTCTCCTCGCCGCCGCCGGACGCCGTGACGTCAGCGTCGTCCTCCTCGACACCCAGGCCACCGACGACGCGTCCGCGCGAACGGCGATCACCGCCGTGGACGAGGCCGAGTTCCGCGACAAACTCGTGAGGTTCAACGGGATGTACCCCGGCATCGACGAAGCGCAGGTCGAGCGCTACTTCCGCCTCTACAACCACAACCGCCTCACGGCCCGGGAGCACGTTCCCGCCGCCTCCCCGGCGCGTCTGGTCCTCGCCCAGGCCGTGCCGGACGGCACCGACACCCCCTTCCACGAGGAGGTCCGCGCCTTCTGGCGACGCCGTGCGCTCGGTGACTTCCGCGTCGAGACGATGGAGTGCGACCACTGGGAGATCCTGGAGGGAGCCGAAGCGGCCCACGTCGGCGCCCTGCTCAGCGCCGAACTCGCCCGTCACGGCCTGCCGCCGCGCCCCTCGGACGCCACCGCCGTCACCACGCCGGCCCGGGAGGCGTGATGGACCTCCGACCCGCCCACGGCGACTCCCGGCGACCGGCCGGGACTTCGGAACCGGCCGGCACCAGCGTGTCCCCGCTGGCCGCCGCCGTCCTGGACCAGACCCGCCGTACCCCGTCCGCCCCGGCGGTCGAGGACGGCACACGGCTGCTCGATTACGCCGAACTGGAAGCGGCCGGCGGCCGGGTGGCCGCCCGGCTGCGCGCGAACGGAGTGCGTCCCGGCCAGGCGGTCGCCGTCTGCCTGCCCCGCTCCTGGCGCCTGGTCTGCGTCATGCTCGGCATCCGCCGCGCCGGAGCCACCGTCGTCCCCCTCGACCGGCTCAGTCCGCCCGCACGACAGCGGCACATCCTCGACGACTCCGGCGCCGTCGCCGTAGTCCACGACGGCGAGTACCGGCCCCAACTGCCCGCCCACGTATACGCGTTGGAGGCGGACCGGCTGCTGAGCCCGGAAGGCCCTGGTGACGGGCGACCGGTCGGCGGGCGACCCGTCGACGGACCGGACCGGCTCGCCGACGCGCCGGAGCCCGTCGGTGACACCGGCACGGGCTTCGTCTTCTACACCTCCGGCAGCACGGGCCGGCCCAAGGGCGTCGAGGTCACCGACGAAGGAGTGCTGCGACTGGCCGGGCCCGGCTATCTCGGCCTGCGGCCCGGCGCCCGCTACGCCTCGTTGTCCAACCCGGCGTTCGACGCGCTGAGCTTCGAGGTGTGGGTTCCGCTGCTGACCGGCGGCGTGTGCGTCGTCCTCGACGACACCGAGGTGCACAGCCCGCGCAAGCTCGCCGACACGCTGCGCGAGGGCCGGGTGGACACCCTGTTCATCACGGCCGCCCTGTTCCACGCCGTCGTCGAGAAGGTACCCGACTGCTTCGCCACCACCGAGCAGGTCCTGGTCGGCGGCGAACCGCTCAACGCGCGGCTCATCCGCCGCTGGTACGAGGCCAACCCGGGCTCCCGCACCGTCCTGCACAACGTCTACGGGCCGACGGAGGCCACCACCTTCGCCCTGTGCCACCCCATCCCCCGGGACTTCGCCGGTGACACCGTTCCCCTCGGCACCGCGCTGCCGGGCACCGGGGTGCTGCTGCGCACCGCGGACGGCCGCGCCGCGGAGCCCGGCGAGGTCGCCGAACTGCTGCTGTCCGGGCCCGCGTTGGCCCGCGGTTACCGCAACCTGCCCGAGCAGACGGAGCGTGCCTTCGTCACGCTGGCGGACCAGGGCGGCGAACGCCGCTGGTACCGCACCGGCGACCTGGTGCGACGGGACGCCGAGGGCCGCGTGAGCTACGTCGGCCGGGCCGACCGCCAGGTCAAGGTGCGCGGCTTCCGCATCGAACCGGGCGAGGTGGAACGGCAGATCCTGGCGCAGCCCGCCGTACGCCAGGCACATGTGTGCACCCGCCGCGACGAGGCCGGCCACAACGAACTGCTGGCCTTCCTCGTCCTGGGCGACGAGCTCCCACCCGACACCGACACCGACTCCGACACCGACGCCCGCCCCGGCCCCGCCCTCGACTTCGACGCCTACGACCGCCATCTCGCCGCCGCCCTGCCGCCGTACATGCGCCCGCACCACAGCTACCTGGTCGCCGAGCTGCCGCTGAACGCCAACGGCAAGGTCGACCAGGCCGCCCTTCTGCGCGACGCCGGCACCCCGTGGCGGCCCACGCACCGCCACCAGGCGCACCTCAGCGGCGAGCGTCGGCGCGTCCTGGAGGTCGCCGAGGACATCCTCGCCGTCACCGGCCTGCGCCCCGAGGACCGCTGGATCCCGAGCGGCGGCGACTCGCTGAAGGCACTGCGCTTCCGCTTCGAGATCCTCAGCCGCTACGCCGTCGACCTGCCCCAGGACCTGGTGCTCAGGGCCGACTTCGGCACTCTCGCGGACGCCGTCCACGCCCCGGCCGCGACCGTCGGCGAACACCCGCCCGTACCCGTCGGCGACGACGAGCCGGCCGCGCCCGCCACCAGCGAGCAGGAACGCCTGTGGCTGCTGCACCAGCGCGACCCCGACGACCGCTCCTACGCCGTGCCGCTCGCCTTCCGGATCGAGGGCCCGGTGGACTCGGCGGCCCTGCGGGGCGCGCTGCGCACGGTGGTGGAGCGCCACGCCGCTCTGCGCACCCGGCTGGTCCCGGCCCCGCACGGCCTGCTCCAGCGCACCGACGGCCCCTACGACCCGTGGGAACCCTTCGAAGCCCGGGCCGGCGAGGACTGGCAGGACACCGCCGACCGCTTCTTCGACCACCGCTTCGACCTCGGGGACGCGCGGATGCTGCGGGCCGCCTGGGTGGCCCGCGACGACGGCGGACTGCTCCTGCTGCACCTGCACCACGTCGCCGTGGACGGCTGGTCCCTCAACCTCCTCTTCAGCGACCTCACCGACGCCTACGCCGCCGTACGCGACGGGCGGGCCCTGGCCGGCGCCCCGCCGTCCACCACGCCGCTGGACTTCGCCCGCTGGCAGCGCGACTGGCACGCGAGCCCCGCCTACGCACGCCGTCGCGCGCGACTGCGCTCGCACTACGGCCGTGAGGGCGAACCGTCCTCACCCCCGCTGCCGGCCCCCGAGGGCGCGGACCGCCGCCGCGTGCGGCTGCTGCACACCTCGCTCGACCTGGTCCGCCGGGCCGCCCTTGACCGGCACGCCGCGCGGCGCGGACTGACGAGGTTCCAGCTGCTGGTGTCCGCGTTCGCCGCGAGCGTGTACGGCGTGACCGGCCAGAGCCGCCCGCTGGTGGCGACGCCCGTGGCGAACCGGCCCCGGCCCGAGTTCGCCGACACCGTCGGCATGTTCGCCAACACGGTCCTCCTGGACCTGCCGATGCGGCCGCACGCATCGCTGGACACCCACCTCGCCACGCACTCCGACGCCGTCCGTGCCGTACTGGAGGAGCAGGAGGTGGCCCTCGCCGACGTCCTCGCGGACCCCGCCCTGCGCGAGCGGACCCCGTTGTTCGACTTCCTGTTCGTGCTGGAGAACACCGAGTTCTCGGCGCTGCGTCTGCCGGGCTGCGCGGTGCGGCCGGTGTGGACGGCCCCGTCCGGCGCGAAGTGTGCCCTGACGCTGTCGGTGGTGGAGCACGAATCCGGCTTCGACTGCCTGTGGGAGTACCGCGACGACATCGGCGCCGAGCGTGCCGAGGCCGCGGCCCGTCTCTTCCGCCAGGCACTCGACCAGCTGACGGACGGCGGCGACATCACCCTGCACGACCTGGTCGGCCCCTACCGCCGGGGCCTGCCCGACCCCGGCCGGGGCCCCGCGCGGACACCCGACTTCGCCACCGTCGCCGAGGGCTTCGCCCGGCAGGTGACACGCACCCCCGACGCACCGGCCGTCACCGACGGCACCTCCACCCTGACCTACGCCGAACTCGACGCACAGGCCGCCCAGTTGGCCACCGCGCTGCGCACCCGGCACCCGCTGCCCTCCGATCCCGCCGCCCCGGCGGCCGTGGCGCTCTACCTCCAGCCCTCCGTCGAGCACGTGGTGGCCCTGCTGGCGGCGGCCCGCCTCAACCTGACCCTCGTCCCCCTCGACCCCGCCTACCCCACGCTCCTGCTGCGGCACGTGCTCGAGCAGACCGCCCCGCTGTGCGTGCTGCTGGCAGCGGGGGACGACGACCTCCTCGACGCGATCGCGCCACCGTCCCTGCCCCGGCACACCGTCACCCTCACCGACGCGCCCACACCCACCCCGGCCACCCCCGCACACCAGGGCCTGCGACCGCTCTACACCCTGTTCACCTCCGGCTCCACCGGCACCCCCAAGGGCGTCCAGGTCCCCGACAGCACCCTGTGCAACCTGCTGACCTGGCAGCGGACCGACGGCGGCCTCGGCGCGCCCGCAGTCACCCAGCAGTTCTCCATGCTGTCCTTCGACGTCTCCTTCCAGGAGATCCTCACCACCCTGTGCTCGGGCGGCCTGCTGCGCCTGCTGCGCCCCGACTGGCGGCAGGACATGCCGCTCCTGCTGGAGCAGTTGGAGGCCGGGGGAACCGAACGGATCTTCCTGCCGTACGTGGCCCTGCAGCTGCTCGCCGAGCACGGCGTGCGCGGCGGCCGGTACCCGTCCAGGCTGCGCGAAGTGGTCACCGCTGGGGAGCAGTTGGTGTGCACCGACGCCATCCGCCGCTGGTTCGCCCATCTCCCCGGTGCCCGGCTGTTCAACCACTACGGTCCCACCGAGACCCATGTCGTCAGCGCCCTCGCCCTGCACGGCGACCCCGCCGCCTGGCCGCTGCGCCCGGCCATCGGCCACCCGGTGGCGAACGCCGTCCTGCGCGTCGTCGATCCGGGCGGCCACCCCGTTCCGCCCGGCGTCACCGGCGAACTGCTGATCGGCGGCCCCATGGCAGCCCGCTGCTACCTCGGCGGCGACCAGGCGCACCGCGAACGCTTCACCGACGACCCGGAGCTGGGGACCCTCTACCGCACCGGCGACCTGGCCTACTTCGACATCCAGGGCCTGCTGCACTACGCCGGCCGCGACGACACCCAGGTCAAACTGGGCGGGCACCGGCTGGAACTGGGGCAGGTCGAGGCCGCCCTGCTGCGGTGCCCCGGCGTCACCAACGCGGTCGCGGCGGTGGCGGACGGCCACCTGGTGGCCTGCCTGGAGTGCCGGGGCGAGGACCCCGATCCCGCGGACCTCACGGACCGGCTCTCCCGTCTGCTGCCCGCCTACGTGCGCATCGGCCGCTTCCGCCGGCTGACCACGCTGCCGCGCACCCCGAGCGGCAAGCTGGACCGCCGGGCGGCGCTCACCGCACCCGGCAACGACCTGCGCCGGGCCGCATCGCCGACAGCGGCCCTCTCGCCGCTCGAGGGACGGCTGACCGCGCTGTTCGAGTCGGTGACCGGCAAGGCGATCACCGTGGAGCAGCGGTTCTTCGACGCGGGCGCCACGAGCCTCGACCTGATGCGCTTCCAGCTCAGGTGCGCCGGCGAGGGCGATCTGCCGTTCGCCGTACCGGACTTGTTCGAGCACGTCACCCTGCGTGCCCTGAGCCGCCTCCTGGAGAGGCGTGACGCCGACAGCCCGGCCCCGCCCGCGTCCCCGGTGCCCGACCGGGCGGCGACCGGGCACGCCGTACCGGCGCCACGACCGGAAGACCCGCGCCGCGAGGAGCCCATCGCCGTCATCGGCATGGCCGTACGGCTCCCGGGCGCCGACGACCTGGCCGGGTTCTGGGACCTGGTCACCTCCGGCCGCCGCGGCATCGAGCACTTCCCCGCCACCGACGGCCGGGTCGGGGCCCGCAGCCAACTGCGCGGCCCGCTCCACTTCGACCCCGGACGCTTCACGATCAGTCCGCACGACGCCCGGCTGATGGACCCCCAGCAACGGCACCTGCTGATGAACTGCGTCGAGGCACTCGCCCACGCCGGAATCGGCGACCCGGCCACCCACCGGGTGGGACTCCTCGCCGCCTGCGGTGAGAACACCTACTTCCAGAGCATGCTGCGCGACGCCGACCCCGCCGCGCTGCCCGACGCCTTCCGGCTGGCCCTCCACCACGAGAAGGACTTCCTGGCCACCAAGGCCGCCTACCACCTCGGGCTCACCGGCCCCGCCTTCACCGTGCAGTCGGCGTGCTCCAGCTCCCTCGTCGCCGTACACGTCGCCACCGGCCTGCTGCGGCAGGGCGACGCGGACGTCATGCTGGTCGGCGGCGTTCTCGTCGACACCACACTGAGCGACGGATACACCTACCGGCCGCAGCACATCTTCTCCCCGGACGGGCACTGCCGCCCCTTCAGCGCGGACGCCGCCGGCACCGTCGGAGCCAGCGGCAGCGGCACGGTCGTCCTCAAGCCCCTCTCGGCCGCCCGCCGGGACGGGAACACCGTCTACGCCGTCATCACGGGCTCGGGCCTCAACAACGACGGCTCCGACAAGCTCGGTTACAGCGCGCCCGCGCTCGCCGGGCAACGCGCCGCGATCCGCGCCGCCCTGCGGCGCAGCGGCCGCGACGGCGCCGACCTCGGATACGTCGAGGCGCACGGCACCGGCACCCGTCTCGGGGATCCGGTGGAGGCGGCGGCGCTGCGCCAGGCCTACGGGCTGGCGGACGACGCGCGCGTGGCGCTGTCCTCCGTGAAGAGCCAGATCGGGCACCTGGGCGCCGCCGCCGGCGTCGTCGGCCTGGTGCGGGCCGCGCTCGCCGTACACCACGGGACCGTCCCGCCCACCGCGGACTTCGACCGGCTCAACCCGGAGATCGACGACGGACCGTTCCGGATACCGGCCGAGGCCGAGCCATGGCCGCGGGACGTGCCACGGGTGGCCGCCGTCAGCAGCTTCGGCATCGGCGGCACCAACGCCCATCTGCTGCTGGAACGACCGGACACCGCGCCCGCCGGGGCCGCCACCGCGCCGCAGCCGGTGCCGTGCCTGGTCCTGTCCGCGCACTCCGCCGCCGCCCTGCGCGCCGACGGCCACCGCATCGCCGACTACCTGAGCGCCCACCCCGAGTGCTATCCGCAGGTGCTGCGCCATCTGCAGGCGGGCCGTCCCACCCTCGCCCACCGGGCGGCGGCGGTCTGCCCGGACGCCGCGTCGGCCGTGGCCTGGCTGCGCTCGGCCACCGCGACGACACCATCGCCCGGACAACCCCGACTCCCGGTGTCCGGCCGCGATCCGCACGTGCTCGCCGAGGCCTGGACGGCCGGACACACCCTCGTCTGGCCCGAGGGCCCCGCACCCGCCCCCTGGGACTTCCCGCCGCCCGCCTTCGACACCGCCGAGTACGACTTTCCCCGCGCGCCCCGACCGCAGGTACGGACCCGCACCGACCGCCCGCGACGGCTGCCGGCCACCCAATGGCTGCACCAGCCGCAATGGACGCGCCTGCGCCGGGCCCGCACCGCCACCCCCGAGCCGCGCCGTACCGCGGTGGTCGTCACCGGGGCCGACCGGCCCGCCGACGCGTGGCGGTTCCTGGAGCTCCACTACGCCCGGGTGGTGCGGGTGCGGACCGGGAGCACCTTCACCCGGCTCGACGACGACCGGTACGAGGCTGATCCCGGCGACCCCGAGCACCTCTCGGCGCTCCTGGCGCTGGTGGTCGCCGACGCGGCGGGCGCCGGAGTCGACTGGCTGCACGCGCTGCCGCTGACCCTGACCGGCAGCGTCGGCACGGCCACGCTGGAGAGCGCCCAGTGGGCCTGCCTCGACACGGTCGCCGCCCTGAGCAGGGCGCTCGCCGACCTCCCGGAGGAGACCCGGCCGCGCCTGTGGCTGCTGTCCCACCAGGCGCAACCGGTCACCGGAACCGTCCACAGGCCCGAGGCGGCTCTGCTGGCCGCGGCGGTCTCCACCCCCCGGCAGGAACTCGGCGTACGACCGCGCTGGGCCGATCTGCCCGGCCCCGACCCCGCCGCCTGGGCGGCGCACCTGCCCGAGCTGCTGCTCGACGACGGCCTCACCGAACCCGCGCTCGCCCTGCGCGACGGCTTCTGGTGGCACCGCGTCGTCCACCCGGTACCCGCAACCGACGCCGCACCCCCGACCCGGCCGGCCGCACCCGGAATCCACCTCGTCCTCGGCGGCACCGGCGGAATCGGCAGCACCCTGGCCGCACGCCTGCTGCTGCACCACCCCGGCAACCGCGTGGTCCTGGTCGCCCGGGGAACCGGGACACCGGAGGCACTCCGGGCGTACCCGGACCGCGTCACCCTGGTCCCCGCCGACCTCGCCACCGAGGATCCCCACGACATCGCCGAGCGGCTGGCCCCGCACCTCGACGGCCTGACCGCGATCGTGCACGCCGTGGGAACGGCCGCGGGCGGGCTCCTCGCGGGACGGGACACCGCCACCGCCCGCCGGGCCACGACGGCCAAGCTGCGCGGCGCCCTGCTGGCCGAGCGGCTGATCGCCGAGCACCGTCCCGGCCATGTCCTCTACTGCTCGTCGATGTCGGCCCACTACGGCGGCGTCGGCCAGTACGACTACGCGGCCGCCAACGCCTGCCTGGACGCCTTCGCCCACTACGCGCCCCCCGGCGCGGACGACCCGACCGTCCGGATGAGCATCGGCTGGGACGTCTGGCGGGACGTCGGCATGGCGCGGCACGCCCTGGGCGCCGACACCCGCCACCAGGAACACCTGACGGTCGCGCTCACCCCCGAGGACGGCGCGGACGTGTTCGAACGGGCTCTGCACCTGCAGTTGCCGCACCTGATGGTCAGCACGACGCCGCTGCCGGAGGCCGGCTACTTCTACGAGCCGGCACAGGAGCCCGCCTCCCGGCCCGTCCCGGCCCCGGCCCCGGCCCCGGCCCCGGTAGCCACCGGCCCCGCCCCCGACCTCGCCACAGACCTCGCCACGGTCGTGGGGGACCTGCTCGGCGTGGACGCCGTCCACCCCACGGCATCGCTGTACGACCTGGGCGCGGACTCGCTGACCGTCCTCGAACTCCTGGAGGAGGTGAAACGCCGGTACGGCACCGACATCGACCTGTCCCGGCTCAGCCATCGCGTGAGCCTCGCCGAGATCCTCGGTCACCTCGGCACCGGCACCGCGCCCTCCGCGGGCGCCGTCACCGTGGACGTCGAGGTGTGGCAGCGCGGACCGGGGCGGGACGTGCTGTGCCTGGTCCATCCGGTCGGCGGCGACATCCAGGCCTACCGGCCGCTGGTCTCGGCGCTGCCCGGCGACCTGACGGTCTGTCTGATCGCCGACCCGGCGCTGCGCGACCCGGGACCGCCGGCCCGGTCGATCGCCGACCGTGCCGCCCACTACCTGGCAGCGGTACGCGACGCGTTCCCCGCCCCGGGCTGCCGACTGCGCCTGGCGGGCTGGTCGTTCGGGGCCTGGACGGCCCTGTCGATGGCGGCCCTCGCCGAACGGGACGACCGGCCCGCGCACGCCCTGTACCTCCTCGACCCGCCCCCGCCCGGCGCCGGGGCCCGGCTCGCCGCCTATGACGAGCGGCAGGTCGACGCGGTCTTCGCCCGCGAACTGAGCGGCAACGGCGCCGACCGCCTCACCGAGCCGGGCCGCAGCTACGCCGAACGCCTGGCGCGCTGCTGCCGCGCCAACCTCGCCGCCATGGCCGAACACCGGCTGCCCCGGCTCACCCGGACGCCCGCCGCCGTGTGGCTCGCCGAGCGACCCGTCGACGACCCGGCCGTCCTGGCCCCGGAGCCGACCGCGCCCGACGCCTGGGACGCCCATCTGCCCCCGCCCTTCCCGGTGCACCGCGTCGACGCCACCCACTACGAACTCGTCGCGGCGCCCCACGTCCAGCGGATCGCCGCCGCCCTGGCGGACGACCTCGCCGACGCCCGCGCGTCCGGCCGGCCCCGCCCCTCCGGGGCCGTCCAACAGCGTGTGCCCAGTCCCGCCCGGCAGTCCTGAGGAGGTCACCCTCGTGCAGCACCCGTACACGCGGCTGCCCGCGCGGTCCTTCTGGCGCACCGCGGTCGCCGAACCCGACGCGCTGGACATCGCGGACCTGTGGACGCCGAAGTTCGCGATCGGGCCGGACGACCCGGTCATCACCGCCGGCTCCTGCTTCGCCCGCCACATCGGCCGGGCCCTGCTGGAGGAGGGCATGCACTGGTACGACGCGGAGCCGGCCCCGCCCGGGCTGAGCCCGGCCGAGCGCTCGGCCCGCGGCTACGGCCGTTTCTCCTTCCGCACCGGGAACGTCTACACCGCGGCGGCGCTGCGCCAGTGGGTGGCCTGGGCTCTCGGCGAGGAGAAGCCGCCCGAGGAGATCTGGCAGCAGGACGGACGCTGCCACGACCCCTACCGGCCCACCGTGGAACCGAACGGCTTCGGCTCGCCCGACGCACTGGCACAGGCCCGCGAGACCACCCTCGCCGCCATCCGTACCGCCCTCGCCAAGGCCGACGTCCTCGTCTTCACCCTCGGCCTGACCGAGGCCTGGCACGACATCCGGTACGGCACCGTACTGCCGATGTGCCCCGGCACCGTCCGCGGTACCTATGACCCGGACCGGCACGTCCTGCACAACCACACGGTGGCACAGGTGCGGCGTGATCTGGCGGCGGTGCTCGACATGGCGCGGGGCGTCAACTCCCGGCTGCGGACCGTCCTGACGGTGTCACCGGTGCCGCTCACCGCCACCGCCACCGCACGCCACGCCCTGGTCGCCACGACCCACTCCAAGTCGGTGCTGCGCGCGGCGGCGGGACAGCTCGCCGACGAGTGCGAACAGGTCGACTACTTCCCGTCGTACGAGATCGTCACCGGCTTCCCCTACCGGGCCGCCTTCTACGAACCCAACCTGCGCACCGTCAGCCCCGACGGGGTCGCCTTCGTGATGCGGCACTTCTTCGACGCCCTGCACGGCCGGTCCGCCCCGGTGGCACCGGCCGCCCACCCGACCCTCGTCGCCGGCGGAGAGGACCACTGGTGTGACGACGCCGTGCTCGACTACTACAACCCGCACCCGGACCACCGCCCGCTTCCTCCTGCTCGGTGACTCCCACGCCGGCTGTGTGGGACGGGCCGCCCAGGCCGCCGACCTGCCCTTCGTGGGCGGTCCGGTGGGCTCGGGCCGCGACTTCCTCGGGCCGTTCTTCGACACCGGAGGCACCGGAGGCACCGAAGGCACCAGAGGCACCGGAGGCACCGGAGGCACCGAAAGCACTGGGAACGGGGAGATCACCTTCCGTAGCCCCGAAGCGCAGCGGCTGTACCGGGAGTTCCTCGACGCCCTGGAGGTGGCCGCGCTCGCCGGGCTGCCGGTGCCGCTGGTGTGCACCTTCGGCCTGAGCGCCCACACGGTCGCCACCCGCCAGAACTGGGACGTCCACCGCGACACCCACGGCACCCTCCCGGAGGAGTTCCTGCGCAGCGGCCTCTTCGCCGGCCTCGTCAGGGCCACCGTCCGCGGAGCCCTCGCCTTCTACGACCACACGGCCGCCCTCGGCCTGCGGGTGCTGGCCCCCCTGCCCCCGCAGCGGGTGCCCGGCATGTCCGACGCGCAGGTCTTCTTCGCCGCCCAGGAGGTGATCCGGGCCGAACTCGCCGCGCGCGGTGTCGAGATCGTCGACCTGCGCGCCCGGGTCACCGACGCCTCGGGTCTGCAACGGCCCGCCTTCAGCCAGACCGACGACACCATCCACGGAAACCTCGCCTTCGGCCGCCTGGTGGTGGCCGAACTCCTCGACCGCGGACTGTGATCCGTAGCCCAACCGCTCCGCCGGCTCCACCAGCCCCCCGTTCCACCCCAACCAAGGAGGCCCCTCATGGAGGACTACGCACTGCAGGCCGTCGAACGGCTCACCACCCGGCCCGCCGAGCCCTACGACACCATCACCGTCACCCCGATCACCCCGCTGCTGGGCGCCGAGGTCTCGGGCCTGGACCTGTCCAGGGAACTGACTCCCCAGCAGGAGAAGGAACTCACCCACGCCTTCCACACCCACCACGTCCTGGTCTTCCGCGACCAGGACATCACCCCCGAGGAACACAAGCGGTTCGCGGGCGTCTTCGGCGAACTGCACCCCGTCGCGCTCGCCGCCGAGGGATCCGACCCGCACATCCTGGAGATCAAGGCGACCGGGGAGTCACGGGAGGTCGCCGGCAACGGCTGGCACGCCGACGGCACCGCGGACGCCGAACCCTCCCTCGGGTCGATGCTGTACCTCACGACGGTCCCGGAAGGGGGCGGCGGAGACACCCTGTTCGCGAACATGCATCTCGCCTACGACCTGCTCTCCCCGGCGATGAGGGAGTTTCTGCACGGACTGACCGCCCTCCATGACGGTGCCCTGCCCTGGACGGCCGCCGGGCAGACCCCGCCGCCCGAGTACGACGTCCCGCGCACCGAACACCCCGTCGTGGTCCGGCACCCGCAGACCGGCCGGCGGCTGCTGTTCGTCAACGCCCCCTACACCTCGCACATCACCCAGCTGTCCCGCGCCGAGAGCGACGCCCTGCTCGGCATGCTGTACGGGCACATAGCCCGTACCCCGCTGCTGCACTGCCGGGTCCGCTGGCAGCCGCGCACCCTGGTGTTCTGGGACAACCGCAGCGTGCAGCACCACGCCATCTGGGACTACTTCCCGCACACCCGGCACGGCCGCCGCGTGGCCGTCAACGGCAGCCGGTTGCAGGCCTGATCCCGTCGGCCGCGACGGAAACGAAGGCGCCCCGGTGACCCGCCGCACGACCACGACCACGACCACGACAATGACGCCCACGACAACGACGACCACGGCCGCCGACCCGGAGGCGTGCCCCGCCGCCCCGCCCACGCCGGCCTGGCTCGGGGACCTCGCCGCCGCCCTCCACGAGCGGCTGCCACCGGACGCCGGGGACGACTGGGCCCGCCGCCTGTACGGTCTGCTCGGCACCCGGGCGCCGGTGGCCGGCCTGGCCGTACTCCACACCTGGCACTGCCGTACCGTCCTGCCGCTCCTCGCCGAGCAGGTGCGGGACGACGACCCCGGCGCCTTCGAACCCCTCGGCGACCTGCACCGTACGGCGGCCCTGGGCACACCGGTGGCCGGGGAGACCTGGAGCGCCGTGCTCGCCCCGGCCCTGCTCCGTGTCTACGGCGCCGCCTACGACCGGGCGGGCGCGTACACCGAAGCGCACCTGAACGCCCGTGACCACGCCCTCGCCAACGGCTTCTCGCCGGCCGACGCCGAGGCGTACGGCCACGCGTACGCACGGCTGAGCAGCGACGCCAACGCGACCGCCTTCGCCGAGGCCCACGCCGAGGCACTCGGCCCCGCGCTGGCGCACGCGTATGCCACGGACGACGGCCAGGCGTACGCCGACACCTTCCCGGGATCCCAGCTGCGGGCCGTCATCCGCGCCGCGACACCACCCGAAGAGGCGGCGGAGCATGTGGTGGAACGTCTGGCGGAAGGCCTCCTCACGGCGTTGGCCGACGGCCCACCGGTTCCGCATACATCGGATCTCGACAGGTCATCTTGAGCATCGTTGTTATCAATGTTGACGAGGGCGAGGTGTTTTTCCACGGTCCCTCCGGGGCCCCGGGATCGCAGCGGGGACGGTCACCGTCCGTCGGCACGGAACTGTCGGCCACGACGTCGCTGAGCCAGGTCAGCTCGTCGACCAGCCGGACGAGGGCACGCGAGCCGGTGGACAGCCCGGTGGGCCGGTACGGAGTGGCGTCGAACGCGGCGCGCGGGGCCACCGCCGCGGCGGTGGCCTCGTGGGCGGTCCGCCGGAAGGCGCGGACGCCCGTCCCACCGGTGCTCTCGCCGCCCTCGGCGTCCGCCAGGAAGGACGCGTCGGCGAGCAGTTGCGCCGCTGCCGCCCGGCAGACCGTGCGGCCGGGGAGCTGAGCGGGTCGGCGGTGGGACGCGGCCACAGCACCAGGACCGCGACCGTCGCCACCGCCGCGGCGAGGCCCGCGCCGGCCAGCCGCTCGGGCAGCCGGGCCAGGGGAGCGGGCGTGGTCACCGGCAGGACGAGGGCCAGCAGCAGCGCGGTCGACGCCCCGGCGAGCACGGAGCTGACCACACCCGAGAACAGCACCCCGAAGCCGACCACGACGGTGACGGCGACCGCGATCCAGATCTCCCGGCCCGCCCCGCCCCACCAGGAGCCGTCCGTGCCGAAGAGCTGGCCGGCCACCCGTCGTGCGACGCCGGCGGGGTACGGCGTCGGCAGCCCGGACGATGTGCCGGAAACCGGCGCCGGTCGCCTGGCCGATGGCCCCTCACGGCGTCGGGCTTCTGGCACTTCGCGTCAAGAAGAGGTGCGCTCTCGGACAACAGGCGGGGCGGGTCTCTCCCTACCGTCGTCCCAACGCGTGACGCCCCGGGCATCGGGCCGCGCACGCCAGTCACTGCGAACTAAGGAACCATCCTTGCCGTACATCACCGTGGGTCAGGAAAACTCGACCTCCATCGACCTCTACTACGAGGACCACGGAACCGGGCAGCCGGTCGTGCTCATCCACGGCTTCCCGCTCGACGGCCACTCCTGGGAGCGGCAGAGCGCCGTACTGCTCGACGCGGGCTACCGGGTGATCACCTACGACCGCCGCGGTTTCGGGCAGTCCAGCCGGCCGACGACCGGGTTCGACTACGACACCTTCGCGGCCGATCTCAACACCGTGATGGAGACCCTCGACCTGCGGGACGCCGTCCTGGTCGGCTTCTCCATGGGCACCGGCGAGGTCGCCCGGTACGTGTCCGCCCACGGCTCCGCCCGCGTCTCGAAGGTCGCCTTCCTGGCCTCCCTGGAGCCTTGCCTGCTCAAGACCGACGACAACCCGGACGGGGTCGCGCCCAAGGAGTTCTTCGACGGCGTGGTCGCGGCCGTCAAGGCCGACCGGTACGCGTACTACACCGACTTCTACAAGGACTTCTACAACCTCGACGAGAACCTCGGCACCAGGATCAGCGAGGAGGCGGTCCGCAACAGCTGGAACGTCGCGGCGAGCGGTGGCTTCTTCGCCGCGGCGGCCGCGCCGTCCACCTGGTACACCGACTTCCGCGCCGACATCCCGGCCATCGACGTGCCCGCCCTGATCCTGCACGGTACCGGGGACCGGATCCTGCCCGTCGAGGGAACCGCGCGGCCGTTCCACAAGGCCCTCCCGTCCGCCGACTACGTGGAGATCGAAGGCGCCCCGCACGGCCTGCTGTGGACCCACGCGGAGGAAGTCAACACCGCGCTCCTCGCGTTCCTGGGCAAGTAACGACCAGACCCGGCGGCGGACTCGCCGGTACGCCGGAACGACCGCTGAGGCGGATGACAGGATGGGGCCATCCGCCTCGCACTGTGCTGGGCAGGGCGCGCGCACCTGGCAAGGCGTACACGGTGCACACGGCAAGGGGGGAGCGGCGGCATGAGGCGTGACCCCGGCGGCCTGGTGGGCCGTCAGGCGGAGGCCGCCCGTCTCCTGGCGGTCGTCGAGGGCCGCGCCGAACCACCGACGCTGCTCCTGCTCGGCGAGGCGGGGACGGGCAAGTCGAGTCTGCTGGCGGTCGCCGCCGGCCACGCGAGGGACGCAGGCACGCTCGTCCTGGCGTCCCAGGGCACCCAGGCCGAGTCACGGCAGTCCTTCGCCTCCCTGCACCAGTTGCTCCTTCCCGTGCTGCCCCGGGCAACCGGGCTGCCCGGCCATCTGCGCACGGCACTCGAGACGGCTTTCGGCATCGCTCCGGCCGGGGAACCGGCCCACCCCACACTGCTGCGCATGGCCGTCCTGACGCTGCTGGGCGAGGTCGCGGACCGGCGGCGCCTCCTGCTCACCCTGGACGACGTGCAGCACGTCGACCGGGACTCCCTCGACGTGCTGGCCTTCGTACTGCGCCGGATCACCGCCCAGGACATGTCCGCGCTGTTGACCGCCCGCGGGCACACGGCCCCCGCCGGCGTCCCGGCGGACCTGCCGACGGTGCTGCTGGGGCCGTTGACCGAACGAGCCGCGGCCGAACTCGCCGACGCCCAGCCGCACGCGCCCACCGGCCGGAGCAGGATCGAAGTGCTGCGGCAGGCCGGCGGAAACCCGCTGGCCATCATCGAACTGTGCCGCACGCCCGGAGCGGACGGTGCGGACGCGTCACCGGGCGGCGAGTCGCCGAGGACGGAGCGCATCCAGGAGATGTACGCCGCCCGGCTGCGCGGCCTGCCGCCGACGACCCGGCGGCTGATCCTGTACGCGGCGGCGTCGCAGCACGAGGACCTCGCCACGATCATGACCGCCGCCGGCGCGGGGCCCGATCTCTCGGCCTGGGCCCCGGCCGAGGAGGCCGGCCTGGTGGCCGTCATGGACGGCCGGGTGCTCTTCCGGCATCCGCTGGCCCGCACCGGCTCCTACCACGCGGCACCCGCCCACCTGCGGCAACAGGCGCACCGGGATCTGGCGGCGGCCCTCACGGACGACCCGGCCCGACGCGCCTGGCACCTGGCCGCCGCCTGTGTGGGACACGACGAGTCCGTGGCGGCGGCCCTGGAGGACACCGCCGAACTCGCCGAGCGGCGCGGCGGCTTCCACGCGGCGGCCCAGGCCCTGCAACGCTCCGCCGAGTGCAGCCCCGCGACCGCCGACCGGGCCCGTAGGTACGTGAAGGCGCTGCACGCCGCCACCAACGCCGCCGACCCCTCCTGGGTCAGCGAGCTGTACGACAAGGTCACCGCGCTGACCGAGGACCGGGACCTGCTGGGCATGGCGGCCTGCGGCGCCGGCATGGCCCTGTCGCTCTCCGGTTACCAGCGTCAGGGCTTCCGCGTGCTGACGAGCGCCGTCGAGCCGACCCCTCCCACCTCCGGAATGACGATGTTCGCCCTGGTCAGCGCGCTGGGGGCAGTCGCGTACCAGTCGGGTCTGCCCGAGGTCCGGCGGCCGGTCGCCGGCCTGCTGGACGAGGCGGGGGACGGCTACCGCGACACGAGGCCCACGCCCTACTCCGAGTTGGCGACGAGCGACAGCTGGGCCGCCGTGCGGGCCGTCACCCTCGCCGCGGTCCGGCCGACCGGCGCCGCCGAGCTGTTGCGGGACCTGCGCCGAAACCCCGGCACGCCGCAGCCGGCGACCGGCATGGCCGGGATGACCCGGACCCTCGCCATCGGCGGACTGGCCTGGTACGCCGACGAGTCCGACCTCTGCGTGGAAACGTTCCGCCAGGTGTACGCGCTGCTCAGGGCATACGGCGCCATGGGGCCGGCCGCGCCGACGCTCACGGCGATGGCGGCGGCGCTGATCGACACCGGCCGGTGGGCGGAGGCCGACGAGCACCTGGAGCGGATCGCGGCGCTGGCGGCGGTCCACGCGCTGAGGCACGTGCAGATCGACGTCGAGGCGCTGCGGGTGACCCTCCGGGCCCTGCGCGGCGGCACCGCCGGCCTGACGGCCGACCCGGCCTGGACGGCGGTCGCCCTGGAGGAGAACCGCGCCACGCACGCACGCATCCTCAGGGCCGCCGGTGCCGCCGCCGCGTCGGCCGGCGACTTCGACACCGCCTTCCGGCAGTTCCGGTCGCTCTTCGACGACGACGGCACACCCGTGCACTACTTCCTGTCCCCCCGGTCGATCGCGGATCTGGCCGCCGCCGCCCAGCGGACGGGCCGACAGGACGAGGCGGCACACGTCCTGCCGGCGGTGCGCGCCGTTGTGGGGCCGCGGCCGACGACCCGGATGACACTGCTGATGCACCACGCCGCCGCTCTGGTCGGCGAACCCAAGGACGCCGAGCACCACTTCCGGCTCGCCACGGTCAACCCGGTCGGAGATCAGTGGCCCCTGGCCCGGGCCCAGGCAAGGCTCCACTACGCGCAGTGGCTGCGCAGACGTCGACGCCCCCTGGAGGCACGCCCCCTGCTGGCCACCGCGCTGGAGTCGTTCACCCGGCTCGGGGCGTCCGGCCTGGCCGAGCAGGCCCGCGCCGAACTGCGGGCGAGCGGCGTGGCAGCCACCCCCGCCCCGGCCGACCCGCTGGCGGAACTGACCGCCCAGCAGCGCCAGATCGTCAGGCTCGCGGCCCGAGGACTGCGCAACAGGGAGATCGCGGAGCAGCTGATGCTCTCCCCGCGCACCATCAGCTCGCACCTCTACAACGTGTATCCGAAGCTGGGGATCAGCAGCCGCAACCAGCTTCGCGATCTGTTCGACGAACTGTGATCGACCGTGCCGATGGAAGGACACGTGAGCCGTTGAATTCCGACCCCGCAAGAGGCAGGGGCGAGCCGAGCCGCCCCGCCGTCGTCCTCGATGCCCTCGTGCGCCGGCTCGTCGACGCCTCCGCCGCGCCGCCGTATCTGCACCAGCTCGGGCCGGCCGACGGACGGGAGGCGCTGCTGGAGATCCAGGGCCACACGGCCGACGACTTCACCCTGGAGGCCGAGTTCCGGGTGGCGCCCGTGGGCCCTCGTGGGCTCGTCGGCTTCTGGTTGTTCCGGCCGGCCCGGCCGGCCGGCCCCCTTCCGGTTGTCGTGTACCTGCACGGCGGACGGTGGATGCTGGGCGACGCCCGGACCCACGCCCGCCTGATTCACGACCTGACGGCCGTGAGCGGCGCCGCCTTCGTGGTGCCCGAGTACACCCGCACCCCCGAGGCCCGCTACCCGGTCGCGCTGGAGGAGTCGTACGCCGTCCTGACGTCCGTGTGCGAGGAGGCCGAGGCCCTGGACCTGGACGGCCGCAGACTGGCCCTGGCGGGCGACTGCGCCGGCGCGACCATGGCCACGGCGCTCACCATGATGGCCAAACAGCGCGGCGGCCCGCGCATCCGTGCCCAGCTGCTGTACTACCCGATGACCGACCCGCACGCCGACACCCCCTCACGGGACGAGTTCGACTCCGGCTACCTGCTGACCGGGGAGGCCGTGGACTGGTACTGGCACCAGTACAGCGACGAGGCCCGCGAACTGGCCGAGCCCACGGCAGCGCCGCTGCGGGCGACCACGGCCGACCTCGCGGGGCTGCCGCCCGCGCTGATCGTGACGGCGGAGGCGGACGTCGTACGGGACGAGGGCGAGCAGTACGCCCGACTGCTGCGCCGGGCCGGAGTCCCGGTGGTCGCCGCCCGCTACCTGGGGACGGTGCACGACTTCGCGTCCCTCGGCCCGCTGCGGGACAGCCCGCCGACGGTGGCGGCGATCAGACAGGGCGGCCGGTTCCTCCGGGACGCTCTGGCCGGAGAAGGACCGTCAACATACTGATGCGTCCTGGGCCGACCGCTTGGCAGGGTGCGGGGAGTCAGGCCGCCCTCGGCGGCAGGTCCCGCACAGGAGGAGCGGCAGCATCTCCACCGACACCCGTGCCCTGCGCGTACTCTCCCGGCTTCCGGACGAGGGCCACCCGGAGTTCCTCTATCTGAGCCTGCACGTGCGCGCAACGGCCGCGATCCCGGGGCACGGGACCGAGGTCTCACCTGCGCCCGGCGACCTGGTCTTCTGCGACCCCGACCGGCCCCAGGGGGTCCGGTCCGACGATGACCGCGAGGTGACGGTCTTCCGTGTGTCCAAACGCCGCCTGGGCGTGCCGGACTCCGATCTGCGCCGTCTCGCGGGGGTCTTGGTGCGCGGCGACACGGGCGTGGGCGCACTGGTCTCGGTGCTGCTGTCCGCGCTCGCCGCCGAGGAGGAGTTCCACGGGCCGAGGACCGGCGACCGGCTGGCACAGGGCGCGGTGGACATGCTCGCCGTGCTGGTCATGGAACTCCTGGCGGAAGAGACCCGCGAGAGCGGACAGACCGGGGAGACCCGGGAGACCGGCCGTACGGCTACCGACGCGTCGGGGGCGGGCACGGGGCTGCCCGCCCGGATCCGGGCCTTCGTCGACGAGCACCTGATGGATCCGGACCTCTCACCCCGGTCGATCGCGGTCGCCCACCACATCTCCGTCCGCCACCTGCACAAGCTCTTCGAGAGCGAGGGCACCACGGTGAGCCAGTGGGTGCGACAGCGCAGGCTGGAACTCTGCCGGCACGATCTGGGCCGCACGTCACACCGCGGACTGACCGTGGCGGCCGTGGCACGGCGCTGGGGTTTTCGCAGCGCGTCGCATTTCAGCCGGGTGTTCCGCGACACCTACGGCATGTCCCCCAAGCAGTGGCAGGCGTGCGCCTAGCCCGCCACGGCACGCCCCGCCACGGCGCGCCCCGCCACGGCGCGCCCCGCCACGGCGCGCCCCGCCACGGCGCGCCCCGCCACGGCGCGCCCCGCCACGGCGCGCCCCGCCACGGCACGCCCCGCCACGGCACGCCCCGTCCGGCGCGAGGCGGGCCGCCCGCTTCCGGAAGGGGCCGACCACCGGCTGAGTGTCAGGGGTGGTCCGGCGTGGGCAGCCCCGGCGCGGGTGCCGGCCGCTGGCGGGGCAGCCGCATGGTGTCCCACTCGCCCCGCTCCGGGAACGGCGGCGGATCCTCCGGTCGCTGGCTGCCGCCGCGCTTGTTGCGGGGCGTGCGTTGGGGCGACCACAGGACGTAGGCGGCGGAGCCCACCGCGAAGGCGAGGCGGATGACGCCCCGGGTGGAGTCGGAGGGGATGAACAGGGCGCTGCCGTACAGGGAGATCAGGGCGATCCAGCTGACCCACGGGACCAGCCGGCGCTGGCCGATGGAGTCCCAGATCAGGGTGCCGAGGAGTACCGAGGCGTTGTAGTACGTGTACACGCTCGGGTCCAGCACGATGCGGGCGTCGGCGGCGAGCAGGACGACCGCCGGCCAGCGGTTCCGGCGTACGGCCAGCGCTCCCAGGGCCATGCCGAGGGACATCTGGGCCGGCCGGTCCCACGCGGGGGTGGACGGATCGTTCACCCCGAACCAGCGCAGGGAGGACGCGGGCTGGTTGGGGATGGTGAAGCGGGCGGCGGCGAACGTCTGCAGGTGGGTGAGGTAGAAGGGCAGCCAGGCGGCGGCCACCAGTCCGAAGACCCAGGCGGCGGAGCGCAGGCGCGCCGGACGCGGCAGTGCCAGCAGGAGCGGCAGGAAGCCGACCGCCCAGGGCTTGGAGTCCACCGCCAGGGCCAGGAAGACGCCCACGGCGGTGGCGTTGCCGCGGACCAGCGCACGCACGGCGAGCGTGGTGAAGAACAGTGCCAGGACGTCGTCGAGGTGCGCGAAACGGACCGAGACCTCCACCCACATGGGGATGAAGGCCGACCCGGCGATCAGCACGCGCTGCTGCAGGCGACGGTGGTTGAGGCCGGTGCCCCGGTAGTGGTCGGCGGCGGCACGTCCGACCAAGACCAGCATGTACATGCCCAGACCGGACATGAACGCGTCGGCGAGTTTCTCGCCCACC
This sequence comes from Streptomyces sp. NPDC006739, assembly GCF_042869815.1. Taxonomy (NCBI): domain Bacteria; kingdom Bacillati; phylum Actinomycetota; class Actinomycetes; order Kitasatosporales; family Streptomycetaceae; genus Streptomyces; species Streptomyces sp. NPDC006739. The sequence goes on from NZ_JBIAGM010000007.1 coordinate 112,678, forward strand.
TCGAGCGGGAACGGTGCGAACAGCCCGGCGACCAGGAAGCTGACCGGGCCGATCTGCAGTTCGGGGTGGTTGGCGTAGAGCGCGAGACCGCCGCCGGCCTCCCGGCTGAACAGCAGCTCCTGCCCGTGCCGAAGGTAGTGCCAGGACACGGCCCCATGGCGTTCGGCCACGAAGAACCAGACGGCCGTCCACAGCGTCAGCAGCGCGTGGTGCCATCGCAGCGGATAGCGGCCGATCCGGCCGATCCGCGCCCCGTCCCTGGGCACGGCTTCCGCCGTCTCCCGGTTACGCACGTTCCGTCCTTCCCCTCCGCCCGCCTTCGGCGTCGGGACGGCCGAGGACGCGGGCACTGCACGGCGTCACTCCTACAGAGGGACTTCACAGCCTGCGGGTTCCTCAAGTCCCGGGATTCTTGAACAACGTTTCGAGCGGGGGCTGTTGGCAGCGTAGCGGCTCGTGCGCCGGATGAAAGCCGGTCGGTGCCGCCATGGCGGTGGAGACGCCCGCAATGTCCGGGCACATACCGCTGTGCACGGCCTACGACAGCACGGATGTCCGTCCCACTGTCGGAAATCCGGCCCACAGACGGTCCTGATGTCGGATTTCCGGGATCCGCAGGCTGTGGCTGGATCGGGCGGCGGTGTGACCGGAAGGTGTCGTCGGTCAGGTCGAGTGCGGCAACACCGTGCCACGAGGGAGAGCTCTGTGAACGTCACGCCACCGGTGAACGCGCCACGGGAAAGGCGGGGGGCCACGCTCTTCATGGCCTGCCTCGGGGTGTTCGTGGCCTATCTGCCCGTGACCACCGTGTCGGTGAGCCTGCCCGCCATCCAGCGCGCCCTGCACGCCTCGACCTCCCAACTGGCCTGGGTGTCCTCGGCCTTCGTGCTCCCCATGGCCGCTCTCATCCTGACCGCCGGGGTCTTCGGCGACGTACACGGCCGGAAGAAGGTGTACCTGGCGGGCCTCGGGCTGGCCGGCCTGGGAGCCGCCATCGCGCTGGCGGCACACTCGGTCGAGGTCCTGTGGGCCGGTCAGGCCGTCGCGGGTCTGGGCGCGGCCGCGCTGCTGCCCTCCACACTGGCCCTGATCAGCCATGTCGTACCGGACCCGCGCAAGCGCGGCACCTTCGTCGGCCTCTGGGCGGCGTCCCTGATGGCCGCGCTGGCCCTCGGTCCCATGATCGCCGGAGTGATCCTCGACCACACCGCCTGGCGCTGGATCTACCTGCCGACGGTCCCGGTGGCGCTCCTCACCCTGGCGGTCGCGGCACCGCTCGTGACCGACTCCCGCGCCCCCGGCGAGCGCCGCCTGGACTGGCCCGGTCAGATCACCGCGGCGGTCACGATCACCGCGCTGGTCTACGGCGTCATCGAGGGCGGCGCCGCCTCCTTCTCCGAAGGCCGGGTGATCGCGGCCCTCGCGCTGGCCGCGGTCTGCGCCGTCGTCTTCGTCCTGGCCGAGCGGCGCAGCGCCGACCCGATGCTGGATCTGTCGCTCTTCCGCAGTCCGGCCTTCAGCGCGACCACCCTGATCGCGATGATCACCTTCCTGGGGCTGATCGGCTTCTTCTTCGTCCTCAGCCTCTACTTCGGCATGGTGCAGCGGCTCGACACCCTGCACGCGGGCTACCGGATGCTGGTCGTCAGCGCGGTGTGCCTGGTCGTGGGGGCGCTGGCGGGCCGTGTGATGCACCGGATCCCGCCCCGGGTCATGATCACCACCGGTCTGCTGGCCACCGCGGGCGCGCTGTTCTCCCTGACCGTGATCGACGCCGGCACGCCCTTCGGCCCGCTGGCCTGGCGGCTGGCCCTGCTCGGAACCGGACTCGGCCTGGTGGTCACCCCGATGACCGCCACCGCCGTCGCGGCCGTGCCGCATCACCTGGCCGGTATGGCGTCGGCCGGCAACAACGCCTTCCGGCAGGTCGGCGGCGCCCTCGGCCCGGCTGTGCTGGGCACCCTGCTGACCAGCAGGAGCACCCACGCCCTGCCCGGCCGGCTGCGCGACGCCGGCCTCACCGGACCGGTGGCACACCGGGTCACCGGCGCCGTCGACGCCGGTGGTCTGGGGGCGGCGGCGCGGCTGAACCTGGGCGCGGACACCGGCCGGGCCATGGGCGCGTTGTCCCAGGCGTTCCTCGACGGCCTCCATCTGTGCCTCGTCGTGGCCGCGTCCCTGGCCCTGCTCGCCGCGCTCGTCGGCGCCGTACTGCTGCGGACGCCGCGGCGAACGTCACCCGAGGACGCCGACGCCACCGCGGAGCCGCCCGCCCAGGCCGAGCCCGAGCCCGAGCCCTCGTTCTCGTCCGAGCGGGAGCCGGTGCTGGTCGGCGCCCAGGCGCGAGGGCGTTCGGCGGGGCCGGGCCGACCGCGGGACGCGACCGGCGCGACCGGCGCCGCCTCCGACACCGACGCGGGTCCCGTCCTGTACGGCCGGATACGCGGGGCGGCGGGAGAGACCGCGGAAGGAGCCACGCTGACGCTGATCTCCCCGCAGGGGCGCCAGCTGGGCCGGGCCGTGGCGCACGCCGAGGGCCGTTACCGGCTCACCGCGCCCGGGGCCGGTTCCTACGTCCTGATCGCGGCGGCGCGGGGACACCAACCGCAGGCGTCCACCGTGGTGTTGGGGGAGGAGCCGCTGCCCCACGACGTCCTGCTGTCCGCGATCAGCGGGCTGACCGGCACGGTGGTCACGGCCGTGGACGGGGCACCCGTGCCGGGTGCGACGGTGGCCGTGACCGATGTGCGGGGAGAGGCGCTGGCCGCCGGAACGACCGACACGTCCGGCGGGTTCGCCTTCGGTGAACTACCGGAAGGCGATGTCACGGTGGTCGTGAACGCCGCCGGATTCCGGCCCGCCGCACATCCGGTGCGGGTCTCCGGCCCCCAGCTCGCCCGGCTGGACGTCACACTGTGGCCGGGGGCGGTGCTCCGGGGCACCGTACGGGCCGGCGCCGAGAGCAGGCCGCTGGCCGAGGCGAGGGTCACCCTCGTGGACCGGGCCGGCAACGTGATCGGTACGGCGACCACCGGACCGGACGGGCTCTACGCCTTCACGGATCTGGACGCCGGCGAGTACTCGGTGATCGCGAGTGGCTATCCGCCGGTCGCCGCGCCGGTGACCGTGGCCGGACCGGGACGCGAGTTCGACCTGGAGCTGGCCCATCCGGACAGCTGAGCGGATCCGTACGACGCGCCGGGTCAGCGGCTGGGTTCGTAGGTGAGCCGCTTGACCTGGCGCAGGATGAGAGCCGACTCGACCGTCTGGACGCCGTCGAGCGAGCCGATCTTCTCGCTCAGGTAGGTGTACAGCTCGTCGGGGCTGCGGAAGTGGGCGTTGGCGACGATGTTGGCCTGACCGGTGGCCGCGGACGCGAAACGCACCTCCGGGTGCAGGGCGAGACTGCGGCCCACGCCGGCGAGCGCGCGGGGCGCCACGGTGAGCCAGAGCATCGCGCTGACGCCGCGTCCCAGGGGCTCGGGGTCGTACTGCACATCGAAGTACAGCACGCCGGTGGCGCGCAGGGCCTCAAGCCGCCGTTTGACCGCCGACTCCGTCTGACCGGTCGCCTTCTGCAGGTCGGTGAGGGTGGTCCGGCCGTCCCGGCGGAGCACCGCGAGCAGCGCCTCGTCGGCCGCGTCCAGGCTGACCGGGACGTCCGGGGGCTCCGGGGCCGGCGGGCACAGGGCGGCCTGCTGCTCGGCGGTGAGCACGTCGGACTTGGCGAACCGGCCGAGCGAGCCGCCGTAGAAGGGGCGCAGCAGGCAGTGGGCGGTCATGGTGACGATCTGGCGGGTGCGTTGGAGCCGGCCGAAGAGCAGGTCGTCCCGCTCCTTGCGGCTGCGCGGCTTCATCCCGCAGACGATCTCGGTTCCGCCGGAGATCAGGGCCACGTGGAGGGTGTCGGGGCGTTTGGCCAGCGCGTCCGCGAGGTGCTCGGCGACATCCGGGACGCAGTGCAGCCGCACGAGCCAGCTCTGCAGCCCGAGCCGGTTCTCGTCCGTCATGCCGAGCACCCGCACATGGACGGTGTTGTACAGCCTGCGGTACCGCCGGGCCACGGTCTGGTCGGAGACCCCGAGGACGGCGGCGATACGGCTGAACGGCGCGCGTCCGTCGAGCTGCAGCGCCTCCAGCAGCTGCAGGTCGAGATCATCGAGCGTGGGGAGGTCCACCGGACCGCTCACGGTTTCCGGACCACGTCGGCCGCCCCGGTCCGCGCGGAGGCGTTCAGCCGCCGGGCCGGCCGCGTGCCGGTCAGTTCCCGCATCACGCTCGCGACAATACGACACCGGCACGGCCCGGCCGCCCGCGCCCCGGGCCCCTTACGTGCTCGAATCGGGGTTTTCACGGATGTACGCGGACCCGCTCCGTGTCCGATCATGAACTGATCGTTCGACTGGTCTCGACGCACTGGGGGAGGGGTGTCCGTGAAAAAGGAGATCGGCGCGTACGACGCCCCCCGGGCCCGGATTCCCGCGCCGGTGTACGACGAGCTGCCGGCGGCCGTGGTGAACCTGCTGATCGGAGGCGGAGAGGTCACCCCGAAGGCCATCGAGACGACCGCCCTCGAACTGGTCGGCAGGGGCCGGCTGAGGGCCGAGCGGAAGTCCGACGGCACGCTGACCGTCCGCCTCGACCCCGAACCCCGCGACCACCGCCCCCTGCGCCCCTTCGAGGAACTCCTGCTCGAACGCGTACGTCACCGCTGCCGCTTCCATGTCGACCGGGTACCGATAGCCGCCCTCGGCCCGGGGGACGGCGACGAGTACTGGGTGTGGTGGCGAGGTTTTCAGCAGGGTGTCCGTGACGAGGCCATGGCCCTGGGACTGATCCGTCCGCCGCGCAGGAAGTGGGCGACCTGGCTGTCGGGCGGCGGCGTGGCGATCGAGGTCTGGCTCGGCATGCTGTCGATCGCGGCGCTGATCGGCAAGGGCGTGTTCCACGTGGTCCTTGCCCTGAGCATCCCGGGCATCCTCCTGCCGTTCATCTTCTCCGACCGGTTCCCCGGCAGGTCCGGCCGCCGGCTGACAGTCGAGGGCCGGCGGGCGGCGACATGGTGGCGCCGGAGCCCGGACGCCGCCGAACACCGGCCTCCGGCACGGCAGGTGGGGGCGAAAGGTCCGCAGTCGGCACTGCCGGTGCGTGAGTCGCGCCGGATCTGGTCCTCGTACGGCGGATCGTGGCACGTCGTCGACACCGCGCCGCTGGACCGGCCGCGCTGGGGGCACATATGGCAAATCGTGCTCCTGGCCCTCGCGGGGTGCACCACCACGGCCGCCCTGGCCCTCCCGGCCACGCGCGTTCCCCACGGTGCTGCACTGGCCGTCGGGCCGGCGCTCCTCGGCGTACTCGGGTGGGCCCTCTGGCTCCCCGCCCGGCGCCGTATCCAGGCGGTGCCCACCGAGTTGACGTTTCGCGGTGCGGTCATCTGCCGCTTCGACTACGTCACCCAGGGCGGTGAGCCACCGACCGCCACCACGCACTACTGCTGTTCCGTCGAGGACCCCGCGTCGGGGAAGGCCTGGTCCTTCGAGGTGGACACCTGGGACCGGTCGCTGTTCTCCCGGGAGACGAACCCGACACTCGCCGACCGGTTCCTGGTGGGGGACGTCGTCGAGGTGCACTGCGCTCCGCGTCGGCGCGTTGTGTACCGGATGACCGTCGTCGAGGCCGTCCCACGCTGATTCGGTCCGGGGGCGGGAGGGCGTTGACCGTAGCGGGCGGCCATGTCGGCGGGGGCTATGTGCTTCCCCCGGGCTTACACCATCCGGTTGCTTATGGCCATCAAAGCGTTATTCATGCGTGCGATTTCCTATTCATCTCACTATCCAGCTCTTGGCGCTGACGAGCTGACGATCCGTCACCAGCGCTGAACCAAGCCGAGGAGAGTGGAGAGAATGACGACATCGCCGCGTTGGCGATCTGGTCTGGCGTCAGCCGCCGTGGCTGCCGCGCTCGGCGCGACCGCGCTCGGCGCGGTCGCCCTGGCGAGCACGGGAACCGCCTACGCCCAGGACCACACCCCACCGTACCCGCCCCATCCGGCGCACCCACCGAAACCCGCGTTCCCGGCGAAGCCGGCTTATCCGGTACCGCGGGTGAAGCCTGAGCGTCCGGTGAAGCCCGTCTATCCGGTGAAGCCGGTGTATCCGGTGAAGCCCGTCTATCCGGTCAAGCCGGTGTATCCGGTGAAGCCTGAGTACCCGGTCAAGCCTGTGTACCCGGTGTACCCGGTGTACCCGGTGAAGCCTGAGCGTCCGGTGAAGCCTGTCTATCCGGTGAAGCCCGAGCTTCCCGTGAAGCCTGTGTACCCGGTGAAGCCCGTGTACCCGGTGAAACCCGAATACCCGGTCAAGCCTGTCTATCCGGTGAAGCCCGAGCTTCCCGTGAAGCCTGCCTACCCGGTGAAGCCTGAGCGTCCGGTGAAGCCTGTCTATCCGGTGAAGCCCGAGCTTCCCGTGAAGCCTGTCTATCCGGTCAAGCCGGTGTACCCGGTGAAGCCCGTGTACCCGGTCAAGCCTGTCTATCCGGTGAAACCGGTGTACCCGGTCAAGCCTGTCTATCCGGTGAAGCCCGAGCTTCCCGTGAAGCCTGTCTATCCGGTGAAGCCCGAGCTTCCCGTGAAGCCTGTCTATCCGGTCAAGCCGGTGTACCCGGTGAAGCCTGAGTACCCGGTCAAGCCCGTCTACCCGGTGAAGCCGGTGTATCCGGTCAAGCCCACCTACCCGGTCAAGGCCGTCCGCCCGGTCAAGCCTTCCTATCCGGTGAAGCCCGTGATGCCGGAGAAGCCTGCCTATCCAGCACACCCGGTGAAGCCTGAGTACCCGGTGAAGCCCATCCTCCCGGTGAAGCCTGAGTACCCGGCGAAGCCCGTTCACCCGGTGAAGCCTGAGTACCCGGCGAAGCCCGTTCACCCGGTGAAGCCTGAGTACCCGGCGAAGCCCGTTCACCCGGTGAAGCCCGAGTACCCGGCGAAACCCATCCACCCGGAAAAGCCCGAGTACCCGGCGAAACCCATCCACCCGGAAAAGCCCGAGTACCCGGCGAAACCCATCCACCCGGAAAAGCCGGACCACCCCTCCTACCCGTCGGGGCCCGAGCATCCTTCGCGGGCTATGGAGCCGTCGGAGTCGTTTGACGAGTAGTCGGAGCGGGGGGTAGCCGTCGGTGGACTTCGGCCTCGGTCGGGGCCGTCTCGGCGAGTTCCGGCGTTGAGCCGGGCCCGGACAACCGGGCCCGGTGCCCGTCGCAGGCCCTGACACCCCCGTGACGGCCTGCCAGGTGTCCTGGACTTCTACAGAGGGCAGGGGCCGTCGGTGGGCGGGGTGTCCCAGAGGCGGGTGGTGGGGCGTTCGGGGGTGAAGCGGGGCCAGCCCGGGGCGCCGGCGGCGGCGAGCCGAGGAAGACGAAAAGCCAGGTGCACCCGCCCCCGCGGGTGTGGGCCTCCACCACCCACGCGGTCGGCATCCGGATGAGCGCGTCGGACAACAGCACGGTGAACAGTTCGGCATCACCGACGCCGGGCCAGGCACGGCGGTAGGCGGCGGCCGCCGCCTTGTCCAGCCCGACCGCTTCGGCGGCGATCGCCAGGTCGACTCCCGGGGCGGGCGCCGGGCCCTGACCCCGGTACTCCTCGGGGGTGAACCCGCAGATCAGGTCCACGTCCCGGCCTGCTCCCGTGCTGGGCGATCGCCAACTGCCGTGTCGGCTTCGAAGGTTTCGGACACCTGCCGGGTCGCGGACAACCGGGGGGCGGGGGTGATCCCACGGACCCGCTCACCCACGAGCGATCGGCGGCCCTGGGGTCGCCTCAGCCGCCGAGCAGCGGCAGGGAGATGCCGCACTGGACGGGTTGCGCCTGGGCGGGATCGAGGGCGTTGCCCACGAGTTGGAGGGCGTTGGTGTCATAGGCGATCGACACGTGTTCGGATTTGTCCTGAGGACAGATGTCCTGGATCGTGATGTTCCGGACCGTCGCGCCCGGACCCGCGGCCAGGAACTGGTGCTGGTAGGGCGTCACGACCTCGTCGTAACGGGTGGCGATGACGGTGTAGTCGACCCCTGGCTGGGTGTCCCCGTCCCGGTCCAGCGTCGTGTTCACCTGCGAGCCGACCAGCTGATCCGCGTACGCCTGGCCGATGACGAGGGAGACGGGTTCGGTGAGACCCAGCTTGTCGGTGAGTGTGCCGATGCCGGCTCCGGTCGTACCGTGGTTGGACGGCGCCAGGCCGATCAGGCTGTGCACCTTGTTCCGAGCCGGGTGCGCGGGGTCCGTACCGCCGTCGAACCGCAGATACCAGCGGGGCAGCAGACCGCCGCCCTGGGAGTGCCCGACGAGGTCCACCTGGTGGGCGCCGGTGGCCCGCAGTACGCGGTCGACGTAGTCGGCGATCTGCCGGGCGGAGTCCGGGATGTGCGCGGTGGCCTTGAACGGGACCCCGGGCGCCCCGCCGAAGTCGGGGGCGAAGACGCAGTAGCCCGCCTGCTTCAGCCAAGGGGCCAGCAGGCTCCAGTTGGCATAGGCGTTCTCCCAGGTGCCGTGGAGCAGCACCACGGGCCGTGGATGAGCCGAGCCGGGCTTGCAGTTCCAGTCGTCGGCCCCGGGCGGCGGCGCGTCCGGGTGGACCAGAGAGGCGGCCAGCGCCACGGGAAGGGAGAGGAGGTGCCCGGACGGTTTCGGCGGGGCGGTGCCGGCGGACGCGGCCGCCTCACCCTGAAGCCCTCCGGTCAGCGCCAGTGCGAGTCCCGCACAGACCGCCGCCCACCTGGTGCGCCGCCGGACCGGCCGCCTCCGGGAAACACTCCGCACCGACATCCGGCCACTCCTCGTCTCCAGGCCGGCCCTGCGCCGACCCGGAGATGATCGAGGCGGGGGTCGCGCACGGTGCTCGGGCACTGCGCGCGATCACCCTGATGGAGCAGCCGGGTTCACCCGTCCGGGGCCGGCCTCGCCGCCGTCGACGTCATCGTCGTGGGAGTCGTGGTCGGCGACCCGCCGTCAGTGTGACGCGGCCCGGCTGTCGAGGATGACGAGCCGCTGGGTCGCCCGGGTCATCGCCACATAGCGGTCGACGGCTCCTTCGACGCCCTCGCCGAAGTTCTCCGGTTCGACGAGGACGACCAGGTCGAACTCGAGCCCCTTCGACAGCTCCGGGGTCAGCGAGCGGACGCGGGACGTCGCCCGGAACGTGGGGTCGCCGATGACGCAGGCGATCCCGTCGGCGTGCTCGGAGAGCCAGGTGTCGAGGATCGAGTCCCGGTCCGCGACGGCTCCGTGCAGGACGGGGACGCCGCTGCTGCGGATGGAGGTCGGCACGTTGGCGTCGGGCAGCGCGGCCCGGATGACCGGCTCGGCCTCCGTCATGATCTCCTCCGGGGTGCGGTAGTTGGTGTTCAGGGAGGCCAGGGTGACCCGGTCGAGGCCGATGCGTTCGAGGCGTTCCTGCCACGACTCGGTGAATCCGTGCCTGGCCTGGGCGCGGTCGCCGACGATGGTGAAGCTGCGGGAGGGGCAGCGGAGCAGCAGCATCTGCCATTCCGCGTCGGTGAGTTCCTGGGCCTCGTCCACGACGATGTGCGCGAACGGCCCGGCGAGCAGATCCGGGTCCACGGTGGCCAGTTCGGCCTCGTCGACCAGGCTGACCTGGGCGTCCTCACCGCGCAACATCGTCACCAGACCTTCGCCGTCGTCTCCGTCGGCGCCGGAGTCGGCCACGGCCGCGATCAGGTTGTCGACGACCTGCGTCATACGCTCACGCTGGGCGGCGAGGACCGCCTTGTGCCGGCGCTCGCGCCGGGCCGCCTCCGGGTCGCCGAGCCGCTGCCGGGCCGCGTCCAGAATCGGCAGGTCGGACACCGTCCAGGCACCGGGTGCGGCCTCGCGCCGCAGCTTGCGCACCTCGTCGGGGCCGAGCCAGGGAGCGCACTTGCGCAGATAGGCGGGCACCGACCAGAGGTCCGCGACCAGGTCGGCCGCTTCGATCAGCGGCCATGCGTGGTTGAAGGCCGCCAGCAGTCCCCTGTTCTGCCGCAGCGACCGCTGGAGCAGGGCGGGCGGGGCCAGGTCGTCGTCGTGCCTGTCCGCGAGGATCGTGAGCAGTTCCTCCCAGACCTGCTCGCGCGCCTCGTTGTGCGGGGTGCCGGGTTCCGCCGCCTCGAACGCCTCGGCCCAGTCCTCGGGGCTCAGCCAGACGCTGGACCAGTGGGTCTCGACGGTCATCCCCTTGGTGGGCGGCTCCTCGTAGAACCTGACGGCCGTCTCGATCGCCCGCACCATGTCCGCGGACGACTTCAACCGGGCCACGTCCGGGTCGGTCTCGACGGTCGCCGCGGCTCCCTCGGGGACGAGGTCGCGCAGGACGCAGGTCTGCACGCCCTCCTCTCCGAGGCTGGGCAGGACATCGGCGACGTAGGACAGGTAAGGCCGGTGCGGGCCGACGAACAGCACCCCGCCCCGGCGATGACCGAGGCGCGGGTCGGAGTAGAGGAGGTAGGCGGAGCGGTGCAGGGCGACGACGGTCTTGCCCGTGCCCGGACCGCCGTCCACGACGAGGGCGCCGCGCGATCCCGCCCGGATGATGGCGTCCTGGTCGGCCTGGATGGTGGCGAGCACATCGCGCATCCGGGACGACCGGTTGCCGCCCAGGCTGGCGATGAAGGCGGACTGGTCGTCGAGCGCCGCGTGGCCGTCCAGTCCGTCGGCCGTGAACACCTCGTCCCAGTAGTCGCTGATCCGTCCGCGTGTCCAGCGGTACCTGCGGCGGCTTGCCAGACCCATGGGGTGGGCGTGGGTCGCCGCGAAGAACGGCTCGGCCGCGGGGGAGCGCCAGTCGACCAGCAGCCGGCGCCCGGAGCTGTCGGTGAGGCCGAGCCGCCCGATGTACAGGGGCTCGGAGTCGTCCGCGCCGACCATGTGCCCGAGGCACAGGTCCAGGCCGAAGCGGCGCAGGGCGCGCAGCCGGCCGGTGAGCCGGTGGATCTCCGCGTCCCGGTCCATCGCCTGCCGGCCCGTGCCGCCGGGCGCCCTGCGCTCGGCATCGAGGCGGTCGGACAGTTCGGCGATCGTCTCGTCGAGGGCCGCCGCGATGGCCGCGAAGTGCCGTTCGTCGTCGGCGATCAGCGCCGGGTCGGCCTTGGCCGAGAGACGGTCGGGAAGGTCGAACGCACTGGTGGTCAGGTTCATGTCGCCGGATGGCACTTGGTGGGGCTCCCGTTTCCGCAGATCCTGGCTTCGGCCAGCGATTCTGCGGTATGACCGGGGCCTTGCCGCAAGCCCCCCGGTACGCTATACGTTGAGAGTGGCAAGGAGTGAGTGCACTCCTTGCCTTTGCTTTTGTCGCCTTTTCCTCCGTGTGCTCACGACCGAACACCGTCGGTCCGGGCCTCCAGGGCGCGCAGGACGGCCACCATGTCCTCGCCGCCGTGGCCCCGCTCGACGGTCTCGCCGTACAGGGCGTGGCAGACGTCGAGGAGCGGGGAGGCGAGGTGGGCCCTGCGGGCGGCCTGAGCGATCAGCCGGTTGTTCTTCAGCACGTCCGCGGCGCCGGCCTGGACGGTGAAATCGCCGGCCACCAGTTTGGCCGCCTTCCCACGGGACACGGCGCTGGCCATCGGGCCCGCGTCCAGGACGTCCCGCAGCAGGCTCTGGTCGAGCCCGTGCCGGCCGGCGAAGTGGAACGCCTCCGTCAAACCGGTGACCAGGGTGATCAGGAACAGGTTCACGGAGAACTTCATCAGCAGCGCTCCCGGCACCGGACCGCAGTCGAACGTCTCGCGGCACAGCGGGCCCAGCAGGGGGCGTACGGCCGCCACGGCGTCGTCGTCGCCCGCCACCATCCCCACCAGTTCGCCACGTTCGGCCGGGACGCGGGAACCGGAGACCGGGGCCTCGACGTATCTCCCGCCCGCCGCCCGGATGTCGTCCCGCAGTCCGCCCGAGTACTCGGCCGAGGTCGTGCCCATGTGGACGACGGTGTGTCCGGCGGCGCGTGCCGCGAAGTCCCGCGTGCCGCGTCCCAGAACCGTGTCGACGGCCCTCTCGTCGGCCAGCATCAGGATCACGGTCCCGGCCCGGTCGAAGACCTCGCCGGGGCTCGCCGCGACCTCGGCTCCGGCCGCGCGCAGGGGTTCGCACCTGGCCGGGGTGCGGTTCCAGACGAGGAGGGGCGTCCCGGCCCGGGCGAGGTTGAGGGCCATGGGCTGTCCCATGACGCCGAGGCCCACGAAACCGACGTACACCACGCACCACCAACTTCCGGCCCCCGGCTGTTATGACAGCGGTCATAGTAGCCCTCGCTATGACGACGGTCATAGAGTGGGCACGGAACATCCACGACCTGCCGGGGGGAGCCGACCATGGGGATGGCCGAACGGGGGCCGCGCGAGCGGATGGTCTTCAGCGCGGCCCAGCTCATCCGGCGCGAAGGGGTCGCCTCCACCGGGATGCGCGAGGTCGCCGCCCACGCGGGCGCGCCGCGCGGCTCACTGCAGCACTACTTCCCGGGCGGCAAGGAGCAGCTGGTCAACGAGGCGGTGGGCTGGGCGGGCCGGTACGCGGGCAACCGCGTCGCCCGCTTTCTGGCCGCGCTGCCCGAGCCGACGCCCAGCGGCCTGTTCGCGCGGATGGTGCGGCAGTGGACCGACGAGTACGAGACCGCCGGGTTCGCGGGCGGCTGCCCGGTCGCCGCCGCCACGGTGGACTGCGCCGAAACCGCCGCGTCCACGAGAAAGGCCGCGTCCGACGCCTTCGCCACGTGGACCGGACCGGTGGCCCGTGCCCTGGCGGACATGGGCGTGCCCGAGGACCGGTCCGAAGCGCTCGCCACACTCATGATCAGTGCTCTGGAGGGGGCCGTCCTCATCGCCCGGGCCGAGCGGGACGTGCGCGCCCTGACCACCGTGGCCCGGGAACTCGGCCCCCTCCTCGACGCGGCGGTGGGCGAGGACCCGCGCACGCGGAACGGGCGCGAGCAGGCCTGACCGGCCGCCACGTGGCGCTCTCAGCAGGGGCCGCCGTCCGGCAACTGCTGCTCCGCCCAGAGCGTCTTGCCCGTGTCGGTGTACCGCGTGCCCCAGCGCTGGGCGACCTGCGCGACCAGGAAGAGACCGCGCCCGCCCTCGTCGGTGCTGTGGGCACGGCGCATGTGCGGCGAGGTGTTGCTGGCGTCCGACACCTCGCAGATGAGGGTGCGTTCGTGGATCAGACGGAGGCTGATCGGACCGCAGGCGTGCTTGATGGCGTTGGTGACCAGTTCGCTCACGATCAGCTCGGTGGTGAAGGCGACGTCCTCCAGACCCCACGCGGCCAGCTTCCGGGCGGTGTTGTCGCGCACGTCGTGCACCGCCTGGGGATCGGCGGGGACCTCCCAGGAGGCCACCCGGTCGGGCGGGAGGGCACGGGTCCGGGCGACGAGGAAGGCGACGTCGTCGGGCGGATGGTCGGGCAGCAGGATGCGGACCATCGTGTCGCAGATCTCCTCCAGCGGCCGGTCGGGGTGGGCCAGCGCGAAGCAGAGCCGCTCGAAGCCGACGTCGACATCGCGGTCCGAGGCCTCGATCAGGCCGTCGGTGTAGAGGGCGACGACGCTGCCCTCCTCCAGCTCGATCTCGGCCGACTCGAAGGGCAGACCGCCCAGCCCCAGCGGCGGGCCGGCGGGAATGTCGGGGAGTTCCACGGGCTCGCTGAGGTGAGCGATGGCGGGCGTGGGGTGTCCGGCGCGCGCCACGTTGAGCTTCCGCGAGATCGGGTCGTACACCGCGTACACACACGTCGCGCCGATCACCACCGGGCCGTCCGTCGCGGCTTCCGCCTCGTCCGCCAGGCGCAGGACCAGGTCGTCGACGTGGGCGAGCAGCTCGTCGGGCGGCAGGTCCAGGTCGGCGAGGGTCTGTACGGCCGCGCGCAGCCGGCCCATGCTGGCCGCGGCGTGGATGCCGTGGCCGACCACGTCCCCCACGACCAGGGCGACCCGGGCGCCGGACAGCGGGATGACGTCGAACCAGTCGCCGCCCACACCGGCCTCCACGTCGGTCGGCAGATAGCGGTAGGCGACCTCCACCGCGCAGTGATCGGGCAGGACCGGCGGAAGCAGGCTGGTCTGCAGGGCGAGGGCGGCGTTGTGCTCACGGACGAAACGCCGGGCGTTGTCGACGCACACCGCGGCGCGGGCCACCAGCTCCTCGACGAGCAGGAGGTCGTCCTCGTCGAAGGGATGGGGGTTCTCCCAGCGCAGCAGCGTGACCACTCCCATGGTCACCCCCCGGGCCCGCAGCGGAACCACCAGATGGGTGTGCACGCCAAGTTGGGTGATCTTGGCGAGGCGCTGGGGGTCCTCGGCGAGCCACCAGGTCGTCGGGTCGAGCACCGGGTCCCGGATCGGCCGGCCGGTGGTCAGACAGCGTGCCTGCGGGGACTTGCGCGGATACTTGCTGTGCCCCCCGACGGGGACGATCGCCTCCGGCACCTGCTGGTGGATCGACCGGTGCGCCGCCCGGAGCAGAGCGCCCCCGGTGACCGGGCCCGGGGCGAGGTCCTTGGCCGCCAGGACGCCGTGGAAGAGGTCGATCGCGATGAAGTCGGCGAGCTGCGGCACCAGGACCTCGGCCAGTTCCTGCACCGTGCGGTCGAGGTCCAGGGTGGTGCCGATGCGCTGCGCCGCCTCGTTGACCAGGGCGAGCCGCTCGCGGGCCCGGTCCTCGGCGGTGAAGTCGACGGCGGTGTGGCAGACGCCCAGGGTTTTCCCCTCGCGGTCCCTCAGCGGGAACGACGAGCGCAGCCTGAGGTGCCCCTGCGAGTTGCGGCGGGACACACCGGGCGCGGGCGTCACATGCTCCAGGGCCGGCGTGATGCGCCCCGACATCAGCGCCTGGCGCGCCTGCCAGTCCACGGCCGGCGGCACCTGGCCCGGCCCCGGGGGCGTGGCGGTGCCGTCGGCCCCCTGTTCGGGCGGCAGGCCCTCCATGGCGGTCAGCACCCGGTTCACCCACTGGAAGCGCAGCTCACTGTCGAGGACGGCGATGCCGATCGGTGAGTCCTCCAGAATGCCGCGCATCACCGCCTGGTCCAGCTCCCACCGGCGCGATTCGGAGGTGTCACAGGCGACGGCGAGCCAGGCGGAGCCCCGCTCCGTACGCAGCGGACACGCCCGCAGAGCGAGTTCGACGAGGTGGCCCTCGAGGTGACGGGCGGTGAGCAGGCCCTCCCAGCCGTCCCCGACCCGGCGCGCTCCGGACAGCGCGGACGCCAGCGAGTCCTCGCTCGCCAGTACGGCGGTCGCGGGGCGCCCCAGCACACCGGCCGCCGGGTGGCCGAGCAGGGTTTCCGCGCTCCGGCTCCAGAACCGGATCAGTCCGTCCCCGTCCACCAGGACGACGGCGGCGGACGTGATGCCGAACGGATCGCCCCGGTGCTCATTGGCCATATCCGTGAGACCCATGGTGTCGGCCCCATCTGCGGGCGGGCTTCCTGGCACTACGGTCTCACATAGCCCCCGGTGTGTCTTCGGACCCGCCGCCCGCCCACGTGCCGCACGCCACCCTGTTGGTCCGGCGGGGCCCGGACTGGTAGGGATGGGGGCGTGCGATTCGAGAGCGTTCCCATGCCGGCGGGGGTCGAGGCGCGGCCGAGGGACATACGGGGATATCCGGTACCGGCGATCACTCCATGGGAGGGGGACACGCCGCAGTTCGCGCTGACCGACTACGAGCGCAGCGCCCAGTGCGCGGGCAAGCGGTTGTGCTCGGTGTGCAACCGGGCCATGCCGCGGGGGCCGGTGTGGCGGGTGGTGGGGGCCGCGGAGAGCGCGGCGATCGGGGAGGCACTGGCCGCCGGGCGGCCGTACCGCAATCTCGCGCCGACCCTGGAAGGGCCCGGGCACCGGGCCTGCATGCTGTACGCCTCGATGGTGTGCCCGTACCTGGCACGGCCCAACGCGCGGCGCGGGCTGTCGGCGGAGCAGCCGGACGAACTGACCTCGCACGTGGTGCGGGGCACCCGCCGGGGTGCGATGGGCGCGGTGGTGGGGTTCGCGGAGTACGAGTACGCCATCACCGGCAGCCAGGTGATGTTCCGGTTCCTCGACGTCGTCGAGTTCCTGCCGCACGACACGGCCGACGAACACCTGGAAGAACTGCGGGCCGAGCTGGGCCGTACGGCGGAGTGACGCGCACTCCGCCGCACGGCCCGGCCCGGCCCGGTGAGCCGGCCGACGTCAGGGACGGTAGGCCGCCAGGCCCTTCTCCGTCGTGACCTTCGTGGGGTGGCCCGTGCCGTTGGAGGCCAGGGTGACCGTGCCGGAGGGGGTGCGCGCCGCGAGCGTCCTGCCGTCCGGGGACCAGGCCGGCTCGGTGTAGTCGGTGGTGGCGTGCGGGGTGAGGTCCTTGATGCGGCTGTCCTGCCCCAGGCCCTCGACGAAGAGGTGGTCGTGTCCGGCGACCGAGCGGACGAAGACGACCTCCTCCTCGTTGGGCGACAGGGCCGGCTGGGAACCCTTGGTGAGCTTGTAGCCCTGCTGACGGGTGTAGTCGTCGCGGATGTAGACGGCGCCGGTGTCGGTGTTGGCGTAGACCGAGGTGCCGTAGTGGTCGGCCGCGTTCGGCCAGACGTTGCCGGTCTGCGGCAGCGCCGGGACGCCCGGGCCGACCTCGGACCACAGGGGCAGCGTCTTGGGCGTGCCGTGGACGGCCTTGGCGGAGACGTACTTCAGCCGGGAGACGCCGCCCGCGCGGGCGGCGAAGATCAGGTTGTCCTTGGCGGGAACGCCGTCCGGGTTGCCGGCCGGGGTGACCTGCCAGGTGGGGTGGGACCAGTTCTGGTTGCCGGGGTTCTTGGCGACGACGACGCGCCCGCTGCCGTCGGGGTTGGCGACGTCCAGGTTGCCGGTGCCGTCGATGAAGGCGGCCTTGGCGCCGTTCGGGGACCAGGCGAGGTCCCGGACGGGCACCCTGAAGTCGACCTGGTGGCCGTTGATCAGCACGTACCTGGTGCCGTTGCTGATGGTCAGGGTGCCGTGCCCGGTGGCGGCCGAGGCGGCGCCCGAGGCGCCCAGCAGCGCGGTGCCGGTGACGGCGGCGGCCACCGCGATGGCGGCGACGGTGGTGCGGATACGCGTGGTCATGAGTGATTCCCCCAGGAACGCCGACAGGTCGTGTGCATCAACGTCAGAGCCGCTCCGATGGCGTTCGGACCACTGGAGTCCCCTGACCGCCTGCCGCTCTGTTCGAAACACAGCCTGTCAAGGCCCGATCTTGGAACCGTCCGCTCGGCGTCACAGGGGCGTAACACCATGGCGTATCGGCGCACAGTATTGACGTGAGCACGTTCCGTAGCTACGTTGCGAACAGTGTGCTGCGACAACGTTGTCACCGTTCTCCTCCGTCCCCACTCACGGGGCTCCCACGCACATCACTCACGGGGCTCCCACGCACGTCACTCACCGGGGCTCCGCCCGCACGTCCCCACGGGCCGGCGCGCGAGCGGAGCCCGTGTGCTCCGACGCAATCCCTCAGGAGGCAGATCGCGATGTTCCCGATGCAGGCCGGCGGCCGCCGGCGTGAGACGCGAGGACGACCCGCCCGCGCCCGCCGGAGCCGAGCGGCACTCCGGGCCGCCGTCGGCGCGGCCCTGCTGGCCGGGTACGCGTCGCCCGCTCCCCTCGCCTGGGCGACGGCGCGTCCCACGGGCACGAGCGCGGCGGAACTCGTGTCCTCACCCGCGGACCTGGTCAATCCCTTCATCGGCACGACCAACGCGGCCAACGACTTCCCCGGCGCGGACGTCCCGTTCGGCATGGTCCAGTGGAGCCCCGACACGTCGTCGAGGCCGCCCGGTGGCGGATACGAGTACCACGACTCCTCGATCACCGGATTCAGCCTCACCCATATCGCCGGACCGGGCTGCCGGGCCGCCGGCGACGTGCCGGTGCTGCCCACGGTGGGTGCCGTCGACGACGCGGCGACCGACGCCTTCGCGCACGCCGACGAGTCCGCCTCGCCCGGCTCCTACAAGGTCGCACTCCGCAACAAGGTCACCACCGAACTCACCACCACCACACGCAGCGGCATGGCCCGCTTCACCTTCCCCGCGACCGCACAGGCGAACCTCCTCCTCAAACTGACCGGCAGTCAGAACAAGGCGTCCGCAACGCAGTTCGACGTCGTGTCCAGGACCGAGGTGAGCGGCCGGGTCACCAGCGGGCGCTTCTGCGGCGCGGCGAACACCTACACCGTCTACTTCGACATGGTCTTCGACCGCCCCTTCGCCTCCAGCGGCAGCACGGCGGCCCGCCCGGCGAACCCGTCCGAGCCCTCCGCCCCCCGGGCCGGCCGGAGCGATCCGGACCAGCCGGACAAGCCGCGACTGCACGGCCCGACGCCCGGGCCCGCCGACGGCACGGCGACGCCGCACGGCTCGACCGCCGCCGCGTCCGACGCCCACGTCACCTTCGACACGACCGCGCACCCGGTCGTGCAGGCCAAGGTGGGCATCTCCTACGTCTCGGTGGCGAACGCCGTCGCCAACCGCACGTCCGAGAACGCCGGCTGGAACTTCGACGCCGTCCGTGCGGCGGCCCACCGGGCCTGGGACACGGCACTCGGCAAGGTGCGGATCGCCGGTGGCACGGCGGACCAGCAGACCATGTTCTACACCGCGCTGTACCACTCACTGCTGCACCCGAACGCCATCAGTGACACCAACCGCCAGTACTACGGGTTCGACGGCAGGACGCACACGGTCGACGCCGGTCACGCCGCCGCCTACGCCAACTACTCCGGCTGGGACGTCTACCGCTCCCAGGCGCAGATCGAGGCGCTGCTGAGTCCCTCGACCGCCTCGGACACCGCCCAGTCCATGACCGACGACTACGCCCAGACGGGGATCTTCCCCAAGTGGTCGGAGAACGACGGCGAGTCGTACATCATGGTCGGTGACCCGGCGGCGGCGATCATCGCCGACTACTACGCCTTCGGTGCCCGCGGCTTCGACGCCTCGAAGGCGCTGGCCGGTCTGCTGAGACAGGCGAGCACCGCGAACAACGACCGACCGGGCCTCCACTACCTGGACGATCCGGGCTACGAACCCCATGACGGCACCTACGGCTGCTGCAACTTCTACGGCCCGGTGGCCACCACCCTGGAGTACGGAGCCGCCGACTTCGCGCTCTCCGCCTTCGCCGGCGCACTCGGCGACAGCGCGAGCCGGCAGAAGTACGCCCGTCGCGCGCAGGACTGGCGCAACACGGTGAACCCGGCCTCCGGCTTCGTCCAGCCCCGTGCCGGCAACGGCACCTGGACCAGCGGCTTCTCCCCGACCAACGGCACCGACATGGTGGAGGCCGACTCGTGGATCTACTCGGGCATGGTGCCGTTCGACCTGGCCGGGCTGGCCACCGCGAAGGGCGGCGACACGGTGATGGCCCACTACCTCGACACCGTGTTGCGCAGCTACACCGGCGCGAACGGATACGCCCGGGTCGGCAACGAACCGAGCATCGAACTGCCCTGGGAGTACGACTACGTCGGCCGCCCCTACAAGACGCAGTCGACGGTGCGCTCCATCCAGGACCGGATCTGGTCGAACACTCCCGGCGGTCTCGCCGACGGCAACGACGACCTCGGCGAGATGAGCGCCTGGTACGTCTGGTCCGCCCTGGGCATGTACCCGATGACGCCGGGCACCTCGGACCTCGCCCTCGGGTCGCCGGTGTTCCCCCAGGCCGTGATCACCCTGCCGTCCGGCAAGACCTTGACGATCGACGGCGTGGGCGCGGCGGACGACGCTCCCTATGTCCGGTCGGCGACGTTCGACGGGGCGGCGTGGAACAACGCCTACGCCCCCACGAGCGCGATCACCTCCGGGGGAACGCTCAGCTATACGCTCGGCACCACCGCGAACACCGGCTGGGCCACGAGCCCTTCGGCGGCCCCGCCGTCCTACCCCGGTGACACCGCGGGCCCCGGGAAGCCGCGGGTGGGGCCTGTCGGCTCAGGCGTCAGCGCCGCCCTGTGCGTCGACGACGCCGGCTCCGGTACGGCCGATCACACCGCGATCCGGCTGTGGACCTGCAACGGCACCTACGCCCAGGACTGGACGGTCGCGGCCGACGGCACCCTGCGCACGCTCGGCAAGTGTCTCGACGTGACGAGCAGCGGGACCACCGACGGCACCCTCGTCCAGCTGTACACCTGCAACGGCACCGGCGCCCAGGGCTGGACGGTGGGCGCCGACGGCTCCCTGAGGAACACCAACTCCGGCCTGTGCCTGGCCGACCCCGACTCCTCCACGACGGAAGGCACCCGACTGCAGATCCGCACCTGCGACGGATCCACCGCCCAGCGGTGGACGCCGCCGCAGGCCTGACACCCGGCCGGCGGGGCCGTCCTCCCTCCCCGCCGCCACCGGTCAGCGCACGTGCACGGTCCTTGCCGGTGTGGTGATGTCCGCGTAGGGGTGGCCGCCGCGCGGGCCGTCGACGCCGTAGAGCACGCCGCGGAACTGCACGACGCCGCGGTGGCGGACCTCGATCCTCGCGTCCACCTTGGCGTCCCGCTCGGTGACGTCCACGACCCGGCCGCACGCGACGGTGTGCCACGCGCCGCGCGTCCCCGTGCGCTCCTGCGCGCAGAACTTCGCGAACCACACCGCGTCGCTGTTGCCTGATCCCTTCACATGGACGGTGTGTCCGACCCGGACGGTGCCAGGCGACGCGGTCAGGTCGACACTGCCCTTGGCGAACGCCGGCGTCACCGCCAGTACGACCGCGGCCGTACCCAGCGCGCCCACCGCCGCGGCCCTGGCTCCCGTGCGCCGGATGCCGGACCGGCCGATACCACGATTCATCTCGTCCTCCCCCATAGGTTGCTGTCACCGCACAAGAGGGCGATTCCGGCCCGCCGGTTGCTTGCCGCAACCGGCGCTTTCCGGTCATTCCGCAGGCCACTCCGAGAGGTCCGGCAGGGCCACCTCGGCCCAGATCACCTTGCCCTGGGGGGTGTACCGGGTGCCCCAGCGCTCGGTCATCTGCGAGACCAGGAACAGGCCCCGGCCGCCCTCGTCGGTCGTCGCGGCGTACCGCAGATGCGGGGAGGTGCTGCTGCCGTCGGCGACCTCGCAGACCAGCGAGCGGTCGCGGATCAGCCGCACCCGGACCGGATCGGAGCCGTAGCGGATGGCGTTGGTGATCAGCTCGCTCAGCACGAGTTCCATGCCGAAGCCCAGCTCGGACAGGCCCCATTCGTCCAGCCGGCCGGAGACCGCGGCACGCATCCGGGACACGGCGGCCGGATCCCGGGGCACGTCCCAGTCGGCCACGTTCTCCGGCGGCAGCGCCCGGGTGCGTGCGACGAGCAGCGCGACGTCGTCCTTGGATCCCTCGGGCAGCAGTTCGTCCAGCACCGCCTGGCAGGTCTCCTCGGGCGGCCGGTCGGGGCGGCCGGCCACCGCCCGCCGCAGCAGCTCCATGCCCACGTCCAGGTCACGGTTGCGGTCCTCGATGAGGCCGTCGGTGTACAGCACGAGCTGACTGCCCTCGGGAAGGTCCACTTCCGCCGTCTGGAACGGCATGCCGCCCAGACCCAGCGGCGGGCCGGCCGGCACGTCGGGGAAGGCGGCGGAGCCGTCGGGGTGGACCAGCACGGGCGCCAGGTGTCCGGCGCGCGCCATGACGCAGCGGCGGCCGACCGGGTCGTAGATCGCGTACAGACAGGTGGCGCCCACGATCTCGCCGGCCGTCTGCGCGCAGGCCTCGTCCTGGTCGATGCGGCCGACCAGGTCGTCCAGGTGGCTGAGCAGTTCGTCCGGTGGCAGGTCGAGGGCGGAGAAGTTGTGCACCGCGGTCCGCAGCCGGCCCATCGTCGCGGCGGCGTGCAGGCCGTGCCCGACGACATCGCCCACGGCCAGCGCGACCCGGCTCCCCGGCAGGGGGATCACGTCGAACCAGTCCCCGCTCACGCCCGACTGGGCGGGCAGATAGCGGTAGCCGACGTCCAGGGCGCTCTGTTCGGGCAGCGCCCGCGGCAGCAGGCTGCGCTGGAGGGTGACCGCCATGGCGTGCTCGCGGGCGTACCGGCGGGCGTTGTCGATGCTGACGGCGGCGCGGGCCACGAGTTCGTCGGCGAGCGACAGCTCCTCCTCGGTGAACGGCTCCCGTTTGGCACGCCAGAAGTTGGCCATGCCGAGGACGACGCCACGGGCCTGGATCGGTGCGGCGATCAGCGAGTGGATGCCGTAGTCCACGATCTGCCGGGCCCGCGCCGGATCCTGTGCGTGCCAGCCGTTCGCGGTCGACAGGTCGGTCGCCAGCTCGGAGTGGCCGGCGTCGAAGCCGCGCGCCTGCGGGGTGGAGGGCAGGAAGTCGATCAGCCGGCCCTTCTCGTAGAGCGGATGGTCGTCCCGGATGCCGTGCACGGCGACGCGCCGCATGTCCGTCGCGGTGGGGGCGGGCTCCTCGCCGTGCAGCACGGGGTCGGCGAGGTCCACGGTGACGAAGTCGGCGAAGCGGGGGACGGCGACCTGGGCCAGCTCGTCCGCCGTGCGGATCACGTCGAGGGTGGTGCCGATGCCGAGTCCCGCGTCGTAGAGCAGCTCCAGCCGTTCCCGCGCCACCTCGGCCCTGCCGGACACCGCCTGGAGTTCGGTGGAGTCGCGGAGCGTCACCACGGTTCCCCTGGGGCCTCCGACCCGGTCGGTGGGGCGCTGATTGACCGCCAGCAGCCGGCTCCCGGCGAAGTGCACCTCGTCGGTGGCCACACGGCCGGAGACGAGCAGCTCCGTCATGGCGGGGTCAAGACCCGACAACTCCAGCACATGCCGCCCCTCGGCCTCCAGGGGTATCTCCAGCAGCCGTCTGGCCTCGTCGTTGGCGAGCAGCAGCCGCCCGTTGTCGTCGACGATGAGCACACCCTCCCGCACCGAGTGCAGCACCGTGTCGTGGTGCTCGTACATGCGGGTCATCTCGTCCGGGGCCAGGCTGTGGGTCTGCCGCCGCAGTCGCCTGCCCACCAGCGCCGTGCCCGTGGTGGACACCGCGAGTGCTCCGGCCCCGGCGGCCAGGATGATCGGCAGCTGCCGGTCCACCTCGTTGGTCACGTTCCTGACCTTCAGTCCGGCGGAGACGAGGGCCGTCACCCTGCCGTGGGTGTCGTCGATGGGAACGGTCGCCTGCTCCTCGTGGCCGAGCGGGCCGTGGACGCTCTCGGTGTAGACCTTGCCGGCCAGTGACGGACCGATCCTGCCGACGAACCGCTTACCGATCTTGCTGGGCATGGGGTGGGTGTAGCGGATGCCCCTGGTGTTCATGACCACGATGAAGTCCACGCCCGCGCTCCTGCGGCCGGCCTCGGTGAGCGGCTGGAGCACCTTCGAGGGGTCGGGGGTGCGCAGCGCCTGGAGGATGCCCGGCGAGTGCGCGAAGGTCTCGGCGACCGCTATCGACCGGCGCCGGGCCTCCGTGCCGGTGTCACGTTCGGACTGGAGGACGAGCGCGAAGACGGCGCAGACCACGAGCGCCACCACCAGCGCGGCCTGCAGGACGAAGACCTGTCCGGCGACGCTGCGGGGGCTCTTGCCGATCATCGACCGCATGGAGATGCGTCCGAATCGGGCAAATCGGTCCGACATGCGGCATTTGTATCACCGAGGCATTCCGGTGGCTATGCCCGTTCCATGAGATGGACAACCCAGGGTCGGCTCGTACGTCACAGCAGTCACTCAGGCCTCTGGCGATTCGCCTTCCCTTACTCGCGTTCCCTTACGGTCGGGTCAGCGTTCGGGCCGTTGCTGCCGGACGCGCTGGGCGACCGCGCTGTTCTCGGTCTCCCACCAGGGGCGCACCAGGTCCGGGGCCGGGGTGTCCTCGGCGGCGGGGGCGGCGGTGGCCACCGCGGGGACCAGTTCGGCCTCCAGCCGGCGGTCCAGCGCGGCGGCACCGACGCGTTCGGCGCGCGCCCACTGCACGAGGATCGCCAGCAGGAAGGGCAGCGCCACCAGTTCGGCGATGCTGATCATCGCGCCGCCGCCGAGCTGCTGGTCGTGCTGGACGTCCGGCGCCCAGGACGGGGCGTGGTGCAGGTACCAGGCGCCGGCGATCAGCGTGCCATGAGTCATCACCACGATGCCGGGCACGGCGTCCACGATCCCGTCGAGGAACACCAGCGCCGCCCGCACGGGATGCGTGCACCAGGCGGGCAGGGTCTCCTCGCGGGTGAGCACCGGCACCACGAACAGACAGCCGGCGAGCAGCAGGTGCAGGTACATCACCTCGTGCAGCCAGCTGTGCCGCAGCGCCGTCTCGAAGTACGGCGTGAAGTACACCGACAGCTCGGTCGCGAGCACCAGGGCCGTACTGACCAGCGGGAACGTGAGCAGGTGGACGAGACGCCGGCCCATCGCGCCCCGCACCCGGGCCGCGGCGCGCTCGGGCAGCGCGCGCACGGCGAGCCCCAGCGGGTCGCCGAGGGCCAGGCCGAGCGGCGCCACCAGATCGAGAAGGATGTTCTGGACGGCGGCCGGCCAGAACAGCACGCGGTCGTACACCGCGAGGGCGGACATCGTCGCGACGGCGAGCGTCCCGAGGCCCAGCAGCGCGAACGCGGCGACGCGAGGCACGGGCCAGGGGTCGCCCCGCCGTCGCAGCCGCAGCACGCCCCACCCGTACAGGGCGCCGAGCGCGACGACGAGCAGCAGCGCCGGCACATCCACCTGCCAGGACGAGAGCAGCCGCCCTGTCGTCAGTTCCGGCAGACTCGCCATCGCGCGCTCCTTCCACGGCACATCGGGCCCCCGCCGGACCCGCCGAGGAACCCTACGCCCGGTGCTCCCCCGGGCCTCGGCAGGGGGCGCCCCGAACAACCCCCGTCATACCTGATTCATACCGAATACATACCCGTGGCCTCGGGCGGGCGGACGCCGGGTCACGGCCGGCCGGTGAGCCAGTCGTGCACGGCGAGAGCGGTGGTCCGGGCGTGCTCCTCCAGGACGGTGAAGTGGTCACCGGGCACGGTGACTTCCCGGTGCGGCAGACGCCACGGCGAGGGCGGCTCGACACCCGGCAGGGCCTCCCGGGCCCGGACGAACAGCGTGGGAGCCGACAGGGCGGCCGGTTCCCAGCCGGCGTACAGCTCCAGATAACCGGCCATCGCGGTGAGCCGCTCGGTCTCGGCCGAGGCGAACCCCGCCGCCTTGTCGAGCATTCCGGCCGTCATCGCGGACAGCGCGGGTCCGTCGTACGGGTCGGGCGGGTAGGTGTCGATCAGGACGACGGCGGCCGGGGCGTGGCCCCCGCGCTCCAGATGCCCGGCCACGGCGTGCGCGACCCAGCCGCCGGCCGAGCGCCCCAGCAGGGCGAACGGCTCGTCGCCCGCGCAGGCCAGGACAGCGGCGGCCTGCGCGGACAGGAAGGCGTCCAGCGTGGCCGGCAGTGGTTCACCGGGCAGGAATCCGGGATGCGGAAGCACCGAGACCGGTCGCAGACCCTGGAGATCACGCCCGAAGCGGGTGTACTCGTGCGGCCCCGAGAGCGCGCTGAGCGCCGGGAAGCAGACCAGCCGGGGACCGGTGCCCCCGGTCGAGACGGTGACGGCCCGGGGCGGTGCGCCGAGGTCCTCGGCCGTGGCGAAGACCTCGCGCAGACGGGAGGCGACGGTCAGCACCGCCATGCCGTCCCACGCCCTGCCGACGGCGCACGCGGCGCGGAAGAGCCCGGAGACGGAGTCGGCGTCCGACGGGCGGCCGGTGGCGCCCGTCGCCTCGGAGCGGGTGCCGGCCCACCGCTTGGCCAGGTGGGAGGCGACCGCACGAGGCGTGGGGTAGTCGAACAGCAGGGTGGAGGGAAGGGACAGTTCCGTCGCCTTCTCCAGATGGTTGCGCAGTTCCACGGCCGCCAGCGAGTCGAGGCCCAGCTCGGTCAGCGTACGGTCCGCGTCGATCGCCGAACCGTCCGCGCCGTGGCCCAGCACGGCGGCCGCTTCCGCGCGTACGGCGGCCAGCAGCAGCGAGCCGCGTTCGTTCGCGTCCACGGCGGCCAGCCGGGCATGCAGCGAGCCACGACCGCCGGGCTCGGCGGGTGCCACGGAGCCGGGCCGTGCGGACCGCCGGCCCGGCAGGCGCGACAGCGGCACACCGGCCGTCCCGGCGGACCGGAAGACCGCCGGGTCCAGGCGCGCCGCGACGAGCACCGCCGTGGGGCTTGCGACGGCGGCGTCGAAGAGCGCGAGGCCCTCCTCGGTGCTCAGCGGGACGAAACCGGTACGGGCCATCCGGCGCAGATCGGCGCCGCTCAGGTGCGCCGTCATCCCGTCGCTCTGCTGCCACGGCCCCCATGCGACAGAGGTGCCGGGGAGACCGAGACGGACGCGGTGCTGCGCCAGCGCGTCCAGGACGCAGTTCGCCGCGGCGTAGTTGCCCTGGCCGCCGGAACCGAACACCCCGGCCACCGAGGAGAACAGCGCGAACACCGCCAGGTCGAGGTCCTTGGTCAGCTCGTGCAGCGCGAGGGCCGCGTCCGCCTTCGGCCGCAGCACGCCGGCCAGCCGGTCCGCGGTGAGCGCGGGGATCACACCGTCGTCCAGCACGCCCGCGGTGTGCACGACACCCGTCAGCGGGTGCGCCTCGGGGACACCGGCCAGCACGTCGGCCAGCGCCGCGCGGTCGGCGACATCGCACGCCACGACGGTCACCTCGGCGCCCAGATCGATGAGTTCCGACCGGAGTTCGCCGACACCCGGTGCGTCGGCGCCGCGCCGTCCCGCGAGCAGCAGGTGGCGGACCCCGTGCGCGACGACGAGATGGCGGGCGAGCGACCTGCCCAGCGAACCGGAACCGCCGGTGATCAGGACGGTGCCGTGGGGGTCCAGCCGACGGCCCGGCGCCGCACCGGACGCCGTCCCGGAGTCCCGGACCAGCCCCGGAACGTACACGGCTCCCCGGCGTACGGCCGTCTGCGGCTCCGTGCTCGCCACCGCCGACACCAACGCCCGCCGGGAATCGGGGTGTTCGTCCACGTCCACGAGGGTGAAGCGGCCCGGATTCTCCGTCTGGGCCGAGCGGACCAGCCCCCACACCGGCGCGTAGGCGACGGCCTCGATGCCCTCCGCGAGGCCTGCCCGGCCGTCCGCCGCCGTACTGACCGCCCTTGAGGTGACGATGACCAGGCGCGAGCCGGACAGGCGCTCCTCGGCGAGCCAGTCCTGCACGAGCCGCAGCGTCCAGGCGGCCAGACGGTGCGCGGCCAGGGCGTGGTCGGTGCCTGCCGCGACCTCGCCGAGCGGCGGGCACGGGGCGAGGACGACGGGGGGCGCGGCGGCGGCCAGCGAGGCCAGGTCCGGGTGACGCGTCGCCGTGACGCCGCCGGTGCCGAGCGCGTCGAGCAGCCGGGGGTCGGCCTCGCCCAGCACGCCCCAGGCGGCCTCGCCGGGGGACACGGCGACGGGGGAGCGGGCCGACCGCGTCCAGCCGATCCGGAACAGGCGGTCACCGAGGGCGCCGGCGGTCGTCAACTGCTCGCGGGGGAGCGGCCGCAGGGTCAGTGCGCCGACCGTGGCGACGGGCGCCCCGGTGTCGTCGGCCAGCTCAAGCGACGCACGGTTCGCCGCCCCGGGCGACATGCGCACCCGCAGCCGGCGGGCACCGGAGGCGTGCGCCCGTACCCCGCTCCAGGCGAACGGCAGCGACACCGCCCGGCCGGCGCCGGCGTCGGCGGTGGTGGCGTCGGGGACGGCGCCGGCCAGCATCATGGTGTGCAGCGCCGCGTCCAGCAGGGCCGGGTGCACGGTGAACCGGGAGGCGTCGGTGCCCGCCTCCTCCGGCAGCGCGACCTCGGCGAGGACGTCCTCGCCGAGGCGCCAGGCGGCTCGCAGACCCTGGAACACCGGGCCGTAGTCCAGTCCGAGGCGCGCGAGACGATCGTAGAACCCGCCGTCATCGTCACCGTCACCGTCCCCGTGGCCGTCGCCATCGGCGTCCGGATCCGGCTCGGTATCGAGCGGGAGCGGTACGGCACCCGCCGGAGGCCACGCACGGGGCGCGGCGGGCGCGGGGGGCCCGCCGCCTTCCGGCAGGGCCGACGGCTCGCCGGGTGCCAGGGTTCCGGTGGCGTGGCGGTGCCACGGGCCGTCGTACGCGGGCGAGTGGGGCCGGGAGTGGAACACCACGGCCCGCCGCCCCTCCCCGTCCGGTCCGGACACCTTCACCTGCACCTCGACGGCGCCGGTGGAGGGCAGCGGCAGCGGTGCCGTGAGGGTGAGTTCGTCCAGGACGCCGGCTCCCACCAGGCCACCGGCGTAAAGGGCCATCTCGACGAACGCCGTGGCGGGCAGGAGCACCGTGCCCAGCACGGCGTGGTCGGCCAGCCAGGGCTGGTCGCGCGGCGAGAGCCGCCCGCCCAGCAGCAGTCCGCCGTCGTCCGCCGTGGAGGTGACGGACCGCAGGAACGGATGGTCCCCGGCGGCCTCCGGCGACGCCGTGAGCGTCCCCGCCCGGGGAGCGTCCAGCCAGTACCGCTCCCGCTGGAAGGCGTACGTGGGAAGTGCCGTACGCCGTGCGCCGCGTCCGGCGAACACCTCCCGCCAGTCGACGCCGACACCCTGGGCGTGCAGCGCGGCCAGTGCGGTCAGGAGCGCCTCGGCCTCGGGACGGGAGCCGCGCAGGGTGGGGACGACCAGGGGCGCGGGGGCGGCGTCGGTGAGACACTCCCGAGCCATGGCCGCGAGCACACCGTCGGGGCCGAGTTCCACATAGTGCGTCGCGCCCCGTTCGCCCAGGTGGCGCATCGTGTCGGCGAAACGGACCGGTCGCCGTACGTGATCCACCCAGTGGTCCGGTGAACCGACCTCCTCGGCCGTCGCGATCCGGCCCGCCACGGCGGTCACCAGGGGCAGGCGCGGGCGGGAGTAGGCGAGCCCCCGGGCCACCTCGGCGAAGCCGGCCAGCATGGGTTCCATGCGCGGGGAGTGGAACGCGTGGCTCACGCGCAGCCGCGAGGTCTCCCGGCCCTGTTCGCGCCAGTACGCGGCGACGTCCAGCACCGCTTCCTCGTCTCCCGAGACGACCACGGAGGAGGGGCCGTTGACCGCCGCGATGTCCACCCGCCGCTCCCGGCCGGAGAGGAACGCGGCCATCTCCCGCTCGCCGGCCCGCACCGCGACCATGGCCCCGCCGGCGGGCAGCGCGCCCATCAGCCGGCCCCGGGCCGCCACCAACGTGCAGGCGTCCGGGAGGGTCAGCACCCCGGCGACATGCGCCGCCGCGACCTCGCCGACGGAGTGCCCCGCCACGATGTCCGGGCGCACCCCCCAGGACTCCAGCAGCCGGAACAGGGCGACTTCCAGGGCGAAGAGGGCCGGCTGCGCGAACAAGGTCGCGTGCAGGTCGCCGCCCGCGGACGAACCGCCCGAGTGGTGCGAGCCGTTCGAGCCGTTCGAGCCGTTCGAGCCGGCCGAGCCGTCCGAGCCGTCCGAGCCGTCCGTGGCGAACACCACGTCCCGCAGTGGCCGGGGCAGGAGCGGGTCCAGCCGCGCACAGGTCTCGTCGAAGGAACGGGCGTAGGCGGGACAGGTCTCGTACAGCTCCCGCCCCATGCCCGCACGTTGGCTGCCCTGGCCGGTGAAGAGGAAGACCACGGGCCCCTTCTGACGGGGGCCGCCGGTGCTCACTCCGGGCCGGTGGCGCCCCTCGGCCACCGCCCTGAGGGAGGCGAGCAGTGCGTCGCGGTCGCCGGCCACGAGCACCGCGCGGTGTTCGAAGGCGGCGCGGGTCGTGGCCAGGGAGAAGCCGGTGTCCACCAGGCGGGTTCCCGGGTCCGCGGCCACCGCGGCGTGCAGGCGCCCGGCCTGGGCGCGCAGCCCCGCCGCGCTCCTGGCCGAGAGCGGGAATGGCACGGCCGGCACCGGGGCCGACGGCGTCCGCCGCGGCGGGGGCGCCGTGGCGGCCGAGTCCCACGCGGGGGGCTGCTCCAGTATCACGTGCGCGTTGGTCCCGCTGATCCCGAACGCCGACACGCCCGCCCGGCGCGGCCGGCCGGTCCGGGGCCACGGCACCTGCCGGGTCAGCAGCGACACCGCGCCCGAGGACCAGTCCACCCTCGGCGTCGGCTCGTCGGCGTGCAGGGTGCGGGGCAGCACACCGTGCGCCATCGCCTGGACCATCTTCATCACGCCCGCGATGCCCGCTGCGGCCTGCGTGTGACCGATGTTGGACTTGACGGAGCCCAGCCACAGCGGGTGCCGACGGCGTCCGCCCCGGCCGTAGGCGGCGAGGAAGGCCTCCGCCTCGATGACGTCACCGAGCCGGGTCCCGGTGCCGTGCGCCTCGACAGCGTCGATCTCCTCGGGCGCCAGCCGCGCGTCGGCCAGGGCCCGCCGTATCACCCGCTGCTGGGCCGGCCCGTGCGGGGCCGTCAGACCGTTGCTGGCACCGTCCTGGTTCACCGCCGTACCGCGCACCACGGCCAGGACCGGATGTCCCGCCCGCCGCGCCTCGGACAGCCGGGTCAGCAGCACCAGGCCCGCGCCCTCGCCCCACGCGGTGCCGTCGGCCCGGGCGCCGAACGCCTTGCAGCGGCCGTCGGGGGCCAGCGCGCGCTGCCTGCTGAACTCGACGAAGGAGCCCGGCGCCGACATCACCGTCACGCCGCCCGCCAGGGCGAGGGAACACTCGCCCCTGCGCAGCGCCTGGGCCGCCAGATGCAGGGCCACCAGCGACGACGAGCACGCCGTGTCGACGGTGAGGGCGGGTCCTTCCAGACCGAAGGTGTAGGCGATACGGCCGGAGGCGACGCTTCCCGCGTTGCCGATGCCGAGGTAGCCCTCGACGTGCTCCGGCGCGGCCGGGAGCCGGCCGGCGTAGTCGCTGTACATGACGCCGGCGTACACACCCGTCGCCGTACCGCGCAGCGTGCCGGGGTCGACCCCCGCGCGCTCGAAGGCCTCCCAGGCGACTTCGAGCAGCAGCCGGTGCTGCGGATCCATCGCCAGCGCCTCACGGGGCGAGATGCCGAAGAACGCCGGATCGAAGCGGTCCACGCCGGTCAGGAAGCCGCCTTCACGGACGTACGTCCGCCCGGCCCGCCCGGGATCAGGGTCGTACAGGCCGTCCAGGTCCCAGCCCCGGTCGGCGGGGAACGGGGTGATCGCGTCGACGCCGTCGGCGACCAGCCGCCACAACTCCTCCGGGGACTCCACACCACCGGGAAAGCGGCACGCCATCGAGACGATCACCACGGGATCGTCGGAGTCGTCGGCCTCCGGCGGGTCCACGGACACGGCGCCCGTCCGCTCCCCGGTCAGTCCCGCGCGCAGATGCGCGGCCATCTCGGCCGCCGTCGGAAAGTCGAAGGCGACGGCCTCGGACAGGGCGAGACCGGTGGCCGCCGCCAAGCGCCGGCGCAGCACGGTCGACGACAGCGAGTCGAGGCCGAGATCACGGAACGCGGTCTGCGGTTCCACGTCGTCGGCAGCGCAGTCGAGTACGGCGGCGACCTCCTCCCGGACGAGGGCGAGCAGGTCCGCCGTCGTACGGCCGGGGCGGGGGGCGGCCACCGCCGCCAGGAGCCGCGCGGGCGCGTCGGCGAGCGCGTACCGCCTGGGCTTGCCCGACGCCGTGCGCGGAATCCCCGCCACCTCGTACAGGTCGGCGGGAACCTTGAACGGTGCGAGGCGGGCGCGGCACGCGGCGAGGATCCGTCGGCGGTCGAGCCCGCCGGCCCGCTCGGCCACCAGGTAGGCGACCGGTACCTCACCGAGCACGTCGTCGTGCCGCCCCACCACGGTGGCGTCCGCGACCTCCGGGAGATCGAGCAGCGCCGCCTCCACCTCGGACGGGTGGATGTTCTCCCCGCCACGGATGATCAGCTCGCTGACCCGGCCGGTGATGGTGAGTTCGCCACGGGCGTCGATCCGGGCGAGGTCACCGGTGCGGTACCACCCCTCGCGCAGGGCGTCGGCGGTGTCGTCGGGCCGGTTGTGGTAGCCGGCCATGACGCCGGGCCCGCTGATCCACAACTCCCCTTCGTCCCCTTCGCCCGCGGTCCCGTCCTCGTCGCCGATCCGCGCCCGGACCCCGGGAATCACCCGGCCGCACGATCCCGGTGTCCGGGAGACGCCCGGCGCCGTCATCGTGACGGGCCCCGTCTCGGTGCTGCCGTAGTGTTCGAGGAACGGGACGCGGCAGATCTCCTCGAAGGACCGCTGGAAAGCGGGCGGGGCCGCGGCACCCCCGCTGACACAGCCCCGCAGGGCGGGCGCCCGCAACCCTTCGCCGCGCACCGCGTCGAGGAGCCTGGCGTACGTCGTCGGCACACCGGCCATCAGGGTGCACGGGTCCTGCGTCCGCCGCAGTTCGCCGAGCACGTCCTCGACCGAGAACCGCGGCAGGATGCGGGCACCCGCGCCGGTCGCGGTCACCCCGATGACGCACATGACCTGGCTCATGGCGTGATGCAGGGGGAGCGGCCACAGCAGCCGGTCGTCGGCGGACAACCCGAACACCGAGACCAGGCCCGCCGCGACCGACCACAGACGGTTGCGCTGCGTGGAGAGCACACCCTTGGGCGTGCCCGTCGACCCCGAGGTGTACAGCAGCCAGGCCACCTCGTCGAGCCCGAGGTCGTCCGGCGCGGACACGGACGGCTCGGTCGTGACCATGTCCGCGTAGCCGGGCGTACGACCCGTTCCGGCACCGTCCACCGGTACGACGGCGAGGTGCGGACGCCCGTCGAGCAGCGGCCGCAGCCGGACCAGCCCGGACCGGTCGGTGAAGACCACCCGGGCGGCGCTGTCGTCCAGCATGTGGGCGAGTTCCGCGTCGGAGGCGCGAGCGTCCATCGGTACGCCGACCGCCCCGGCCCGGGTGACGGCGAGCAGACTCTCCACCGCCTCGACGCGGTTGCCGAGGAGGATCGCCGCGCGCTCGCCGTGGCGCAGACCGAGTCCGGCCAGATGGCCGGCCAGCCGTCCGGTTCTGCGCTCCAACTCCGCGTACGTCAGCCGCAAGTGGGAGTCCTGGAAGGCGACCTTCTCGGCGAAGCGCAGCGCGTTCTCCCGCAGCAGTTCCGGAAGGGGCCTGAGGAGGTCTGCGCCGATCGGCTTCACTGACTGCGTTCTTCCTTTGTGCGAAGGGGAGTCGGGCGGGCCGTCGTCAGCCGGTCACCAGGGTCCAGTGCATGTCGTGGAGCGTCTGCCCGATCGGCACGTAGTACACGCCGGCCAGGCACCACGGCGCCCTGCGGTGACCGTCGAGGACGGTGTTCGGGTTGTACGCGGGCGGGCAGGTGACGGTGCGGTCGAGGGCGGTGATCATTCCGCGTGCCTCGTCGGCCGTGTGGTTGCGGACGGGGGCGAACACCGGCCCGCCGCTGTCGCCGTTGAGCGCGGCGACACCGCCCGGAGTCGCGGAAGTGGCGTAGGCGAGGTCGACGTCGGGGCGGTAGACATGGTTCGGTCCGGTGACACCGATGTCGGTCTGCGCGATCCGTACACCGCAGTGCACACCGCCGTTGGCGCCGTCGGTGCACACGTAGTCGCCGACGTTGTTGTGGCCCCAGCCGACGAGGGGTTTGGCGTAACCGTCGGTGCGGCTCGCGGGGCCGTCGTAGAGCCGGCCGCTGACCTGCCGCGACGGCACCTTGATGCCCACCACGTCGTCCTGCGCGGATTCCTGGGTCGCGTCCGTGGTGCCGACGAGGTCGCCGCCGGACCAGGTCGTCCACCGGCCGCCGGCGGCGGAGCCGCAGTGGTAGGCCGAGGTGAGCATGGACTGGCCGGCGGCGTTCCGCACGCCGTAGGAGCCGGAGCAGATGCCCCCGCCGGGGTTGTGCAGGGCCGAGGCTCCGGTCCAGGGCGACTGGTCGTGCTGCCGGGAGGCCAGGTCGACGCTCTGCAGCCGGTGGATCGCGGCGACGTGGATCCCCGCCAGACGGGCGGCGGCCGTCGCGACCCGCCGGGGGACGTTTCCGCCCGTGATGGCCAGGGGGCTCTTCGTCCGGTCGCCCACGGCCTCGTAGCCGACCTCCAGGCCGCTGCCGTCCACCGCGGGGCCGATGCTGGTGATGTGGACGGGCGCCGAGGTCCCGGCGATCCGCAGGTTCATCGAGGTCCGGCTGCGCAGCAATTTCGCACGGGCGGCGTGGAGTTCGGCCTTGGAGTAGCGGGCGTGCTCGACTTCGGCCCGCACACCGTGGGGGAGCCGGGCGAGGATGTGCCGGACCCGCTGCGGCGGGGCGCCCTTCCAGTACAGGCGCAGGAGGTTGTGGTCGGGGTCGACCGCGATGTCGGTGAAACCGGGTATTCGCGCGCGGCCCGACTCGGAGAGGCCCTCGGTGATGCGATCGGCGACGGCGTCGAGAACCTGCTGCCGGTCGTCGATCCGCGTGGCCGTCCGAACGGCCGGCGCGGGCGAGGCGCCCGCCAGGTGCGGGACGGCGAACGACGCCGCCACGGCTACGGCCGCCACCGGCAGGACCATCGCCAACCACCGGTGGCGCGCGGCGTGCTTCATGTGCGGTGCCTCTCTGCTGGGCCCAGTGTGAGGTGTGCATGCTCTTACGCGAGAGGCCCGTGAGACAAAGCGGAAGTATCCCCTCCTACGGCCCCGTCGAGACGTTCTTACGTCGTCCTTACGTCACGTCGCGCTCGTACCAGAGGCCCTGCTTGCCGCCGAGCCCGGCCGGATCGGCCGGGCCTACCAGGGTGAACCCCGCTTTGGCGAGAACTCTCTGGGACGCGGTGTTCTGGCGGGAGGTGCCCGCCCGCAGCGTGCGCAGCCCGTGCCGGGCCGCCGCCAGCCCGCACAGCTCCAGGACGGTCGCGGTCGCCACGCCCCGACCGGTGACGTGCTGCGCGACCCGGTAGCCGAGTACGGCGGTGCCGTCCGAGAGGTCGTAGAGGTTGAACCGGCCCAGAACCGAGCCGTCCTCGGCGACGAGCAGGTAGAAGACGCTGATGCCGGCGTCCTGCTCGGCCAGCAGAGCGCGGTGCCGCTCGGCGTACCGGTCGAAGAAGTCGTCGCCGCGATCGGAGACCGACGCGGCGAAGTAGGCTCGGTTCGCCAGTTCGAAGGCCAGCACCGCCGGCGCATGGGAAGCGTGCAGTTGCTGCAGTCCGGGCATCGGCCGACCCTACCGCCGCATGCCGCGCGGGAAGGTGTGAGATCCCTCGGGAAAGCAAGAATTGCCCGTGATTTGTCCCCCTCGGCGTTCGTTGGGGAACGCGGAGGGCTCCGCGGCCCTCTTTCTGGGTGAAGGAAACCGAACGGGCAAGGAAAGCGGGGACTGAGTGCCATGGGTTTGACCAGCGAGACGACCGTGTACGTGTTGGCGGCCGTCGCCGCCGGCTGCGTGGCGCTGCTGGTCTGGGTGTGGCCGCGGCTGGCCAGTGCGGGGCTGTGGCAGGTGCTGGGGCGGCTGGCGGCCATCGGGGTGACCCAGGTGACGATCCTCGCTGCGTTCGCCTGCGCGCTGAACTCGTCGTACCAGTTCTTCGGGTCGTGGGGCGAGTTGTTCGGCAACGTCGACACCGCCCCGGTGGGTCTGACGCAGGCGGCCGGCAGCGGTGGCCTGGGCACGATCGACG
The DNA here is from genome assembly GCF_042869815.1 of Streptomyces sp. NPDC006739. Lineage (NCBI taxonomy): Bacteria > Bacillati > Actinomycetota > Actinomycetes > Kitasatosporales > Streptomycetaceae > Streptomyces > Streptomyces sp. NPDC006739. Next base: position 148,240 of record NZ_JBIAGM010000007.1, read on the forward strand.
GTGTCTCCGTGAAGGGGGCGCTCGTACAGCCCGCCGGCGACGAGCAGCTGAAGGGGGTCAGCGGACTGCCCACCGGTCCCGCCGCCGTGAACGGACAGGTGGAGTCGGTGAAGGTCATCGGCCGCCGCACGGGCGTGGTCGACCCGGCGTTCGTCTACCTGCCCCCGCAGTACTTCCAGAAGGCCTACCAGTTGCAGCGTTTCCCGGTGATCGTCGCGCTCAGCGGCTACCCGGGCAGCATCTTCAACCTCGCGCAGCACCTGCGGGTGTCGCAGATCGCCGGGCAGCTGCAGAAGAGCGGCCGGATGCAGCCGACCATCGTGGTGATGATCCGGCCGACGGTCGCCCCGCCGCGCGACACCGAGTGCGTGGACGTCCCGGGCGGCCCGCAGACCGAGACCTTCCTGGCCCAGGACCTCCCCGACGCCCTGAGGTCCGCCTACCGGGTGGGCCACGACGCCAACGCCTGGGGCGTCATGGGCTACTCCTCCGGCGCCACCTGCTCCCTGCAGCTGGCGATGCGCGACCCGCACGTGTACAGCGCCGCGGCCGCCCTGTCGCCCGACTACAAGATCAAGGAAGACCCCACCACCGGCAACCTCTTCGGCAGTGGACCGGGCCGTGTCAAGCAGATCAACGAGCACGATCTGATGTGGCGGCTCCAGCACCTGCCGGTGCCCCAGGTGTCCGTCCTGGTCGCCGAGAGCAAGCACGGCGAGCGCGGCTACGCGCAGACGGTGGCCTTCATCAAGGCCGTCAAGGCACCCATGCGGGTCGCGTCGATCCTGCCGGAGCAGGGCAGCCACAACTTCCCGACCTGGGTACGGGAGATGCCCGCCGCCCTGACGTGGATGAACCAGCAGCTCACCTTCCCCCAGGACTTGGCGATCCGTCACCACCCGAAGCAGAAGGCACCGGCCGCCACCGGCCGGCCCGCCCCGGGCAGGTCCACGCCGGGCCACACCAGCAGCGTGCGGGCCGCGGGCCCGGAGCCCACGCCCACCGAGGGCCGGCGCAGGTGACGGACGGCCGATCCGCCGGGGCGCCGACGGCCCCGGTGTCCCGGTCATGAAACGGTGGCCCGCCGGCGGGAAGGGCCGGCGGGCCACCGATGACTCGATGGATCGGGTCAGGGAGCGATGTTCCACTGCTGGCAGGTGTTGTCGAGCTGCTGCCACTGACGGACCGCGGTCCCGTTGGCGGTGCCGCAGTTCGCGACGTCCAGCGTCATACCGGTGTTGACATTGGTGAGTGTGTAGTGGGTGCCGACATGGGTGACGTCCCACTGCTGGCAGGTGTTGCCGAGCGAGGCCCACAGCTGGACGGCCGTGCCGTTGCTCTGCCCGCAGTTCTTGTCGTCCAGGACCGTGCCGCTGTTCACGTTGGTGATCGTGTAGTGGCCGTTGCCCGCGGAGGCGAACTTCCACTGCTGGCAGGTGTTGCCGAGCGACGCCCAGATGTCCACTGCGGTCCCGTTGCCCGTACCGCAGTTCACCGCGTCCAGGACCTTGCCGGAGTTGGTGTTCGTCAGCCGGTAGGCGGTGCCGGTGACCGGGAAGGTGGCGGCCGGGGTGGTGTAGCCGACGGAGGTGACGTTGGCCTGCACGGCGTTGTCGGCCGCGTCGGTCGGGTAGCCGGAGGTCATGACGCCCTCGAAGAAGGAGCCGTCGGACCCGTTGCTGTCGTCACCGCCGGTGCCGAGGACGATGGCGCCCTCCAGGTGCATCGGGGTGTAACCGCCGATGTTGGGAAGGGCCCCGCTGTACCAGGTGGTCAGTGAGCCCGACTGCGCGTTGCCGCCCTTGATCGCGTAGGTCGTCGTGCCGTTGTTCTTCTCCATGGCGGTGACGTACTCGCTGGAGTTGCCCTTGTTGTTCGTGTCCGAGCCGTTGGCACCGGCGAACAGGCCGTTCTCCAGGTCTGCCTGGACCCACGGGCCCGATCCGGAGCAGGGGGAGAACCAGCACTCCGTGCCGAAGTTGATCGCGTCCATGTGGCCGTTGCCGGTGTCGGTGGTGGACGTCTCGGCGTTGCCGTAGTCGAAGCAGCACCGGTTGTTGACGTGGTGGCCGCTGGTCACCATGTACGCGCCTTCGGGAGAGCCGCCGGTGGCGATGCCCTTCGTGCTGTTGTTCCGGTAGCCGACGCCCGCGGACACGAAGACGCCGTACGCCGCGTGGCCGCCGACCGTGACCGGCAGGGCGTTGGCGATCGCGCCGACGTCCTGTCCGCCGTTGCCGCCCGGACCCTCGATGGTCAGGTCGTTGTGGTTCGCGCTCTGGTCGTAGATCTTGGTGATGACGCAGGTCGTGCCGGAACAGAAGGAGTCCTGTGCCGCGGCGTTGGCATAGCCGCCGGCGCTGAGCACACCGATGTCGGTGGTGGCGCCGTCCGAGGCTCGCTTGACCTGGTAGAGAGCGCCGTTGTAGGAGCCGAAGAGCGCCCGCGTCGTGCTGTGCGCGGCGGCGCACGGCGTCCCCGCGGAGGCGTAGATGTCGCAGGGCAGGGACGAGGCGGCCTGCGCCGTGCCGGCGCCGACGGCCCCGACGAGGATGCCGGCGACGAGTGCGAGGACCGCGCCCACCACCCTCAGCCGGAGCCCGCTCAGATGTCTGGCTGTCACTGTGAACCTCTTCCTCTTGCGCCTGTTCAGCGGGGGATTGTGAGCGCTAACAATCAAGGCACTCGCTTGGCGCCACTCATCCGAGTAGCGGGGGGACGGGGGTGCGGCCGGCCTGTGGGCTGCTCTGGTGGAGCTGGACCGGGGGTCTTGGCCTGCACGATTGCGCCCGGTCGGTGGTGATCGACCGGTCTCGCGACTCCGTCTTTTTACGCTGGGATGAACACCGGGTCAACACCGTCGAACAGTCAAGAGTGTGGAAACAAATGCCATGCGTTTCCTCCGCCAAGGGGTGCGAACTCGGAGGAGTGCGGCCGTTCCCGGTGGGTGATCGCGACGTCAGAAGCCTTCTGGGGCGTCCGACAACGCTGTCGGAAAATTCCTGATCGGAGTGGTTGCGAAGCCTTGACCCCTTCGGAATGTGTGCGCTAACAATTCTCCACGGCCTGCTGGCTCCCCTCGGAGGCAACCGGCCGGAAACATGGCGGCGTGTGAGTGTGGGGAGGTGGAGCATGGACGGGGATCGTGCACCGGTGATGGCGGACGTGGCCCGGATCGCGGGCGTCTCGCACCAGACCGTCTCGCGGGTCCTGAACGACCACCCGAACGTGCGGCCCACCACCCGGGACCGGGTGCTCGCCGCCGTCCGTGAACTCGGCTACCGCCCCAACGCGGCCGCCCGCACCCTGGCCACCCGCCGCACCCGCACCCTGGGTGTGATCAGCTTCAACACCACGCTGTACGGCCCCGCCTGCATGCTCTACGGCATCGAACAGGCGGCCCGACAGCACGAGTACACCGTCACCGTGGCCGCCGTCGGCACGCTCGACCGGCGATCGGTACTGGACGCCGTCGACCGGCTCAGGGGTCAGGGTGTCGAGGGAATCATCGTCATCGCGCCGCAGACGGCCGCGGTCGGCGCACTGGCGAACGTGCCGGCGGACGTGGCCCTGGTCGCGGTCGGCTGCGGCACCCACACCGCGCTGGCCTCGGTCGCCGTGGACAACGAGGCCGGTGCCGAGCTGGCCACCTCCTACCTGCTCGACCTGGGCCATCGCACGGTGCACCACCTGGTCGGGCCGCGGTCCTGGCTCGACGCGCAGGAGCGCGAGGCCGGATGGCGCTCCACCCTGGAAAAGCGGGGCGCCCCGGTGGTCGAACCACTGGTCGGCGCCGACTGGACGGCCCGCACCGGATACGAACTCGGTCAGCGGATCGCCACCGACCGCGAGGTCACCGCGGTGTTCTGCGCCAACGACCACATGGCCCTCGGTCTGCTGCGGGCCCTGCAGCAGGCCGGGCACCGGGTGCCCGAGGACATCAGTGTCGTCGGATTCGACGACATGCCCGAGACCGAGTTCTTCGGCCCCGCCCTGACCAGCGTCCGCCAGGACTTCGACGAACTCGGCCGACGTGCCCTGCACGCGCTGGTCGAGATCGTCGGCGACCCCGACGCGGGGCTCCCGGCGGCCGACCAGACACCTCACATCGTCATCCCGCCCAGCCTGGTGGTGCGCACCTCGGCGACCCGCCCCCGGCACTGACCGGTACCCCGGTCGCACCACCAGGCCACGCACAGACCGCGTACCGAACGCGTACAGACCGCGCACAGAAAGGAACTCCGACATGGCCCCTTCCGGCTGACGTGACCGCCGGCCGCGGGACCGTCCCCGATCGCCAGGGGCCGGCACACCCGAGCGCCGTATGCCGAACAACCGCTCCGCCCAGACCGCCCGGGTAGTGAAACCGGCGAGAAATTCCGCCTTCCGACCCGTCGGCCCCCGCGCCTGACGAACTGTCAGGTAACCCAGCCGCCCGCACCGCCCCGTCGCGGTCACCGCGGTCGGCTCCACTCGGCGACAGCCGACGACTCGCCCGCCAGGGCTCTCCCACCGGATCACCACCGGTCATCCGCGCCCCCTCCGAGGCACCGCCATGCCCGAAGGCGGGGGCCGGCCGACGGACCGTGCCCCGGTCCCGTACTCCCCGTTCCACCCACGCCGCTCCCGTGCCGTGGGCTCACCGCTCACCCACGCAATCCCTAGAAGGGCGCTGATCAGCGATGATTCGTACCAGACGTTCCCGTACCGTGGCCGTCGCGACCGCGGTGCTCCTCTCGCTCGCCGCCGCGGGCTGCTCCAAGAACGCCGGCGGTTCCAACTCCTCCTCGGCCGGTTCCAACTCCGGCTCGAACTCCAGCGCCGCCCCGGTCGCACTGGCCGGCTCGGTCACCTTCAACCAGACGAACCTGGCCAAGCTCGACGCGGCGCTGAAGTCCGCGCTGGCCGGCAAGGACCTGTCCAAGGTCGACATCGCGATGGTCGTGAACGTGGCCGCCGACTACTGGAAGGCCGGCCAGGTCGGCTTCCTCAAGGGCTGCTCCGACCTCGGCATCTCGAAGAGCAAGTGCACCTACTTCGCCCCGCCGAACGGCAAGCTGACGGAGCAGAACTCGGAGCTGGAGACCCTGCGCTCGCAGGGCGTCACCGGCTACTCGCTCTCGGCGATCGACCCGACCTCGGCCGCCGGCACCATCCACACCGACGTCCAGAAGGGCATCGGCGTGCTGGCGATCGACTCGCCGCTGCCCGGCACCGACGCGGCCTCCCTCTACCTGGGCACCCCGAACTACACCGCCGGGTTCCAGGCCGGCACCGCGATGAAGCAGGTCCTCGGCGGAAAGGGCAAGGTCGCGATCCTGGTCGGCTCCCTCACCGCGTCGAACGCCACCCAGCGCATCGCGGGCTTCGAGGACGCGCTCAAGGGCACCCAGATCACCGTCGCCCAGAAGGTCAACGACAACCTCCAGGCCAGCACCGCGACCTCCGACGCCGAGACCATCCTGGCCAACAACCCCGACGTCAACGGCCTCTACGGCGTCTACTCCTACGACGGTCCCGCGCTGGCGCAGGCCGTCACCTCGGCCGGCAAGACCGCCTCCGTGCACATCGTGTCCGACGACTCCGACGCCCAGACCCTGAAGTTCATCCAGTCCGGCGTGATCTCCGGCACCGTGGTGCAGATGCCGTACCAGCAGGGCTACACCGGCGCGTACATCCTGGCCGCCGAGAAGGTGCTGGGCAAGGACAAGACGATGGCGCTCGTCAAGCCCTACCTGGAGAAGGACGGCTCGACCCTCAGCTCCGGCGTGGGCCTGGTCACCAAGTCCGACCTGAGCGCGTACCAGTCGCTCGAGTCGCAGCTGGGGATCGGCTGAGCATGACGGCCACGAAGAACGCCCAAAGCCGCGCGGTGACCGCACGGCTGCGGGGCGTGCACAAGTCCTACGGTCCGGTGCGCGTCCTCGACCTGCCGGAACTCGACCTCTACGCCGGTCAGGTCATCGGCGTGGTCGGCGAGAACGGCGCGGGCAAGTCCACCCTGATGGGCACCCTGGCGGGTTCCGTCCACCGGGACGGCGGCGAGATCCTGATCGGCGGCGAGCCGCTCGTCGCCGGATCCACGGAAGCGGCGGGACAGCTCGGCATCGCCATGGTCTCCCAGGAGTTCCCGCTGGTGGGACAGCTCTCGGTGGCGGAGAACCTGCTGCTGGGCCGCCGCCCCCGGCAGTCGAGGCGGCGGTTCCTCGTGGACCGTGACGCACAGCGGGCCGAGGCCGAGGCGATGCTGGCGGAGATCGGCCTGTCCGCCGAGACGATCCCGGTGAGCCGGGAGGTGCGCACCCTCGCGGTGCCCACCCGGCAGATGATCGAGATCGCCAAGGCGTGGGGCCGCGAACCCAAGCTGCTGATCCTGGACGAGCCGACCTCCTCACTGGGCCCGGTCGAGGCCGAGATGGTCCTCGGCCTGGCCCGTCAACTGGCCGAACGCGGGGGCACGGTGCTCTTCATCGGGCACCGGCTGGACGAGGTGCGCGACGTCAGCGACCGCGTCCTGGTGCTGCGCAACGGCAGGCTGGTGGCCGACCTGGAACCCGCGGAGGCCACCGAGGAGCGGCTGATCCGGGAGATGGTCGGCGGCGAGGTCGCACAGGGCGAGCCCAAGGCACCACCGGCGACGAGCCCGGTGCTGCTGCAGGTCGAGGAGCTGACCGCGGACGGTCTCGGCCCCGTCGACCTGGAGGTGCGCCAGGGCGAGATCCTGGGCGTGGCCGGCCTGATGGGCTCGGGCCGGAGCCGTCTGGTCCACACCATCGCCGGCGCCCAGCCCTCGACGGGCGGCCGGATGCGGCTGGGCGGCGAGCCGTACCAGCCGCGGGGCGCGGGTGACGGCGTGGCCGCCGGGATCGCGCTGATCCCCGAGGACCGCAAGGAACAGTCGCTGGTGCTGTTCGCACCGATCCGGTCGAACGTCGTCGTCTCGGTGCTCAAGCGGATCAGTACCCGGGGCCTGCTCGGCCCGGGCCGCGAACGCGCCGAGGCGCGGAAGATCACCGAAAACGTCAATGTGCGGATGCAGTCGGTGGAACAGCCGATCGGCTCGCTGTCCGGCGGCAACCAGCAGCGTGCCATCTTCGGCCGCGCCTTCGCCGCCGAGCCGCGCCTGCTGCTGCTCGACGAGCCCACCCGTGGCGTGGACGTGGGCGCGAAGGCGGAGATCTACAAACTGATCGACCGGGCGGCGGAGCAGGGCATGGGACTGGTGGTCGCCTCCTCGGAGCTGGAGGAACTGCTCTGGATCTGCCACCGCATCGCGGTGATGAACCACGGGCGGGTGGTCACGGTCATCGACCGGGCCGACGCCACCAAGGAGCGGATCATGACGGCCGCGGCCGGCACCTCGGCCTTCGTCCCCGAAACACCCGACCAGGAACAACTGACGAACGGAGCCACAGCATGAGCGCGCAGAGCACGCTCGCCCCCGACGAGATCGCCCCGCGTTCACGCCCGGCCGTGTCGAGCCTCGCCCGCAAGCTCGCCGCCTCCCCGGAGGCCGGTGTCATCATCGCCTGCGTGCTGGTGTTCGTCGGGATCGCGGCCAACGCGGACACGTACACCGCGGTGGGCAACCTCCAGGTGATGGGCCGGGACCTGTCCCAGGTCGGCATCCTCGCGATCGGCGAGTCGCTGGTCATCCTGACCGGTGGCATCGACCTCTCGGTGGGCGCGCTGGCCGGTCTGGCCGGCATCCTGGCCGCCTGGATGAACGTGAACGAGGGCCTGCCCGCACCCCTCGCCATCCTGCTCACGCTGGTGATCTGCGGCGGCGTCGGCCTCTGGCACGGCATCATGGTCACCCGGCTGAACGTGCCGCCCTTCGTGATCACCCTGGTCACCTACACCGTCGCGCAGGGCATGGCGCTCGCGATCACCAGCGGCTCGCCCATCAACAACCTCGACCCGATGTTCAGCAACCTGAGCCAGTACTACATCGGACAGATACCGGTCCCCGCCCTGTTCTTCGTCGGAGCGGCCGCCGTCGCCTGGTTCGTACTGGAGCGCACCTACGTGGGCCGCCAGATCTACGCGGTCGGCGGCAACAAGGAAGCCGCCCGGCTGGCCGGCATCCCCACCGCCCGCCGGATCGCCTCCACCTACGTCGCCAGCGCCGCGCTGGCCGGCGTGGTGGGCATCATGGTGATCGGCCGCATGAACGTGGCCGACCCCTCGGTCGGCGCGGGCTGGGAACTGACCGCGATCGCCGCCGCGGTGGTCGGCGGGATGTCGCTCTCCGGCGGCGAGGGCCGTATCGCCGGCATCGCGGCCGGCGCGATCCTGCTGGAGTTCATCACCAACGGTCTGCTCGCGCTCAAGGTCAGCCCCTACTACCAGCAGGTGGTGCAGGGCGCGGTCCTCGGTGTCGCCATCCTGCTCGACCGGGTGCGCGCCCGCTACTTCGGCAGGAGCCGGGGCTAGGACGCCGTCGACCGAGCCGAGCCGGGCGGATGCCGTTTCGGCGTCGACAAGAGATCGAACACTGGTCGATATATCGAATATGTCGAACATCTCTCCGTGGAGGAGGCTGATGGTGAACGCCGGAGACGAGACAGCCGGGAACGGCGAACCCTGCGTCGTGGGAGTGGACTTCGGGACACTGTCCGGACGGGCCGTGGTGGTCCGCGTCCGTGACGGTGCGGAGCTGGGGACGGCCGAGCACGAGTACCGGCACGCCGTCCTGGACCGCCAGCTGCCGGACGGTACGCGGCTGCCCCCGGACTGGGCCCTGCAGGTGCCCTCCGACTACGTCGACGTCCTGCGCCAGGCGGTACCGGCGGCACTCCGGGCCGCCGGTGTGGCGCCCGAGCAGGTCGTCGGCATCGGCACCGACTTCACCGCGTGCACGGTGCTGCCGGTGCTGGCGGACGGTACCCCGCTGTGCGAACTCCCCGAGTACGCCGCCCGCCCGCACGCCTACGTCAAGCTGTGGCGCCACCACGCGGCCCAGGCACAGGCCGACCGGATCACGACGCTGGCCGCCGAACGCAAGGAGGAGTGGCTCCAGCGCTACGGCGGCAAGATCTCCTCGGAGTGGGAGTTCGCCAAGGCCCTGCAGTTGCTGGAGGAGGATCCCGAGATCTACCACCGCACGGAGCGGTGGGTGGAGGCGGCGGACTGGATCGTCTGGCAGCTGTGCGGCACGTATCTGCGCAACGCCTGCACCGCCGGCTACAAGGGGCAGCTCCAGGACGGCGCCTACCCCTCGCGTGCCTACCTGGAGGCACTCAACCCCGGCTTCGCCGACTTCGTGACGGACAAACTGGAGCACCCGATCGGCCAGTTGGGCGCGAAGGCCGGACAGCTGACGGCCGAGGCGGCGGCGTGGACGGGCCTGCCGGAGGGCATCGCGGTGTGCGTGGGCAATGTCGACGCCCATGTGACGGCGCCCGCGGCCAGGGCGGTGGAACCGGGCCAGATGGTCGCCATCATGGGTACCTCGACCTGCCATGTGATGAGCTCCGACCAGCGGGGCACGGTGCCCGGCATGTGCGGTGTCGTCGACGGCGGCATCCTGCCGGGCCTGTGGGGTTACGAGGCCGGGCAGAGCGGGGTCGGTGACATCTTCGGCTGGTTCGTGCGCACCGGCCTGCCCGCCGAGTACGCGGACCAGGCCGCCGCGCTGGGCCGCACCGCGCACGAGCACCTGACGGCGCTCGCGGCCGGGCAACGGGTGGGCGAACACGGTCTGATCGCGCTGGACTGGCACAGCGGGAACCGCTCCGTGCTCGTCGACCACGATCTGAGCGGCGTGGTGGTCGGGCTGACCCTGTCGACCCGCCCCGAGGACGTCTACCGCGCCCTGCTGGAGGCCACCGCCTTCGGCACCCGCACCATCATCGAGGCGTTCGAGACGTCCGGCGTGCCGGTCGACGAACTGATCATCGCGGGCGGTCTGACGAAGAACGCGCTGCTGATGCAGATCTACGCGGACGTCACCCGCCGCCCCCTCGGCGTCATCGGCTCCGCACAGGGCCCCGCCCTCGGCGCCGCCATGCACGCCGCGGTGGCGGCCGGCGCGTTCCCCGACATCCAGGCCGCCGCCCAGTCCATGGGCAAGGCCGACCGGGGCGTGTACCAGCCGGACCCGGACCGTGCCGCGGCCTACGACCGTCTGTACGCCGAGTACCGCCTCCTGCACGACTACTTCGGCCGCGGCACCAACGACGTCATGCACCGCCTGCGCCACCTCCGCGCCGAGGCGTCCGCCTGAGCGGCCGCAGGTCCGCCGCAAGCCGATCCACCCGAAAGGAACCCGCCATGACCACACCCGACAAGACGCCCACCGACCAGGAGATCTGGTTCCTCACCGGCAGCCAGGGCCTGTACGGCGACGACGTGCTGCAGCAGGTCGCCCACCAGTCCCGGCAGATCGCCGAGAGAATCGACTCGGCCGACGCGATCCCGCTGCGGATCGTGTGGAAGCCCGTTCTCACCGACGCCGAGTCGATCCGCCGGCTGTGCCAGGAGGCCACCGCCTCCGACAACTGCGTCGGCGTCATCGTGTGGATGCACACCTTCTCCCCGGCGAAGATGTGGATCGGCGGACTGAGCGCGCTGGACCGGCCGGTGCTGCACCTGCACACCCAGTACAACCTGTCGCTGCCCTGGTCGAGCATCGACATGAACTTCATGAACCTCAACCAGGCGGCGCACGGCGACCGCGAGTTCGCCCACATCGAGGCCCGGCTCGGCATCGACCGCAAGATCGTCGCCGGCCATGCCACCGACCCGCGGGTGATCCGGCGGATCGCCGCCTGGGCACGGGCCGCGGCCGGCCGCCACGCGGCCCGCAGCCTGCGCCTGGCGCGGTTCGGCGACAACATGCGGGACGTGGCCGTGACCGAGGGCGACAAGGTCGAGGCCCAGATGCGGTTCGGGTTCTCCGTCAACACCTACGGGGTCAACGACCTGGTCGCCGTCGTCGACGCCGTCGACGACAAGGCGGCCGCCGAACTCGCCGCCGAGTACGTCGAGTCGTACAACGTCGTCCCGGCCCTGCGTCCCGGCGGCGTCTGGCACGACTCCCTGCTGTACGCCGCCCGCCAGGAAATCGGCCTGCGCACCTTCCTCACCGAGGGCGGATTCACCGCTTTCACCACCAACTTCGAGGATCTCGGCGGCCTGCGGCAGCTCCCCGGCCTGGCGGTCCAGCGCCTGATGGCGGACGGCTTCGGCTTCGGCGGCGAGGGCGACTGGAAGACGTCCGCGCTGCTGCGCGTCATGAAGGTCATGGGGCAGGGGCAGCCCGGCGGCACCACCTTCATGGAGGACTACACCTACCACCTCGGTCCCGGCACCCCCCGCATCCTCGGCGCGCACATGCTGGAGGTCTGCCCGTCGGTGGCCGCCGACCGCCCCAGCTGCGAGATCCACCCGCTGTCCATCGGCGGACGCGAGGACCCGGTCCGGCTGGTCTTCGACGCGGCCCCCGGCCCCGCCGTCGTCGTCGGGCTGGCCGACCTGGGCGACCGCTTCCGGCTGACCGCCAACGAGGTCGACGTGGTCGGCCCCAGCGAGCGCCTGCCCCACCTGCCGGTGGCACGCGCCGTGTGGAAGCCGCGCCCCTCGCTGGCCGAGTCCGCCGAGAGCTGGCTGCTGGCCGGAGCCCCGCACCACACCGTGCTCAGCTCCGCCGTCGACGCCGAGACACTGACCGACTTCGCCGCCATGACCGGCGTCGAACTGCTCACCATCGGCGCCGACACCACGCCCGAACAACTCGCCAAGGAGATCCGGTGGAACGCCGCGTACCACCGACTCGCCCAGGCCCTGTGACGCGCCGCCGGCACGAAGGAGACGAGCGATGACCGTACCCGTACGCGACGGCCTGCGGCAGGAGGTACTGGCGGCGAACCTCGCCATCCCGCAGGTCGGCCTGGCGACCCTGACCTGGGGAAACGTCAGCGGAATCGACCGGGAGGCAGGCGTCTTCGTCATCAAGCCGTCCGGCGTGGCCTACGCCGACCTCACCCTCGACCACCTGGTGACGGTACGGCTCGCCGACGGCGCGGTGGTCGACGGCGACCTGCGTCCCTCCACCGACACCGAGACCCACCGCTGCCTGTACCTGGCGTTCCCCTCCATCGGCGGCGTCACCCACACCCACTCCACCCACGCGGTGGCCTTCGCCCAGGCCCGCCGTGAGATACCCGTCCTCGGCACCACCCACGCCGACACCTTCAACGGCCCCATCCCCTGCACTCCCGACCTGACGGCCGAGCAGTGCGCGAAGGACTACGAGTACAACACCGGTCGCGTCATCGTGGACCTGCTCGGCGAGGACGACAGCCGGGCGGTCGAGGTCCCGGCCGCCCTCGTCGCCAACCACGGCCCCTTCACCTGGGGACCGAGCGCCCGCAAGTCCCTGGAGCACGCGATCATCTGCGAGGCGGTCGCCGACATCGCCATCCACACCCTCAACCTGGGCCCGACCGGCCCGCCGCCCCGCCATCTCCTCGACCGCCACTACACCCGCAAACACGGCCCGGACGCCTACTACGGCAACCCGGACATGACGGCGGCCTCCACCTGACCGCGCCGCCGTGGGCGGCACGAACAGCGGTCCCGGGGCGGCCCGTCCGCCGACCGACGCCGGCGTGTACGTTGGCGGGGTGCTCCGGGCCGTACGCCGACGGCGCCGGCAACGGCTGGGGGAAAGGAACACATGGCTCGCGTCGCCGTCATCACCGCGCCGAACATCGGGTACCGCAACACAGGAATGCTGACGGTCGACCTGGCGTTCGAATCCCTGAGGCGGCGCATGAGCACCGCGGTCGACGCCACCTGGTACACCCTGCACCCGCCGGAGACCGCCCCCCTGCGGGAGTGCGCCCGGGGTACGGACTTCCCCTTCCGCTTCCAACCGCTGGCCGAGAACCTCGACGCGCTCGCCGGCCACGACGCGGTCGTCTTCTGGGGCGACTTCCTCCACGCACGGCACTATCTGGCCCAGGACGCGACCAACCGCCTGCTCGACTTCGGTGTGGCCGACGACCGGGACGCCGCCCGGGTGCTGCTGAACCGGACCCTGCTGCTCGCGGACCAGCCGGACGGGCTCCTCGCGCGGACCCTCAGCTACGGGGGCACCATTCTGCACAACACGCAGTCCGACTACGAGGACAAGGAGTACGGTCCGCTGTTCTCCCGCCTGATGACGCGAAGTCACCGGGTCTGGATGCGTGAGCCGATCTCGGCGGCCAGGATCGCGCGCCTGCGCGGGGACCGTACGACCGAATACTTCGGCTCGGACGCGGCGCTGCTGTCCCGTCCGGGCGACCTCGCCCGCCTGCCGGGCACGGCATGGTCCCAGGAGGTCCCGGACGGCGGCGCGATCGGGGTGTTCCTCGGCGCCCGCACCGAGATCCCCGCCTGGCTGCCCGCCTTCTGCCAGGACCTCTCCGAACGCTTCGGAGCCCCGCTCGAATGGCTGCCGTGGTTCGACCGGGACATCCCTTCCCCGATCCGTCACATCACCACCCGCCCGGGCGGCCACACCGTCGGTGACCTGGTGAGGGTCCTTCCCCGATACCGGCTGGTCATCACGGACACCTACCACCTGTGCGTCAACGCATGGGGCGCCGGCACCCCGGTGGTGTGCGTCGGCGCCCCCGAACCGGTCCCGACGACCGACGACGACTACCTGACGCTGAGCGATGTGAAGAAGCACGTCTTCCACATGGCCTACGACGCGGCGGACTTCTACCTGTCCTCCCTGCCCGACACCCCGGAAGGCCACCGGCGCCGCATCGACCGGCTCGTCCACCTCGTGGAAGGCGGCGGAGCCGAAGCCGTCGCCGCGCGGATACGGCAGCACGCCGACCGGTCCGAGGCCGCGTTCACCGACGCACTCGCCTCGGTGCTCGCCACGGCTCGCTGACCGCGCCGGGCCGGACACGTGCGGCTCGCGACGCGATGCCCGGTGCGGCCTCCGCGCCTACCGTGGTGGCATGGCAGTGATCACCACTGGACGTCGCAGAGCGCAGGCGCGGACGGGTTTCCTGGACGTCCTGATGTCGACCGTGCTGTTCGTGCTGTCGGCGATCGCGGTCTCGGTCGTCCACGACGAGCACCGGCTCTACTTCCGATGGCCGGCCGTGGTGCTCGTCGGGGTCAGCTGCTTCGCGCTGATGTGGCGGCGCCGCCACCCCTTCGGCGTACTCGTCGTGGCCGTCGGCTGCGCGGTGGTCCTCCAGGGGCTCGGATACCGGGAGGGCCCGCTGGAGACGAGCCCGGTGATCCTGTCCGTGTACACGGTCGCCGTGTGCACGGACCGGCGTACCGCCTGGACGACGGCGGGCGTGTCGGCGGCCGTGCTGGTGGGGGCGGCCGTGTCGTTCGATCCCGGGTCATGGCTGTCCCCGGACAACGCGGCGACGCTGGCCTGGACGGCCCTGCCGGCCGCTGTCGGAGACGGGGTGCGCTCCCGCAGGGCCTATGTGGCGGCCGTGGAGGAACGGGCGGAGCACGCGGAACGGACCCGCGAGCAGGAGGCCCGCCAACGGGTGGCCGAGGAGCGGATGCGGATCGCGCGCGAGCTGCACGACGTCGTCGCCCACCACATCGCCCTCATCAACGCCCAGGCGGGTGTCGCCGTCCACCTGGTGAAGCGGCGGCCCGAGCACGTACTCACCGCACTGGAGGGCATCCGCGACGTGAGCCAGTCGGCGCTCGACGAACTGCGGGTGACCGTCAGCCTGCTGCGGCAGCCCGACGAGACGGCCGCGCCCCGCGATCCGACGCCGGGCACGGCGCAGGTACCGGCCCTGCTGGCCTCGTTCGAACGTGCCGGTCTCGCGGTCGAGCAGTCACTGAGCGGCGCACCCGGGCCGCTGGCGCCGGCGGCCGACCTGGCGGCGTACCGCATCATCCAGGAGGCTCTGACCAACGTCCGCAAGCACTCGGGCGTCGACCACGCCCGGTTGCGCCTGTGCTACCGCCCTCACTGGTTGACGATCACGGTCGAGGACGACGGACACTCGAAGCCCCCCTGCTCCGATTCGGGGACCGGCCACGGGCTGATCGGGATGCGTGAACGGGCCGGCAGCGTCGGCGGCAGTGTGCGGGCCGGCCCCCGCGCCGACGGCGGTTTCACCGTGGTCGCCGAGCTGCCGTTGCTGTCCGGAGCGGCGGCAGGCGACGTGACCCCGACGGCATCCACGGCGGAATCCACGGCACCCCCGGCGCCCCCAGAACCGACGGCACCGACGGCACCGACGGCACCGACGAGGAGGAATGAGCATGACGATCCGTGTCCTGCTCGCCGATGACCAGGCTCTGCTCCGGGGCACCTTCAAAATGTTGTTCGATTCGGTGGACGACATGGAGACCGTGGGCGAGGCCGCCAACGGGAAGGAAGCCCTGGAACTGTCCGCCGCGCTGCTTCCGGACGTCGTGCTGATGGACATCCGCATGCCCGAGATGGACGGCCTCGCCGCCACGCGACTGATCAGCCAGTCCGCTGACCTGGCCGGGGTGAAGGTCCTGATCCTCACCACCTTCGAGGACGACGAGCACGTCGCCGAGGCGCTGCGTGCGGGTGCCAGCGGCTTCCTCGGCAAGGGCGTACGGCCCGAGGTGCTGCTCGACGCCGTCCGGACGGTGGCCGCCGGTGAGGCGCTGCTCTCGCCGGTGGCGACCCGCGCGCTGATCTCCCGGTTCCTGGCGCAGCCCGAACTGTGCTCGACCCTGGTCCAGGACCGCCTGGAGGGTCTGACGCCACGGGAGCGCGATGTGATGTGCCTGGTGGCCCTGGGGCTCTCCAACGACGAGATAGCCGAACGTCTGTTCGTCAGTCCGCTGACCGCCAAGACGCATGTCAACCGGGCCATGACCAAGCTGGCGGCCCGCGACCGGGCCCAGCTGGTGGTCATGGCCTACCAGAGCGGCCTGGTCAGTGTGTAGCCACGGGCACCGCGTACCACGGACGTGGTAGGCGCGATTCGCTTCACGGGGACGACGCGTGAGGGCACCGGTGTCGGCGACAGTGAAGGGGTGAACGGAACCCTGCGCCGCCCGTGTGGCCTGGTCGCAGCCGAGAGAGGACGTCCCGACATGCTCAGCTCGCTTCAGGAATGCCACGCCATCCGGGAACGACTGGCCGGATACGCACTCCACGCACTCGTCACCGAAGAGGCCGGCGCCGTCAGCGCCCACCTGGCCACCTGCTCCGCCTGCCAGGACGAGCACTACTGCCTCGCGGCCGTGGCGGCTCACCTGGTTCCCCTCCGGGAGGCACTGGCCGACCAGTCGCGCGGCCGGAGGACCGGCCGGCGCCGCCCGGCACGGACCACACCGCTCACTCTCGCGCAGTGGGCGAACTCGAAGGCGTTGGCCGTGGCGAGGTGAGGCCCCTGGTGCTGCGCATCGGGTGGTCCCGGTGGCGTCCGAGTTCTTGACCGCCGCCTGCCCCTCCACGATGCTTCGTTGCGGTACGTGAGATGCGTAGCGCAATGAGAAACCCTCTCCTTGCGTCTCGTCCGACCTGAGGAGTAGCCATGGCTCACCACGTCCGTGCCGTCGTCGCGCGAGCGAAGGGCGCACCCGTCGGCCTGGAAACGATCGTCGTCCCCGACCCGGGCCCGGGGGAGGCGCTGGTGAAGATCGAGGCGTGCGGGGTCTGCCACACCGATCTGCACTACCGCGAGGGCGGCATCAACGACGACTTCCCGTTCCTGCTGGGGCACGAGGCGGCGGGTGTCGTGGAGTCGGTGGGCGACGGTGTCACCGACGTCGCCCCGGGTGACTTCGTCATCCTCAACTGGCGTGCGGTCTGCGGACAGTGCCGCGCCTGCCGGCGGGGCCGGCCGCAGTACTGCTTCGACACCCACAACGCCAGGCAGAAGATGACCCTGACGGACGGCACCGAGCTGTCCCCGGCCCTCGGGATCGGCGCGTTCGCCGAGAAGACGCTGGTGGCGGCGGGGCAGTGCACCAAGGTCGACCGGGCGGCCTCGGCGGCCGCCGCCGGTCTGCTCGGATGTGGGGTGATGGCCGGCATCGGCGCGGCCATCAACACGGGCGGCGTCGGGCGCGGTGACACCGTGGCGGTCATCGGCTGCGGCGGGGTGGGGGACGCGGCGATCGCCGGTGCCCGGCTCGCCGGAGCCGCCAGGATCATCGCCGTCGACATCGACGAGCGGAAACTCGACACCGCCAGGCGCATCGGAGCGACCCACACGGTCAACTCCAGGCAGGGCGATCCCGTGGCGGCCGTGCGCGAGCTGACCGGCGGCTTCGGCGCCGACGTGGTGATCGAGGCGGTCGGCCGTCCGGAGACGTACCGGCAGGCCTTCTACGCGCGCGACCTGGCCGGCACGGTGGTCCTCGTCGGTGTGCCGACGCCGGAGATGAAACTCGAACTCCCGCTGCTGGACGTCTTCGGGCGGGGCGGCGCGCTGAAGTCGTCCTGGTACGGCGACTGCCTGCCCTCGCGCGACTTCCCGATGCTCATCGACCTGTACCTGCAGGGCCGGCTGGACCTGGACGCCTTCGTGACCGAGACCATCGCCCTCGACGAGGTCGAGAAGGCCTTCGAGCGGATGCACGACGGCGACGTGCTGCGCTCGGTGGTGGTCTTCTGATGGCCGGGGCGCGCATGGAGCACCTCGTCACCTCGGGCACGTTCTCCCTGGACGGCGGCGTCTGGAACGTCGACAACAACGTGTGGATCGTCGGTGACGACAGCGAGGCCGTCGTCATCGACGCCGCACACGACGCCGGGGCGATCGCCGCGGCGCTCGGCGGACGCACCCTGCGGGCCATCGTGTGCACCCACGCCCACAACGACCACATCGACGCCGCGCCCGAGCTCGCCGCGCGCACCGGGGCTCCGATCCTGCTGCACGAGGACGACCTTCCGCTGTGGAAACAGACCCACCCCGAGCGGGCGCCCGACGGCGAACTGGCCGACGGGCAGGTGATCACGGTGGCGGGTGTCGAGCTGACGGTCCTGCACACGCCCGGCCACGCCCCCGGGGCGGTCTGCCTGTACGCGCCGGCCCTGAAGGCGCTCTTCGCCGGTGACACGCTCTTCGCGGGCGGCCCGGGAGCCACCGGCCGGTCCTACAGCGACTTCGGCACCATCGTCGGCTCGATCCGGGACCGGCTCCTGACGCTGCCGGGCGACACGGTCGTGCACACCGGCCACGGGGAGACCACCACCATCGCCGCCGAGGCGCCGCATCTGGACGAGTGGATCGACCGAGGGTTCTGACCGCCGTCCGGTGTCCGGTGGATGCCTTGACAGGCGTTTGGGGGCGCCCCCAAACTGGCGTTGCGCTTACCGCAATCCGTTTCGTCATACGCACCGAGGTGTCATGAAGATTCCCGCGTGCCGTCTCGTGGATCTGCCGCGAGGCGAGGCCTACCGGCTCGACATCGATCCGCCGGTATCGGTGTTCCACACCGATGACGGCGAGGTCTTCGCCATCGACGACACCTGCACCCATCAGGACGCCTCGCTCGCCGACGGCTGGCTGGAGGGCTGCGAGGTGGAATGCCCGCTCCACGCCTCGAAGTTCGACCTCCGGACGGGAGCCGTCGACGCCCCGCCGGCCAAGCGCCCGGTGCGCACGCACGAGGTCCACATCGAGGACGGCATGATCCACGTCCAGCTGTCCATGGACGCCCCCAACCTGCCGCCCTGCATCGAGGCCCGGCTCGCCGGGGGTCCCGCGTGAGGACGGTGGCCGTCGTGGGCGCCTCGCTGGCCGGTCTCTCGGCGGCGCGCTCGCTGCGGAACCAGGGGTACGACGGGCGGCTCGTCGTCATCGGCGACGAGCCGCACCGCCCGTACGACAGACCGCCGCTGTCCAAGGAGTTCCTGGCCGGCGCCCTGGACGAAGCCGACCTCGCGCTGGAGTCGGACGGCGAGGACCTGCGGGCCGAGTGGCTGCTCGGGGCCCGCGCCACCGCACTCGACAGCCTCCGCCGCGCCGTGCGGCTGGCCGACGGCCGGGAGGTCAGGGCCGACGGCATCGTCATCGCGACCGGCGCGGCCGCGCGGACGCTGCCGGGCACGGACGGTCTCTCCGGTGTGCACACCCTGCGCACCCTGGACGACGCCCGTGCCCTGCGGGACGAACTGGCCGGGGGTGGACGGCTGGTCGTGATCGGCGGCGGATTCATCGGCGCCGAGGTGGCCTCCACCGCCTACGGTCTCGGACTCGACGTGACGGTCGTCGAGGCGGCACCGACGCCGCTGGCCGGACCGCTCGGGGCGGCCATGGGCGGCCTCGTCTCCGCCCTCCACACGGACCACGGAGTACGCCTGGTGTGCGGCGTGGGCGTCAAGGGGCTGAGCGGTGGCGAGCGAAGCGAGATGGGGGTCCCCCCGGACGGAGTCTGGGGGAGTATCGATGCCGTCCTGCTGGAGGACGGGCGCAGCATCCCCGCCGACATCGTCGTCGTCGGTGTCGGCGCCCGGCCGTGCGTCGAGTGGCTGGAAGGATCAGGGGTCGCGCTCGGCAACGGCGTCACCTGCGGCGCGGACGGGCGCACCAGCCTGGCGGGCGTCGTCGCGGTCGGCGACTGCGCCAACTGGTACGACCCCCGTGCGGGCGCCCACCGCCGCGTCGAACACTGGACCGGCGCGCGGGAGCGCCCGGACGCGGCGGTCGCCACGCTGCTGGCGGGCGGCGCGGTGGAACCCGGTGTGCCCCGGCCCCCCTACTTCTGGTCGGACCAGTACGGCGTGAAGATCCAGTTCGCCGGTCACGCGGCGGGTGCCGACAGCGTGACGATCGAGGAAGGCTCCCGGGACGACCGCAACGTCCTGGCCGTCTACCGGCGTTCCGGGCAGCCGGTCGCCGTACTCGGGATGAACCAGCCGCGGCTGTTCACGCGCTGGCGCAAGCAGCTCGCCGCCGCGGCGCTCTGACAGCGCCCCCCCGCGGCGTCCCCATGACCGATCCCTGACGTTCCCCGAGGAGTGCCCTGTGACCTCGACCGGCCTGCCGGACAGCCTGATCGCCACCCTCCCCGGCTCCGCCTACACGGATCCCGGCATCTTCGCCCAGGAGCAGGAGCGCATCTTCGAAACGATGTGGTTCTGCGCCGTGCGCTCCTCCGAACTCGCCGGACCCGGCGCCTTCCGGACGGTCGAGGTGGGCCGCGAGAGCATTCTGATCACCCGCGCCCGGGACAACTCCGTGCGCGCCTTCTTCAACGTCTGCCGGCATCGCGGCGCCAAGCTCTGCACCGAGGAGAGCGGCGAGGTCAAGCGCGCCTTCCAATGCCCTTACCACGCCTGGACCTACGACCTGACGGGCAAACTCGTCGCGGCTCCCAACCTCACCAAGATGCCCGACGTCGGCCGCACGGAGTACGGCCTGGCGAGCGTGGCGACGCGGGAGTGGCTCGGCTATGTGTGGGTGTGCCTCGCCCAGGACCCGCCTCCCTTCGAGGAGGTCGTCCAGGACGTCGTCACACGCCTGGGCGACACCGAGTCGATCGAGCACTACGGCATCGAGGACCTGGAAGTCGGCAGACGGATCGTCTACGACGTCAGGGCGAACTGGAAGCTCATCGTCGAGAACTTCATGGAGTGCTACCACTGCGCGACGATCCACCCCGAACTGACGGAGGTGCTCCCCGAGTTCGCCGACGGGTACGCCGCTCAGTACTACGTCGGGCACGGCGCGGAGTTCGGCGCCGAGGTCAAGGGCTTCACGGTCGACGGCTCCGAGGGGCTGGACCGCATCCCGGGGGTCACCGAGGAGCAGGACCGCCGCTACTACGCGATCACCGTGAGGCCGCAGGTGTTCATCAACCTCGTGCCCGACCACGTGATCTTCCACCGGATGTACCCGGTCGCCGCGGACCGCACGATCGTCGAGTGCGACTGGCTCTACCTGAGGCACGTCGTCGACAGCGGCAAGGACGTCAGCCGGTCGGTGGAGCTGTTCGACCGCGTCAACCGGCAGGACTTCGAGGCGTGCGAGCGCTGTCAGCCCGCGATGAGTTCCCGGCTGTACGCCAAGGGCGGCGTCCTGGTGCCCAGCGAGCACCACATCGGCGAGTTCCACGCCTTCGTCCAGGACCGTCTGGGAGCAGGCCGGCCGCAGTAGCGGCGGTGCGCGGCCTCAGCCCAGGTAGCCCATGCGGTGGCTGATCTCCTCGGCACCCTTGACCAGCAGCGGAGCGAGTTCGTGCATGCGGTCCTCGGTGAGCCGGTAGGCGGGTCCGGAGGCGCTGATGGCCGCGATCACCTCTCCGTCGCGGTTGCGGACCGGCGCGGCCATCGCGTGGAGTCCCACCTCCAGCTCCTCCAGGGTCCAGGAGTAGCCACGCTCCAGAGCCTGGGTCAGGCTCTTCTCCAGCTTGGTCCTCGCGGTCAGCGTGCGGGGCGTCAGCTTCTTCAGACCGGCCTCGGCCAGCAGCGCCGCGCGCTCCTGGGCGGGCATGTGGGCCAGCAGGATCTTGCCGCTGGAGGTGGCGTGCAGCGGGGTCAGCTGGCCGACCCAGTTGTGCGCGGTGACGGCGCCCGGGCCGCGCACCTGGTAGAGGTTGATCGCGTAGTGCTCCTGCTTCACGGCGAGGTTCACGGTCTCGCCGATCTCCTCGGCCAGCCGCTCGCAGACCGGGCGGCTCTGCTGGGTGATGTCGATCCGTCCGGTGACCGCTCCGGCCAGGCGCACGACGCCGAAACCGAGGCGGTACTTGCCGCGCTCGCCCGCCTGTTCCACCAGGCCGCGCGCCTCCAGGGCGCCCAGCAGCCGGAACGCGGTGGACTTGTGAACGTCGATCTCCGCGGCCACCTCGCTGACCCCGGCGTCGCCGCGCCGGGCCAGGATCTCCAGCACCGTGATGGCCCGGTCGACGGACTGCACTCCGCCGGCCGGTGAACCCGTCGTTTCGTTATCTGGACTGTAGTTGCTCACAGCGAAACTATACGCGCAGTAAACAACAAGGGCTGCGGTGCGTGTCACACGTTTGAAACGCGGCCCCCAAGTTGCGCGGCTCGCAACCTGGTGCGTATGGCGATACTCGTACTAGCATGCCGCGCATATCTAGGGCACGAGCGAGACGAGGCACCATGGCTCCTGCGCAGTACGACTTCGTCATCGTCGGTGGTGGATCGGCCGGCAGTGCACTGGCCAACCGGCTCTCCGCCGACCCCGGCAACCGGGTGCTGGTCCTGGAGGCGGGCCGGCCCGACTACCCGTGGGACGTCTTCATCCACATGCCCGCGGCGCTGACCTACCCGATCGGCAGCCGGTTCTACGACTGGAAGTACGAGTCCGAACCCGAGCCCCACATGGGCGGCCGGCGCGTCTACCACGCGCGCGGCAAGGTGCTGGGCGGCTCCAGCAGCATCAACGGCATGATCTTCCAGCGCGGCAACCCCATGGACTACGAGCGATGGGCCGCCGACCCCGGCATGGAGACCTGGGACTACGCGCACTGTCTGCCGTACTTCAAGCGGATGGAGAACTGTCTCGCGGCCGACCCGGACGACGAGTTCCGCGGCCACGACGGCCCGCTCGTCCTGGAGCGCGGCCCCGCCACCAACCCGCTGTTCACCGCCTTCCTCGACGCCGTCCAGGAGGCGGGACAGGCCCGCACCGACGACGTCAACGGATACCGGCAGGAGGGCTTCGCCCCCTTCGACCGCAACGTCCACCGAGGACGCCGCCTGTCGGCCTCGAAGGCGTACCTCAAGCCCGCGAGGAAGCGTCCCAACCTCACCGTCACGACCCGCGCCCTGGTCACCCGGGTCCTCTTCGAGGGCAAGCGGGCCGTCGGCGTCGAATACCGGCGCGGTCGCGGAGGGCCCCAGCGGGTGCGCGCCCGCGAGATCGTCCTCTGCGGCGGCGCCATCAACTCCCCGCAGCTCCTGCAGCTCTCCGGCGTCGGCAACGCGCGGGAACTGGCCGCGCTCGGCATCGACGTCGTCCACGACCTCCCCGGCGTCGGCGAGAACCTGCAGGACCACCTGGAGGTGTACATCCAGTACGCCTGCAAGCAGCCCGTCTCCATGCAGCCGTACCTGGCGAAGTGGCGCGCCCCCTTCATCGGTCTGCAGTGGCTCCTGCGCAAGGGCCCCGCCTCGACCAACCACTTCGAGGCGGGCGGCTTCGCCCGCAGCAACGAGGACGTGGACTACCCCAACCTGATGTTCCACTTCCTGCCCATCGCGGTCCGCTACGACGGCTCCGTACCCGCCGGCGGCCACGGCTACCAGGTGCACGTCGGGCCCATGTACTCCGACGCCATCGGCTCGGTGAAGATCAGGAGCACGGACCCGCGGGAGCACCCCGCGCTGCGCTTCAACTACCTCTCCACCGAACAGGACCGCCGCGAGTGGGTGGAGGCGATCCGGGTCGCCCGAAAGCTGCTCAACCAGCCCGCCCTGGCCCCGTACAACGACGGGGAGATCTCGCCCGGACCCTCCGTCGAGTCCGACGAGGAGATCCTCGCCTGGGTCGCCAAGGACGGCGAGACCGCCCTGCACCCCTCCTGCACCTGCAAGATGGGCACCGACGAGATGTCCGTCGTGGATCCGGCCAGCATGCGGGTGCACGGGGTGGAGGGACTGCGCGTCGTCGACGCGTCGGTGATGCCCTACGTCACCAACGGCAACATCTACGCGCCGGTGATGATGATCGCGGAGAAGGCGGCCGACCTCATCCTCGGCAAGAAGCCGCTGCCCCCCTCCTCGGCCGACTACTACCGGCACCGCGACGCCCAGAAGCAGGCCGGGTAAGCCTTGGGCGCCGACGGTCTGCGCGCTCTGCTGGGTAGCGTCCGCTACGAGGTGCTGCCCGCGAAGGCGACCGAGGACAAGGTCCTCGCCCATGTCCCGCGCGACGTCGTCGTCACCGTGACGGCCTCGCCGGTCAAGGGTCTGGAACCGACCCTCGACCTCGCCACCCGGCTCGCGGCGCACGGTCACCGCGTCGTCCCGCACGTGCCCGCGCGGCTGCTGCGGGACGACGCCCACCTCAAGGACGTCGTCGACCGGCTCCGCGAGGCGGGCGTCGCCGACGTCTTCGTCCCGGCGGGGGACGCCGGTCCGCCGGCCGGGGTCTACGACGGCGCGCTGCCGGTGCTGCGCCGGCTCGGCGAACTGGGCAGCCCCTTCGCCCGGGTCGGCATCACCGGCTATCCCGAGAGCCACCCGCTCATCCACGACGACCTCACCATCCAGGCGATGTGGGACAAACAGGCGCACGCCACGTACATTGTCAGCAACCTCTGCTTCGACCCGCGCGTGCTGGGTGACTGGGTCCGCCGGATCCGCCGCCGTGATGTCGCCCTGCCCGTGCACGTGGGCGTCGCGGGCCCCGTACAGCGGGCGAAGCTGCTGTCCATGGCTACGAAGATCGGCGTGGGGGAGTCCACCCGGTTCCTGGCCGGACACACCTCCTGGTTCCTGCGCTTCGCGGCCCCCGGCGGCTACGCGCCCGAGCGGCTGCTCGCCCGCGCCGCCGAGGCGCTCACCGCGCCGCCGGCGGACGTGGCGGGCCTCCACCTGTTCACCTTCAACCAGATCGCCGAGACCGAACGATGGCGCCGCGCCCTGCTGGACCGGCTGAGCGCCTCCCCCCGGTGACCAGGACCCGGTAACACAGAGTTTTCCGATTGCCGCTCCGCTACCCCTTGACGTGGGTTCCCGCAGTCTCCAGAGTGTTCCACCACAAGCAATACGGTGCGCTATGCGCAACGAAATTGGCTGGAAAGGCCCCGACGTGGCAGACCTGTATGTGGACGGGGAATGGCGGGACCCGGTGGCCGGAGGTCACCGGGACATCCGGTGCCCCGCCGACGGCACCCTCTCCGCGACCGTGTCCGAAGGGACGCGTCCCGACACCGAGGCCGCCGTCGCCGCGGCCCGCCGGGCCTTCGACGAAGGCCCCTGGCCGCACACCCCCGAGCGCGAGCGCGGCGCCCTGCTGCTGCGCACCGCCGACCTCGTCGAGCGCGACGCCAAGGAATTCGCCCGCGCCGAGTCGCTGGACACGGGCAAGCGGCTGGTGGAGAGCGAGTACGACATCGCCGACGTCGTCTCCTGCTTCCGCTACTACGGCGGCCTCGGCGGCACCGACGCCGGCCGGGTGATCGACACCGGCCGCGACGACGCCGTCAGCCGCGTGGTGTACGAGCCGGTCGGGGTGTGCGCGCTGATCACACCCTGGAACTACCCGCTGCTCCAGGCGAGTTGGAAGGTCGCCCCGGCCCTTGTCGCGGGCAACACGATCGTCCTCAAGCCGAGTGAACTGACCCCCTCCACCTCCATCCTGCTGATGAGAGCACTGCAGGAGGCAGGACTCCCGGCCGGCGCCGCCAACCTCGTCCTGGGGGCCGGCCCCGAGGTGGGCGCCCCGCTCTCGGAGGATCCCCGCGTCGACATGGTCTCCTTCACCGGCGGCCTGGACACCGGCCGGCGGATCATGGCCACCGCAGCCGCCACCGTGAAGAAGGTCGCGCTGGAACTCGGCGGAAAGAATCCCAACGTCGTCTTCGCCGACGCCGACTTCGAGACGGCCGTGGACTTCGCTCTCACGGCCGTCTTCCTGCATTCCGGGCAGGTCTGCTCGGCCGGCGCCCGGCTGATCGTCGAGGACTCGCTGCACGACCGGTTCGTCGACGAGGTGGTCCGCCGGGCCGGACGGATCCGTCTCGGCGGACCCTTCGATCCCGAGGCCGACACCGGGGCACTGATCTCCGCGCAGCACCTGGCCAAGGTCGAGGCGTACGTCGCCGGCGGTGTCGCAGAGGGCGCGGTACTGCGCTGCGGCGGCGAACGCCCCGCCGACCCGGCCCTGGCGAACGGCCACTACTACCCGCCCACCGTGCTCGACGAGTGCCGGCAGGACATGCGGGTGGTGCACGAGGAGTCCTTCGGACCCGTGCTCACGGTGGAGCGCTTCACCGACGAGGACGACGCCGTACGCATCGCCAACGACACCGAGTACGGACTCGCCGGAGCCGTGTGGACCGAGGACGCCGGGAAGGCCCAGCGGGTCGCCCGGCGGCTGCGTCACGGCACGGTGTGGATCAACGACTACCACCCCTACGTGCCGCAGGCGGAATGGGGTGGCTTCGGGCATTCCGGCGTGGGCCGGGAACTGGGACCCACCGGCCTGGGCGAGTACCGCGAGCCCAAGCACATCTGGCAGAACATCCAACCCCGGCCGCAACACTGGTTCCGCGGCTGAACGCCGAAAAGAGGTCGACCATGACCCCCACGCAGACCGACGCGCCGCGGCGACGCGGCACGCCCCGGGACGCGGTCCCCGCGCCGGTCATCTCCGTGCGCAAGCTGTGGAAGGTGTTCGGGCCGAAGGCGAACCAGGTGCCGGACTCCGAGGAACTGTGCGGGCTGACGCGCCGCGAGCTGATGGACCGCACCGGCTGTACCGCCGCCGTGCGCGACGTGAACTTCGAGGTCGCGCCCGGCGAGGTCTTCGTCGTCATGGGCCTGTCCGGCTCCGGCAAGTCCACCCTGGTGCGCTGTCTGACCCGGCTGATCGAGCCCACCGCCGGTGAGATCGTCTTCGAGGGCGAGGACATCCGGGACGCGGACGAGAAGCGCCTGCGCGAACTGCGGCGCAGCAAGTTCTCCATGGTCTTCCAGCACTTCGGGCTGCTGCCGCACCGCCGGGTCGTCGACAACGTGGCGTTCGGACTGGAGATACGCGGCATGAGCCGGGCCGAGCGCACCCGGCGGGCACTGGAGGTCGTCGAACTGGTCGGCCTCGCCGGATACGAGAACTCCTACCCCGACCAGCTCTCCGGCGGTATGCAGCAGCGCGTCGGCCTGGCCCGCGCCCTGGCCGGCGATCCCGACGTGCTCCTCTTCGACGAGCCGTTCTCCGCGCTCGACCCGCTGATCCGCCGTGACATGCAGAGCGAGGTCATCCGCCTGCACCACGAGGTCGGCAAGACGATGGTGTTCATCACCCACGACCTGTCCGAGGCGCTGAAGCTGGGCGACCGCATCCTCATCATGCGCGACGGCAGGATGGTCCAGTGCGGCACCGGTGACGAACTGGTCGGCGCCCCCGCGGACGACTACGTGCGCGACTTCGTGAAGGACGTGCCGCGCGGCGATGTGCTGACCCTGCGATGGATCATGCGTCCGGCGGAGCCCGGCGACCCGCTGGACGGGCCGGAGCTGGGTCCGGACGTCGTGGTGCGGGAGGCCACCCGGGCGGTGCTCGCGGCCGAGAAGCCGGTCAAGGTCGTCGAGGACGGAAAGCTGCTCGGCATCGTCGGCGACGAGGAGATCCTCGCCGTGGTCGCCGGACAGGAAGGCGACGCGCGATGACCGTCGCCGTGCGGAAACCGCAGAAGACACGGCGGCCCGAGCCGCCGGCGCCGGTCGCGCGGGCACGCCGGATCAGCCGGTCCATGGTGGTGGCCGCGATCCTGGTCGTCTGGCTGCTGCTGTTCGCCGTGCTGCGCGGCACCCAGACCCTGTCCCTGGCGGCGGCGGACCTCACCGGACTGCACCGCTGGCTCAACGACGTCAACGACTCCATCGGCGCCAACCGCAACTCCAACCCGCTCTTCCTGTACTTCTTCAACGAGATCCGGCTGGTCATCGACAACCTGGTGACCTTCGTCCAGCACCTGATCTCCCAGCCGTCCGGCACCCGCCCGGTCCCGCAGATCGGCTGGCTCGGCGTGGTGGGCCTGGCCGGGTACGTCTCCTGGGCGCTGGCCGACTGGCGGGTGGCGCTGCTGGCCGTGGCCGGCTTCACCTTCTTCGGGCTGCAGGGCCTGTGGCAGGAGAGCATGGACACCCTGGCCCTCATCCTGTGCGCGGTGTTCGTGGCGCTGCTGTTCGCCATCCCGCTGGGCGTGTGGGCGGGCCTGTCCGACCGGTTCAACCGGATCATCACGCCCTTCCTGGACTTCATGCAGACGATGCCGACCTTCGTCTACCTGGCCCCGCTGACCCTGATCTTCCTCATCGGCGGTGCGTCCGCGACCATCGCCACCGTGATCTACGCCGCGCCGCCGGCCATCCGCATCACCGCGCACGCCATCCGTTCCGTGCCCGCGACGACGGTCGAGGCGGCCGACTCCATGGGCGCCACCCCCCGGCAGTCGCTGCTCAAGGTGCTGTTGCCGATGTCCAGGCGGACCGTGGTGATGGGCGTCAACCAGACCATCATGGCGGCGCTGGCCATGGTCACCATCGCGGCCCTGATCGACGCGCCGGGCCTCGGCAAGACCGTCGTCCAGGCCCTGCAGTCCCTCGATGTCGGAACGGCCTTCAACGCGGGCCTGGCCATCGTCGTCATGGCCATCGTGCTGGACCGGGTGACCACCGCGGCCAGCGGACGAGCGGAGGCGGCCCGCAACTCGGACGGCCGCTTCCTCAGGTGGCGGCGGCCGCTGCTGGCGGCCGGAGGTGTCGTGGCGGTGGTCCTGGTCTATCTGTCGCACACGTACGTGTGGGCGGCGGACTTCCCCGGCCAGGGCGGCACCGGCAGCTCCATCGCCAAGGCGGCGGACGACGTGACCACCTGGGCCCAGGACCACCTGTCGGGCCTCACCAACGGCTTCCGCGACGCCATCACCAACGGCCTGCTCAACCCGTTCCAGACCCTGCTGACCGACTCCCCGTGGTGGGTCGTCGGCGCCGCCCTGATCGCGGTGGGCGCGGTCCTCGGCGGCCGGCGGGCCGGGGTGACCACCGCGGTGTGCGTGGGGCTGCTGGTCGGCACGGGCGTGTGGTCGGACGGCATGACGACACTGGCCTCGACCGTGGTCGCCACGGTGCTGGTGATGCTCCTCGGCGTCGTCTTCGGGGTGTGGATGGGACGCAGCCCGCTCGTGGACCGGCTGGTGCGGCCGACCCTGGACGCGGCACAGGTGATGCCGCCGTTCGTCTACCTCGTACCGTTCCTCGCGCTCTTCGGCGCGACCCGGTTCACGGCCATCGTCGCCGCCGTGGTCTACGCGGCCCCGGTCGCCATAAAGATCATCGCCGACGGGGTGCGGACCGTGCCCGAGACCACCGTGGAAGCGGCGACGGCCGCCGGGTGCAACACCTGGCAGATCATCACCAAGGTCCAGCTGCCGATGTCACGCGGAGCGTTGACGCTGGCGACCAACCAGGGCCTGATCTACGTGCTGTCGATGGTCGTCGTGGGCGGTCTGGTGGGAGCGGGCGCCCTCGGCTACGACGTCGTCGCCGGATTCTCCCAGGGACAGCTGTACGGCAAGGGACTGGCGGCCGGACTCGCCATCGTCCTGCTCGGAGTCATGTTCGACCGGATCACTCAGGCAGCGGCTCGCCGCACCAGCGCATAAGGAGCACCACACCATGGCAAGACACTGGCGGGCCGGAGCGGCCGGCATGGCGGTTCTCGGCCTCACCCTCACGGCCTGCGGTGGCGCGAAGGTCGGCGACAACAGCGCCGGGAGTCCGGGCAGCTCGGGCAAGTGCGGCACCTTCAACCTGGCCGTCAACCCCTGGGTGGGCTACGAGGCGGACGCGGCGGTCGTCGCGTACGTCGCGCAGCACGACCTCGGCTGTACGGTCACCAAGAAGGACCTCAAGGAGGAGATCGCCTGGCAGGGCTTCGGCACGGGCGAGGTCGACGCCGTCCTGGAGAACTGGGGCCACGACGACCTGAAGAAGAAGTACATCACCGGGCAGAAGACCGCCGTCGAGGCCGGCCAGACCGGCAACAAGGGCATCATCGGCTGGTTCGTGCCGCCGTGGCTGGCGAAGGCGCACCCGGACATCACCGACTGGAAGAACCTCGACAAGTACGCGTCCAAGTTCCAGACCTCGGAGTCGGGCGGAAAGGGCCAGCTCCTCGACGGCGACCCGTCGTACGTCACCAACGACGCGGCGCTGGTGAAGAACCTGAAACTGGACTTCAAGGTGGTGTACGCGGGCAGCGAGACCGCGCTCATCCAGGCGTACCGCAACGCCGAGAAGAACAAGCAATGGGTGATCGGCTACTTCTACGAGCCGCAGTGGTTCCTGTCCGAGGTGCCACTCGTCAAGGTCAACCTCCCGGCGTACAAGACGGGCTGCGACGCCGATGCGGCGAAGGTCGCCTGCGACTATCCCGTGTACGACCTGGACAAGATCGTCAGCGCCAAGTTCGCCCAGTCGGGCAGCCCGGCCTATCACCTGGTGAAGAACTTCAACTGGACGAACGACGACCAGAACGCCGTGGCCAAGTCCATCGCGGTGGACAAGCTGTCGCCCGACGCGGCGGCGAAGAAGTGGGTCGAGGCCAACCGCGGCAAGGTCGACGCCTGGATCAAGTAGGGCGCGCCGGCGCCCCGGAAACCCGCCGGAAGGGCCCGGCAGGCTGCGCTGTCAGCCTGCCGGGCCCCGTCGCGTTCCGGGGTGGTTTTCCGACGTCACGGACCCCTTGACACGTATCCCCCCGACGGGCACATTGAGTTGCGCAACCTGAACCATGTTGCGCGACTAGCAACTGGGAACCAGCAACTGGTGACTGGGCAACTGGAACGCTTTCCAAGTCGGAGGTGCGGCGATGGCGGGACCCCGGGTGGTCATCATCGGAGCGGGCGTCGTGGGGGCGGCGCTCGCCGACGAGATCTCCGCGCGAGGCTGGACCGAAGTGACCGTGGTCGACCAGGGCCCCCTGCCCGCCACCGGCGGATCGTCGTCGCACGCCCCGGGCCTGGTCTTCCAGACGAACTCCTCCAAGACCATGACCGAGCTGGCCCGCTACACGGTCGAGAAGTTCTGCTCCCTCGACGTCGACGGCCGACCCTGCTTCCTTCAGGTCGGCGGCCTCGAGGTGGCGACCACCGCGGAGCGCGTCGCCGAACTCCGGCGCCGCCAGGGCTGGCTCACCTCCTGGGGCATCGAGAGCCGGCTGCTGAGCCCCGAGGAGTGCGTCGAACAGCACCCCCTGGTCAACCCCGACAGGGTCCTCGGCGGTCTCCTGGTCCCGACGGACGGGATCGCCAAGGCCGTCCTCGCCGTCGAGGCGCAGATCCGCCGGGCCACCGAACGCGGTGTCCGCTTCCTCGCTCGCCACGAGGTCCTGGACGTGACGCAGACCGACGGCGAGGTCACCGGCGTCCGCACCGACCAGGGCGAGATCCCCGCCGACATCGTCGTGTGCTGCGCCGGCATCTGGGGCCCGAAGATCGCCCGCATGGTCGGCATGAACCTGCCGCTCACCCCGCTCGCCCACCAACTGGCCTGGACCGGCCCGGTACCGGCGCTGGCGGGCCAGACGCGGGAGGCGGTGCGCCCGATCCTGCGCCACCAGGACGCCGACCTCTACTACCGCGACCGCTTCGACGGTCTGGGCATCGGCTCCTACGGCCACCGCCCGATGCCGGTCTCCGCCGACGACATCCTGTCCGTCGACGACGCCGACGACGCGATGCCGTCCGTCCTGAAGTTCACCGAGGAGGACTTCGCGGACGCGTGGACCGAGACCCGGTCACTGCTCCCCGCGACCCGGGAGGCCAAGGTCGAGGAGGGCATCAACGGCCTGTTCTCCTTCACCACCGACGGCCTCCCCCTCCTCGGCGAGTCCCCGGACGTCAAGGGGTTCTGGGTCGCCGAGGCCGTGTGGGTCACCCACTCCGCCGGTGTGGGACGGGCCGTCGCAGAATGGCTGGTCGACGGTCACTGCTCGTCCTTCGACCTGCACGAGTGCGACGTCAACCGCTTCGAACCGCACCAGCTGTCCCCGGAGTACGTGCTGGCCCGCGACTGCCAGAACTTCGTCGAGGTCTACGACATCCTGCACCCCCTCCAGCCGGCCGGGCACCCGCGCCCGATCCGCACGAGCCCCTTCCACACCCGCCAGCAGGAGCTGGGCGCCTTCTTCCTGGAGGCCAACGGCTGGGAGCGCCCCCAGTGGTACGAGGCCAACGCGGGCCTGGTCGAAGGCCGTTCCCTCGTCACCCCGAACGACTGGGCCGCCCGGTACTGGTCGCCCATCGTCGGCGCCGAGGCCCAGGCCACCCGCGAGACCGTCGCGATGTACGACATGACGGCCCTCAAACGGCTGGAGGTCAGCGGGCACGGCGCCGCGCGGTTCCTGGAGCGGCTGTGCACCGGCAAGGTCGCCAAGTCCGTCGGCTCGGTGACGTACACCCTGCTCCTCGACCACGACGGCGGCATCCGCAGTGACATCACCGTCGCCCGGCTCGCTCCCGACCTCTTCCAGGTCGGCGCCAACTCCAACCTGGACCTCGACTGGTTCAGCCGGCACCTGCCCGCCGACGGCACCGTCCAGGTCCGGGACATCACCCCCGGCACCTGCTGCATCGGACTGTGGGGGCCACTGGCCCGCGACGTCCTGCAACCGCTCACCGACGCCGACTTCTCGGCGGCCGGCCTGAAGTACTTCCGCGCCCGCCGGGCCCACATCGGCTCCGTCCCCGTGACGGCCATGCGCCTGTCGTACGTCGGCGAACTCGGCTGGGAGCTGTACACCACCGCCGACCTGGGCCAGAAACTGTGGGACACCCTCTGGCAGGCCGCCAGGCCGCTCGGTGGCATCGCGGCCGGCCGGGGCGCCTTCAACAGCCTGCGCCTGGAGAAGGGCTACCGCTCCTTCGGCACCGACATGACCTACGAACACGACCCCTACGAGGCCGGTGTCGGCTTCGCCGTCAAGCCCGACAAGGACGATTTCATCGGCAGGGCCGCGCTGGAACGCCGCAGGGCCGACGTACGGCGGAAACTGACCTGCCTGACGATCGACGATCCCCGGTCGGTCGTCATGGGCAAGGAGCCGGTGTACGACGGTGAACGCCCCGTCGGATACGTGACCAGCGCCGCCTACGGCTACACGATCGGCAAGGGCATCGCCTACGCCTGGCTCCCCACCGAGCTGACCGCCCCCGGCACCACCGTCCGCATCGGCTACTTCGACCAGCGCATCGAGGCGGTCGTCGCCGAGGAGCCGCTGTTCGACCCGACGATGTCCCGTCTGCGTGGCTAGCCGCCAAGAAGGAGCACCACCGGTGACCGCACAACTCCTCGACGGCAAGGCGACCGCCGCCGACATCCGCCGCGACCTCGCCGAACGCGTGGCCAAGCTGGCCGCCACGACCGGCCGCCCGCCGGGCCTGGGCACCGTCCTGGTCGGCGACGACCCGGGCAGTCACGCCTACGTCGCCGGCAAGCACCGTGACTGCGCGCAGGTCGGCATCGCCTCCCTGCGCCGCGAACTGCCGGCCGACGCCGGCCGACAGCAGGTCGAGGACGTCATCGACGAACTCAACGCCGACCCGGCCTGCACCGGCTACATCGTCCAGCTCCCGCTCCCGCCACACCTCGACGCCGGCGCCGTACTGGAACGGATGGACCCGGCCAAGGACGCCGACGGGCTGCACCCCGCCAACCTCGGCCGGCTCGTCCTCGGCGTCGAGGCGCCGTTGCCCTGCACCCCTCGCGGGATCCTCGAACTGCTGCGCCGTCACGAGGTGCCGATCGCCGGAGCACGGGTGTGCGTGATCGGACGCGGCATCACCGTGGGCCGGCCCATCGGTCTCCTCCTCACCCGCCGCTCCGAGAACGCCACCGTCACCCTCTGCCACACCGGGACCAGGGGCCTGGCCTGGCACGTACGCGAGGCGGACATCGTCATCGCGGCGGCCGGCTCGCCCGGCCTGATCACCAAGGACCTGCTGCGCCCCGGCGCGGCGGTCCTGGACGTCGGCATCACCCGCACGGCCCACGGGCTGGCCGGCGATGTGCACCCGGAGGCCGCCGAGGTCGCCGGATGGCTCGCGCCGATGCCCGGGGGAGTGGGCCCCATGACCCGGGCCATGCTGCTCGCCAATGTCGTCGAGGCCGCCGAGAGGAACGCGAACACCCTATGAACGCGCTGAACACCCCCCTGGCGGAACTGGACCCCGAGGTCCACGCCGCCCTCCGGGCCGAACTGCGCCGTCAGCAGTCCACCCTCGAAATGATCGCCTCCGAGAACTTCGCGCCCACCGCCGTGATGGAGGCGCAGGGCTCGGTCGCCACCAACAAGTACGCCGAGGGCTACCCCGGCCGCCGCTACTACGGCGGCTGCGAACACGTCGACGTCACCGAGCGGTTGGCCATCGAGCGGATCAAGTCGCTCTTCGGAGCGGGGTTCGCCAACGTCCAGCCGCACTCCGGTGCCCAGGCCAACACCGCGGTCTTCTTCGCGCTGCTCCAGCCCGGCGACACCGTTCTCGGTCTCGACCTCGCGCACGGCGGGCACCTCACCCACGGCATGCGCATCAACTACAGCGGCAAGATGCTCAACGTCGTGCCGTACCACGTGGCCGAGACGGACAACCTGGTCGACATGGACGAGGTCGAGCGCCTCGCCAAGGAACACCGCCCCAAGATGATCATCGCGGGCTGGTCGGCGTACCCCAGGCAGCTGGACTTCGCCGCCTTCCGCCGGATCGCCGACGAGGTGGGCGCCCTGCTGATGGTCGACATGGCGCACTTCGCCGGACTGGTCGCCGCCGGACTTCACCCCAACCCCGTCCCGCACGCCCACGTGGTGACCACCACCACCCACAAGACGCTCGGCGGCCCGCGCGGCGGGGTCATTCTCACCAACGAGGCCGACCTCGCCAAGAAGATCAACTCAGCGGTGTTCCCGGGCATGCAGGGCGGCCCGCTGGAGCACGTCATCGCCGCGAAGGCGGTGTCCTTCAAGGTCGCCGCGTCACCGGAGTTCGCCGAGCGCCAGACCCGTACCCTGGCCGGCGCCCGCATCCTCGCCGAACGCCTCATCCGGCCGGACGCGTCGGCGGCCGGGGTGAAGGTGCTGACCGGCGGCACGGACGTCCACCTGGTCCTGGTCGACCTCCGCGACTCCGCACTCGACGGCAGAGGGGCCGAGGACCTGCTCCACGACATCGGCATCACCGTCAACCGGAACGCCGTCCCCTTCGACCCGCGCCCGCCCATGGTCACCTCGGGCCTGCGCATCGGCACCCCGGCACTGGCCACCAGGGGCTTCACCGAGGAGGACTTCGCCGAGGTCGCCGACGTGATCGCGCTGGCGCTCCAGCCGGAACCGGACGTCGCCGCCCTGCGCGCCCGCACCGAGGCACTGGCCGCCCGGCACCCGCTCTACCCGCACCTGTCCGAGGACGGAGACGCCCGATGAGCCCCCGCACCCCCGGCGCCGAACTCCCCGAACACCCCGACCGGCTGTGGCGCACGCCCGACCCCAGGCGCTCGTACGACGTGATCGTCGTCGGCGGCGGCGGACACGGTCTGGCCACCGCCCACTACCTGGCGAGGAACCACGGCATCACCAACGTCGCCGTCCTGGAGAAGGGCTGGCTGGCGGGCGGCAACATGGCCCGCAACACCACGATCATCCGCTCCAACTACCTGTGGGACGAGAGCGCCGGCATCTACGAGCACGCGCTCAAGCTGTGGGAGGGACTGGCGGAGGAACTCGACTACCCGATCCTCTTCTCCCAGCGCGGTGTCCTCAACCTGGCCCACAGCCTCCAGGACGTCCGCGACAGCGTGCGCCGGGTGGAGGCCAACCGCCTGAACGGCGTGGACGCCGAGTGGCTCGACGAGCGGCAGGTCCACGAGGTCTGCCCGATCGTCAACACCTCCCCGGACGTGCGCTATCCGGTCCTCGGCGCCACCTACCAGCCGCGAGCCGGCATCGCCAAGCACGATCACGTCGCATGGGGCCTGGCCCGCTCGGCCGACGCGGCCGGGATCGACATCATCCAGAACTGCGAGGTCACCGGCCTCGACATCGTCGGCGGCCGGGTGGTCGGGGTGCGGACCACCCGGGGCCCGATCGCGGCGGGCAAGGTCGCGCTGTGCTCGGCCGGCCACACCTCGGTCCTCGCCGCCATGGCGGGCATCGAACTCCCCCTGCAGAGCCACCCGTTGCAGGCGCTGGTCTCCGAACTCCTGGAGCCGGTGCACCCGACGGTCGTCATGTCCAACGCCGTCCACGTGTACGTCAGCCAGGCCCACAAGGGCGAGCTGGTGATGGGCGCGGGCATCGACTCGTACAACTCCTACACCCAGCGCGGTGCCTTCCACATCATCGAAGAGCAGATGGCGGCGGCCCTGGAACTCTTCCCGGTCTTCGCCCGTGCCCATGTGCTGCGCACCTGGGGCGGCATCGTCGACGTCAGCCCCGACGCCTCCCCGATCATCGGCCTCACCCCGGTCGACAACCTCTATCTCAACTGCGGCTGGGGCACGGGCGGCTTCAAGGCGACCCCGGGAGTCGGCTGGGTCTACGCCCACACCATCGCCCACGACACACCCCACCCCCTCAACGCCCCCTTCTCGCTCGACCGTTTCACCACCGGCGCGCTCGTCGACGAGCACGGCGCTGCCGCGGTGGCCCACTAGGGATCCTCAAGGGAGCCGAACGACATGCTGCTCATCCCCTGCCCGTGGTGCGGGCCCCGCGACGAGGCCGAGTTCCACTACGGCGGCCAGGCACACGTGCCGTACCCGGAGGACCCGGCATCCCTCACCGACGAGGAGTGGGCCAAGTACCTCTTCTTCCGCGACAACCCGAGGGGCCCGTTCGCCGAGAGGTGGAGCCACTCGGCGGGCTGCCGCCGGTGGTTCAACGCGGTGCGGGACACGTCGACGAACGAGATCCTGGCTGTCTACCGGGCGGGGGAGCAACGGCCGGAGACGGTCGAGCCACGCCCCCTGACTTCCCAGTCACGTCCGGTTCCCTCCCAGCCGGGTCCGGCTGTTCCAGCCGGTCTCGGGGCAGAGCCCCCAGCACCCGCCCGCACCCGCACCCGCACCCGCGCCCAAAAGCGGACCCTCACCTTCACCTTCGACGGCACCGAATACCAGGGCGTCGAGGGCGACACCCTCGCCTCCGCCCTCCTCGCCAACGGCGTCATCGCGGCGGCGACCAGCATCAGACTCGGCCGCCCCCGAGGCATCTTCTCCGCCGGCGTCGAGGAACCCAACGCCGTCGTCCAGATCGAGGAACCCTTCCCCGAGCCGATGCTCCCCGCCACGACCGTCGAGCTGTACGACGGCCTCGTGGCGGCCGGTCTCCCCGGCCAGGGCCGCCTCGCCGCCACCCCGGACCCGGCCCGCTACGACGCCGTACACACCCATTGCGACCTCCTGATCGTCGGCGCGGGCCCGGCCGGCCTCGCGGCCGCCGTGGCCGCCGCACGCACCGGCGCCCGTGTCGTCCTGGCCGACGACCGGCCCGAACCCGGTGGCAGTCTCCTCGGCACCGGCGAACTCCCCGACTGGGTCGCCGAAACGACCGCACACCTCGACGCCGCCCCCCAACTTCGCGTCCTGCGCCGCACCACCGTCTTCGGCTACTACGACGACAACCACCTCCTGGCCGTCGAACGCCGCACCAACCACCTCGGCGCCGACGCCCCCGAGAACGTCTCCCGCGAACGAGTCCACCGCATCCGCGCCCGCCGGGTCGTCCTCGCCACCGGCGCCCACGAACGCTCCCTCGCCTTCGCCGACAACGACCGGCCCGGCGTGATGCTGGCCGCCTCGGCCCGCACCTACGTCAACCGCCACGGCGTCCTGCCCGGCCGGCACGCGGTGGTGTTCACCACCAACGACAGCGCCTACGCGGCGGCGCTGGACCTGCACCGGGCCGGTGCCGAGGTCACGGCCATCGTGGACACCCGACCCGAGCCGGGGGAGTGGGCTGAGCGTGCCCGCGCGGCCGGCATCGAGGTGCTGCCCGGGCACGCGGTCACCGCCACCGAGGGCGAGGCGCGGCTGACCGCGGTGACCGTCGCCCCGTACGGAGAGAGCGTGGGCCGGCGGGAGTTCGCCGCCGATCTCCTTCTCGTCTCCGGCGGCTGGAACCCGGTGGCGCACCTGTTCAGCCAGGCGGGCGGCCGGCTCCGCCACGACCAGGCACTGGGCACCTTCGTCCCCGACTCCTGCCGTCAGGCCGTCGAGGTCGCGGGCAGCGCGAACGGCGTCTTCGATCTGGCCGCCGCTCTCGCGCAGGGCGCGGCTGCCGGTGCCCGCGCGGTCGAGGCCGAGGGCTACCCGCCCGAGACCGTGCACCTCCCCCCGGTGCCCGCGGAGCCCCGCCCGACGCCGCCCATGCACGTCTTCACCGTCCCCGGCCGCGAAGGCGCCCCCCGGTTCGTCGACCTGCAACGCGACGTCACCGTCGACGACCTGGCCCGTGCGACCGGCGCCGGAATGCGCTCGGTCGAGCACACCAAGCGCTACACCACGGCCGGCACGGCCAACGACCAGGGCAAGACCTCCGGACTCCTGGCCGGCGGGGTGGTCGCCGAACTGCTCGGCGTGGACGTCTCCGCGCTCGGCACGACCACGTTCCGTCCCCCGTACACCCCGGTCTCCTTCGCCACGCTCGCCGGCCGCGACCGCGGCGCGCTGCACGACCCGATCCGTACGACGGCCCTGCACGAGTGGCACGTCGCGCACGGAGCCCGCTTCGAGAACGTCGGCCAGTGGAAGCGCCCCTGGTACTACCCGCAGGACGGCGAGGACATGGAGACCGCCGTGCTGCGCGAGTGCGCCGCGGCCCGCGAGGGCGTCGCCTTCATGGACGCCTCCACCCTCGGCAAGATCGACATACAGGGCCCGGACGCCGCCGTCTTCCTCGACCGCCTCTACACCAACCTGATGAGCACCCTGAAGGTCGGCATGATCCGCTACGGCGTCATGTGCCGCCCGGACGGCATGGTCTTCGACGACGGCACCGTCATCCGCCTCGCCCGGGACCGCTTCCTGGCCACCACCACGACGGGCAACGCGGCCGCCGTACTGGACTGGATGGAGGAGTGGCTGCAGACGGAGTGGCCGGACCTGAGGGTGCACTGCACGTCAGTGACCGAGCAGTGGGCGACCGTCGCCCTGGTCGGCCCGCGCTCCCGCGCGCTCCTCGGCACCCTCGCGCCCCGACTGGCCTTGGGCAACGAGGACTTCCCGTTCATGGCCTGGCGCGAGACGACCGTCGCCGGCATCGAGGCGCGGGTGTGCCGGATCAGCTTCTCCGGCGAACTGGCCTACGAGATCAACGTCTCCCCCTGGCAGGCCCTGGCCCTGTGGGAGGCGCTGTACGAAGCCGGTGCCCCGTACGGCATCACCGCGTACGGCACCGAGACGATGCATGTGCTGCGCGCGGAGAAGGGCTATCCGATCGTCGGCCAGGACACCGACGGCACGGTCACCCCGCAGGACCTCGGCATGAGCTGGGTGGTGTCGAAGAAGAAGCCGGACTTCCTCGGCAAGCGTTCCTACGCCCGCGCCGACACCGTCCGCCCCGACCGCAAGCACCTGGTCGGCCTGCTCCCCGACGATCCGGGCACCTTCCTCCCCGAAGGCACGCACCTGGTCGCCGACAGCGTGCTGCCCGCGCCGCCCGTGCCGATGCTCGGCCATGTCACCTCCAGCTACCGCAGCGCGGCACTCGGCCGGACCTTCGCGCTCGCCCTGGTCAAGGGCGGCCGGGAGCGCATCGGCGAGCGGCTCTACGCCCCCGTGGGCGACCGGCTGGTCCCGGTGACCGTCGCCAGTCCCGTCCTCTACGACCCCGAGGGAGCCCGCCGCGATGGCTGACACCGCCCCTACCGCCCCGCCCCGCAGCCCTCTGGCGCATGCCGCCGACCGCCTGGCCGCCGCCACACGTTCCTCCGGCGGCGCGGTCCGGCTGGCCGAACTGCCCTTCCTGACCCAGGTCGGGGTGCGCCTGGACCCCAAGGGAGCGGCGGCGGACGCCGTCGGGCTGGAGCTGGGCCTCCCACTGCCCGTGGAACCCAACACGGTCGTGCGCTCGGGTCAGTTGACCGTGCTGTGGCTCGGCCCCGACGAGTGGCTCGTGGTCGGTCCGCCGGGTGGCCGGCGGGAGCTGGAGAGCCGGATCCGTGCGGCTTGCGGTGACGAGCCGGTGTCCGTGGTCGACGTCTCCGCTCAGCGCACCACGCTCCTCGTCTCGGGCGCCCGAGCCCGTGACCTGCTGGCCCACGGCTGCGCGCTGGACCTGCACCCGCGCTCCTTCGGACCCGGCAGCTGCGCCCAGACGCCCCTCGGCCGCACCCAGGTCGTACTGGTCGCCCGTGACGAACCACGGGCCGGTTTCTGGGTACTGGTGCGTGCCTCGTTCGCCGGCTATCTGACCGACTGGCTGCTGGACGCGGCCACGGAGTGGCTGGCCTGAGGCCTGGCATGCCGCGCGGGCGGCGGCCGGCGATCCGCAGACCGGACCGCCGCCCGCCGCCCGCCCGGCCGGTCCCGCCGTCTCAGCGCGCCTCAGCTCGTTTCAGCCCACATGTCCGAGCCGGCGGCTCAGCTCGTCCGCTCCCTCGATCAGCACCGGCGCCAGCTCGTGCATCCGCTCCTCGGTGAGACGGAAGGCGGGACCCGAGGCGGTGAGCGCGGCGACGGTGTCCCCCTCGCGGGAACGCACGGGAGCGGCCATGGCGTTGAGCCCCTCCTCGTATTCCTCCACCGTGATGGCGTAGCCCCGCTCCCGGGCCTGTGCCAGTTCCGCTTCCAGCTTCCGCCTGGACGTCAGCGTGTGCGCCGTCATGCGCGCGAGACCGGCCGCCGCGATCAGCTCGTCCCGGCGTTCGTCCTCGAGGTGGGCGAGCAGGATCTTTCCGCTCGACGTGCAGTGCAGCGGCGTCAGCCGCCCGACCCAGTTCTGCGCGGTGATGGCGGACGGGCCGCGCACCTGGTCGAGGTTGATCACGTGGTGTGACTCCAGCACCGCGATGTTCAGCGTCTCGCCCAGTTCGTCGGCGAGACGCTCGCAGATTCCCCGCCCGTGCTTCGTGACCTCGATGCGCCCGGTGACCGCACCGGCCAGTCGCACCATGCCGAAGCCGAGGCGGTACTTGCCGCGCTCGCCCTCCTGCTCGACCATCCCGTGCGCCTCCAACGCGCCGAGCAGGCGAAAGGCGGTGGACTTGTGCACGTCGATGGCCTCGGCCACTTCGCTTACGCCTGCCTCGCCGCGCTGGGCCAGGATCTCCAGTACGGTGACAGCCCGGTCGACGGACTGCACCCCGCCGCCGGCGTTGCCCGCGGACTCGGTGCCGAAGCTGCTCATGGCGGAACCATATGTGAACGGGTCGACACAGGTCAGCGGAAGACGACCGTGCGATTGCCGTTGATCATGACGCGGTTCTGGCTGTGCCACTCCACGGCCCGGGCGAGGACCTGCGCCTCGACGTCTCGTCCGAGAGTGACCAGGCTGTCGGGGCTCTGCGCGTGGTTCACCCGGATGACGTCCTGCTCGATGATGGGGCCCTCGTCGAGGTCCGGGGTGACGTAGTGCGCGGTGGCTCCGACGAGCTTGACGCCGCGCTCGTGCGCCTGGACGTAGGGCCGTGCGCCCTTGAAGCTCGGCAGGAACGAGTGGTGGATGTTGATCGCCCGGCCTTCGAGCTGCTTGCACAGATCGTTCGACAGGATCTGCATGTAGCGGGCGAGGACCACGAGGTCGACGTCCAGCTCGTCGACGAGCCTGAGCAGCCGGGCCTCCGCGTCGGCCTTCGTCTCCGCCGTCACGGGCACGTGGTGGAACGGGATCCCGTAGCTCTCGGCGAGCGGTTCGAAGTCCCGGTGGTTGGAGACGATCGCCGGTACCTCGATGTTCAGCGCTCCGGTGCGCTGCCTGAAGAGCAGGTCGTTCAGGCAGTGGCCGAACTTCGACACCATGATCAGCGCGCGGGTGGGGGTCGACGCGCTGTGCAGCTGCCAGGAGATCCGGTACGCCTCAGCGACCGGGGCGAAGCCGGACCGCAGGGTCTCCAGTGACGTGCCCGGATCCGAGACGTCGAAGTGCACCCGCATGAAGAAGCGGTCCTGCGGACGGTCGTCGAACTGCTGGCTCTCCTGGATGTTCCCGGAGTGCCGGACGAGGAATCCGGTGACGGCGTGGACGATTCCGGAGCGGTCGGGGCACGACAGGGTGAGGACGAAGTCGCGGTCGGGTCGCGGGCGAAGAGACACTGGGTCCTCCCGGGGGTCCGCCATACGCGATTCGTATGACGCAACAGCGTGACTGATACGCAACATGGTCCTGGCTGTGACGCCTTGCGGTCAAGGGTCCGCCCTCCTCTTGACAGGGGTCGGGGCGGGCCGCACTGTGTGTTGCGTAACTCGATGTGTGTTGCACATGAGGAAACTTCAGGAGTTCCTGCCCGAGACGCTTCCCGCGAGGTGAACCATGACCACGACCGG
Source organism: Streptomyces sp. NPDC006739 (assembly GCF_042869815.1). Lineage (NCBI taxonomy): Bacteria > Bacillati > Actinomycetota > Actinomycetes > Kitasatosporales > Streptomycetaceae > Streptomyces > Streptomyces sp. NPDC006739. The sequence continues at coordinate 190,397 of NZ_JBIAGM010000007.1, forward strand.
CCTGCCGGAGAGCCTGATCGCGACCCTCCCCGGAGACCACTACACGGATCCGGAGATCTTCCGCCTGGAGCAGGAGCACATCTTCGAGTCCATGTGGTGCTGCGTGGCCCGCTCCTCGGAGCTGGCGAGGCCGGGTGCGTTCAGGACCGTGGACGTGGGCCGCGAGAGCGTCCTGGTGACCCGGGCGCGGGACAACTCCGTGCGCGCGTTCTTCAATGTGTGCCGCCACCGGGGCGCCAAGCTGTGCACGGAGGAGTCCGGCGAGGTGAAGCGGGCGTTCCAGTGCCCGTACCACGCCTGGACGTACGGCCTCGACGGCAAGCTCGTCGCGGCCCCGAACCTCACCAGGATGCCCGACGTGGGCCGGACGGAGTACGGCCTGGCGAGCGTGCCGGTGCGCGAGTGGCTCGGCTATGTGTGGGTGTGCCTGGCCGAGGACCCGCCCCCGTTCGAACAGTCGGTGATAGCGGATGTGGTGGAGCGGCTCGGGGACGTCGAGTCCATCGACCGGTACGACATCGGGAGCCTGGAGGTCGGCAGGCGGATCGTCTACGACGTGCGGGCCAACTGGAAGCTGATCATCGAGAACTTCATGGAGTGCTACCACTGCGCCACGATCCACCCGGAACTCACCGAGGTGCTCCCGGAGTTCGCCGACGGCTACGCGGCGCAGTACTACGTGGGGCACGGCGCCGAATTCGGCGCGGACGTCAAGGGGTTCACCGTCGACGGCTCGGAGGGGCTGGACCGCATCCCGACCGTCTCCGAGGACCAGGACCGCCGGTACTACGCCGTGACGGTGCGGCCGCAGGTGTTCATCAACCTGGTCCCCGACCACGTGATCTTCCACCGGATGTACCCGGTGGCGGTGGACCGGACCGTCGTGGAGTGCGACTGGCTGTACCTGAAGGGCGTGGTGGAGAGCGGCGAGGACGTCAGCCGGTCGGTCGAGCTGTTCGACCGGGTCAACCGGCAGGACTTCGACGCCTGCGAGCGCTGTCAGCCGGCGATGGGTTCACGCCTGTACGCGAAGGGCGGCGTCCTGGTGCCCAGCGAACACCACATCGGCGAGTTCCACGACTGGATCCTGGCCCGCCTCGGCACCGGTCGGCCCACAGCCTGGTCCTGACGACCTCGTAGCAGTAGCGGTCGGGCACGTGGGGTCCGAGCACCCGGACACCCTCACCACTCGCCGCGGCCTCGCCCACTGGCGGCGCTCCGATAGCATGCTCGGACCTACGACGAGCGACCAACTGACTGAACAAAATGAAAAATCGGCCAAACAATTGAGATCTATGGTATCGCGGGTGCTTTCGCGAATAAACGGAAGAATCGCTTTCGCCGAATGGCGCCAACCGCGGCTGATGCTGCGGGCCGCGGCGGGTGTGGTGGCCCTGGCATTCTTGGTCACACTCGAGATTGTCGCGCGGTGCTACGACCTTCCGGCGCCGGTCACCAATCAGGTGCGAGAGGTGATATTTCCGCCGAAGTCGGGTTTTCTGTTGTATGCCGGTATGGCGTTGATGATGGTGGTGCTCACCTGGCGGCAACGGTTCATCGCGCTCGGAGCCGCGATAGGCATCGACGTCGTCTTCTTCCTGGTGCGGTGGGCCGCCGGCATAAAGGTGACCGACGGCCACCCTTTCGGGAACGGCGCGTTGTGGGTGATCCTGGGCTGGGCGGTCATCGCTGTCACCCGCCGCACCGGCCAGGAGCGGGTCCTGCTCCTGAAGGGCGTCGGGCTGGGACTGCTGCTGGTGACCGGCCGCAAGACCGGCGATGCCTGGCTGTCCATCACCTCGGAGGCCCGCCCGACGGTTCTCGACCAGTACGTGGCAACCGCGGACCACGCGCTGGGCAACCCGTCCTGGCTGGTGGGCCGGATCGTCAGGGCCACCGGCCCGATCGGCACCCATGTCCTCGACTACGTCTACATCCAGCTCGCGGTGGCCGCGGTCGTGGTCGCCATGTACCAGCTGCGCCATGTGGTGGTCGAGCGCCGCTTCCCGCGCCATCACCTGGTGCGTACCTTCCTGGTGATCGGCCTCCTCGGACCCGCCGTCTACATGGTCTTCCCGGTGGTCGGGCCGGCCTTCGCCTACGGTGCCGACGGCGGCCACTGGGCGGCGGCCAACCTGTGGCCGGACATCCCGCCGCCGATCCACACCCCGCACGAGATGCCGTTCGACGAGATCACCCCGCGCAACTGCATGCCCAGCCTGCACACGGCGTGGGCCACCACGATCTTCATCCATTCCCGTAAGGGCCCACGTGTTCTGCGGTTCGCGGGCGCCTTCTGGCTGGTTGCCACTCTCGCCGCGACGCTGGGATTCGGTTACCACTACGGCGTGGACCTCGTGGCCGGTGTGGTCTTCGCGCTCACGATCGAGGGGGCGATGCGCTCGATCGAACGCGGCTGGGACCGGTCGGGAATCCAGCTGGTCGTCCACGGCGCGACGGTCTTCGCCGCGCTCCTGGTGTCCTATCGCTGTCTGCCGGTGGAGATGGCCGGACATCCGTGGGTGTTCGGACCGCTCCTCCTTCTGGCGATGACCTCGGTGATCCACGGCTACACCCGGACCACCAGGCTCTGGGAGCCGAAGGCCGCACCAGTACTGCGACCGGAACCGCAACCCGAACCGGCCTGAGTCCCGCCGACGGACAGTCGTACGCCGCACCAGGGAGGGAAGGTTCCCTCCATGCATGCCGTACTGCACGCGTTGTCGATCACCGGTTCCATGACCTGGGAGATCACCTGGGCCCTCGTCCTGGGGTTCGCCCTGTCCGCCGTCGTCCAGGCCGTGGCCCGCAGATCCACCGTCGTCTCCCTGCTCGGCGACGACAGGCCCCGCACCCTCGCCGTCTCCGCCGGCCTCGGTGTGGCGTCCTCCTCGTGCTCGTACGCGGCGGTGGCGCTGGCCCGCTCGCTGGTCCGCAAGGGCGCGAACTTCACCGCCGCGATGGCCTTCGAGATCGCCTCCACCAACCTCGTCGTGGAACTCGGCGTCATCCTCGCACTGCTGATGGGCTGGCAGTTCACGGCCGCCGAATTCGTGGGCGGCCCCATCATGATCGTCCTGCTCGCGGTCCTGTTCCGGCTGTTCCTGCGCGACGACCTCCTGTGCCAGGCCCGCCGGCAGGCGGAACGCGGGCTCGCCGGATCGATGGAGGGCCACGCCGCGATGGACATGTCCGTATCGCGCGAAGGCTCCTTCATCCGGCGCCTGCTCTCCCGCGAGGGCTTCACCGCCACGAGCCATGTGTTCGTCATGGAATGGGCGGCGATCCTGCGTGACCTGATCGTCGGACTGCTCATCGCCGGCGCCGTCGCGGCCTGGGTCCCGGACTCCTTCTGGCGCACCTTGTTCTTCGACGGGCACCCGCTCGCCGCGAAGTTGTGGGGCCCCCTCGTGGGACCCCTGGTGGCGATCGCCTCGTTCGTGTGCTCGATCGGCAACGTGCCGCTGGCGGTCGTGCTGTGGAAAGGAGGGATCAGCTTCGGCGGCGTGATCGCGTTCATCTTCGCCGACCTGCTGATCCTGCCGATCCTCAACATCTACCGGAAGTACTACGGAGCCAAGACGGCCGCCTTCCTCCTCGGCACGTTCTACCTGGCGATGGTCGTCGCCGGTTACGTCGTGGAGTTCACCTTCGGCGGCCTCGGCCTGATCCCCGACCAGGCCGAGGCGAAGGTACCCATGGAGGGCATCAGCTGGAACTACACCACCTGGCTCAACATCGCCTTCCTCGTCCTCGCCGCGGTGCTCCTGACACGGTTCTGGCGGACCGGCGGGCCGAGCATGCTCCGCATGATGGGCGGCTCACCCGGCCCCGGCCACGATCACGCCGACCACACGCGGCACGGGCACCACGCGGGGGACGGTCCTGCCGGACCGCATCAGTGAGCCCGACGAGGCCTCAGCTGACGCCGGCGCCGTGGGTGAACGGCTCGAAGGCGTGGCTGAACCGCCAGGTGTCCTGGGCGATCCCGGAGCAGGAGTTGGCGCCGGCGGTGCCCACGCAGCCGCCGTTGTCGCGCTGGAGCGCCCAGAAGGAGAGCGTGTTGATGCCCTTGGCGACGGCCCAGGCCTCCACCGTCACGGCGTCCTGCGGGGTGAAGGTCTCCTCGGGGCCGTAGTCGTCGATGCCGGGCATCTCGGTGACCCCGATCATGTGCCACAGCCTCGCCGGGCCCTTCTTCGGATAGAGGGACGCCAGCTGGTCGTGCAGACCGGCGGCGGCCGTCTCGGTGTCGGCCGCCATGTCGTGGGTGGCTCCGTCCCAGTAGTCGAACGTCATGATGTTGACGACGTCCACGCGCGCGCCGTTGTCGACGGCGTTGCGCAGCAGGGCCACGCCACTGGGCGCGAGACCGGTGGCGGTCGTCGGCAGGGTGTACGAGAACTGCACGTGGTGGCCGCCGCGTTCGGCCCAGCGCTGGACCTTGGCGATGGCCTTGTCACGGCGGTCGATGCCGGCGGCGTTGTTGAGGGAGTCGGCCTCGACGTCGAGGTCGATCCGGGTGACTCCGTAGGTCGTGACGAGGGATTCGTACACCTTGGCGATGGCGTCGACGCTGGTGCAGCTGTCGGCCAGTTCGGTGCCGGTGGTGTCGGCGCCGTAGCCGCCGAAGGACGGGATGACGTTGCCGCCGCGGGCCTGGATCGCCGCGATGTCGGCGCCGAAGGTCGCCTTGTCGATCGGCTGGGTGGAGTCACCGTTCCAGTCGGCGGTGCACGAGCCCGCCGCGGGCGTCTGCAGGAAGGCCATCGTGAGGTACTTGTTGCCCGACTCGGCGGCGAGCGCGGCGGGGCTTTCGCCGGTCCACGCCTCGAAGTAGGGCGCCGCGAGGTGCGCGGGCAGCGGCTTTCCGGCCGCTGCGGGTGCCGCCTGTGCGGCGAGCGCGCCGCTGCCGCCGAGGGCGACCGCCCCGGCCGACAGGGCGGTGACGGTCATGCAGGACAGCAGGGCGCGAAGGGGCCCAGGTCGTCTCATTGACGCTCCCATGGTGAAAAGAGCAGGCGGGGACAGCGGAAGGACAGGACCGCAGACGCACGCCGCATGGGTGGGCGTCGGCGAACCCCCCTTGACCGGGGGAGAACGACGACCATAGTTGGACTAGACCAATATTCTGTCAAGGTTCTTTACAGTTAACTGACCGAGCGGTCCCTCGCGCTCAGCGGGCGGCGGGCGGGTGGATGGCGCCGCTGGTCGCGGACAGCGGCGCGCCGGTGCCGCCCCAGCGCAGCGCCACGATCTCGGCGGCCACGGACACCGCGACCTCCTCAGGGGTGCGGGCCCCGAGGTCCAGCCCCAGCGGTGAGCGCAGGCGCGCCAGTTCGGCCTCGGTGAGACCGGATTCAGTCAGCCGTCGCAGCCGGTCGTCGTGGGTACGGCGGCTGCCCATCGCCCCGATGTAGGCGGCCGGGAGGCGCAGCGCCTCCTCGAGCAGCGGCACGTCGAACTTCGGGTCGTGGGTGAGGACGCAGATCACCGTGCGCTCGTCGGTGTCCGTGCCGCCGAGATAGCGGTGCGGCCAGTCGACGACGACCTCCACGTCCGGCGGGAAGCGCTTGGGCGTGGCGAAGACCGGACGGGCGTCGCAGACGGTGACCCGGTAGCCGAGGAAGGCACCGACGCGGGCCACCGCGGCCGCGTAGTCGATCGCGCCGAAGACCAGCATGCGCGGCGGTGGCGCGTAGGACTGCAGGAACACCGTGACCGCGTCCTCGCGCCGCTCCCCGTGCGGCCCGTAGTGCCTGAGCACCGAGGCGCCGAGGGCGAGTTCGCCGCGTGCGTCGGCGGTGACGGCGACGTCCAGTCCCTCCGTGCCGAGTGTGCCGGACACGGCCCTGGGCCACACGGCGAGCGTGGCCCCGCGCGGGGCGGGCCCGTCGACCACCGTGGCCACGGTCACCGGCGCACCCTCGGCGACCGACGCGGCGACCGCGCCGAACGCGGGGTCGGAGCCGGGCGTCACGGGCCGCACCAGCAGGGTGATCTCGCCGCCGCAGGTCAGCCCCACCGCGAAGGCGTCCTCGTCGCTGTATCCGAAGGTCTCCAGCCGCGCCTCGCCGCTCGCCACGGCCTCCTGCGCGAGTTCGAACACCGCGCCCTCCACGCACCCCCCGGACACACTGCCGACGACCTCGTCGTCGGGCCCGACCGCCATGGCGGCACCGGGCCCGCGCGGTGCGCTGCGGCTGACCGCGACGACCGTGGCCAGACCGAACGGGATCCCGGCCGCGTACCAGCGTTCGAGCGCCGGCAGGATCTCACGCACGCTCCGCTCCTTTCCCCGGTGTCGCACCGAGCACCGCCTCGTGGAAAGCCGCCCCGTGCACCACCGCCGCCGGCCGCCCCAGCGCGGCTACGCCGGTACATCATCGGTCACGGGTTCCCCGGGCCGGGGGCATCGCCCCGGGCGTGTCACGAGGCGGGCGGCAGGGCGAGCCAGTCCTGCCAGGAGATGTCGCGGCCCAGACAGCGGGGCCGCCGGAAGGGCCAGGCGGCGGCGAGCCACCGCGGAACCAGCGCGTCGAGCGCGCGCTCCGCCTCGCCGCCGACGAGATCGTCCACCACCCACCAGGAGACGTCGGCGTCGGAGCCGGTCCGCTCGGGCGGGTCGATGTAGACGCAGCCGAGGACCGCCGTCTCCCGTTCGTCCAGCAGCGCGTAGTTGAACGACTGGTGCGCGGCTATCTCCCTCTCGTGCCGCAGCAGGTCGAGGCGGTCCTCTTCGTAGGTCATCGTCTCGTCGGGCCAGCCCCAGGCCGGTCCGAAGATCTCCCACAGGCGCTCCCGGGAGCCCATCACGGCGGGGTAGTCGATCGCGGCGTCCGCCTCCCGGATCGGCCGCAGGTGAAGCGTGGTGCCGGGTACGGGCACATGGACGGGGTGGACGAAGTCGTCGGGCAGCCAAGTCATGAGGCTGGAGGCTACAACCGGCCGGTGCGGGTGATCACACCGCGGGAAGGCCCGCACCGCCCCGGGGTGTGCGGTGCGGGCCCAGGCGGAGTGACCGGGCGTCAGGCCGGCGTCGGGTCACCGGATGCCGCCCGCTCAGGCCTGTGATGCCAGGGTCTTGAGCACTTCATGGGCCAGGGGGACCGCCGAGGCGGGGTTCTGGCCGGTGACGAGGGTGCGGTCGACCCCGGTGTGCGGGGCGAACGGCTCACCGTGGCGGTAGTCCACGCCCAGGTCGGAGACGAGACGGTCCTGCAGCAGCCACTTCGCGCGGTCCGCCGGCCCGTTCTGCATCCTCGGCGTTGCTCAGGCCGGTCAGGCGGTAGCCGGAGAACGGGGACTTGCCGTCGTCCCCGACCGTGACCGGCAGGGCGGCGGGCCCGTGGCAGACCAGGGAGACGGTCCTGCCCGCGGCCAGCATGCCGGTCAGCAGCTTTCCGGTGGCCGCGTTGTCCGGCAGGTCCTCCATCGGGCCCCAGCCGCCCGGCACGAACACCGCGTCGTAGTCGTCGGCCCGCACGTCCTCCACGCGCAGCGGCCGTGCCGGCTCGGTCGCCTCCCGCAGTGCGGTCTTCATCCGCTCGGCGCCTTCGGGGCCGCCGTTGAAGTCCGGGGTCAGGCTGAGCGCGTCGGCGGTCGGCGGTACGCCGCCCGGGGTGGCCGCGACGACCTCGTGACCGGCCTCCTTGAAGACCGCGTACGGGCCGAGGGCTTCCTCCGCCCAGGACCCGGCGGGCTGCCGGTAGCCGTCCGCCAGGGTCCAGTGCGTGGCGGCGGTGACGACGAAGAGGATCTTTGCCATGGGTTTCTCCCTGGAGTGAGCGCGGTCAGCCGATCAGGGCCTGCTGGACGACATGGCTGTCGGCTGCCTGGACCAGATGGGTGAGCTTGCCGTCGCCGACCGTCCACAGGTGGATGAACCGCGCGTCCGACTCCTGACCTGACTTGGACACGGCGTGGTAGTGGCCGCGGACGAACACGTGCCGGCCGGCGTCGTAGAACTCCTCGGCCACCCCGCCGAAGGAGGTGAAGTGGGGCGCGGGCGCGAGCCGTCCGAAGGGTGGCGTACGGGGCCGGCTGGTCCTGACGTTCTGATCCGCGACGGGACTTCTCCGCTTTTCACCTCAAGTCCTGACCGCCGGAACCCGCCGGGGTACGCGCCTCGCCGAGCGGGTCAGTCGAGGTGATCGGCGACGAGGGCGGCGAACTCGTCGGGGTCCACGAGACGGATGCCCAGGGTCTCGGCCTTGGCGCGCTTGGATCCGGCTCCTCCTCCGGCCACGACCAGCGTGGTCTTCTTGGAGACGCTGGAGGACGAGCGGCCGCCGGCGCGTTCGATCAGCTCGTTCATCTGGTTGCGGCTGAGGGACTCGAGCGGGCCGGTCATCGCGCCGGTGACCACGACCGTCATTCCCGCGAGCGGGCCGCCCTGCGCCTGCGCGTCGGCGGACCGCGTGCCGTCCTCGGCGCCGTCGGCCGCCGGGGGAGTGGGAGGGGTCGCGCCCGGTTCGGTCATGTTCACCCCGGCGGCGACGAGTTTGTCGACGAGCGGGGCGAGGTCGGCCAGTTCCGCGACGATCGACGGGGCCTTCTCGGTGCCGATGCCCTCGACCTGCCGCATCGCCTCGGTGTCGGCGGCGCGGATGGCGTCCATGGTGGCGAAGTGCCGGGCGATGCGTCGGGACATGGACCGGCCGGTGCCACGGACGCCGAGCGCGCACAGCACCCGCGACAGCGGCTGGTTCTTGGCCTTGGCGATCGCGGCGAGGAGGTTGTCGGTACTGGTCTCGCCCATGCGTTCCAGGCGAAGGAGCTGGTCGCGGGTGAGGGCGAACAGGTCGGCGAGGTCGCTGACCAGGTCGGCTTCGACCAGTTGGACGACGCGGGTGTGACCGAGGCCTTCGATGTCGAGCTGGTCGCGGCCGGCGGCGTAGGCCAGAGCGGCGACCAGGTGACAGTTGCGGCCGTTCTCGCAGCGCCAGCGCTGTTCGCCGGTGTCGATCCCGGCGCCGCAGCGTGGGCACGACTCGGGGAAGGCGATGGGCTGTTCGTCACCGGTGCGCAGATGGGCGACGGGGGCCTCGACGCGGGGGATGACGTCACCGGCCCGGTGGACCATGACATGGTCGCCCAGGCGCAGGTCGCGGCGGGTGATGTCGGCCGGGTTGTGGAGGGTGGCGTAGGTGATGGTGGAGCCGTCTATCTCGACGGGTTCCAGAACGGCGCGCGGGGCGATGATGCCGGTGCGGCCGACGTTCCACTCGACCGCGAGCAGCCGGGTGATCTTCTCCACGGCGGGCAGCTTGTAGGCGATCGCCCAGCGCGGGGCCCGCGACCCGGAACCGGCGGCCTGCTGGTCGGCGGCCAGGTCCGCCTTGACGACGATCCCGTCGATCCCGAACGGCAGCTCCGCCCGGACGGCGGCGATCTCCCGCACCCGGGCCAGGACCTCCTCGGCGGTGCCGACGGTGGTGCCGGGCACGGCGGTGGTCGCGGTGGTGTTCACCCCGAACGCGGCGGCCAGCGCCATCAGGTCGCCGTGCGCGAGCAGGCCCAGCCGGTCCGCCAAGGCCGTGTCGGTGTCCGGAAGGGGCAGCAGGCCGTACCCGAAGAAGGTCATCGGGACGGTGTAGGCCCTCTCCTTGGCGCGCAGGGTGCCCGCCGCCGCGTTGCGCGGGTTGGCGAACGGCTGCCCGCCGTGCGTGGTACGGACCTCGTTGGCGTGCTCGAACTGGGCGGTGGTCATCAGGACTTCGCCGCGCACCTCCACGGTGACCGGCTCGGCCAGTTCCTCCGGCAGGCCCTCGATGGTGCCGATCGCGTGCGAGACGTCCTCCCCGGCCGTCCCGTCCCCGCGAGTGACCAGCTGTCTCAGGCGGCCGCCGGTGTAGCGGGCGGCGATCGCGAGGCCGTCCAGTTTCGGCTCGACGCTGAAACGCGTGACCTCGTGGTCGATCCTCCGGGCCAGCGAGGCGGTCCAGGCGACGAACTCCTCGGGCGAGAAGACGTTGTCGAGGCTCAGCATCGCCACCGTGTGCGGAACGTCCCCCTCCACGGCGCCGCCGGCGACCTTCCCCGTCGGCGAGTCGGGCAGCACCTGGTCGGAATGGGCCGCCTCCCACGCCGCGATGCCGCGCACCAGCCGGTCGTAGGTCTCGTCGTCCAAGTCCGAGGTGCCGCCCGTGTAGTAGGCGGCCGAAGCCTTTACGGCGTCCTCGACCGCCTGTGCGTAGGCGGCGGCATCCACGATCACTGCTGCAGGTGTGGTCATACCCGTCATCCTGCCTGCCACCACTGACAACGCCGCCCTGCCGCTGCCAGGGCCGCCTCCACAGCGGAGTCCTCGGCGCGGCTTCCGGTTCGGGCTACTCGTTCGCCCACCGCGGCCCGCACCCTGCCGGAGGCGGATTCGCCCGCCGCTCGCCGGCCCGGCGCCGTCGCGACCGGCGTTCTCAGACGCGCACCGGCTCGTGCAGGCCCGCACGCTCCACGGCCCGGATCGCACGGTAGTCCGCCTCGACGGCATCCGGGTCGGCGCCACTGAGAACGACCTCGGCGAACGGGCTCCCGCACCCGGCGGGGGGATCCTCGCCGGCCGCGCTCACCGTCGGCAGCCGGCGCAGCACGGCTCCGAGCGCCGGGTTCGAGGCGGCCCCACTGCTCGGGTGCAGGTGGACCCGGACGATCCGGTGACCGGTCGGAGTGCGGAGGAACGGGACGGGCGGGCGCGGGTTCCAGGTGTCCAGCGCGTCGGTCACCCGGTCGCAGCCGGTCGCCCTGCGCAGCGCCTCGTCGGCCGGTGACGTCCCGGGCACCGCCAGTGCCGAGACGAGCAGGGGACCCCGGTTCTCTTCGCGGGCGAGGCGTGCGGTGACCGGACCGCACATCACGCCCAGGGTGTCGAGGACGCGCAACATGTAGGCCGACAGCTCCCGCGTCAGCGGCTCCTGAGGGTGCAACAGGTCCGTGCGGTCCAGCGTCCCGTCCCAGGCGCGCCGCTCGGCCCACACGTCGGTGATCGCATGGTCCGTCCTCCCGTCCGCGCCGGGACGGCTGACGCTGTTGACCACGAACCGGCGGGCGGACAGCCGTTCGGTGAGGAGCAGGCGCGTGTCACCGCCGTGCCGGGCGGCCGCTCGCACCATCGCGGGCCAGGCGGAGCCGATCCACGCCGGCCCGTCGCAGACCACCGGCTCGACCGGTACACCGGCGGCGGCCGGGGCCAGCACGTACCCGGGCAGCGGGTGGGTTCCGGCCCACGCCAGGGCCTCGGTCAGGCTCGTGGTGGCGATGCCGCGCGGCGCCGGTAGCGCGGCCCGGTGCAGGGCGGCTGCCTGTGCGCCACGGTCGTAGCGCAGCCGCGATGTCTCGGGATCGGCTCGGGGAAGCCCCAGTTGCCAGGCGATCCGTTCCGTCAGCTCGACGCCCGCCGCGCTCCCGGAGACGACGGCCGAGACCCCCAGCGCCCGCAGTGCCTTGACCGTTCGGCGCAGGGATCCGCGATGTTCCACCACGTCCGCGTGGGCGCCCGCCGCGAACCTCTCCTGGAGAACCGACGGCTGCCGGGCAGCGCCGGGTTCGACCACCACGCTTCGCCATCCGTGCCGCGCGAAGCTCTCCACGAGGGCGCGCCCGGGGCAGGGGGCGACGATCGCCACGGAACCGGCGGCGGCCTCGAACGGGCGGGCGCCCAGGAGGGTGGCGGACGGGACGGCCGTGAGAACCAGCTCCAGGACGGACGAGGTGTGGGGGTCGGCATCGGTAGACACGGGCCGGCGGCCGCGACCGCCTACGACGACCAGATGCGCGCCCTGCCCTGGTTGGCGGCCGCGGCCCCGGCCTCCGGGGAGGGCGGGCCGGTGACAGGCCCAACGGCGGGATCGGTCGCTCCTCGGGACGGGCAGGCCGCCGGTAACCGGGGAATCCGGCCGCTGTGGCCGGGGGAGTCGGGAACGGATTCGGTCGAAGCGGCGCCGGGGTCGACGTACGTGCCGGCGCGTCGCGAGTGGCCAGGGCAGTCAAGAAGGGAAGGGGGCACAACAACCTCCTGCATGACGTGCTGGGCGCGGGCCTGTGCCGCGCCGCAAGAGCACCCAGTGGTGTGCCGGAAGTCCCTGTTGCGGGCCGGGACGGCCGGCCCGGGCTCAGGAGCCGGAGCGGGCGACTCCCTGGCGATGCCGGCGCGGTAGCCATGGCGGCTGCTGGTCGTTCATCGGTCCTCCACCCGTCCCCGTCCCCCTCCGGGGGGCACTCACGTTCCGCCCTGGAGCTGGTTCCCCCTCAGCTCCAGGGCGGGTCCTGGTCCTGGTCCTGGACCAAGGTGCCGCCCCTCCTCCCGCACCGCCGACCGCCCCCGAAGGGGCAGCGCCCGGCAGTGCGGAGGCGGCATCACTATGTCTCTTCGAAAGGGCGAAAGCAAGCGGCTTATTTCCCTTCTCATCTCGCGAGAAGTTCGAGATTAAACTTTCTTGGCGAGTGAGAAACGGGCAGTCGTTTCTCATCTCGTGAGAAATATGTAGCAGGCAATCTGCCCAGGTCGGGCGCCCTGTGCGGATGCCCTAGCCTGTCGGGGTACACACCTGCCCCGGCTGCGATAGGAGTGCCGTGCGCGCCATTGTCATGAGGGAATTCGGCGGCCCTGAGATTCTGCGACTGGAAGACGTTCCGGACCCCGAGCCCGCGCGCGGACAAACGCTGCTGGACGTGCGGCTGGCGGGTGTTAATTACGCAGATGTCCACGTTCGCGGAAATACCTACCTCGCGCCGGTCGAACTGCCGTACATCCCCGGCAACGAAGTCGTCGGCAGCACGCCGGAGGGCAGGCGTGTCGTGGCGCTGACCCAGGGGGGCGGCTACGCGGAGAAGGTGGCGGTCCACCGCAGGCTGCAGTGGGAGATCCCGGACGAGCTGACCGACGAACAGGCGGTGCCGCTCGCGCTGCAGGGCAACAGCGCGTACCACCTCCTCTTCACGGTCGCCCAGATCACCAAGGGGCAGACCGTCGTCATTCCCGCCGCCGCCGGCGGTGTGGGTTCGCTGGCCGTCCAGCTGGCGCGACGGGCGGGCGCGCGGGTCGTCGCCCTCGCCGGCACGGACGAGAAGCGTCGGCTGGCTCTGGAGCTGGGTGCGGCGGCAGCCGTCGACTCCTCCGACGAGGACGGCCTGGCCGAACGGATCCTGGACGCCGCGGGAGGGCCCGTGCACGCCGCGCTGGAGATGACCGGGGGCAAGACGCTGCACCAGACGCTCGACGTGCTGGCTCCGCGCGGCAGGCTCGCCGTGTACGGCTTCGCCGGCGGGCAGCTCGCCGACGTCCCCGTGCACACGCTGCTGCAGAAGTCCGTCACCGTCGCCGGCTTCTGGCTCCCGCACCTGTACACCGACCGGACGCTCCCGCTGACGGCATCCATGCGGCAGCTCTTCGACGCCGTCGGCAACGGCACCCTCAAGATCGTCAGCGGTGGGACCTTCCCGCTCGCCGACGCGGCCAAGGCGCACCACGTGCTCAACACCCGAGCCGGCATGGGCAAGTTCAGTCTGGACACCGTCAAGCAATAACCTTGTTGCTCAGAAAGGTACTCGGTGCTATCCGCGTCGGGTGCTGCCGCGCTCCAGGAGGAGGGGTGCGGGGTGACCAAGGGGGTACGGCTGATGAGTGGGCAGCGCGGAACCGGAACCAGCTACGCCGACCGCTTCATGCGCGTGCAGCAGGCTTTCATCACCCTCGGCCCCGGTGCCCACCGCCTGTCCGAGATCGCCAAGACCGCCGATCTCGACGACTCCACCACCGGCCGGATGCTGACCGCCGGCACGTACAACAGCACCTTCGTCCGGGTCGACCGGGGCCTGTACCAGCTCGGCAGCACGGTCGCCGACCTGGGGCTGCACGCACTCGCCGAAGACAACCTCTCCGGCGCCGAGGCCACCCAGGTCCTGCAGGGTCTGCGCACGGCGACCGACAACGGCCTGGTCTTCCTGTACATGAGGGCGCCGTTCGGCATAGCGGGCCGGCAGTGTCTGGACATGGCGGTGGGGGACTCCGACCTCGTGGAGCTGGGCATGACGCCCCGCGACGTCCTCTCCGTCACACGGTCGCTGCGCACCGGCGCCTCCGGCCGGACGATCCTCGCCTACCTCCCTGAACAGATCCAGCGGCGGGTGGCCGCCGACCCGGTCCCGGAGGAGGCGGGCCCCGGCGTCATCCGTGACGGCGACGAGCTGCTCGCCTCCCTCGCCGACATCCGCGACCAGGGATACGCCCTGGGACACCAGGAATGCATGGCGAAGTGGAACTCCATCGCCGCCCCCGTCATCTGGGACGGCGCGATCTGGGGCGCGGTCCTGCTGCTCAAGCCCATGGACATCATGCCGACCGCACCCCAGCACTACGTCTACGCGACCATCACCGCGGCCGCCAGGCTCAGCCACCTCGGCGGTGCCTGGCACGCCGACTGACGGGGGTCGGCCGGCGGCAGGTTGGCCCCCGCGCGGCCCGCCGCCCCGGGACCGGCGGGCCGACGCCTTGGAAGGCGATGTCGCGAGGTAAGCGGAACGTACGCCTCCGCGAGCGGGAACGGAACCCCTTCAGTCGTGTGGCGCAGCTCATAGCGGGGCCGGCCTGTCGATCCCTTGCGCCTGGATCGCGCCCCGCCCTCGGCCGGGCGGCCGCCTGATCGGGCAGGTGAGCCGACCGGGCCGGGATGTGCCGGGACTTCGGGTGGTCGATTCCGGTGCGATGTGAGCAAGCGCTTAGTAACATCGTCGGCAGTGGTCCGCTCACCCGGGAGGAACAGCCATGCAGACGCACGTCGAGGCCTTCTACGAGCGGGAGGCGGCCGACCGGTTCCTCCCCACCGCCTACACCCGCGGACCCTGGGACGCCGGCTCCCAGCACGCCGGGCCCCCGGCCGCGCTGCTCGGGCTGGCCGTCGAGCAGCGGCCCGGCGGGCGGCCGGACATGCGGGTGGCGCGCCTCACCTACGAGATCATGCGGCCCGTCCCGATACGGCCCCTGACCGTGGCCACGCGCGTGCTGCGCGCCGGGCGCAGCGTCGAACTCGTGGAGGTCGGTCTGACCCCCGACGGAGGCGAGGAGGTGATGCGCGCGACGGCCTTGCTGATGAAGACGGCGCCGGACTCGGTTCCGGAGGTGGCGCCGGGCCCGCAGGTCGCCGGACCGGCGGCTGTCGGCCCGAAGGCGTTCTTCCCGGTCCCGTGGGACCAGGGTTACCACACGGCCATGGAAGTCCGCTTCGCCGCCGGTGCGTTCCTCGAGCGGGGCCCGGCGACGGCGTGGATGCGCATGAGCGTCCCACTGGTCGCGGGCGAGGAGATCACGCCGCTCAGCCGGGTGCTCACCGCCGCAGACTCGGGCAACGGCATCAGCGCCGAACTGGACTTCCACCGTTATGTCTTCGTCAACGCCGACCTGACGGTCAGCCTGCACCGCCACCCCGAGGGCGAGTGGGTCTGTCTGGACGCCCGGACGATGGTGGACGGTGCGGGCATCGGGCTGGCCGAATCCGCCCTGCACGACGAGAAGGGACCACTCGGCCGCAGCACCCAGACCCTGTACGTGACCGCGCGCGGCTGAGGCGGCGTCAGGGGCCGTACGGCCGGGTCTCAGTGGCCTGCGGCTTCCTCGGGGCGTGCGTGGCGCGGCAGGAGGAACGCCAGCAGGAAGGTCAGGGCGAGCATGCCGTCGACGATCCACAGCACCGTCTGCATGACGGAGCCGAAACCGCTGCGGAAGGCCGAGGAGGCGGTGGTCCGCAGCGCTACGGGTATCCGGGCTCCGGCCTGAGGCGAGGTCACGGCGGACCGGGTGTCCTTCGCCAGGCGCGCGCAGGAGGCCGGGGTCGCGGCGGGGTCCTTGGCGACGGCGCGGTCCGAGGTGCAGCGGCGCAGGTCCGCCACGAGGCGCTCCTGGGCGGCGGGCGTGACGTGCGCGGCGGTCAGCTGCCCCCGCAGGCCGTTCGCCTGGTGGTCGACGGCGCCGGCGATCCCGCCGCCCAGCAGGCCGAAGAACACGGTGCCGAGGACGGCCACGCCGAAGGCACCACCGAGCTGCTGCACGGCCGTCATCGTGCCGGACGCCGAACCGGTCTCGTGCTGCTCGACGCTGGCGAGCACGATGTCGAAGAACGGCGCCATGAGCAGGCCCATCCCGACGCCGGTGACGAGCAGGGACGGCATCAGCTGCCAGGGGCCGACGGCACTCCCCGCCAGGTCGAGGGTCAGCCACACACCGAACACACCGACCGCCATGACCAGCGCGCCCGCCTGCAGGACGGCCCGTCCGAACCGGGCGACGCCCTGGGCCACCCCGAAGCCGACGATCATGCCGCCCGACCAGGGCACCATCACCAGCCCGGCCTTGAGCGGCGAATAGCCGAGGCCGATCTGCGTGTAGAGGTTGAAGACCAGCATGAAGCCCTGCATGGTCGAGAAGAACACGAGCCCGAGGCCCATGCCCCCGCTGAACCCGCGCTTGCGGAAGAGACTGGGGACGACCAGCGGGTCCTGGCCGGCCTTGCTGCGGCGCGACTCGTACGTGGCGAAGGCGACGAAGCAGACCGCCGACGCGGCCATCATCGCGAACGTCCAGGCGGGCCAGTCGTACTCCCTGCCCTGGACCAGCGGGAAGATGATGAGCAGCGCGGCCAGCGAGACCAGGAGCATGCCGGGGACGTCCAGGCGGGGCTTGCTGCCCGAGCGGCCCTTCGGGAGGTAGCGCAGGGCACCGAGGAAGGCCGCGGCGCCCAGTGGCAGGTTGATCAGGAATATCATCCGCCAGCCGGTGCCGAAGTAGTCCGCGTCCACGAGCCAGCCCGCCAGGATCGGACCGCACACCGCGGACAGTCCCATGACCGGGCCGAACATGCCGAAGGCCTTCTGCGACTCCTTGGGCGGGAACATCTCCTTGATCATGCCGAGGCCCTGCGGCAGCATCACCGCGCCGAACACCCCCTGCACGACGCGTGCCCCGATCAGCATCCCGGGCGACACCGAGACCGCGCACAGCAGCGAACCCAGGGTGAAGCCGGCCGCTCCCACCAGGAACATCCGGCGGCGCCCGTGGATGTCCCCGAGCCGCCCTCCGGTGACGAGCCCGACGGCCATCGAGAGGGTGTACGCGGCGGCCAGCCACTGCAGGGTGGAGGCACCGCCGCCGAGGTCGGCCCGCATGGAGGGGCCGGCGATGTTCGTGACGACGGCGTCGAGCAGATCCATCACCTCGGCCGCGAGGATCACGAAGAGCGCTGCCCAGCGCCATCGGTAGGGCGCTGGTGAGTCGGTGGCCGTCTCGGCTGACGCGACACCAGTGGTGGACATCGGAACTCCTCGCGGAAGTGGCGCCGGAGGAGCAACCTCCGGGCGTGACGGGGCGGTCATGAGAAGAGAACGCTGTTCACCTTAGCGGAACAGTGCTCACCGAGAGAACAGCGTTCATTAAGATATAGCGCAATCCTGGCTCCAGGACAAGATATATCGCGTACGGCCGGGTTCTCGGCTCATGGAGAACACTGTTCTCCCGGTGCCTAGACTGTCCTCATGACCGACGCGGCCGCCGACGCTCCCGTACCCCCTCCGCCGTCCCCCTGGGAGCGCGAGCGCCCCGCTCGCACCCCCGGCGCCCCCGCGCGCGCACCGCTGTCACGCGAACGGGTCGTCGAAGCCGCCTTCACCGTGCTGGACCGCGAAGGGCTCGACGGGCTGTCGATGCGTCAGGTGGCGGCCGTACTGGGAGTCACGGTCTCCGCCCTCTACGCCCACGTCAGCTCCAAGGACGACCTGCTGGAACTGATGTACGCCCGGCTCTTCGACGGCTTCGAGATGCCCGCCCCCGACCCCGAGCGATGGCAGGAGCAGGTGCGCGACTACGCCCGCTCCGGGCGGCTGCGTCTGCTCGCCCACCGGGACATGGCCAGGATCGCCATGGCCCACGTCCCCTTCACGGCCGAACTGCTGCCGCACCTCGAGGCGTTGCTCGCCGTCTTCCGTACCGCGGGGCTGCCCGACCGTATCGCGGTGGAGGCCGGTGACCTCATTTCCACGTACATCGAGGGGTTCGTCCTGGAGGAGGGCATGTGGCAGGACCGGGCCGATCAGCTCGGCGGTGACCGCTCCTCCCTGGCCCGCCCCGACTGGCGGGAGATGGCCGGCGAGATGCAGAACTACTTCGCGTCCCTGCCCGCACGGGACTTTCCCCACCTGCGCGCCGTCGCGGGGCTGATGGCGACCGACTCCTCCGACGAGAGGTTCGACGTCGGCCTGGAGATCATCCTGCGCGGCCTGGCGAGCTACCTTCCGGACCCGGGGGCCGCCACGGCTCCGGACGTCGGCCGGGCTCCGGACGTCGGCCGGGCTCCGGGCGACAGCTGACCCGCGCCGCCCTTCAGGCGCGTCCCCGGAGCATGAGGTGCCAGTAGAGGAAGGGCAGGCCGTAGCGCTTGAGGTACCACAGGTCCCGGCGTTCGCGGGTGGTGTCGACGAGGGGGAGGGTGGGGCGGTGCCGCAGGCCGTAGTCGAACTCGGCCAGCAGCACGCTGTGCCGGGAGGTGGTGATCGGACAGGAGGAGTATCCGTCGTACGAAGCGGGCAACGGCTCGGCCCCCGCCAGGCTCGCGGCGACGTTCCGGGCGACGACCGGCGCCTGTCTGCGGACCGCGGCCCCCGTCTTGGAGTTGGGTGACGAGCCGGCATCGCCGAGAGCGAAGATCTCCGGGTGGCGCACGTGACGCATGGTGTGCCTGTCGATCTCCACATAGCCGGCGGGATCCGCCGGGGCCGCCAACGGACCGCCCTTGAGCCAGTCGGGTGCCGACTGGGGCGGCACGAGGTGCATCATGTCGAAACGGACGGACTCCCTGGCCCCCGACTCGTGATGGACCAGGACTGCGGTGCGGCCGTCCGGGTCCACCTCGACCAGCTCGCTGCTCCGGTGCACCTCGATGCCGTAGCGGGCCGCGACCCGTTCCAGCTCCCCGGCGAACACCGGAACCCCGAACATGGCCGGCGTGGGAAGCGCGAGGACCACCCGTATGTCCTTCAGGACACCCTGCTCGCGCCAGTGGTCCGCGGCGAGATAGGCGATCTTCTGCGGCGCTCCACCGCACTTGATCGGGCCTGACGGCATGGTGAACACCGCCGTGCCCGAGCGCATGGAGCGGATCAGGTCCCAGGTCTTGGGCGCCAGTTCATAGGTGTAGTTGCTGGAGGTGTGCGGTGCGGTGACGGCCTGCGCCATGCCGGGCACCCGGTTCCAGTCGAGTTGCAGGCCGGGGCAGACGACCAGCCTGTCATAGGCGATGACGCTGCCGTCGGCGGTGCCCACCGTCCGCGCCTCGGGGTCCACGCTCTCCACGCGGTCCCGGATCCAGGAGACACCCTTCGGCAGGACGGACCGCTGCGGACGTGAGCTCGCCCCGGCGGTGGCCCGGCCGCCGCCGACCAGTGTCCACAGCGGTTGGTAGTAGTGCGTGCCGGACGGCTCGACGACGCCGACATCGCGGATGCCGAGCCGCAGCAGGCGGGCCGCGACGCTGACGCCGGCACTTCCTCCGCCCACGACGAGGACCTGGTGGTGCGCGTCGGTGGTCATCCCGGTTCCTCCCTGGAGCGCCCGTGTTCCTCTGCCGGAGCGCACGCGGCCCGGCTTCCCCGGCGCGCCCGCGTCCGCTAATGTACGTACATTAGCTTTCCAAATGTACGTACACAAGGATGGGGATCATGAGTGAGGAACCGGCTCCCTCGGCCGGCCGGGGCGCGCGTTCCCGGGCGGACCGGGGTGGGACCCCGCTGTGGCGCCATGTGCGTGACGACCTCCGGGCCCGGTTGGAGCGCGGCGAGTTCGTCGACTCCTTCCCCGGGGAGAACGAACTGGGTGCCCGGTACGGAGTCAGCCGGCACACCGTTCGCGCGGCACTCCGTGAGCTGCGGGAAGAGGGGCTGGTCACGGCGGCACGAGGACGACGGCCGCGACCGGTGGGCGAGGCAGTCGTCGAGCAGCCCGTCGGCGCCCTCTACAGCCTGTTCGCCTCCGTGGAGGCGGCCGGTCTCGAACAGCGCAGTGTCGTCCGCACTCTCGACATCCGTGCGGACGCGCACGTAGCGGTACGGCTGGGTCTGGAGGAGTCGACACCGCTGTTGTACCTGGAGCGCGTCCGCCTGGCCGACGGCGAGCCGCTGGCCCACGACAAGGTATGGCTGCCGGCCTCGGACGCCCGGGCGCTGCTCGACGTCGACTTCGGGCACACGGCGCTCTACGACGAACTGGCCGACCGGTGCGGCATCCGGCTGGTCGGGGGAGCGGAACGCATCAAGGCGGTCACTCCCACCCCCGCCGAACAGAGGCTGCTCGGCCTCCCCGAGGGCGTCGCGGCGTTCTCCATCGAGCGGGTCGGCCGCACGCGTGACCGCACTGTCGAATGGCGCACCACTCTCGTCCGCGGCGACCGGTTCAGCGTCCTGGCCCAGTTCGACGCCCGCGCCGGGTACCGCCTCGATCCCGCGGCCGCCCGCTTCACCCGCTCGCGCCGGAGCGTCCGGCGCCTCGATCCGGCGCGGTGAGGGGGCATGGGCCCGGAGGGAGTGCCGCACGTGTCCTTCGTGGAAACCGTCGAGGTCGCGGGGCTCGGCAACCGCAGCTATCTGGCGGGCGGTGAGCGCACGGCCGTGGCCGTCGACCCGCCCCGGGACGTCGACCGGGTGCTGGCGGCCGCGGCGCGCAGGGGTGTGCGGATCTCGCATGTCGTCGAGACCCACATCCACAACGACTACATCACCGGCGGTCCGCAGCTCGCACGTCTCACCGGCGCCGCGTATCTCGTACCCGCCGGAGCCGCCGTGTCCTTCGAACGGACACCCGTGCACGACGGGGACCGCACGCTCATCGACGAGGGTCTCGCCCTGCGGGCGCTGGCGACACCCGGACACACCCCGCACCACACCGCATACGTCCTCCTGGAGCGAGGGACGGTGGCCGCCGTGTTCACGGGCGGCTCACTGCTGATCGGCACTGTGGGCCGTCCCGACCTGGTCGAGCCGCGTCTGACCGACGGCCTCGCGCGGGCCCAGCACGCCTCCGCGCACCGTCTCGCCCGCGAACTGCCGGACGCCGCCGTGGTGTTGCCCACCCACGGATTCGGCAGCCTCTGTTCCGCCGGCCGGGTCGAGGGGGACAGGACCACCATCGGGCAGGAGAGGGCCTCGAACGGAGCGCTCACCCAGGACGTCGAGACGTTCACCGCCCACCTGCTCGCGGGGCTCGACGACATCCCCGCGTACTACGCACACATGGGTCCGGCCAACTCCGCCGGACCCTCCCCGGTCGACCTCACCGCGCCCCCGGTGGCCGACGCGGAGCAGATCGCGGCGCGACTGGCCGCCGGTGAGTGGGTGGTCGACCTGCGCAACCGGATCGCGTTCGCCGAAGGGCATGTCGCCGGCACCTACAACTTCGAGGCCGACGGGCAACTCGCCACCCACCTGGCCTGGTTGATCCCGTGGGGCAGGCCGGTGACGCTGCTCGCCGAGTCGGCCGGACAACTGGCGCACGCGCAGCGGGAGCTGGTGCGCGTCGGCATCGACCGTCCGGCCGCCGCGGCGACCGGCGGACCGCGCGTCTGGAGCAGGGAGGGCGAAGCCCCGGCCGCCTTCCCCCGCGCCACCTTCGCGGACCTCGCCGGGCAGCACCCGGCGCGGGAGGTGGTCGTCCTGGACGTCCGCCGTGCCTCCGAACGCGCGGCCGGGCACGTCCACGGCTCGGTCCACGTCCCGCTGCACACCTTGCACCGGCGCCTCCACGACGTGCCGCCCGGCCAGGTGTGGGTGCACTGCGCGGGCGGCGCGCGCGCCGCCATCGCCGCCTCGCTGCTGGACGCGGCAGGCCGTGACGTCGTCGCGGTGGACGACTCGTTCGCCGCCGCAGAGCGGGCCGGACTCACCCTGCCCGCCGAGGCGGACTCGCGGGGCCCGCGCGGTACGGTCGCGTGAGCGCCCTGTTCCTCGCCCTCGCGGCCGGCGCGGTCATCGGGCTGGTGCTGGGCGCGCTCGGTGGCGGTGGCAGTGTGCTGGCCGTACCCGCCCTGATCTATCCGCTCGGCCTCACCCCGGTGGCGGCCACCACCGCCGGACTGGTCGTCGTGGCCCTCACCTCGGCAGCCGCCCTGACCGGGCACGCCCGCGACGGGCATGTCCGTTGGGGCGTGGGACTGCTGTTCGCCGCCGCCGGGATCGGCCCGGCCGTGCTGGGCTCCGCGGCGGCCTCACACCTCCCGGCGGACGTCCTGCCGACGGCCTTCGCGGTGGTCGCGGTGGTCGCGGCGGCGCGCATGCTGCGGCCCGGGGTGGAGGCGGGTGCCGTCGGAAGGGTCAGGCCCGGTCGCGCCGCGGCGGCCGGTGCCGGACTCGGCGCGATGACCGGGGTCCTCGGGGTCGGCGGTGGCTTCCTCGCCGTACCGGCTCTCGTCAGTGTCCTCGGACTCCGCATGCGGGAAGCGGTGGGCACCAGCCTGCTGGTCATCACCGTCAACTCGCTCGCGGCGCTCACCGTGCGCGGCGGCACCGTGGACGGACTCGACTGGTCGGTCGTCGCCCCCTTCACCGGCGCCGCGGTCCTCGGGGCATGGGACGGCAGGCGCCTGGGGGCCCGGGTGAGGGGAGGAACCCTGCGGCAGGTCTTCGCCGTGGTGCTGCTGGCCGTGGCCGTCTGCATGGTCGCCGGGTCGGTGGCCTGACGGGTACCGAGGGCCGACAGCGCGATCGCTTGCACCGCCCGGCCCACGTCGGCGTTTGGCGGACGGGCGGGCGTGGGTAGTTCGCCGTCGCTGCCGGACGGTGTCACGCCGCCGGCACGCGCGAGGAGGAAGACACGTGAGGGTCGTCATCACGGGCGCGTTCGGCTTCCTGGGGCGTCGGCTGACCGGCGCACTGCTGCACACGCGGACGTTTCGTGGCGCGCCGATCACACGGCTCGTGCTCGCCGACCGCATCGTGCCGCTCGGATCGCCGGAGGCGGCGGACCCGCTCGTCGACATCGTGCACGGCGACCTGGCCGACCGCCTCGACGAGGTGTTCGCGCAGCCCGTCGACATGCTGTTCCATCTCGCCGCGGCGGTGTCGGCCGAGTGCGAGGCCGACTTCGACCTCGGCATGCGCGCCAACGTGGACACCACCCGAGCCCTGCTCGACGCCGCCCGAAACCAGTCGGCCGACGGCGGGCCGGTACCGCGGATGCTGTTCGCCAGCAGCCTCGCCGTCTACGGCTTCGACCCGAAGCTGTCCGACCCGCCGACGGTCAGCGAGTCCACCCTGCCGGTGCCGCGGTCGAGCTACGGCACACAGAAGCTCATCTGTGAGTACCTGATCGCCGACCACACGCGTCGCGGTTTCGTCGACGGGCGGGTCGCCCGCCTGATGACCGTCGCGGTGCGGCCGGGCCGGCCGAACGCGGCCGCCTCCGGATTCCTGTCCGGCATCATCCGTGAACCGCTCGCGGGGCTCCCGGCGACCTGCCCCGTGCACCCCGACCTGCGGGTGGCGCTCGCCGCACCGCGACGCACCATCAAGGGCGTCCTGCGCATCGCGGAGGCCGAACGCGGCGTCGGGCCCGGACGGCTCGAAGGCCCGGGGCCGGTCAACCTGCCGGCGCTCACGGTCTCGGTCGCCGAGATGCTCGCCACCCTGCGGCAGGTGGCCGGCGACGCGGCCGCCGGCCTGGTCACGGTCAGCCCGGACCCCGCCGTAGAGGCCATCGTGGCCTCGTGGCCCGCCGTCCTCGACAACGGACGAGCCGCCGCACTCGGACTGGAGCCCGATCCGGGCTTCCTGTCCGTCGTCCGGGAGTACCTCGCCGATCAGTCGGGTCGAAACCGCTGACCAGCCGCCGGCCCCGGAACCCCGGCGCTCATCCGCTGTCGTCACTTCACCGCCGGAGCCGATCCTCCACGCGAGCGGACTGCCACGGCCCGGCGGTACGGCGCCCACCCGCACATGGTGGTGGGCGCCTCCACAGCACCGGCGAGGTCAGTCGGTGGGTTCGTAGAAGCGGTACGTGGCCGAGTACGGGACGCCGGTCTGGGCGCCCTGAGCGCAGCTTCCGGTCGGGGCCAGGCCGCCCTTCGTGTCGAGACGCTGGACGTAGGAGACCTTGCCGAAGATGCCGTTTCCGCGGGTGGCGGTGGCCTTGAGGAGCAGTTCCGGTACCGCGTGCTCCTGCGGAACACTCGCCCCCGGCACAGCGGCGGCGTTGACCGCGCTGCCATCGGTGGTCGAGATCCACACGGGCCCCTTGCTGTGCAGGGCCACGGCACGGTGCTGCGGGTCGTGGCTCTTCCAGAGGGTCGCGGCGGGTTCGAGGAACACCCACGCGCCGTTGGCGCAGGTATAGGTCTGCACGCCCCGCGCCTGCAGAACAGCAACCTGCTTGTTGCCGTCCGGGACACGCAGTGCGGCGGGGATCGTCGTGCGGCCGACGCCGGCGGGAGGGAGAGCCGAGGGACGCTCGGCCGCCTGTCCGGCGGCCGCGGTGCCGATGACCGCGGCAGCGGCCGTGACGATGCTTCCGGCCATGAGCGCGGAACGTTTGGTGAGGGACATCGAGTATGCAACTCCAGTGAATACGTGGGCGATCGGGATGACTGCTCGGCCGCCGCCCGGCTGCCGTCCACCGGGCCGGGGCGTCGTGCGTCGGAGGGTACGGGCACGGACCCCGCCTCGCCTCAGCCGGGGCGGGGCCGTAAGGACGCGGTAATGCTTCCAGCCCTGCGTTCGCCGCTTCCGGGCGGGGCCCGGCACCGCTGACGGCCTCTCGACGCCGAACCCGTTGGAGGAACATCCAAGCTTCGGGCCGATGACTTCGTAGGGTCTTCTGTCTCGGCGGCCGGTGATCCATGGTGACGCATCGCGGAAAACGAATTCCGCATCCCAGAACTGTGTAGGGGAGTGCCCTGTGCCGTCGTCAGCCCCGTCCGTCCCACGACGCGTCGCGCGCACGCTGCGTACCTCGTTGTTCCTGCAGGTCTTCTGCGCCCTGGTCCTCGGTGTCCTCGTCGGCCGGCTGTGGCCCGGCGTCGGCACGGCAGTGCAGCCGCTCGGTGACGGCTTCGTACGGCTCATCAAGGCGGTCATCGCACCGCTGGTGTCTAGTTGACGACGAGACAGCTGCCCGGCGCCGACCGGCCGACGATCGCCTCGACGGTGGCGGTGACGTCCGCCCGGCTCAGATACGGCACGACGCCTTCCCGGATCCAGGTGGTGGCCGTCTCCGGACGGTGACCGGCGGACGCCAGCGCGGTGTCCAGCCGCTCGCGGGTGAAGTCGACCGGCACGAACCGCACGGACCTCGCGAGCGGCTCAAGACCTGCGACGCGGCCGCGCTCGTCACGCTGCGAGGCCGGGTGGTCGACCTCGAAGACCTCCACGTCGGCCGGCTCCGGCAACCGCCAGGCCCGGTCGTCCAGGACCGCGCCGACGATGACCAGCTGCGGCGCCGGCCGGGCTCGTACCGCGTCGTCGATCGCCACTGTCCGTGGCACCATCACCTCGGCAGTGGCTCCTACCGTCTCGTACGCGACGCGCTCGCCCCAGCCCTTGGGCGGTGCGCCGTCCCGCACGTGTCGCACGGCGACGCGCTCGTCCGCACGCAGCAGCTCCAGCGCCACCGGATCGGCGAACCGCCCCTCGGCGAGGCGTCCGTGCGCGGCGGCGCGGCCCTGGCGGACCATCACCGCTGTACGGCTGGCCCGGTCCGTCTCCACCGGCCGATGATCCCACGACTTCCGGAGCCCCGCTGTCGTTCGACGGTGACAAACACCTTTTCCGAGATATCACCCGATCGGGTGTTCTGTGACATGCGGATCTCGTGCGCTGTCATGCTGTGATCACCGGCGCTCGGGTGGGCGCCCGCTGATGGCTGGACGACCCGGGGGAAAGACATGACAGACGCGTCACGGCGCTCCGGAGGTCCGGACGAGCAGGCCGTCCTGCTGGCGGCCGGGCTGGCCGATCTCGCGGTGAGCACACTCGGCTCGGCGCTGGGTGCGGTGCGGGGCCTGTTACGACGCTCGGACACGGTCGACCTCGCGCGGGACGCCTCCAGGGAGCTGCAGGCCCGCGGCCGTCTCGTACTGGACCGGTACGCGAACGTACCGCCCGCCCACCTGGAAGTGCTGGCCCAGCACAAGCTGGCCCGACGCCCCGCCGACGGTGGCCATGTCTGACGGCTGGGACCCCGTCGCCTTCAAGACCCGTGTCGACGCCGTCCTGCGGGCCTTCCTGACCGAAGAAGCCGAGCAGCTGGTGGCCATCGACGACGAACTCGAAGCAGTGGCCGAACAGTTGAAGAACGCCGCGGGTCACGGCAAACGACTGAGGGCGGCCTTCTGCTACTGGGGCTGGCGGGCGTGCGGACAGCCCGACAGCGACGCGCTGGTACGGGCGGCGGCGTCCATGGAGCTGGTGCACGCGGCCGCGATCGTCCACGACGACCTGATCGACGACAGTCCGCTGCGCCACGGGCTGCCGACCGCGCACATCGCCCTGGAGCCGGCCCTGGGCGGCCGCCCGGAACCCGGCGCGGCCGCACGGTCCTTGGCGATGCTGGTGGGCGACCACCTGATGGCCCTCGCGGGGCATCTGTTCACCACCAGCGGTCTGCCCGCCGCGTATCTCGCCCGCGCCCGGGGTCTGTGGACGACTCTCGCCCGTGATCTGATCGCGGGGGAGTGCCTGGAGATCCTGCGCAGCGGCGGCCGGCCGGACACCGACGCCTCATTGAAGGTGATCCGCTACAAGACCGCCAAGTACACCGTCGAGCAGCCCCTGTTGCTGGGCGGCCTGCTCGCGGGCGCCGCCGATGAGCTGAAGGCAGGTTACTCCGCCTACGGACTGCCCCTGGGCGAGGCCTTCCAACTGCGCGACGACCTGCTGGGCCTGTTCGGCGACCCCGAGCACACCGGCAAGGCCGGCCTGGACGACCTGCGCACCCACCGGCCCACCGCCCTGCTGGCCGAGACCTGGAAGGCCGCGTCCCCCGCCCAGCGTGAGCAACTGCGTCTCGTGCTGGGCCGCCAAGACCTCGACGGCACCGATCTGCGCATGGTGCGCGAGCTGATGTCCCGATTGCGGACGCCGGAACGGATCGAGCGGATGATCTTCGTGCGAGTGGAGCGGGCGACCCGCGCCCTGGACGACGTGGATGTGCCCCCACCAGCGCGCCGGGCCCTCGTGGAGCTGGCGCGTCAGGCAACCGACCGCCTGCACTGACCCCGGCCCGTGTCACCGGCCGCACCCTGCCGCCCGGCCCCGGAAACCGCCCGCCCGCCGGGCCGCCACGCGAGGAGACCGTGATGACCTACACCGAGACGTCCATGAACCTGCTGCGCCGTAGCGGTGACGAACTGGCCGACCAGGTCGTGGCCACCCTGTTCGAGCGCGGCGAGGTCGGCAAGTTCAACTCCCTCATGCGCTACGTCACCTCCACCGGGCAGCAACTGCCCGAGGGCCTGCCCGCGGTGGCCCGCGACTACCTCCAGGAGACCAGCAGGGCACCGGACTGGGTGGACTGGGCCGAGATGGAGAAGGCCCGGCTGTTCTTCATCGACAACAACGTGCACATCTCCACCGCGCTGTCCTTCGCCTCGATGCCCGCCTGCTACCTCGTCCCGCACGTGGCCAAGCTGCTCTCGACCACCCATGGGCTGCACTACCCCTCCAAACGGATGGCGGAGACCGGGCAGTTCACCGTCCACCTCATGCAACCCGACGCCTTCGAGGCCGGCAGCCGCTTCCTCCCGGCCGCCCAGAAGGTACGACTGCTGCACGCCTCCATCCGTCACCACCTCGAACGGGAGAACCGCTGGGACACCGAGGCGCTCGGCGTGCCGATCTGCCAGGAGGACATGATCGGCGGCCAGATGTTCTTCTCCCTCCTCGTCCTCGACTCCCTCCACCGCCTCGGCATCCACCTGAGCACGGAAGGGGCCGAAGCCTACTTCTACGCCTGGCGGGTGGTCGGCGCGATCCTCGGCGTCGACCAGGACGCCGTCCCCAGGACACTCGACGAGGCACGCCGGTTCCTGGACCTGTACATGCTGCGCCACATGGGCCGCTCCGACGAAGGCGCCCATCTGACCCGCCAGTTGATCGACCTGTACGAGGAGGTGGTCCCCGGCACCCTCTTCGACCCCGTCGTCTCCGCCCTGATCCGCCACCTCATCGGCGACACCTGCGCGGACTGGCTCGACGTGCCCCGCAGCACCTGGGACACCGTCGTCAATGCCGCACCCCACCTGCTCGGGATCCTGGAGACGATCGAGGACCGCTCACCGTTCGGCGGATGGGCCCTGGACCGGCTCGGCCACCTCACCACCCTCCTCGAACTGTCCACCCTCACCCGCGGCCGTGTCATGCACTACGCCATTCCCGAACAGCTGAAGAAGGACTACGGCGTCCCCGGCGCGGTCCCGCCCGCCCGCCGCTGGACCCCACCGCCCGCCACCGTCTTCTGACCTCCCCCGACCGACTTCGCCTGCACCGCGTTCCACCTGGCGAAACAGCCGGAACGGACACCGGTCGCCGCCCATTCTCCCGCCCGCAGCGCGTCCAGCCCGTGACCGTCCGCCTGACTCCTGTCGTGGACAGGGCATCATTGGGCCGCCCGGCCAAACATCAGGCTCACCGAAGAAGGCGGACTTCACCGTGTTCCATGAAACCCCGATCTACAACCGTCTCGTTGCCGAGCGCGGTGACATCCCCACCCAGGTACGGGGTGAAGCCGACCGGATACGCCGGGAGTTGGCACGGATCCTGCCGCCCCTCTCCGGGACCGCCCCCTGGACCGCCGGAGACCTGTCGGCGCGGCCGAACCCCGCCGGCCCCGGGTTTCCTCCACTCGCTCCCTGATCACACGATCGGAAGCCGCCCGCACGGGCAGGCACCGCCCCGGCGGATTGTGCCGCCGTCGTGGGCGTGAGCGGGTGAGGAAGGGTTATTCGGTGGGTATGAAGCTGCATCTTCCGGGGCACAAAGATCACCACCACGACGACGTGTCCCCCTCGCCCGCGGAGGTGGGGCCCGGCCCCGACGTCGAACGACGTGCACCGGATGCCCCGACGGAGCTGCCGAGGCGGGCGTGGGGCGCCGTCCTCAAGGGCGCCCTGCGGGAATTCAAGGACGACGAGCTGACCGACCGCGCGGCCGCACTGACCTACTACGGCGTGCTGTCGATGTTCCCCGCGCTGCTGGTCCTGGTGTCCCTTCTGGGCATCACCGGCAGGTCGGCCACCGACACGGTCCTGTCCAACCTGCGCAAACTCACCCCCGGCTCCGCCCGTGACATCATCACGCGAGCCGTCGAGCAACTGCAGAACAACGCCGGCACCGGCTCGATCATGGCCGTCGTCGGCATCGTACTGGCGGTGTGGTCGGCGTCCGGCTACGTCGCGGCGTTCATGCGCGCTGCCAACCAGGTGTACGACATCCCCGAGGGGCGGCCGATCTGGAAGCTCCTTCCGGTGCGGCTCGGGCTGACGGTCGTCCTGCTGGTGCTTGCCGTGGTCAGCGCGCTGATCGTGGTCTTCACCGGCGCTCTGGCCCACCAGGCCGGCACCGCCCTCGGGATCGGGGACACCGCGCTGACGGTGTGGTCCATCGCGAAGTGGCCCGTCCTGGTGGTCCTGGTCACCCTCATGATCGCGCTCCTGTACTGGGCCAGCCCGAACGCCAAGGTGAAAGGCCTGCGGTGGATCACCCCGGGCAGCTTCCTCGCCCTGCTGATCTGGATGATCGCCTCCGCCGGGTTCGCGTTCTACGTCGCCACCTTCGCCTCGTACAACAAGACGTACGGCACGATGGCCGGCGTCATCGTCTTCCTCGTCTGGCTGTGGATCAGCAACCTGGCGATCCTGCTGGGCCTGGAGTTCGACGCGGAGACCGCACGCCAGCGAGCGATCGCCGGCGGGCTGCCACCGGAGCAGAAGCCGTACACCCAGCCGCGCGACACCAGCACCTGGGACGAGGAGGACCTGCGCCGGCTGGACGACATGTGAGCGGCCGCGGAAGACCCACACCAGAGCGCTCATGATCACGCAGGGCGGTGTGGGACGGCACGGCCGGGGGCACGGGAGAGGTGAGGCGTCCGCCGAGGTGCGGACTCGCACCCGAGGGGGTGGGAGGGCACATGGACGACGTGCTGGCCCGGCTGGACCGATACCAGCGACGGCACCGGTGGGTGGGTGTGCCCCTCGCGGTCGTGTACAAGTTCTTCGACGACCAGGCCACCTACCTCGCCGCACTGCTGGCCTACTACGGCTTCGTCTCGCTCTTCCCGCTGCTGCTCTTCCTGGTGGCGATCCTCAGCGGAGCGCTGCACGGCAATCCGCAGCTGCAGGATTCCGTGCTGCACTCCGCGCTCGGCGAATTCCCGGTGATCGGTGACCAGCTCGGACACAACATCCACTCGTTCCACGGCAGCGGCGCCGCCGTCGCCGTCGGTGTCACCGGCAGCGTCTACGGCGCCCTCGGGGTCGCCCAGGCGGTCCAGCACGCCCTGAACAAGATCTTCGCCGTGCCACGGCACGCCCGCCCCGATCCGTTGCGTTCACGGGCGAGGAGCCTGTACTTCCTGCTCCTGCTCGCGGCCGGTCTCTGCCTGACGACGGCCCTGTCCGCCGCCGAGTCCGCCGCCACCCTCTTCGGGACCCGCCTCGCGGTCGGCATCCGCATCGCCGTCGGCCTCGCGGGCATCGCGCTCAACGCCGCGCTCCTCCTGCTGAGCTACCGGCTCATGACCCGGCGCAAACTGCCGCTGCGCGTGACCTACGGGCCGGCCCTCGGCGCCGCGTGCGCCTGGCAGGCACTGCAGTGGGGCGGCTCCTACTACGTCGGGCACGTGCTGCGGGGCACCACGGCGACCTACGGCATGTTCGGCATCGTGCTCGGCCTGCTCGCCTGGATCTACCTCGCCGCCACGGTGTACCTCACCGCGGCGGAGATCATCTCCGTACGCTGCCTGCGGCTGTGGCCGCGCAGCCTCGCGACGCCCTTCACCGACCACGTCCACCTCGCCAAGGGCGACCTGCGCGCGTACCGCTCCTACGCGGCCACCGAGTCCTTCAAGGGCTTCGAGAAGATCTCCGTCCGCTTCGGCGAGTCGCCGCCGCCGGCCGTGGGCGAGAAGGGTCCTCCCTGAGCAGGGAGGACCCGCACCGCGTCACAGCGTGGCGGTGCTGCCTTCCCCGGACCCGCTGCCGGCGAGCCACTGGTCCCATCCCAGGTTGAAGTCGGCATACCCGTTGTCCGCCGGCGCCTTGCCCCGGGGGGAGCCGGTGACGGTGACCGGGTCACCCTGCTTGACCTGGCCGTAGAACCACTTGGCGTCCGACATCGACAGGTGGACGCAGCCGTGCGAGCCGCGGGCGCTGCCGCTGCCGGGGTTGGGGTCGCCGGTCGAGTAGTGCACATAGGTGCCGGACTGGGTCAGGTGGATGTCCCAGGGCAGCGTCAGGTCGTAGTAGTTGGGGCTGCCCTTCTGGCAGCTGATGCCGACGCTGCAGGAGGTCATGTGGACCTTCTCCTCCTTGTCGATGACGGCCATCGTGCCGTCCCACGTCGGGAACTGGGCGCTGCCCGCGTTGATCGACAGCGTCCGCACCACGCTGCCGTTCCGGGTCACCTTCATGGTGTGGCCGGTCACCGAGACATCCGCGCGCACGTCGTCGCCGATCGTGAAGGTGTGCGTGTAGTCGTGCGTGCCGTAGCGACCGTCACCGTTGCTGACGCCCTTCATGTCGGCGTCGATCTTCACCTTGGTGCCGGAGGGCCAGAACGTCTTCGGGCGCCAGTCGGCACGCCGGTCGCCGAACCAGTGCCAGGCGCCGGCCACCGGCTGCGAGGCGCTCACCTTCATGTGCTTCTCCACCGTGGCGCGTGCCTTCGCCGCCACCGGGTTGGTGAAGACCACCGAGATGGGCATGGCCACGCCGACCGTGGTTCCCGCCTGCGGGGTGATCGAGTCCAGCAGCATCGGCGGGCCGGCGGGCTTCGTCGGCGACGGAGAGGCGCTCGCGCCCGGCTTTCCCGACGACTTGCCGTCGTCGCCGCTCGCCTTGGTACTGCCACCCCCGCCGCAGGCGCTCGCGCCCACCAGCACAACGCCCGTGATGAGTGCGATCCCTATGCCGCCCTTGCGCCGTCCCACGACCTGCCCCGCTCTCTCGCTGTTCGGCCCCGACGGGCCCGACTCACTGTCAGACAGGGTAGGCCTGGTTGGCAGTTGCGTGTGTCGCGTAAAACCTGTCTCAAGTCTTGCCCTGCCAGCGGTCGCGACCCGAGGGCCGCACGGCCCGGGTGCGAGCCCGGGCCGTCTCGGACGCGACTGTCAGGGCAGCGACCCTGGGACAGCGGTGCGGCGTCAGCCGCGGTGGCTCGCCCTGGCGAGGGCGGCCACGAAGCGGAGGGCGTCCACGGTACCCACGCCGGTGGCCATGTCGTAGCCGTTGACGGCCTTGTACCCGGTGACACCCGCGTAGCTGTTGTCGGTGCCGTCGTTGACGTCGACGATGCCGGTGCTCTTGTCGTGGTGGGAGGCGCGCTCGGAGAGGTCGTACAGTGCCTTGTTGATGTCGCCCACCCGGTGGCCGGCCGCCTGGTCGGCGAGGGCGACGATGCCCGAGAAGAGCGGGCTGGCCTCGCTGGTGCCGCCGGACACGTCCCACCCGGTCGCGGTCGGGTCGAAGCTGGAGTAGACCCAGGCGCCGCCGTTGACCGCGGCGGTGAGCGACACGTCCGGGGTGCCGCGACGGGCTCCGACGACGTTCTTCACGTCGTTCTGGAAGGACGGGCGGGGGAAGACGTGGGACTGGCCGCCGCCGCCCGCACCGTTGTCGTTGTAGACGCTGTCCGGCTTGACGCGCTGACCCTTGTCGTTCAGGTGGAGCTGGGTGCCGCCGATGGAGGTGACCAACGGGTCGGAGGACGGCCAGGAGTTGACCCGCTCCTTGTAGTAGCCCTTCCCGTCGGCGGTGCTGTCGGTGGCGCCGCCGTCGCCGGAGGAGGCGAGGACGGTCACCCGCTTGCGGCTCGCGTCCTCGAAGGCGTAGCGCAGTTTCTTGATGCTGGAGAAGTCGCCCTTGTCGAAACCGGGGAACGTGTTCTCGGTGGCTCCGAAGCTCTGGCTGATGACGTCGCCGACCCCGCTGTCGATCAGGTGCTTCTCGGCGTCCATCATCTCCGGGAGGCCGGTGGTCCCCTCGGTCTCCGCGACCGCCGTCTCCACCAGGACGATCCTGGCATCGGGCGCCACGGCGTGGGCCATCTCGACGTCCAGGGTGGTTTCGCCGGCCCAGCCGGTCATGTCGGGGTTCTTGGGGTCGAAGACGGGGACCTTGCCCCACTTGACCACGTCGACCTTGGTGCTGGGTATGCCGAACTGCTTGCTGTAGACGTCGAGGTCGTGCTGGACGGTGGGGGAGCCGAACGAGTCGACGATGACGATGGTGCGCCCCTTGCCCGTGATGCCCTTCCTGTAGAGCGCGTTGAGGTCGTACGCGGTGCGGTACTGGAGCGGGTTGTAGCAGGCGATGTGCCACTTGGCCTGGCACTGTTCGCTGGAGAGCGGGCTGGGCACACCGCGCACCAGCGTGTGCCCGGCGATGGCGGGAACCGCCTTGGTGTGCGGTACGGCGGCGGGCGCGGCGGTGGTGACGCCGGCCAGCGGAGCGGTCGCCAGCGCGGCGACGGCGAGGGTGGCGATGGCCGCCGTGGAAGCCGCGTCGCTCCGCTCGGTACGGGCCCTGTGCATGGATCCCCCTGGATGGTCCTGAGTCGCACGAAGTGGTCTCCGTGCATCTCACCCAGTGAGACATGCACAGGACAAGACCATTGAAGGGCCGATGTCGAACCCTTTACCCAATCAGCACCTTCCGCTGCCAACGGTCCTGACCGAGCGTCGTCCCGTGGCCGGCGCACCCTTCGCGCTGCCGGGCGTCAGCGACCCGGGCCGCACCGGTACAGCGTCTCCGCCGTGGGGGAGCCGCCGGACGACCGTGAGCCGCCGTAGGCGGAGGCGGGCACGGGCGCGCAGGAGGACCGCACCCACTGGGTGATCCGGCTGCTTGTCGTCGTCGTACCTCCGCCGAACGGGTTGCCCGTACCGCGGCCTCCCCCCAGCAGCACGTACTGAAGCTTGCCGGAGTCGACCAGCCGGCGGAACTGCGTCTCCGTGGGGAACGGCACCTTGCCGCTGAACCCGCCGAGCGGCAGGACATGGGCGCCGGCGCCGAGGATGTAGGGGGAGGCGCCGTTCCAACTGGTGGTGGCGAAGACATAGGCGGCTGAACCCTGGCGCGCGGTGGTGTAGTCGAGCAGCTGCCGCTGGCTCGCGGTCAGTGTGCCGTTCTCACCGAAGCCGCCGAAGCCGCCGAAGCCGCCCATGCTCCGGCGGTTCGTACCGGCCCCCCGCGTCGGGCCGCCGCCCCAGGGCACCTGGCCGAACCGCGCGCCCGCCGCGGTCACCGAGCGGTGGCCGCCGTTCGTGCCGGACGGACCGACCGCGCCCATGCCGGAGCTGCCGTACGAGGGGTTGAAGATCTGCACCGCCCACGCGCCCGGCGCGATCAGCACGGCCGCGAGGGCCGCGGCCAGTCCGGCGAGGGCCAGCCGGCCCCGGGAGGCGGCACGGTGGGGACGGGCCAGGGCCAGCAGAACGACGGCGGCGAACCCGAGCACGGCCACCACGGGCGCCAGCCACGGCAGGAACGTCGGGAACTCGCCGGCGAGGTACGCGCTCCACGTCGCGGTCGCCGCCACCGCGGCCGGCAGCGCCCAGGCGCGGCGGCCGCCCGTCCGGTAGGCGCGCCACATCAGCGTGACACCGCCACCGGTGAGCGCGGCGAGCGGCACCGCGATCACCCCCATGTAGTACGTGTGGCCGCCGACACTGCCCGCGCTGAAGACCAGGAAGTACGTGATCAGCCAGGTGCCCCACAGCGCGAATCCGGCGCGGACCCGGTCGGTGCGCGGCTTGCCCCGGCGCCACAGCACGCCGCAGACGAGGGCGACGGCGGCGATCGGGTACAGCCAGCCGGTCTGCGAGGCGAGCGAGGTGCCGAACATCTTGGACCAGCCGTTCTGGTCTCCGCCCGGGCGGCCACCGCCACCGCCGGCGCCTCCGGCCAGGCGCATGGCGCCGTACTGGCCGTTGCCGTTGCCGTTGCCGCTGTGCCGGCGACCGGCTCCGGACGTTCCGTTGCCGGCGTTCTGCCCCGTCGGCCCGGTCTGTCCGAACCGGTCGGCACCCGCGCCGCCCTTCGCTCCGCCACGGCCGCCCCCGGCGCCCTGCGTCGCGCTCACACTGCCCGTCGAGGCGGCGCTGATGCCGAGCGAGGAGAAGCGGTTGAGGAAGTTGTAGCCGACCACCATGCTGAACGCGGAGTTGTTGGTGGTGCCGTCCACGTACGGCCGGTCCTTGGCCGGGGTGAGCGTGACGGCGAGTATCCAGGACGCCGAGACGGCGGTCATCACCAGGGCCGACAGACCCAGGTGCGCCAGCCGCTTCCGCAGCCCGATCGGCGCTGCCATCAGGTAGACCAGCGCGAGCGCGGGAAGCACCGCCCACGCCTCGAGCATCTTGGCCTGGAAGCCGAGCCCGACCCACACACCGGCGAGCAGCAGCGGGCGCATCCGGCCGTCCCGGGCCGCCCGTTGCGTGGCCTCGGCGGCGAGCAGCACGCACAGAGTGAAGGCGGGGTCCTCGACCGCGGTGCGGAACAGGCCCACGGCCACCGGGGTCACCAGGAACGCCGTGCAGGCGATCAGCGCGGCGTTGACGCCGGCCCAGCGGCGCACCACACGGTGCAGGACCAGCAGACTCGCCACTCCCTCGAGGACCTGCGGCAGGGTCAGCGCCCACGGATGGAATCCGAAGACGCGGGCGGAGAGCGCTTGCGGCCACAGGAATCCCGGCAATTTGTCCAGGGTGATGGAATTTCCGGGGTCGAAAGAGCCGTAGAAGAAAGCCTTCCAGCTCTCCGTCATGCTGCGGGCGGCGTTCGCGTAGAACGTGTGGTACTGGCTGTGCTCGATCCCCCAGGTGTAGAGCACGGCGGCGAGCGCGGTGATGACCAGCAGGGCCGGGCGCGCGTACGCGGGTTGGTCCACCGGCGATCTCCAGGGGGCGCGACGATCACCACTGGTGGGGCGGGCGGACAGGTCGAGGACGGTCGTAGCCATGCACAGCAGTCTTCGGCACCGCGCGAGCCCGCCACGCCAAAGAGGCCAGTTTCAAGGAAACTCTTGTGGAACTCAGGGCAATTCTTTGACCGGCCTGGACGGGATTTCAATCCGTGAAGTGCGATTCATTACCTGTCTTATAGAGCTGACGAACACAGTAATTTCACAGTCGGCACATAGTTCGGCGGGGGGGGGGGGGGGGCCCCCCCCCCCCCCCCAAACGCAACCGGAAACGGAGAAACCGCAGAGAGCGGGGGGGGCGCCCCCCCGCC
>NZ_JBIAGM010000007.1:226876-246988 GCF_042869815.1 Streptomyces sp. NPDC006739
ATACCGTGTATTCTACCGCGGACCAACACATTAATTCCCCCGTCGCAACATTGTGGGGCGGGGGGGGGCGGCGCCCCCCCGGCGCCGAACGTCTCTCAGCGGAAAAGGCCTAGCCGCATGTCAGCGTCGGCGTCGCCCAGTCGCCGTGGTCGCTGCCGTTGCCGTCGCCCCCGTCACCGACCTTCAGGTCGACGACCTGGGCGCCGCTGACGTCGACGTCGATCGGCACCGCGGCCTGTTTGCCGTGCATCGTCGGCGTGGTCACCAAGGTCCTGCCGTCGGCGATCACGGAGAACGTGACCGTTCCCGCACCCTTGGTCTCGTCGTCGACGCCGACGTCCGCCGTCAACCGCGAGCACTTTCCGGCGAGGTACAACTCGACGTCGCTGATCGCGTTGGTGCCGAGGCCCTTGGCGTAACCGACACCGGCGATGGTGATCGGACGGCCGTCCCCGGACGCCTGTTCGCCGACGCTGGTGTCCCGCTCGACCGGGCCCCACCCGTTGGTGGACGACAGGAACGGCAGGTCGCTCACCGCGCTCTTGCCGGCCGGGGGAACCGGCGGGATCCCGCCGACGACGCGCTCGTCACCGCTTGTGGCCTGCCGTCCGTCCTGCCGGTAGCGCACCGTGGCGGTGAGCGCCGAGGCGGACGGCAGCTTTCCGGCCGGCGGCCGGACCTGCCAGGTGAAGGTGGCCGATTCGCCGGGTTGCAGGCGCTTGACCGACGTGGGGCCGGTGGCGGTCACGCTCCAGTCGCCGGGTGCGGCGAGCGAGGCCGTCAGGCTGGACGCGGACGGCCTGCCCTTCGGGACCCGCACCGTCGCCCGGGCGGTGAAGGTCTGTCCTGACTGGGCGGTGTCCGGCACGTTCAGCGTGACGTCCGTTCCCGGCCGCTTCGGCATCGCGTACTTGGCGGGGTCGTAGCGGGGGCTGTCGTTCTGCGCCACGCGCAGGGACGAGGCGTAGCTGCCGTAGTCGGTGAGCGAGACCTTGCCGAGCCCGCCGGTGCTGCCGTCCAGGTTCCACACGGCGATGGCGATGCTGTTGTGGCCGTGGGGATGCAGGATTCCGTCGGGGACCGGGAAGGTGTGCTGCGGGCCGAGGTAGTTGACGTAGTTGCCGACCTGCCAGCCGTTCACGAAGATCGTGGCCCGGTACTTGCGTGACGGGTCGTCCGTGAACGTCAGCCCGAGCGAGGTGTCCTGGCCGTGCGGCAGGTCCAGCCTGACGTCGTTGCGGTACCAGGAGACCCCGGGACGGGTGTCGTCAGTCGGCAGGGACACCCGCTTCCACTTGCTGTCCGGGTAGCCCGGCAGGGACCAGCCGGCCCGCTCGCCGTACAGGCCGCCCGTCGACAGCGGGCCGCGCACGGTGTCCTGCAGGTCCTCGCCGCCGCGTACGCCCTGCAGCCGCCAGGTGACGGAGGTCAGCGGCGCCCCGACGAGGGAGGCGCTGGTCAGGCCGCGCGCGGCCTTGTTGCCGTTGGACGAGTTGTAGTCCTCCTCGTGCCCCATGTTCACGGTGAGCACGGAGACGATGTTGTCGCCCTTCGGCTTCACCGCGCCGGCCGGGAAGGTGAAGTCGGCACTGCCTGTGGTGGAGCTGCCGAGGAAGGTGCCGTTGAGCCAGGCGGAGAAGGCCTGCGCCCCGCCGCCGGAGTCGGAGACCAGGTGGATGCCGGTCTCCTTGCCGCTTGTGTGGAAGCGGCCGCGGTACCAGGTGTTGCCGGTGTGGAAGCCGTAGTCGTCCGCGTAGAGGACCGGCAGCGTGTTGACGCCGGAGACGCTGTTGGTGGCCGCCTTGTCGGCCACCTGCCAGCTGGAGTCGTCGAAACCGGGGGCCGCTTCGGGGGACTCCTCGGCGTGCTTCCAGTTCGTCAGTGCCGGCAGGTGTATCGCGGCGGCCACCGGGATCTTCCCGGTGACGCTCGCGGCGCCGGTGGCCTGGGTGCCCAACGCCTTGCCGTTCCAGGTGACATGGCCGGCGGAGGTGAACACCTCGATGTCGTGGTCGTCGGCGTTGTCGCCGGTGAGTGCCACGGTGTGGCCGCCGTCGAGGCTGGTCGCCGTCCGCAGCAGGTGGGTGCCGCGCACGAGGACGGGGCCGGTCGCGGTGTCCTGACGCCAGAAGGTCTTCGCCGTCGCCTTGTCGCCGACGAGCAGGAGCAGCGGGCGCTGTCCGTCGCCGCTGACGCTGATGCGGGTCAGGCCCTTGTGCGTGTAGTTCAGCCGCAGGTCACCGGTGGCCGCGTCCCAGGTGGTCGTGACCGTGCCGCCGGTGCTGGTCACGGTGGGCCTGGAGGAGTAGCGCAGGACCGTCTCGCCGTCGCTGCCCTGGTCGCCGTAGAGCACGGCGACGTCCCGGTTCCCGATCGTCGCGTTGGTCATCATCTCCGACGTCGAGTACTGCAACCGCGCGTCGCCGAGCCGGTAGTCCGCCACGATCACGTGCGAGTCGCGGCCGTCGAGCGTGATCGCGGTGCCCGGCTGCTGCGGCACGACCGGGTAGGTCGGCTCCGCGGCGGCGGTGCCCGTCG
This sequence comes from Streptomyces sp. NPDC006739, assembly GCF_042869815.1. Classification (NCBI taxonomy): domain Bacteria; kingdom Bacillati; phylum Actinomycetota; class Actinomycetes; order Kitasatosporales; family Streptomycetaceae; genus Streptomyces; species Streptomyces sp. NPDC006739. The sequence continues at coordinate 229,415 of NZ_JBIAGM010000007.1, forward strand.
GCACGTCGATGGCGTCGATCGACACGTAGTTGTCCGTCGACGCCGAGCCGTGGGTCCCGTCGACGACGATCTTCAGGGTGTGCGCCCCGGAGGCCAGGCCGGTCTTCTGGAAGACGACCGCCTGGTTCTCGCCGCCGGAGTCGTCGACCGTCGCCACCTTGGTGCCGTCGAGGTAGACGTCGGCGTTGCCGTGGTTGTCGGTCTTCGACCCGATCCAGCGGATCGCGGTGCCGTCGAAGGGGACCGTGACCGAGTCACCGGCCTTGTTGGAGAACGACTCGGTGTGCTTGTAGTCGCCGCCGGTGTAGCTCTGGTCGGCCACGTGCGACCACGAACCGGTGTACTGGAGCGCGGTGTCGGGGTCGTCCCAGGTGTAGCTGGTGTCCGTGGACGGCTGGGCGTTGAGGTCCAGCGAGATGTGGGTCCTGTCGACCGCCGTGGACGTGGAGTTGCCGTGCCGCAGGACATGGAACTGCGTCTTGGTGTCGGGGTTCATCCGGGCGGTGTCGACCACCGCGGAGTCGTCCGGCGGCGTGGTCCTGATCGGCTCGGTCTTGGTCAGCGGGGCGAGCGACTGGGTGAAGTACCCGATCAGCTTGTCCTCGTAGTACTTGGGGTCCAGCTGGCGGTTCTCGCGGATCGCGGCGCCGTAGTCGTAGGACGTGTAGTTCTGCGGCATGCCCAGCCAGCCCCAGTTGGTGCCGCCGTAGGTCATGTAGAAGCTCTGCGCGGTGGCGCCGACGGCGATGTTCTGCTTGTAGAACACGTCGGCGAACTGATCGTTGATCAGCTGGGCGCACTTGTCGTAGCCCGGCCCGCCCCAGGGGTCGAACGCGCCGCCCTGGAACTCCGGCGAGTACAGCGGCTTGCCGGCCGGGTGGTCGTAGCTGATGTCCGGGACGCCGTTCCACTTCGAGGGGTTCGAGCAGTCGAAGCCCTGCGGGTAGGAGTCCGGGCCGTCGACGTCCAGGGCGCCGGTACCGGAGTTGAAGGTGCCGTTGTTGTTGCCGGTCAGCGGCACCGTGATGCCGTCGGCGCGGGCCTTGTCCTCCAGGTGCTTCATGTAGGACCGGCCGGCGGCCGAGCCGTTGTAGTACTCGTTCTCGACCTGGTAGGCGATGACCGACCCGGTGCCGTTGGTCAGCTGGTGGCGGGCGATGATCCGGTCGATCTGCGTCAGCCATTCGTCGGCGTACTTGAGGAACTGCGGGTCGTCACTGCGGTTGTGCCCGGCCTTGGTGGTCAACCAGCCCGGCAGACCGCCGCTGTCGACCTCCGCGTTGATGTACGGCGCCGGGCGCGCGATGACGTACAGCCCGGCCTCCTGCGCCATGTCGAGCAATTTGTCGACGTCGCGCACCCCGCTGAAGTCGTACACGCCCGGCTTCGGCGAGTGGTATCCCCAGTCGAAGTACAGCGAGGTCGAGTTGAACCCGGCGGCCTTCATCTTCTGGAAGATGTCCCGCCACAGATCCGGACTCGGGAGCCGGAAGTAGTGGAACTCGCCGGACCACAGGTAGGTGCGCTTGCCGTCGACGAGGAACGAGTAGCCGTCGAGACTCACCGTGTGCGCCCCCGGGCTCGCGGCGGGCGCGGCGGCGGGCGCCTGCCCGCCGGCGTCCCGCGCCGCGGCGGGCGCGATCATGCCCGTCGTCAGGGCGATGGTCGCGGCCGTCCCGAGGACCGCCCTCCTCCACCGCCGGCGACCGGGTCTCGCGGCTTCTGAACTGATCCGATTACTCCGCACTGCGGCCTCCATACCGCCTGAGCAATCAGCATCAAACAGACTCAGGCAAAGTCGAACAGTAGGGGCGCACAAGGCGCAACACAATGGGGCGGGAGAACACGGTTGAGGCGGCGCGGGCGGCACGAAGCGGTACGTCAGCGTCCGCGAGACGACTCGGCTCACTAGGGTTCCCAGTGCGCTCCGCGAGGGAGCGCGGCCGGTTCCCGGCGCCTCGGCGGTCGAGTGCTCAGGGGAGTTCCAATGACGTACGACGATCTCGGCACCTACAGCCGCCCCGTGACGACTTCCTCTCCCGAGGCCCAGCTGTGGTTCGACCGTGGACTGGTCTGGACGTACGCCTTCAACCACGAGGAAGCCGTCACCTGCTTCGAAGCCGCCGCCGCGGCCGATCCCGGCTGTGCCATGGCGTACTGGGGCATCGCCTACGCGCTCGGGCCCAACTACAACAAGCCGTGGGACTTCTTCGACGAGCGGGACCTCGAACGCACCGTCGAACGCACCCATGCCGCCGTGGAACTCGCCCATGAGAAGGCGCGGATCGGCGCGACCGCGGTCGAGCGCGCCCTGATCGGTGCGCTGCGCGCCCGCTATCCACGGGCGGAGGCCGTCGAGGACTGCGCCGTGTGGAACGCGCCGTACAGCGACCGCATGCGCGTCGTCCACGAACTCGCGCCCGACGACCCCGACATCGCCACCCTCTACGCCGACGCGTTGATGAACCTGACCCCCTGGCAACTGTGGGACCTGCGGACCGGCGAGCCGGCCGACGGCGCCCGCACGCTCGAGGCCAAGGCCGTTCTCGACCGGGCGCTCGCGACCGACGCCGGAGCGGAACACCCCGGCATCCTGCACATGTACATCCATCTGATGGAGATGTCCCCGACGCCCGAGGCGGCCCTGCCCGTCGCCGACCGGCTGCGCGGCCTGGTGCCCGACGCCGGCCACTTGCAGCACATGCCGTCCCACCTGGAGGTCCTCTGCGGCGACTACCGTCGGGTGGTGTCGGACAACGGGGCCGCCATCGCCGCCGACGAGAAGTACCGCGCGCGGGCCGGGGCGATGAACTTCTACACCCTGTACCGGTCGCACAACTACCACTTCAAGATCTACGGCGCGATGTTCCTCGGCCATTCGCGGACCGCTCTGGAGACCGCCGCCCGGTTGGAGGCGTCCATCCCGGAGGAACTGCTGCGGGTGACGAGCCCGCCCATGGCGGACTGGCTGGAAGGCTTCCTCGCCATGCGGGTCCATGTGCTGGTCCGCTTCGGCCGCTGGAGCGACATCCTGCGAACGCCCCTGCCCGCCGACCCGGAACTGTACTGCGTGAGCACGGCGATGCTGCGCTACGCCCGTGGTGTCGCGTTCTCGGCCACCGGCCGGATCGCCGAGGCCGAGACCGAACGCCTGCTGTTCCGCGAGGCGGTCGCCCGGGTCCCCGTGACACGCATGCTGTTCAACAACACGTGCGCCGACATCCTGGCCATCGCGTCGGCGATGCTCGACGGTGAACTCGACTACCGCAAGGGCGATGACGCCGCGGCCTTCGCCGCACTCGAGCGGTCCGTCGAACTCGACGACAACCTCCCCTACGACGAACCGTGGGGATGGATGCAGCCCACCCGGCACGCATACGGCGCCCTTCTCCTGGAGCGGGGGCGTGTCGCGGAGGCCGAGGCGGTCTACCGGGCCGACCTGGGGCTCGACGACACCCTTCCGCGCGCCCTGCAGCACCCCGGCAACGTCTGGGCCCTGCACGGCCTGCACGAGTGTGTCGTCCGGCTGGGCAAGGAGGGAGAGGCGCGGATCGTCGCCCAGCAACTGAAGATCGCCCTCGCGCTGGCGGACGTACCGATCGAGGCGTCCTGCTTCTGCCGCCTGGCAGCCGCCCCGGACCCCGCGGCCGGCCGCGGCTGCTGCGGCGCGTAAGGGGGCCGTCACGCGGGCCGGCCCGCACGGACCGCAGCGTTGCCCTACAACGGTGCCGGGGAGGAGGCGCCCGCGATCAGCAGGCGGGGTTTCCCGGTGCCGTCGGCCGGCACGGTCCACAGGTCGGTGCTGTGGACGTCGCCGTCGCTGGGCAGGGCGTAGGCGACGGTGCGGTTGTCGAGCCAGGTCGCCTGGTCGTCGACGCTGTGGCGTTCGGCGAGCGGTGTCTCGCGCAGGGTGCGCAGGTCGAGGACGTACTCGTGCCAGAGGTCGGTTCGGGACAGCACCCGCTTCTTGAAGGCGACCCGGGTGCCGTCGGGGGAGAGCGAGGGGCACTCCACGTTCCCGGTCAGGGTGGTGACCGTGCGCCGGGACAGCGAACCCCGCACCAGGTAGGTCTTGTCGGCGGTGTTGAGGGTGGCGTAGAAGGTGTCGTCGTCGGTGGCGAAGGTGACGCCCCAGAAGTTGATGTCCGAGGCGTGGTAGGGCGTGCCGTCCTTGGTGATGGAGAAGGTTTCCAGGCTGGGCGTCAGCCGCATGGTGCGGGTGTCCAGGACCGAGGTCCGGGTGGTGAAGAAGGCGGACGAGTAGGACTCTCCGGAGACGAAGACGGTCCAGGCGACGAAGCGGCCGCTGGGCGAGACCCGGGCCCGGCTGGGGGTGCCCGCGAGCGGGTAGGTGCGCCTGGTGCGCAGGCCGGCGTCCAGGAGCAGGGCGCGGTTGCTCTGTTCGAGGACGCCGGGATCGGACTGGAGGCAGATGCCGGTGCCGGCCGCCGCGTAGAAGCGGGCGCACTTCAGGCCGGAGGCGGTCCGGCCGCCCCCGGGGTCGGTCGACGGGACCGAGGCGACCGCGGTGCGGTGCGGGCCGGCGGCCGCGTTGACGAACATCAGGCGGCTCTTCTGGTCGAGCGTCAGCCGGCCCGCGCCGACCGTGGGGCCGCCCGGGTGCGGCTGGTTCGCCTGGTCCGCGCGGGCGGCGGCGTGCAGGACCACGCCGGTGCCCACGCCGGCGAGCACCAGGACCGCCGCGACGAGTATGAGCAGGCGGCGGTGCGTCGATGTCATCTGAATCCTCGTCGTCCGTGCGGTCCCTGTCGTCCGTGTCGCCCGTGCGATCGGTGTCGTCCGTGTGGTTCGTGTCGTTCTCGTCGGCCGTGGGGTCATCGAGCGCCGCCGGACGGTCGCAGAACGATGCCCGCGACGGCCGCGCAGCACAGGAGACCGACCGCCGAACCCGCCAGCGCCGGGCCGTCGCCCCACGTCGTCCAGGCGGCGCCGAAGGCGAGCGAGCAGCAGAAGCGGGCCAGTGCCTGGCTGGTGCCGACGATGGCGAGGCCGCTGGCGCGCAGGTGCTCCGGCACGAGGCCGGCGAGCGCGGCCGGGAGCACCCCGTCGGTCGCCGCGTAGAACGTGCCGTGCAGGGCGAGGACGAGCGGCACGAGGACCGGGGTGGCCGGCGCCCGGAGCAGGAGGGCGTAGGCCGAGAGCAGGGCCGCGTGTCCGGCGAGGAACACCGTGCGCCGTCCGACGCGGTCGGCGAGCGCGCCGACGGGCACCGCCAGCAGCAGGAACACGACGGCGGTGCCCAGCGGCAGCAGCGTGAACCACTGCTCGCCGACACCGGCCCGCCGCTGGAGGAGCAGGTAGACGAAGGCGTCGCTGACGGTGGTGAGTCCGAGCAGTGCGGCGCAGCCGGCGAGCGCCCGCAGACGGGGCAGGCGCAGCAACGCGAGCGCTTCGCGGAGGCGGACGGGCGGCCTGGCGCCCGGTCCCTCCTCTTCCTCGGCCGGTGGCTCCTTTCCCCTGCCCGGCACGAACAGCACCAGGACGAGCACCCCCAGCACGGCCACACATGCGCTCACCCCGAACACCGCGTCATAGCCGTCGGCCGCCGCGCGCAGGATGAGGAAGGCCGCCAGGGGTCCGAGCATCGCGCCGGTGGTGTCCATCGCGCGGTGCACGCCGAAGGCGCGGCCCTGGTTCCCGGCCGGTGTGGACAGGGAGATCATCGCGTCGCGCGGGGCGGTGCGCAGGCCCTTGCCGGTCCGTTCCAGGGCGAGGACCGTGCCGAGGGCGCCGATGCCGCCGGCGAACAGGAGCAACGGCTTGCACAGTGCGGACAGGCCGTAGCCGAGCCCGGCCAGCAGCTTGTGGTCGCGTATGCGGTCGGCGAGGTGGCCGCCGGTGAGCTGGACCAGTGCGCTGACGCCGTTGTAGACGCCGTCGAGGGTGCCGAACCCCAACGGGCTGAATCCGAGCGTGGTGACGAGGTAGAGCGGCAGGACGGCGGTGACCATCTCCGAGGAGATGTCGGTGATCAGGCTGACCGTGCCCAGCACCAGAACGACCGGGGCGACCCCGTACCCCGGCCCGCGTCTTCGGCCCCGCCCGGTGTCCGCCGCGGCAGGCTGGGAACGGTCGGTGAGATACAAGACAGGACTCCAGGTGCGCCGGGATCAGTTCTGCCGGCTGCTCTCGTCCCGCAGCCAGGTGCCGAAGTCCTGTGTCCGGATGGCCTTCCTCGCCCCCCGCCGGGCGGCGAGGGCCGCCGCGACGAAGACCACGACGGCCACGAAGAGCCTCGGTTCCCGGCGGAGCAGCGCTTTCAGGTCAGCCTTGCTGGTCCGCGCCGAGGCCTCCGCCGGCTTCCGGTGCTGTTCGACCTGGGCGGTGGACACCGCGGCCCGGATGCGCCGCCGGATCAAGTCCGCCCAGGTGCGAGGCGGTTGGATCACCACGTCGGCCGCGTCCACCACGAGCCGCTCCGCCGGTGTGAACGCGAGGGACGCGGCGAGGTCGTCCGCCATCAGCGGCGGCAGCGCGGCGATCCGGGCGTGCCCGGCCTTGGAGACCGCGATGACGCCCCGGCCGAACAGCCCTTCGCGTACGGCGGGCAGCCGCTGCCACACCTGGTAGTAGGCGCGCACCCGCCAGTCGCAGGAGGTCAGCGGAATCCGCCGTTCGGGCGCGGTGGCGAGAACGCCCGAGGCGTCGTCCTCCAGGGGCTCGGTCAGTGCCCGCACGTCGGCGCTCGCGAGCACGACGTCGGCGTCCACATAGAGGCGGGGGAAGCCGCGCGCGTGGTCGTCACCGGCCCGCAGCGCGGCGTGCTTGGAGGGTACGGGTGTCTCCACGACCCGGACGCGCGGGCCACGTGCGGCCGCGATCCGTGCGGTGTCGTCCGTGCAGCCGTTGCACACGACCACGATGTCCGTGTCGTCCTCGGCGAGGGGGCCGGCCAGCAGTGAATCGAGGAGCCGGCCGATGACTCGTGCCTCGTTGTGCGCGGGGATCACGATGCTCGTCACGGGGGCAGTATGCCGTCGGTGCCACTATTGCGACATGTGTTTCGTCCAACTGTTCCCGAGAGTGAGCCGCGTGGTCTAGATTGAGGACCGCCGGACGGGTTTGGGTGGGGTACTGATTCCTTGACTGCACGTCATGGTCCGGTCTGTTCAGCGTATTTGCACGGTCAGTACGTATCAGCATGCTGGGGGGCATGAGGCGGTTGGGGAACCGCTGACGCTCCTTCACTTTCCAGTGCCGCTGCGTCGAGGGCACTTCGGTCGGGAGTAGCCGCGCATGTGGTGGGGGGCGCATGACCATTGAGGTCACGCATGAGCAGTCGGTTGTGGAACGCAGAAGTCCACATGGTCGCCGAAGACGTTGGGAACACAAGTACCGCTTAGCCCTGTTGGTGGCGGACGGCTTGGCTGCCGCTGCCGCCGCCTTGTTGATCCACGCGGCCTACGGCCGCTGGGCGGTGGCCCTGGTGCTGCCCCCGACCTGGATCGTGGCCATGCTGGCCCACCGTTCCTACGACCGCAGCACGCTGGGTCTGGGGACCGAGGAGTACCGGCGGGTGCTCCGTGGAGCCGTCGCGCTGCCGGCACTGGCGGCCGTCGCGTACTGGCTGTTCACCCGCGATTCGGACCTTCTTCATGACATGATCATGGCATCCGCACCGGTTGCGGTGATCGCCCTCGCGGTCCGGTCCACGCTGCGCCGCCGCCTGCACCGCCGATGGGCCCGCAGCCGCGACGGGAGCGCGACGCTCCTGGTCGGACCGTCGCGCGGCATCGCGGAGCTGGTCGCCGTCCTCAGGCGCGGCGGCACACCGAAGCTCCAGGCCGCCGGGGTGTGTCTGACCGACCCCGAAAACGCCTCCGAGATACGCAAGTTGGGGCTTCCCGCCCTCGGCGGCATCGGCGGTATGAACGACGTCGTGCGGGCCCTGGGCATCAACACCGTGGTGGTGCTGCCCGCGCCCGAGTTCGACGCCTCCCTGCTGCGCCGGATGTCCTGGACCGCCGCCGTCCAGGGCGTCGACTTCCTGCTGGCCCCCGTGCTCACCGACGTCTCCGCCGCCCGGCTGGCGGTGCGTCCCACCAACGGTGTGCCGCTGGTGCGGATCAAGCCGCCGAACCTCTCCCGGATCTCGCGGCTGCCCAAGGAACTGCTGGATCGTTTCCTCGCGGCTGCGCTGCTGCTGGTCCTCGCACTGCCGATGCTGCTGATCGCCCTGATCGTGCGACTGGACAGCTCCGGCCCGGCCCTGTTCCGGCAACAGCGGGTGGGCCGGTACGGCGACCACTTCACCATGCTGAAGTTCCGCACCATGCGGGCGGATTCGGAGGCCCTGCGCGCGGAACTGGAGCACCTCAACCAGAACAGCGACGGGCTGCTGTTCAAGGTGAAGGAAGACCCGCGGATCACCCGGGTCGGCTCCTTCCTGCGCCGCAGTTCCCTCGACGAACTCCCGCAGCTCGTCAACGTGGTCAAGGGCCACATGTCGCTCGTCGGCCCCCGGCCGCCCCTGCCCAGGGAGGTCGAGGAGTACACCCCGGACATCAAGCGCCGGCTGCTCGTCAAACCCGGCCTGACCGGACTGTGGCAGGTCAGCGGACGCTCCGACCTGCCCTGGGACGAGGCGGTCCGGCTCGATCTCGGATACGTGGACAACTGGTCGATGGGCCTGGACCTGTCGATCCTGGCGCGCACCGGGACCGTGGTGGTGCGCGGAACGGGGGCCTACTGATGGACCAGAGGAAGAGGAAGACAGTGACGCAGGAGCCGTTGGGGATCGCGGTCGTCGGGGCCGGCTACTGGGGCCCCAACCTCGTACGCAACTTCCAGGCGAGCGACGGCTTCCGGCTGCGCAGCCTGTGCGACCTCGACGTGGACCGGGCCCGGCGGGTCCTCGGCGGCTACTCGACGGTCGAGGCCACCTCGGACTACGCGGCCGTCCTCGCCGACCCCTCCGTCGACGCCGTCGCCGTGGCCACGCCCGCCGGCACCCACCTCGACATCGCCCTGGCCGCACTGCGCGCCGGCAAGCACGTCCTCGTCGAGAAGCCGCTCGCGGCGACCTACGCCGACGGGCTGCGCCTGGTGACCGAGGCCGAGGAACGCGGCCTCACCCTGATGTGCGACCACACCTACTGCTTCACCCCCGCGGTGGGCCGCATCCGCGAACTGGTCCGCTCCGGTGAACTCGGCGAGATCCACTTCGTCGACTCGGTCCGCATCAACCTCGGACTCGTCCAGAAGGACATCGACGTGCTCTGGGACCTCGCCCCGCACGACCTGTCGATCCTGGACTTCATCCTCCCCGACAACGTCGAGCCGGTCGCCGTCGCCGCCCACGGCGCCGACCCGATCGGCGCCGGGCAGGCCTGCGTGGCCTATCTGACGCTCCAGCTCAACACCGGGGCCATCGCCCACGTGCACGTCAACTGGCTGTCGCCGACCAAGGTCCGCACCACCATGGTGGGCGGCTCCAAACGCACGCTGATCTGGGACGACCTCAACCCCGCCCAGCGGGTGGCGATCTTCGACCGGGGCGTGGACCTGGCCTCGCCGCACGAAATCGGCGCGGACGAACGCCGGGACATGCTCGTCTCCTACCGCTCCGGGGACATGGTCGCGCCCGCGATCGTGGAGAAGGAGGCGCTGCGCAGCATGGTCGACGAGTTCGGCGGCGCGATCAGGGGGCGCCGGGCACCGCTGACCGACGGCCGGGCCGGCCTGCGGGTGCTGGACATTCTCGAGGCGGCCTCCCGAAGCCTCGCGTTCAAGGGCGCGGTCGTCGGCCTGCGCGCCGGGCGTTGACAGATCCGATTGGCTGAGAGGTAAGCGCAGTTGAGCAGCGTACGAGGCAAGAAGATCCTGGTCACCGGAGGAGCGGGCACCATCGGCTCCAACCTCGTCGACCTGCTGGCCGAGGGCGGCGCCCGCGAGATCGTCGTACTCGACAACTTCGTCCGCGGGCGCCGGGCCAACCTCGCCCGGGCCCTGCCCAGCGGTGTCGTCGAGGTGGTCGAGGGCGACGTCCGGGACGCCGGCACCGTGCGGAAGGCCACCGAAGGCACCGACCTGGTGTTCCACCTGGCCGCGATCCGCATCACCCAGTGCGCGGAGGAGCCCCGCCTCGCCAACGAGGTCCTGGTCGACGGCACCTTCAACGTCCTGGAGGCGGCCGCCGAGGCCGGCGTCGCCAAGGTGATCGTCTCCTCCTCCGCGTCGGTCTACGGCATGGCCGAGACCTTCCCGACGACCGAGCGCCACCACCCCTACAACAACGACACCTTCTACGGCGCCGCCAAGGCCTTCAACGAGGGCATGCTGCGCAGCTTCCACGCCATGTACGGCCTGGACTACGTGGCGCTGCGCTACTTCAACGTCTACGGCCCCCGGATGGACATCCACGGCCTGTACACCGAGGTGCTCATCCGCTGGATGGAGCGCATCGAGGCGGGCGAGCCGCCGCTGATCCTCGGCGACGGCACCCAGACCATGGACTTCGTCGACGTCCGCGACATCGCCAGGGCCAACGTCCTGGCCGCCGAGTCGGACCTCACCGACGAGGTGTTCAACGTCGCCAGTGGTACGGAGACCTCGCTGAAGGAGCTGGCCGAGGGGCTCCTGGAGGCGATGGGGGCCGAAGGTCTTGAGCCGGTGCACGGGCCCGCCCGCACGGTCAACTCGGTCGTCCGCCGGCTCGCGGACACCTCGCGGGCCGCCGAACGGCTCGGGTTCACCGCCCGCATCGACCTGCGCACCGGCCTCAGGGACCTGGTCGAGTGGTGGCGCGCGGAGCGGGAGGCGGCCAGGTGAGCACCGACCGCATCCCGGTGATGATCCCCTGGCTCGGCGAGGAGGAGGCCCGGGCCGCCTCCGACGCGGTGCTGTCCGGGTGGGTCGCCCAGGGCCCGAGGGTCGCCGCCTTCGAGCGGGCCTTCGCCGACCGGGTGGGCGCCGAGCACGGCATCGCCGTCAGCTCCTGCACCACCGCCCTGCACCTCTGCCTCGTCGCGCTCGGCATCGCGCCCGGCGACGAGGTGGTGGTGCCCTCACTCTCCTTCATCGCCACCGCCAACGCCGTACGGTACGTCGGCGCCGAGCCGGTGTTCGCCGACGTCGACCCGGCCACCGGCAACCTGACAACGGCCACCGTGGACGCGGTCCGCACCCCCCGCACCAAGGCCGTCCTCGCCGTCCACCAGGGCGGCGTACCGGCCGACGTGCCCGCCCTGCGCGCCGCCTGCGCCGACTGGGACCTGTCCCTGGTCGAGGACGCGGCCTGCGCCATCGGCTCGACGGTCGGCGGCAAGCCCGTCGGACACGGCGCGCTGCTCGCCGCCTGGTCCTTCCACCCCCGCAAGCTCGTCACCACCGGCGAGGGCGGCATGATCACCACCGACGACGCCCAGTGGGCGGCCCGTCTGCGCCGGCTGCGCGAGCACGGCATGAACGCCTCGGCGGCCGACCGGCACGCGAGCGACAAACCGGTCCTGGAAAGCTACCTGGAAGTCGGCTTCAACTACCGGATGACGGACGTCCAGGCCGCGATCGGCCTGGTCCAGCTCGGCAAGCTCGACGCGATGATCGCCCGCCGCCGTGAACTGGCGGCCCGCTACGACGCGCTGCTGCACGACCTGCCCGGCCTCACCCCGGTACGCGACCCCGCGCACGGGCAGAGCAACTTCCAGTCGTACTGGGTGCTGGTGGACGAGGACTTCCCGGTCGGCCGCGACGACCTGCTCGCCGCACTCGCCGAGTCCGGCGTCTCCGCCCGGCGCGGGATCATGGCCGCACACCTCGAACCCGCGTACGCCGGCCACCCCCGCACCGCGCTGCCGGTCACCGAGCGGATCACCCGCCACTCGCTGATCCTGCCGCTGTTCCACACCATGACCGAGGCCCAGCAGGACCGCGTCGTGACGGCACTGCGCGAACGGGCCCGGACATGACCGGACTTGTGATAATCGGCGCCGGAGGATTCGCCCGGGAGACCGCCCAGGCCGCGCGGGACGCGGGCGCATTCAAGCTGCTCGGGCACCTCGACGACAACCCCGCCCTGCACGGCACCGAGGTCGACGGCGTGCCCGTCCTCGGCGGATGCGACCTCATCCACGAGCTGTCCGACGCGCGGGTGGTCGTCTGCGTGGGCAACCCCGGGGACTACGCGGCCCGCGCCCGTCTGGTCCGCCGGCTCGCCCTGCCCGCCGGCCGCTGCGCCACGGTGATCCACCCGACGGCGTCGGTGTCCTCGACCTCCGAGGTCGGCCCCGGCTCCGTCCTGCTCGCGCACTGCGTGCTGACCGCCGCCGTGCGGGTGGGCGCGCACGTCGCCGTGATGCCGCACGTGGTCCTCACCCATGACGACGTGGTCGAGGACCACGTCACGCTCGCCTCCGGCGTCCGCCTGGGCGGGGGAGCGCGGCTGGAACGCGGGGCCTATGTGGGCTCCGGGGCCCTGGTCAGGGAGGGTACGACGGTCGGCGCCTGGTCGCTGATCGGCATGGGGAGCGCCGTGCTCGGCGATGTGCCGCCGGGCGAGGTCTGGGCGGGCAGCCCGGCCCGGCGGCTGCGCGCGGCGGACGCGCCCGCGCTGGACGAACTGGCGACACCGACAGTGGGGGGACCGCTGACATGAACCGCATTCCGCTGGTGGACCTCAAGGCGGCCCACGAGGAGGTCGCCGACGAGGTACGGGCCGGATTCGAACGAGTTCTGGCCGACACGGCGTTCGTCGGCGGTGACGAAGTCCGCCTCTTCGAGCGCGAGTACGCCGACTTTGGCGGCGTCGCGCACTGCGTGGGCGTCGCCAACGGCACCGACGCCGTCGAACTCGCCCTCCGGGTGAGCGGGGTGGGCCCCGGTGACGAGGTCGTGGTGCCCGCGAACACCTTCATCGCCACAGCCGGCGCGGTGGCCAGGATCGGGGCACGCCCGGTCCTCGCGGACTGCCTGCCCGACAGCTACCTGCTCGACCCCCGGGCCGCCCTGGACGCGGTCGGCCCGGCCACCCGGGCCGTCGTACCGGTTCACCTCTACGGGCAGATGGCCGACGTGACGGCCCTGACCGGCCGACTGCCCGACCGGGTGAGGGTCGTCGAGGACGCCGCCCAGTGCCAGGGCGCGACCCGCGACGGCCGCACACCGGGCAGTGGGGGCATCGCGGCCACCAGCTTCTATCCGGGCAAGAACCTGGGCGCCTACGGCGACGCGGGCGCCGTGCTCACCGACGACGAGGAACTCGCCGGCCGGGTCCGCGCTACGGCCAATCACGGCGGAGTCGCCAAGTACCGCCACGACGTGCCCGGATTCAACAGCCGTCTGGACGGACTGCAGGCCGTCGTCCTGCGCGCGAAGCTGGCCCGGCTGGCGGCCGGCAACGCGGCCCGGCGGACGGCCGCCGACCGCTACGACACGCTCCTCGCCGGCCTCGCCGCCGCCGGCCGGGTCGTCCTCCCGGCGACCGCCCCCGGCAACGTCCACGTCCGGCACCTGTACGTCGTCCAGATCACCGGCGCCGACCGGGACGACGTCGTCGGCAAGCTCAACGCCGAGGGCATCGGCGCCGGGGTGCACTATCCCGCCCCCGTCCACCTGACACCGGCGTACCGCCATCTCGGGTACGGCCGGGGCGACTTCCCGAACGCCGAGAAGGCGGCGGACCGGATCCTGTCGCTGCCGCTCTACCCGCAGATCACCCCCGACCAGCAGCAGCGCGTCGTGGACGCGCTCACCGACGCGCTCCGCGGCTGATCGGCCACCGCTTCACGCGCCACCCCCCGCATCACCTCGGCCCCACGGGTCGGCCCGGCACAGCACCGCTGAGAGGTACACATGAGGAAATGGAGCAGACGGATCCGGGGCGGGCGCCTCGCCGTCGTAGCGGCATTGATAGGGGCGGTGCTCCCGCTGGCCGGGTCCGCCCAGGCGGCCTCCGATCCGTGCGGTCCGGGCTCGAACCCGATCGTCTGCGAGAACTCCAAGCCGGGCAGCCCCAAGTCCGACTGGTTCTCGGCCAACGCCTACGGTGACATCAAGGGCTTCACCACCAAGGAGAGCGTCCAGGCCGGGGACACCGTCCAGTTCAAGGTGCAGTCGGACACCCCGTACAACATCCAGATCTACCGGCTGGGCTGGTACGGCGGCGACGGCGCGCGCCAGATGTCGACCGCGGCCCAGGCGGCCGTCACCTACCCGGCCAACTACACCTCCAAGCCAGCCGGTTGCACCACCAGGAGCAGCACCGGCCTGGTCGACTGCGGCAACTGGCCGGTGACCGCGACCTGGGCCGTGCCCCGCGACGCCGTGTCCGGCCTGTACATCGCGAACATCACGCAGACCGACGGCAACGGGCTGATGCCGTACCCGTTCGTCGTCCGCAACGACTCCAGCACCTCCGACATCGTCGTCCAGACCAGCGACCAGACCTGGCAGGCGTACAACGACTACGGCGGACAGGACCTGTACGGCGGCACCGGGCCCGCACCGGACGGCCGCGCCTACGAGGTCAGCTACAACCGGCCGCTGGACATCGGCGGCGACAACGGCATCTACGGCTCCGAGTACATGATGCTGTCCTGGCTGGAACGCAACGGCTACGACGTCAGCTACACGTCCGGCGTGGACGTGTCGTCGGCGGCCGGCGCCACCCTGCTGAAGAAGCACAAGGTGTACATGTCCTCCGGGCACGACGAGTACTGGACACAGAGCCAGTACTCCAACGTCCTGGCGGCCCGGAAGGCGGGCGTGCGGGAGGGCTTCTTCAGCGGCAACGAGGTCTTCTGGAAGACGCGGTTCGCCCCCAGTATCGACGGCACCAGCACCGCCGACCGCACGCTGGTCTGCTACAAGATGACCAAGATGGCGTTCAACAACGGCATCGCCGACCCCAGCGGCACCTGGACCGGCACCTGGATGGACCCGACCAGCACCCAATACGGCCAGACCTACCAGCCTCCGAACATCCTCACCGGCTCCATGTTCCAGGTGAACGGCTACCGCAGCGACGCGATCACCGTCCCCGGCTCGTACGGCAGGAACCGGATCTGGCGCAACACCTCCGTCGCGGGCCTGACCTCCGGGCAGACCGCGACCTTCCCGACCGGCACGCTCGGCTACGAGTGGGACAGCGACCTCGACAACGGCACCAGACCCGCCGGCGAGATCGACGTGTCGTCCACGACGGTGGACATCACCAACGGCACGTACCGTCTGGACTGGGGCAACCTGTACGGCAACGGCACGGCGACGCACAATCTCGTCGAGTTCCGCGACCAGGACTCCGGGGCCCTGGTGTTCGGGACCGGAACCGTGCAGTGGTCCTGGGGCCTGACCAACGTGCCCACCTACAACCCCGCTGACACGGTGGTCACGGAGGACTCCCGGATGCAGCAGGCGACGGTGAACATCCTGGCCGACATGGGGGCCCAGCCGAAGACCCTGCAGAGCAACCTGACCGCCGCCACCGCCTCCACCGACACCACCGGCCCGGCCGTCAGCGTCACCGGCCCCGCCTCCGGGGCCACCGTCCCGGCGCTGAAGCCGGTCACCGTCACCGGTACCGCCACCGACTCCGGTGGGGGAGTGGTGGCCCGCGTGGAGGTGTCCACCGACGGCGGGTCGACCTGGACGGCCGCCAAGGGGCTTGCGTCCTGGAGCTACAGCTGGACACCCACGGCCCCGGGTTCCGTGTCGATCAAGGTCCGCGCGGTCGACGACAGCGTCAACATCGGCGCCGTCACCACCGTCCCGCTGACCGTCGGCCCCCAGGCCTGCCCCTGCACCATCTGGCCGGCCTCGGCCGTGCCCGGCACCGTCAACGCCGGCGACGGCGGCTCGGTGGAGCTGGGCGTCAAGTTCCGTACCACGGTGGCCGGTTCGGTCACCGGCGTCCGGTTCTACAAGTCGCCCGTCAACACCGGCACCCACATCGGCAGCCTGTGGACCGCCTCCGGCACCCGCCTGGCCACCGGTACCTTCACCGGCGAGACGGCCTCCGGCTGGCAGCAGCTGAACTTCGCGACCCCGGTGACCGTCAAGGCCAACACCACCTACGTCGCCTCCTACTTCGCCCCCAACGGCGGATACTCCTACGACCCCTCCTTCGCCACCAGCGATGCCGGCCTGGCTCCTCTCACGGCCCTGAAGACGGGCACCGACGGCGGCAACGGCGTCTACCACTACGGCTCCACCAGCGCCTTCCCGTCCTCGCAGTCCTCCGGCAGCAACTACTGGGTCGACGTGGTGCTGGACACCTCGACGGCCAGCCTGGTCCCGCCGACCGTCTCCTCGACCTCCCCGACGTCCGGGGCGACGGACGCCTCGATCACGGCGCCGGTGTCGGCCACCTTCAGCGCGGCCGTCGACACCGACAGCGTGACCTTCACCCTGAAGGACCCGGCCGGAAACACCGTGCCGGGTGCGGTCACGTTCCCCTCGTCGAACAAGGCGACGTTCACCCCGTCGACGGAGCTGGAGCTGCACACCGCGTACACCGTGTCCGTCCAGGCCTCCGACGTCTGGGGCAACGCCATGGCGAACCCGGTGACCTGGTCGTTCACGACCAGTTCCACCCCGCCCGCGGTCACCTGCCCCTGCACGCTGTGGGGTCCGTCCGCGGTGCCGGCCAGCGCCGACATGACCGCCGACCCCAACTCCGTGGAGCTGGGCACCCGGTTCACGTCCTCGGCGGCCGGCTGGGTCACCGGCGTCACCTTCTACAAGGGCACCGGCAACACGGGCACCCACACCGGCAGCCTGTGGACCGACAGCGGCACGCTGCTCGCCGGCGGCACCTTCACCAACGAGACGGCCTCCGGCTGGCAGACACTGACCTTCGCCACTCCGGTGGCGATCACCGCCGACACCCCGTACGTCGTCTCCTACCACGCGCCGAACGGCAACTACGCGGTCGACGGCGGCTATTTCGCGGCCTCCCACAAGTCCTATCCGCTGACCGCCCCGGCCGACACCACCACGCACCACAACGGCCTCTACAAGTACGGCACCGGCTCGGCCTTCCCCGACGCCTCCTACGGATCCGCGAACTACTGGGTCGGCCCCGTCTTCACCGCCGACAACCCCAGCGCGTCCCTGGCGACGGCCGCCGCCTCGGAGGTGACCGCGTCCTCGGTGGCGCACACCGCCGACGCGGCCAGCCCCCTCGTCCTGGCCCTGCCGGACAACGCACCGGTGTCGTCCGTCGACGCGACCGTGACCATCCTGTCGGGCCGGGACGCGGCCGCCGCCAGGAAGCTCCGCCTCACGGCCGTCGTCTCCTACGACCGGGCGACCCACCGGGCGACCGTCCACCTGTCCGCACCGTTGCCGGACGGCATCCGGTTCCGGATCACGGTCACGGCCAAGGACAGGCACCGCCACCCGGTGACCTCCCACAGCTGGACCCTGACCAGCAGAACCGTCCTCGACAAGAACAAGAAGAAAGAGAACTGACCCGTTCCCACACACCGTCGGGGGGGGGGGCCCCCCCCCGGGGGGGGCCCCCCCCCGGGGGGGGGGGGCCCCCCCGGGGGGCCCGGGGGGGGGGGGGGCCCCCCCCGGGGGGGGGGCGGGGCGGCCCCCCCGGGGGTGGGGGGGGGC
>NZ_JBIAGM010000007.1:246998-375373 GCF_042869815.1 Streptomyces sp. NPDC006739
CCACACCCCCCCCCCAAAAAAAAAAAAAAAAAAAACCCCCCCCCCCCCCCCCCCCCCCCCGCGGGGGGGCCCCCCCCCCCGCGGGGCCCCCCCCCCCCGACGGGGATTGGCTTCCCCACCGATGAGCAGCGTCAGTGTGGTCATCCCCTGCTACAAGTACGGCCATTTCCTCGCCGACTGCGTGAGCAGCGTCCTGGACGAGCAGGACGGCGTTGACGTCCGTGTCCTCATCATCGACGACGCCTCGCCCGACGACTCGGCGGAGGTCGCGCTCAAACTGGCCGCCGCCGACCCCCGCATCGAGGTCCACGTCCACGAGACGAACAAGGGCCACATCGCCACCTACAACGAAGGCCTGCTGGAGTGGGCCGACGGCGACTACGTGGCACTCCTGTCCGCCGACGACCGCCTGGTCCCGGGCGCCCTGGTACGGGCCGCGGCACTGCTGGACGCCCACCCCGAAGCGGGGTTCGCCTACGGGCGCCCCCTGCGCTTCCGGCACGGCGGCCCACTGCCGAAGGCACGCACACGGAGCACCGGGTCGGTCGTCTACCCGGGCCAGTGGTGGCTGGAGCGCCGCTTCCGCGAGGGCACCGGCTGCATCACCTCGCCGGAAGTCGTCGTCCGCACCGGCCTCCAGCGCCGGGTCGGCGGATACGACCCCGCCCTTCCGCACGCCGGCGACATCGAGATGTGGATGCGGCTCGCCGCCCACGCCGACGTCGGCTACGTCCGCGGAGCCGACCAGGCCTACTACCGCGTCCACGGCAAGAACATGTCCACCGTCGACTTCGGCGGCCAGCTCGACGACCTGCGCCAACGCCTCGTCGCCTTCGACTCGGTGCTCGCCAAGTGCGGCGACCGGCTGCCCCACGCCGACCGTCTGGCCGACCAGGTCCACACCCGCCTCGCCCGCCACGCCCTGCGCCGGGCCTACCGGGCCTACGACCGGGGCCGTACCGCAGTCGTACCGGTCGACGCGTGCGTGGCGTTCGCCGAGGAGTGCCTGCCGGGCTACCGGGCGCTGCCCGAGTACCGCGCGCTGCGCCTGCGCAGACGCGTCGGGCCGAAGGCGATGCCGTATCTGCAGCCCCTGGTGTGGTCGGCCGTGGCCGAGCGCGGACGGGAGATGCTGTGGTGGGAGTCGTGGAAGCGCCGCGGTGTCTGATGCGTGATCAGCACCGCTCAGTTGACCACCGGGAGCCCGGCGCCCCGGCGGACCGGTCCGGGGTCCGGGGAGCCGTCCTTCCGCTTCCGGCGACGCGACGCGTACCGGTCGAACCACAGCGCGCCGAGGATCCCGGCGAGAGCACCCAGCAGCGCCGTACCGGCAAGGCCCCGGGTCCTGGTGCCCCGCACCGGGGCGGCGCTCGGGGCGACCAGCACCGATGCGCTGATCCGCGAGGCGGGCGCGATCCCCTGCTCGTTCTGCAGGTCCGTCACATGCCGGGCGTAGACCTCGATGACCCGGCTGACCGCCGTGTCGGCCTCCACGGCGCCGGACCGCTGCGCCTGCACCTGTACCGAGGGGATCAGATAGCGCGGCGTCGCGCTGGTGCCGCTGTTGCGCGGGATCAGCTGGTACGTCCCGTGCACGCCCAGGTTGGCCAACTCCTCGCGCCCCGCAGGCGATTCGAGTTGCTGGACGACGCCGTAGGAGAGGGTGGCGAGCGGAGGTTGGAGATTCGTCAGCTGGTTGGGCTGGTTTCCCGTCACCGGCGGTTTGAGCACGACGACCGCGGAACCGAGGTACCGCGGGGCGGGATGCAGCACCTGGTAGGCTCCGGCGGCCGTCGCCACGAGTGCCAGCAACAGCACGTACCAGCGGCGGAGCAGCGCTTCGGCGACGTCACGAGGCGACACGGGGAATCCTTCCGTCGGCATCGATCCTCGCAGGCGCCGTGCCCGGCCGCCACCGGTTGGGAGTTCTCATGAGCCTCGCCGACCTCCTGGCCATCATGCGCAGGCGCTGGTACTTCATGGTGCCCCTGACCCTGCTCAGCCTTCTCGCGGGCGGGTACCTGTACCGGACCATCCCGGTGTCCTACGAGTCGCAGAGCTCCGTCACGCTGCTCGACTCCACCGCGATCGCCGATCTGGCGCCGACCTTCGGCAACCCCCTGTCGAACGCGGGCGGTTCGCTGGTCGTCACCGCCGATGTGCTGATCAGGACGCTCCAGTCCAGCGACTCCGCCAAGGAACTGCACTCCCGTGGCGTCACGGACCAGTACACGGTCGGTTTCGCGCCCCAGGCCGACAGCCCGCTGCTCACCCTGAGCGTCACCGGAACCGACCGGGCGAACGTGCTCCGGGAGACCACCACCCTCACCAAGTTCACCGGGGAGCAGCTGAAGGCCCTGCAGGCGGCCTCCAAGGTGCCCCCGGTGTACGCGGTGCAGAGCGCCCCGGTCGTCCTGCCGCAGACCCCGGTCTCGCAGTCGAAGGGCCGCTACCAGGGCATCGCGGCGGTCGTCATCGTCGGGATGGTCAGCGCGTTCCTGCTGTCCATCCTGGCCGAGGGCATCGCGGTGGTCCGCCGCAGGGGACGCGCCCTGGCCGGATACGTGCCCCGACGCCACCGCGCCCGGCCCCCCGAGCGGCCCAGGGGCCTGCTGGTGCGCAGACTGGACGCCACGACGATCCTCACCGGCTATCTGGTGCTCGCCTTCTTCGTCCCCTCGAACCTCACCCTGCCGGCGCTGGGCGGTGTGGGCACCCCGGCCAACGTCTTCGCCCTGCTGGGGCTCCTGTGGTACCTCGCGACCTGGCTCGGCGGCCGCATCCTGCCGGCCAGGGGCACCAGGCTGCCCCGCGTGGCCATGTGCGTGCTCGCCGCCGCGGTACTGCTGTCGTACCTGGCCGCCGCGTCCCGCGACAGCTCGCACGAGGAGACCCTCGGGGCCGACCGGGGACTGATCGGACTCGCGGTGTGGGTGGCACTGGTGGTGCTGGCGTCGGCCGGGATCCAGGAGCGCGACCGGCTGGAGACCCTGATGCGCCGGCTCGTCGTCCTGGGCACGGTGGTCGCCCTGATCGGCTACTACGACTTCTTCGCCGCGACCAACATCGCCGACTCCATCCACGTCCCCGGCCTGCACTCCAGTACCGCCGGGCTCAGCGCCATGGACCGCGGCTCGTTCACCCGCCCGCGCTCCACCACGGCCCACCCGCTGGAGTTCGGGGGGATGCTGGCCATCCTGGTCCCCTTCGCCGTCCACCAGGCGTTCGACCCGGTACGCCGCGACGCCGGCGCGCTGCGCCGCTGGGCCCCCGTGGCGATCATGGCGGGCGCGCTGCCGCTGACGGTGTCCAGGACATCCATCATCGGCGTCTTCATCGCGATCCTGGTGATGGTGCCCCGCTGGAAGCCACAGCGGCGCTGGTCCGCGATCGGCATCATCCTGGGCTCGGTGGCCGGCTTCAAGGTGATCATTCCCGGGCTGATCGGGACCATCACCAACCTCTTCGCCAGCTTCCTGTCCAACTCCGACAGCAGCACCCAGGCGCGCACCGTGAAGTACGGCGCGATCGTCCCGTACCTCAGCGAACGCCCCTGGTTCGGACGGGGGTTCGGCACCTTCACCCCCGACCTGTACTTCTTCACCGACAACCAGTACATGCTGACCCTGGCCGAGACGGGTGCCGTGGGGATGGTCGCGCTGCTCGTCCTGTTCGTCACCGGGATACATCAGGGCGGTGCCATCCGCCGGCTCGCCCGCACGGAGTCCGACCGGGAGCTGGGACAGGCCTTCCTCGCGTCGGCCCTGGTCGCCCTGGTGATCAGCGCCACCTTCGACGCGCTCAGCTTCCCCATGTACGCCGGGATGTTCTTCCTGACCCTGGGCGCGGGCGGCAGCTACCTCGGCTTCATCCGCCGCGAGGCGGCCGCGGCCACCGCCGTGACCGAGGTGAAGGCCCCCCCGAAGGCGTCCGAAACCCAGCTCCCCCAACTCGTGGAGTCCCGATGAGCACCGTCGCCGTCGTCGTCGTCACCTGGAACAGCGCCTCGGTGCTGCCCGGCTTCCTCGCCGCGCTTCCGGACGGCATGGCCGGCCTCGACTGGCGGCTCGTCGTCGCCGACAACGACTCCGCCGACGACACCGTCGAGGTTCTGCGGGCGCTTGCCCCGGACGCCACGGTCGTGGAGACCGGCCGCAACGCCGGGTACGCGGCCGGCGTCAACGCGGCGCTGGGTGCGGCCGGCGGGCCGGGAGCCGTTCTCGTCTGCAACCCCGACGTCCGGATGCGGCAGGGCTGCGCCAAACGTCTCGTCGACGGTCTCGGCGACGGGGTCGGGATCGCCGTACCCCTCCTGTACGCCGAGGGCAGGGACACCCCCCATCACTCGCTGCGCCGCGAGTCGAGCGTGCTCCGGGCCCTCGGCGAGGCCGTGATCGGCAACACCCGGGCCGGGCGCTTCCCGGCCCTGAGCGAGCTGGTCACCGACCCCGCCGCGTATCGGCGGCCCACGCGCGCGGACTGGGCGACCGGTGCGCTCGTGGCCGTCTCGGCCGACTGCCTGGCCGCCTGCGGACCGTGGGACGAGTCGTTCTTCCTCTACTCGGAGGAGACGGAGTACTGCCTGCGGGCGCGGGACCACGGATACGTCACACAACTGGAGCCGACGGCCGAGGCCGTTCACCTGGGGGGCGAGTCACAGGTGTCGCCCCGCCTCTGGACCCTCCTCACGCTCAACCGCGTCCGCCTCTACCGGCGCCGCCACGGCCGTCTCGCCACGGCCGCCTTCCGCACCGCCGTCCTGCTCCGGGAGACCTCGCGGGCCGCGCTCGGCCGTCCGGCCAGCCGAGCGGCCGCCGCCGCCCTCGTCCGGCCGGGGGCCCTGCGCGCCACGCCGGGCCCGCAGACGTGGTGAAGACGCACGCTGTTCGCTGACAGAGCCTTTGGGGGGGTCGTGAGTTCAGTTGAGGTCACCGGCAGATCGGATCCGCCCACCAGAACGCCGGCCGACGGATCGAGGCTCCCCTCGCTGACGGGCCTCCGCTTCGTCGCCGCGTTCCTCGTCTTCTGCTTCCACATCTCGATATCGGGGCTGTCGGCCCCGTCGACGGCGCAGCACGCGTTCGCGCGCACGGCCGGTGCCGGCGCCGTGGGCGTCTCGTTCTTCTTCGTCCTCAGCGGCTTCGTCCTGACGTGGTCCGCACGGCCGGATGACACCGCTCGGGCCTTCTGGCGGCGCCGAGCGGCGAAGATCTACCCCAACTACGTGGTGGCCTTCGCCCTCTCCGTCGTCGGCCTGTACGCGACCGGCCACACCGTCGGGTTCCTCGTCGGGGCGGCGAACCTGGGGCTCGTCCAGGCGTGGTGGCCGGACCCGGGCGTCTACTTCGGCGCGAACTCGGTCAGTTGGTCCCTGGCCTGTGAGGCGTTCTTCTACGCCCTCTTCCCGGCGCTGCTGCCCGTGCTGGGGCGTGTCCGCCCGGAGAGGCTGTGGGCGGGCGCCGCGGTGTGTGTGGCGGCCGTGTGCGCGGTGCCCGTGGCGGCGGCGCCGCTGCCCGCCGGGCGCCACTACTGGTTCGTCTACATCTTCCCGCCGGTCCGCCTGCTGGAATTCGTGCTCGGGATGGTGATGGCGCTCCTCGTCAAGAGCGGCCGCCTGCCGCGGTTTCCCGTGTGGTCCGTCGCCGTGCTTCTCGTCCTCGCGTACGCCGTGACGCCGTACTTCCCGCCGGACGCGGAAACGTCGGCCGTCACCGTGATCCCGTTCGCGTTGCTCATCGCCACCGTGGCCGTCGCCGACGTCGAGGGCAGGCGGAGCGTGTGGCGGAGCCGGTGGGCGGTGTGGCTGGGTGAGGTCTCCTTCGCCTTCTACCTGGTCCACCAGTCGGTGATCGTGGATCTGATGCGGGGGCTCGACGCGCAGGGCTCGGCGCCGGCCAAGGCATGGACGCTCACCGCCGCATCGCTCGCCCTCTCAGTGGCGCTCGCGGGGCTCCTGCACCGGTTCGTCGAGGTGCCCGCGATGCGCCGGCTCGGCCGCCGGAGGACGCGGACCAGCGGCCGGCTGGGACCTGCCGGCTCACCGCCCTGACGGCATGGCCGGCCGGCAGACCAGGGCGACGAAGTCGTGCCCCACCTCCGGCAGAGCCGCGTCCTCGGCCGCGAAGCAACGCTCCAGCAGCGCCAGCGTCTCCGGCTCCTGGTCACGGAAGTGGTGCGCGATCCCGGAGAACGCGATGTGCAGCACCGTTCCCCCGTACGGCCGTTCCTCGACGATCTCGAAATGGCGCCGCAGGCCCGGCAGCAGCGCCGCCGCGTCGACCGCCTCCGAGGGGTCGTCCAGCACCATGGACAGCCTGCTGGGCCTGACGACCCGGCGCTTGATCCGGCCGTCGGCCAGCCGGCGCCGCTCCTCGGGGAGCCGGGCCAGCAGGGCGTTGGCCGCGTCCAGCTGGGCGTCGGTCCACTGGAAACGGGTGGGACCGACGAACTCGTCGACCACGAAGGTCCCCCCGGGCCCGATCAGCCGGGCCAGACGCGGCAGGGTCTCGTCGAGGTGGTCGAAGTGGTGCAGCGACTGCAGTCCCAGCAGTACGTCGAAGCGTTCCCCGTCGGCGGCCATCCGGTTGACGTCGGTGACCCGGAAACGCAGGACGTCGGCGAGACCGTTCTCCGCGGCGGCGCGGGTGGCGAAGTCGATCCTCCGTTGCGCCACGTCCACGCCCTCCAGCAGGGAGAACGCGCCGGTCCTCGCCCACAGCAGCTCGTTGCCGCCGGTGCCGCACCCCAGGGACAGGCCGCGCAGATCGGTGCGCGGCGCGAAGTGCTCGGCGGCCACGTACGCGGGAAAGGACGTGTCCGGGTCCCCCGTCATCAGCAGGTTCCACCGCTTGATCACCGCCGGTATCGCCCACCACTCGGTCAGCGACGGGTCGACCCGGGACCAGTGCTGGACCACCCGGGCGCCGCCGCGCACCCGCAGCTTGGCCAGCACCGGGTCGATGTCCAGTGTGCGCACCTTGCGCAGCAGCCGGTCCGCGTCATGTCTGTTGACCAGGTTGTTCAGCATACGGGCTCCGTTCTCACGGCTATGAGCGACTTCGGGGCACCGAGCACCCGCTCGCTGAGGAGCGCCGACCGGGGGAAGAGGTAGCGCATCTCGGCGCGGGTGAGCAGCTCGATGTTGATGACAGCGTTCATCGCCGACTCCGGGCTGTCCGGGCGGCTGTGGACGAGGGGCCAGTGCCGTACCAGACGCGCGCGGGCGGTCAGCGGCAGGAACTGGAAGCCGGGCGCCACGAAGTGCGGTTCGACGGGGAAGTAGCGGTACGGCGTCTGGATCCAGTGCAGCGGGGCCAGCCGCTCGACGGCGGAGACGAACTTCCGGCGCTGGCTGTGCCCGCCCACGTGCTCGATGGTCGAGTTGGAGAACACCAGGTCGTAGCCGCCGTGGCCGCTCAGCTCCGCGGCGACCGCCGGGTCGGTGACGTCGGCGTTCCCCGCGGTGATCCACTCGGGCAGTCCGGCGGGGTGTGACTCCAGGTTGACCAGGTGCACGTGCTTGGCGCGCACCGGTGCCCGCAGCCACATCTCGGCCGTTCCGCCCAAGTCCACGACGCTCATGTTCTCGATGCCCGGGAAGCAGCGCCGGAACCGCTCCCAGCGGGCGGCGCGGAGCCGTTCGCCCAGTGAGCCGGGCGCGTCGACGAATCTGTTCCTGAGGGCACGGGAGCGGGGCACGGGATCAACCACCTGAGGTCGGAGCGGACGGGGAACAAGCCTCAACTGGGCTGCTGCCATTGGGTGTAGAAGCTGGCCGGGTTCATCAGGTACCGGACGGTGGGGTGGGGCACATGGACGACGCGGTGCGTGCGGCCGTACCGGCGGATCAGCTCCCAGTCCTCACGGGGCAGCACCTCCGGGGTCCGGCGCAGACGGCTGAAGCGCAGTGAGCGGGTGCGGCGGGCGACGAAGGCGTTGGTGTCCAGGAAGGACTCGCGGGCGGCCCGGCGCCGGTCGTAGGGCACCGACAGCACGTCCTTCTCGCTTCCGTCGGGCAGCACGCGGCGCAGCGCCGTGTAGACGCCGTCGGGTCCGTCCGGGGACTCCAGGACGGCCAACGCCCGCTCCAGATGGTCGGGTTCCCACAGGTTGTCGTCGTCCAGGAAGGCCACGTACCGCGAGCGGGTGAGGCGGATGCCCACGTTGCGCACGACGCCCGCGACACCGGTGTTGCGGGCCAGCGAGACCGCGAACAGCCTTGGGTCCTCGGTGAGTTCGGGAAGTCCGGCGCCGTCGTCGACCACGATGACGACCTGGTCGTGAACGGTCTGCTCCAGGGCCGAGCGCACCGCGGCCCGCAGCGCCTCGGGACGGCGGTGGGTGGCGATCACCGTGGCGACCAGTGCCCGGGGCGGCGAGGGCAGGCCGGCGGCCAGCCGTCGGGTCTCGGCGTCCTCGATCCGCCGCAGCCGCACCGCGCCGGGCGCCAGCAGGACCTTGTTCCTGGCCTCGAAGAGCACCAGCCAGCCGAACAACGCCTTGAGCAGCGTCCAGGGCGCCCGCGCGACACGGCGCGTCATCGCGCCGCTCACGAGGCCGGCTCCGGCCGGACCGGGCGGCCGTCGGACATCCGGTTGCCGCGCCACACGTTGCCGGCGCCGCCCGCGTTCCAGTGGGCGACCGTGCCGTAGCCGCCGGAGGCGGGGTGGTACTGCGTGGAGAAGACGTTGTTCGTGACCGTGATCCCGGTGGCGCCCGTGTCGCCGCCGTAGAGGGCGTACGCTCCGCCGGCGATCCAGTTGTCGTCGACGGTGACGTTGCGGACGACCCCGCTGTCCGCGAACAGGCCGACGGCGCCCGAGGCCCCCTGTTTGAGACTGGTCGGGTTCAGCAGGGTGTTGTGGCGGATGACCAGCTGCCCGGTGTTGCCGCCGCTGCTGATCACCGCGTCGGTGTGCTGCCATTCGCCGCCCTTGTTGACGAACGGGGCGAGGTCGTGGACGTAGTTGTCGTGCAGACTGCCCTGTCCCATGGCCAGTGCGTCGCCGAACACCGAGACGTCGCACCAGCCGACCTCGACGGAGCTGGTCCCCATGTTGGACACCGCGTAGTCCACGCCGCCGTTGTCCGGCCCCTTGCCCGGTACGGCGGTGACGGTGGAGTGCAGGACCCGCAGCCCGTGGTGGCCGGGGCGCAGGTTGATGCCCCACCAGCTGTCCGAGGTGACCCTGGTGTCGATGACGGTGACGTCGTCGGCGTAGACGTCGAGCGAGCCGGTGATGTCCCAGCCGCGGATGACCGTTCCGTCGGTACGGACGGCCAGGTAGCCCGTCCTGTGTGGCGTGAGGGGGATACGGGGGCCGGTGGTGCGGGCGTCGGGGAAGCCGCAGTCGCCGGGGGAGGCGCACGCGGCTTTGGCCGCGGGTTTCCCGGACGAGCTGCTCGGGCCGGCCGTCGCCCCGGGCTTCGCCGCCGGGGACGGTGTGGCGGCGGGGCTCCCTGCCGCCCCACCGGCCGAGGCCGACGGGTCGGCGCCCGCTGTCGCCGGGGACCCGCTCGCCGGGCAGGTCAGCGCGGTGTCCGGGCAGTGCGGCGCCGCGGACTTCTCCGGTCCCGAGCAGGCCGTGCCCATGACCACGAGTAAGGCCGCCAGCAGCGGCGGCGCGAGCGAGCTGCGGCTGATACGCCGTGGCATCGGGCTCACCTCATGTCCTGTGGGGTGGACCGGACCGGTGTGGACGCCCGGTGCCGGCCGGGGTGGGGCCGGTCGGCCCGGTCGAGGCCGCGCAGGAAGTCGCGGCTGGGCAGTACGCAGACCGTGTAGCCGGCCAGGGCGACCGTGCCGATGGCGAGGAGTGCGAGCCGCCCGTCGCCGAGCGGCCGCTCCAGGCCGAGGATGATCACGGCCATCGCGGCTCCGCCGAGGAAGGGCCATGCGCAGGCCCTGGCGATCCGGCCGACCCCGATGCCGCCCCGGCCGAGCGCGATCAGGAACACGGGCACCACCAGGCCGCCGGCCACCAGGACATGGCCCTGGGAGACGCCGACGATGCCGTTCAGGTGCGCGGCGAGGAGGAGTACCGGGATCAGGGCCGCCAGCCACAGGCCCTGCACCAGGAAGAGCGAGCGGCGCTGTCCGATCGCGACCAGGCAGTCGTAGGCGAGTTCGGCGCCGATGCGGATCAGACCGAGAGCCATCAACCAGGGCAGGGCCGCCGCGGCCGGGGTCCACCGGCTCCCGTAGATCAGCCGGATGGCCGGCTCGGCGAGGCCGGCCAGCAGGACGCAGAGCGGGACGGTTCCCGTGATGACCACGCCCAGGGCGCGGCTGAAGCCCTGGGCGAGCGCCTGCGGCGAGGCGGCCAGCCTGGAGAACCCGGCGAAGGAGACGCGGCGGGCGGCCTCGGAGATGATTCTCACGGGCCAGCCGGAGATGTTGAAGGCGAGCACGTAGAAGCCCAGGGACACGTTGCCCAGCGTCGCGCCCACGACCATGGTGTCGATGTTGACCACCGCCAGGGCCAGCAGGCTCGCCCCCGCCAGCGGCAGCCCGAACCTCAGCAGCGCCCGGGCCTGTTCGGGGTCCCAGCCGTATCTCAGGGTGCCGGGTGCCGCGAGTCCGCAGCCGATCAGCGTCACGACGTTGCCCACCACGGCTCCCCAGGCGAAGCTCATCGCGCCCTGGCCCTCGAAGGCGAGCAGCAGCGTCACGGCCGTGCCGAGCACGAAGTTGAGCCCGTCGACGGCCATCCGCCTGCCCTGGGCGAACTCCCGGGTGAGGAAGCCGCCGGGCACCTGGGCCACCCCGTCGATCACCACGCACAGGCACATCACCCGCAGGACGCCGGCGGCGTCGGGTGAGCCGAGGAGACCGGCCACCGTCGGCGCCGCCGCGAACAGTGCCACGTACAGCAGGCCGCTGGAGAGGGTGCTGAGGGTCAGCACGGTCGGCGCGAACCGCCGCGCGTCCCCCTCCCAGCGGACGATGGCCAGGCCCACGCCCAGCTCGTTCGCGGACAGCAGGACCAGCAGCACGGTCTGGGCGATGCCGTACACGCCCCATTGCGCGGGGCCCAGGGCGAAGCGTGCCAGCACGATGCCGGTCGCGAACGTCCCCAGGCGCAGGACGACGGTGTTGATCAGGCTCCAGCGGGCCGCCGACCGGACCTTCCGGCCGAGCGAGGCGGCAGCGGGGAGTGCGGGGTCGGGGAGTGGGGGAGCGGGGAGTGGGGGAGCGGGGAGTGGGGGAGCGGGAGGAGCGGGCGCGTCGCTCGTCTCACCGGTCCCGCTGCCCGGTGCGCGGGCGATGTCCATGAGTCGACTCCTCGTCGAGCGGCTCTGCGGCGGACGCGACGGCCATGGCGGGCCGTTGCGCGTGGGGCTCGGCGGCGATCGGCCCGTCCACGGCGGACTGCGACCAGCTCGGCGTCCGCCGGATGGCGAGCGTCTCCTCCATGACCGCTCCCCCGGTCGAGGAAGCGGGGGCGGCCGTCTCCTCCTCCGGCTCGGCGGACCTGGCCTCGGTGGACCCGGCCTCCGTGGACCTGGCCCCGTTGGGCCCGGCCTGCGGCTCCGAAGGCCCGGTCGCGGGCTCGGGCGCCTGCGACGACGATCTCTTGCGGGCCTCCACGTAGAAGGCGGCGACCAGGGTGATCACCAGGCCCAGGGCCCCGGCCATGACCATGTACTCGATCCGCGTCTTGGTCTGCGCCACCGGGTTCTGCGGCGGCACGATCGTCGTCATCCGGATCATGGCCCTCGGGGCGACCGACTGCTGCTTCTGGAACTGGTCCAGCCGTTCCCTGGCGTACGAGGTCAGGATCTTGTCCGAGGCCAGCACGGAGGCCTTGTCGGTGCCGGTGACGGTGAGCCACATCAGCGGCCCCTGCGCGTTGTCGGCGAGCTTGGCCGCGAACGTGCCTTTGGCACCGAGGGACTTGAGGTCGCGCAGCGAGTCGTCGGAGTCGAGGTTGCGGGCCAGGCTGTCGGCCATGCCGGTGAGCGAGGTCTGGGTGCTGAGGAAGGGGTTGCCGTCGTAGGCCTGCGTGGCCTTCTGGGAGTTCAGCAGGACCACCGTGCTCTGCGACTGGTACTTGACCGGGACCAGCACGGTCGCGCCGGCGATCAGGCCGGCGGTCAGCAGCAGTCCCGGCAGCAGGACGTACCAGCGCCTGCGCATGACCCGGAAGATCTCAGCGAGATCCATGACGGTCCCCCCTAGCGACCAGACGTTCGACGAGCATATGTGGCAAGCGGATCATATGGGGAGCGTTCGGTTCATGGGCTCGTCCGGTGATCGGTCGGTCGCGGCCGGGTGTTCGCGGTGCCGCCGGTCAGCAGCACCTCGGCGATGCGGTCGCTCGCACGGCCGTCCCACAGGTCGGGCCGGCGCGGCGCGGGCGGGGCGTCCAGCACCCGGCCCACGGTGGCCACGATCCGCGCCGGATCCCGGCCGGCCAGCACGTTCGTACCCTGATCGACGGTGACCGGCCGCTCGGTGTTGTCCCGCAGGGTCACGCACGGCACGCCCAGCGCGGTGGTCTCCTCCTGTACGCCGCCGGAGTCGGTCAGCACCACGCGGGCCGAGTCCTGCAGGGCGATGAAGTCCAGGTACCCGGCAGCGGGCACGAGCCGGATGCCTCCGGGGACGCCGATCTCGGTCAGCCGGCCGGCCGCGCGCGGGTGCACGGGCAGCAGGAGCGGACAGCGGCCGGCGATCTCGCCCAGGGCCTTCAGCAGTCCGGAGAGCACCTCCGGATCGTCCACGTTGGCCGGGCGGTGCAGGGTGACCAGGCCGAACTCGCCCTTGGACACGCCGTATCGGCTCAGGACGTCCGAGGCCCGGGCCCGTTCCAGGTTGGCCAGCAGGGTGTCGATCATGACGTTGCCGACCAGGTGGATCTGATCCTCCCGGTATCCCTCCGTGCGCAGGTTGTCGACGGCGTCGGGGGAGGGGGCCAGCAGATAGTCGCTGACGCGGTCCGTGGCGACCCGGTTGACCTCCTCCGGCATGCTCCAGTCACGGCTGCGCAGACCGGCCTCGACATGCGCCAGCAGCGGTCCCGCCTTGGCGGTGACCAGGGCGCAGGCCAGCGTGGAGTTGATGTCGCCGACCACCACGACGACGTCCGGGGACACCTCGTCGAGGAGCGGCTCGAACGCGGTCATCACACGGCCGGTCTGCTCGGCGTGGGTGCCGGAGCCGACCCCGAGGAAGCGGTCGGGCGGCCGGATACCGAGGTCGGCGAAGAACACGTCGTTCATGGCCGGGTCGTAGTGCTGTCCGGTGTGGACGAGGACCACCTCGGCGCCCCGGCGTTCCAGGGCGTCCATCACCGGTTTGATCTTCATGTAGTTGGGGCGGGCCCCGGCGACGCAGACGATGCGCGGCATGGTTCAGAGCACCTCGATCGTGGGCCCCGACGGCAGTCGCCGGCGGCAGTCCAGGACGAAGGGGGCGTGGGCGGCGACGAGTTCGTAGTCGAAGGTGTCGTGGTCGGTGAGCAGGACCACCACGTCGGCGTCCGCCAGCTCCTCGCGGGTCGGCTCGACCCGTACCAGTCGGGTGTCCATCGGCAGGCTCTCGACGACGTGCGGGTCGGCCGCCCTGACCTGGGCCCCCATGTCGAGCAGCAGCTGGGAGATGCGCAGCGCGGGCGACTCCCGGGCGTCGCCGGTGTTCTTCTTGTAGGCCAGACCGAGCAGCAGGATCCGCGAGCCGTTCACGGACCGGCGTCTGGTGTTGAAGAGGTCGCTGATACGGCGGGTCACGTACTCGGGCATGTGGTTGTTGATGTCGTTGGCCAGCTCCACCGACCGGAAGCTCTGGCCGAGTTCGCGTTGCACCCGCCAGGACAGGTAGGAGGGGTCGATCGGCAGGCAGTGGCCGCCGACGCCCGGTCCGGGCGTGAACTTCATGTAGCCGAAGGGCTTGGTGGAGGCCGCGTCGATGGCCTGCCAGACGTCGATGTCCAGGTGGTGGGCGAACATCGCGATCTCGTTGACCAGCGCGATGTTCACGTGCCGGAAGGTGTTCTCCAGCAGCTTGGCGAGTTCGGCCTCCTTGGGGGAGCCCACCGGCACGGTGGTGTCGACGAGCTGCCCGTAGAAGTCCTGGACGGCCCTGAGGGAGGCCTCGTTGACGCCGGAGACGACCTTCGGGGTCTCCTTGAAGCCCCACACGGTGTTGCCGGGATCGATCCGTTCCGGGCTGTAGCCGAGCTGGAAGTCGGCGCCCGCGGTGAGCCCCGAGCCCTCCTCCAGGATCGGGGCGAACAGCTCCTGGGTGGTGCCGGGATAGGTCGTCGACTCCAGGACGACCGTCGCACCGGGGCGCAGATAGCGGGCGAGGGTGACCGCCGACTCCTTGATGTACCGCAGGTCGGGGGTGCCCTCGTGCAGCGGGGTCGGGACGGTCACCACGGCGACGTCGAAACCGCCGCAGTCGCGGGCCGACTCGCTCGGGCGGTAGGTGCCGTCGTCCAGTGCCGAGCGGATCCGCTCCGAGGAGACGTCCTCGACGAAGGACTCACCGGCGGCGAGGCTCTTGATCCGCCGGGTGTCGACGTCGTAGCCGATCACCTCGTGTCCGACCTCGGCGGCCCGGATGGCCAGCGGCAGGCCGACGTATCCCTGTCCAACCACGACGACGCGCATCAGT
Organism: Streptomyces sp. NPDC006739; assembly: GCF_042869815.1. Lineage (NCBI taxonomy): Bacteria > Bacillati > Actinomycetota > Actinomycetes > Kitasatosporales > Streptomycetaceae > Streptomyces > Streptomyces sp. NPDC006739. The sequence continues at coordinate 261,619 of NZ_JBIAGM010000007.1, forward strand.
GACTCCTGTTCGCGGGGGCGGTCGACGGGGTGAGCCGGATCAGCTCCCGCGCCGTCATGAGGAGGAAGGAGACGTTGGTGGTGAGGTAGCGGCGGCCCAGGCGGCGAGGTTCCTGCAGCGCGCGGTAGAGCCACTCCAGGCCCCAGCGCTGCCACGACTCGGGGGCCCGCTTGGTGACCCCGGCCAGGATGTCGAACGAGCCGCCGACGCCGTGCACGACCCGGGCGCCGGTGCGGGGGCCGTGCGCGGCGGTGAAGATCTCCTTCTTCGGCGAGGTCATGCCGAGGAAGAGCAACCGGGCGCCGCTGCGGGCGATGCCGTCCGCGACCGCCTCCTGCTCGCGGTCCTCGAAGTAGCCGTTGCGACTGCCGGCCACCTTCAGGCCGGGGAAGCGGTCGGCCACCCGGAGCAGCATCCGCTCCAGCACCTCCTGCCGGGCGCCCAGGAAGTACACGGAGATGCCCGACGCCTCCGCCTCGGCCAGCAGCCGCAGGAAAAGGTCGATCCCGGCCACCCGCTCCGGCAGCGGGGCGCGCAGCACCCGGCCGGCCCACACCACGGCCTGTCCGTCCGCCAGGACCAGATCGCAGCCGGAGACGGCCTCGGCGAGCCGGGGATCGCGCCGCATGTTCACCAGTTTCGCGGCGTTGACCACGCCGATCTCCAGCTGCCCGCCGTCCCGCACCGCGTCCAGGCAGCGCTCCACGGTCTCGTCCATGGTGAGCGGGTCCAGCTCGACCCCGAACAGCGTCCGCCGTCCGCTCATATCCGGCCCCCCTGCCAGGCATGGAGCATCCAGCCGAACTCGTACGGCCGGCATTCGCGGTCCACGGACAGCGGGCGGTACACCCGGTCCAGGGATTTCAGCCGCAGTCCGGGAGCGATTCTGGTGGACAGGCCCCTCGCGGCGCGTACGGCCTTCTTCGGGTCGCCCCGGAAGACCTTGCGCCAGGTGGCGCCCAGCTCGTCGAGGATCATCGGCTCCCGGTGCCCCCCACCGGTCAGTTCGGGTACGTCCGTCATCCAGCGCAGACCCTTGCGGACCGCCGCGCCGAAGTCGGAGCCACCGGCGTCGGTGAGGTCCAACAGGGCGGTCGGCGCCATCGCGTGCTGGTGGACGCTGTAGACCGGGTAGCCCTCCACAACACCGCCGGTGCGCGCGTCGTAGTGCCACCACCACTGCCCGCCGTCGCCCTGCAGCTCACAGATGCGCTCCGCGCACGCCTCGGAGGCGGCCAGCGCCTCCGGATCGCCGCGCCCGTCGCCGCTGGCGTGCGCGCGGGCCAGGGCCTGCAGCGGATACGTCTGGTCGGCGAAGCAGCTGACATGCGCCCGGTACCAGGGGACCAGGCCGGGCCCGGTGGCGTGCGGGAACAGCGGACTGTTCCCGATCCGAGCTCTCAGCAGGCGGTCACGAGCCATGCTGAAACGTCTCTCCACGTCGACCGTGTCGCGGGCCGCCGCGAGGGCGGACAGCACCCAGGCCGCCTCGACCGTGTACTGCGGCAGGCCCTCCACGTCCAGGGCGTCGACGCGGGCGAGGGCGTCGGACAGCTTGGGGTGTTCGGTGTCGGCGGCGGCCCAGGCGATGAGCGCCGCGTCACCGAGATTGGTCACCGCGGGCAGCGACTCGACCAGCAGACCGGCGAACTCCTGGGCCGTACGCCCGCCGAGCACCGCGTACTGGCGGTCCTCGGGGAGGTGACGGGCCCCCAGCACGGTGATGGCCGCGTACCGGGTGCTGATCCCCCGCCGCTCCAAGGTCCAGGAGCCGTCGCCCTCCTGATGTCCCGTCATGGTGAAGGCGAAGGCCTCGCCGCCGGGGAGCAGCATCGACGGCAACCCCGACTCCGCCAAGCCGAGCAGTCGTTGGGCGAGTGCGAGCAGCGACGGGTCCTCATGACCGAGCGCCGCCAGACGTGTGGTGGTCATCGTTTGGGCACACCAACCCCCCTGTGGGTCCTGTTTGTGCGCAGACTCGACAGCGCCTCGGCACCGATGGCCGGGCGGCATAAGACAAGGCAGACGTCAGCCGTCAGCCGGCGGAGCGGTCGTCGCTCCTGGCCGCGGGCACAGGTGTCGCCACCACCCCGTAACCCCCCCTGGGCACTTGGCTTGTGCGCTCATTGTGCGTGGACTGCACAGTTCGCGCACATGTTATGCCTGCAGATGGTCGAGGATTTGCCTTTTGAGGGAATCAGCTGGAAACAACTGTCATGCCCGCTCGACGAGTTCGCCGTCCTTCTCGTCGTACAGCGCCCCCGTCTCGGGGCACTCCCACGCGCCGGGCTCGCCGCCGCGTTCGGTCAGTCGTACGCCGGCCCGGCCCACCCAGCCGATCCGGCGCGCCGGCACACCGGCCACCAGCGCGAAGTCCGGTACGTCACGGGTGACCACGGCACCCGCCGCGACCAGCGCCCACCGGCCGACGCGCACCGGCGCCACGCACACCGAACGGGCCCCCAGCGACGCCCCCTCGCCCACCACCACGGCCACGGCCTCCCAGTCGCCCCCGCGCTTCAGCCTGCCCCGAGGGTCAACGGAGCGCGGGAAGTGGTCGTTGGTGAGGACCGCCGCCGGCCCGACGAACACCCCGTCACCGAGCACCGCGGGTTCATAGACCAGCGCGTGGTTCTGGAGCTTGACGTTGTCGCCGATCCGCACCCCCGGGCCGACATACGCTCCCCGGCCCACGATGCAGCCGCCGCCCAGCCGGGCGTCCTCACGTATCTGGGCCAGGTCCCAGACCGTCGTACCGTCCCCGATCGTGGCCCGCTCGTCGACCTGCGCGGTCGGCTGCACCTTGAAGTTCACCGGGCTGAACCTTTCTTCTACAGGCACCTGAAGCACCGGACGGCGAAGGCGTGTTCAGCGCATCACCCTACTGACGCCGGGCTCGCCGACGGGAGGATTCCGGCACACCGAGGATGAGTGGCGGGCCGGGTGCGGTGCGTACTCACCCGTGACGAGCGGCACCCGGATGCGAGGATGAGGCCGTCATGACTGCCGGGTGGTGTGCGCGCACGACGCGGGCCGCGGTGTTCGCCGCCGTCTGCGTGCTGCTCGCCGCCCTCGGTCATGTGCTGATGTCGGGTTCCACCGTGCCCTGGTGGATCGCCTCGGCCGAACGTGCCCAACCGAGGGGCCCGCCCGGTTTCGACGACGGCGTCGCCCTGCTCGACCTGCTGGACGCGTTGCCGCCCGAGCGCCGTCAGGCCTTCGTCCTCACCCAACTGGCCGGGCTGCCCTACGAGGAGGCCGCCGAGGCCGGCGGTTGTCCCGTCGGTACGATCCGCTCGCGGGTGGCGCGGGCCAGGGCGACCCTCGTGACGCTCCTCGCGGAGGCCGAGGCCGAGGCCGAAGCCGGGAACCCCGGTGCGCCGTCGGAGCGCGCGGTCAGCGGGTGAGGAGCGGCACGACGAGCGTGGGGGTCAGGACGAGGCCGAGCAGCAGCACGACGCCCCACGGGTTGCCGAAGTTGACGGTCCAGCCGACGCCGAACCGCTTCTGGACGAGCAACGCGGGGTCGGCCCGGTTGACGTAGACCGAGCCGAGCAGGCGCCAGTACCGGTCGTCGTCGCGCCGCACCATGCCGGTGCTCTCCTCCGTCTCCTCGCCGTCCTGCGCGGGCAGCCGGCTGCCGCCCTGTCCGGTCCGGACGGCGATGGCGACGACCACGACCAGTCCGGCGAGGACGGGCAGCAGGACGAGAACCGGGGAGACCCGCCGGTCCGCGTGCCACATCGCCCAGGCCCCGGCGAGCAGCGTCAGGTCGGCGAAGGCCGCCAGCAGGAGAAGGGAGACGGCCATACGCACCGAGAAGCGGCGGTACCTGCGGGCGGAGTCGGCTGGCCGTGCCGGGTCGAGTTCCGGCCGGGCCCGGAGGGACAGCCAGGTCAGGGCCAGAATCAGCACGGTCAGCCCGACTTGTGCGAACACGGGGAAGAAGGCGGTGCCGACCGATCTGGCGGCGAAGTGGTCAGCGGTGCCGGAGGCGTTGAAGTGCGTGGGAACGCGGTCGGGCAGCGAGGGGTAGCGCAGGACGCCGACCACCGTCGTACCGACGCAGACGAGCCCTGCGGGCACGGCCCACAACCAGGGGAAACGCTCCGGGTCGGTACGCAGCGCCGTGTCGGTCACCACGCCCTGGCGCAGCCCGCTGTACCAGCCCTCGCGCCGCTTGGCCGCTGTGATCGCCGCCCGTGCCCGGCCGTAGGCCGTCAGACAGGCGGCGACGGTCAGCAGGGGCACGACGCCGGTCGCGCCGAAGCGGACCACGGAGCACAGGGTGCCGATCACGATCAGTACCGCACCGGACGCGGCGACCCGTCTGCGGTACCGCCCGCGTTGCTCGGCGATCACCGGGGCGTCCGCCCTCGGGGCGGGGATGCGCACCCCGAAGGCCAGGGTCGGCCCGGTCAGCGATGGCATCAGCCACGCCACTGCCGCGAGCACGGCGGGTATGACCACGTCGTCCAGCAGATCCGCGATGTTCATGACGCTGCGTCTCCTTGCTCGGTACCGGGGTCCGCTCGCCGTGAAGGGGGCGCGGCCGATGCGAACGAGTCGAGGACGGAACGGCAGCTGTCCAGTACCGCCGGGTCACCGGTCCCGTGGACGACCGCTTCGGCGAGCAGGGTCCGCAGCCGGGTCTCCCACTCGGCGGTGAAGCCCGGTTCGGGCGGACCGCTGCGGGCGTCGCGCTGCACCAGGGCGCCGCTCTTGCGGTTGACCCGCAGCAGCCCTTCCCGGCGCAGCAGGTCGTACGCCTTGTTCACGGTGTGGAAGTTGATGCCGAGATCGACGGCGAGCTGCCGTGTCGAGGCGAGCGGGCTGCCTTCGACGAGCTGACCGGAAGCGATGGCCTCGACGACGCGGTCCCGGATCTGCTGGTAGATCGGTACCTCGCTGTCCATGTCGAGACTGAGGATCAATTTCCGCTCCCTCTGTCGCTCTGTTATAGCTTTTATAGAACAGAGCGCGGTGGGGGCGCGAGGGGAAGAGCGTCAAGAACGTGGCAAGGGCGGCGACGGCGAAGTGCGCCCCCGAGCGATCACCGGCTCGGGGGCGCACCCGTCAGGAGGGATCACCTGTCAGGAGAAGTTCCACTGCTGTCCGGTCGCGCCGGTGCCGGTCTCCTGGTCCACGGCGGCCCCGCTGGTGGTGGAGCTGCCCGAGACGCCGATGTCCAGGTCGCCGCCCACGCCGGCGAGCATGTAGGTGCTGCCGGTGTAGCTGCCGACCAGGTCGAGGAACCACTGCTGGTTGGTCCCGCCGTTGCAGGTCCACTGCTGCAACTGCACGCCGCTCGTGGTCGACTGGTTCGGTACGTCCAGGCACAGTCCGCTCTTCACGCTTTTCAGCGTGTAGACGTTGTCCGCCACCTTGGTCAGGGCCCACTGCTGGTTCGCGCCGCCGTTGGACGGCCACTGGATGATCTTGGCGCCGGTGGCGGTGGAACCGCTCGCCACGTCCATCGGCATGGAGCTGTTGCCGTTGGCCAGGGTGTGGACCCCCGCCGAGGGCAGCCCGCTGTCGGGCGTCCAGGTGCCGGCGGCCGGGTCGAGGGACCAGGTGGGGTACTGGCCGACGTTGACCGTCGTTCCCCTGATGGTCATCGGCAGCCAGATCAGCTTCGAGGAGCCCAGGTCGGCGGTGTTCCACCGGTCGCCGGCGTAGATGTAGGTGGTGCCGGAGGAGCCCTGGACGGTGATGACGTTCGCCGTCTGGCTGCCGTAGGTGTGGGTTCCGGGCGCGGCGAAGTCGCGGAACGACGACCAGGGCCCGCCCAGGGACGTGGCGGTGGCGTAGATGTTGTCGTTCAGGCCCCATCCGGTCAGGTGCGAACCGAAGACGTAGTAGGTGCCGCCGGCCTTCACCATGGCGGGCGCCTCGACGCTGCCACTGCTGCCGCCGCTGCCGAGCACCGCCACCGCGCTGTCCACGGACAGGTAGTCGGCGGACAGCTTGTCGATGCGCAGACCGTTATTGCGGTCCTCGCTCAGCAGATAGGCGGTGCCGTCGCCGTCCTGGAACAGGCCGATGTCACGGCTCACGTTGCCCAGCGGCCGGAAACTGCCCCGGTAGGTGTAGGGGCCGCACGGGGTGCTGCTGGTCGCCACACCGACCTTGGCCTCGGAGTAGTTCATGCTGTCGATGTGCATGTACATCACGTACGTGCTGGTCGACGCGTTGTATATGACCTTGGGCCGTTCCACGATGCGGCTCGGGCCCAGGTCGCCGCTGCTCTGCTTGGCCAGCGCGACGCCCTGGTGGGTCCAGGTGGAAAGGTCGGTCGAGGTGTAGCAGGGGATGTCCTGGAACGACGTGTCCGACGACGTCTCGCCGGTCTTGTCCTCCCCGAACCCGTACCAGGTGCTTCCCACCTTGACGATGCCGAGTCCGTGCAGTTGGAGCGCGTTCCCGTTCTGGTCGGTGCGTGTCGCGCCCGTCGTGAACGACACCGAGGCCGCGTGTGCCTCGCTGACCGGCAGCAGGAGCGCCGCGAGGCCTCCCAGCAGGGTCAGGAACGCGGCCGTTCTGCGTCGCCATGATCCGGCGAACGGCCGGGGCAGTCCCTCGAACATGATCGTCCCTCTCCTTCGAGGCTTTGCGGTTCCTTGGTGCCGGCGGGGCCCATGAGAGTCGCGGCAGCTTCACGGCGTCAAGGATCGCGTTCGAGTTTGTTTAATCTTGACCGGCTCGACAGTGGCCGTAACCGGCCTCGAACCGGGTGCGCCGGACTGCATCTCGCCCTGACTGTCCGAGATTTCGGGGATGTGGTGGGCGTTCGCGGCTGGTTGACCTTTCCGTCGAGGGGGCGTAGAAATCTCGCGGAAGTCAGAGTCTGTTACTTGCTGGTTGGGTTTGTTGGAATCCAGATCGAGTGAGATGGGCCGCCCATGAACGTTGCAGGACGTCAGGAACCTTCCCGCCGGGGAGTGCTCAGGGGTGCCGCCGTCGCCGCCGCGACCGCGGCGCTGGGCCTGGGCAGCACGCAGCAGGCCGAAGCCGCCGACGCCTCGGTCACCGCGACGTCACTCGACGGCAGCACCGCCATCACCGTGTCGCTGACGGGCGGGGCACTGAGGTGGTCGGCCCGGCGCAACGGCGCCACGGTCGTGGCCAGTTCCGCGATGGGCCTGCGGCTGAGTGACGGAACCACCCTCGGCACCGACGCCGTGCTCACGAACTACCAGCACTGGCACGTCGACACCACCTGGAACCCGGTGTACGGACGCAACGCGACCGTCACCGACCGCTACCAGGAGATGCGCTGGAACCTCCGGGACAACGCCACCTCCATCAACTTCGGTGTGCAGATCCGCGCCTACGCCTCCGGAGTCGCGTTCCGCTACGTCCTGCTGGATCAGGGCACCGCCTCCATCGCCGGCGAACTGACGACGTTCGTCTTCCCCGACGGCACCCTCGTCTACAGCGCGCGGGACGAGGACCCCTACAACCCGGTCGCACCCGGCTCCGTACCGTCCACCGGAACCTCCTCCACGGACACCGGCCCCCTGACCGACCTCCCCCTCACCGCGACCTACTCCGGCGGGCTGATCGCCTGCGTCTGTGAGTCGGCCAGGGTCAACTACCCGCGCATGATGCTCAGTTCCGTTCCCGGACAGTCCGACACGCTGGCCGCCTACCTCATGCAGCACACGGCCCGCGGCTCCGGAACCGTCCAGACGACGTCCACCGTCACGACGCCGTTCGCCACGCCATGGCGCGCGGTGGTGATCGGCTCCACCCACGCCGAACTCGTCGACAACGCCGAACTGGTACTCAACCTGGCCCCGGCCGGCGCCCTCGCCGACACGTCGTGGATCAAGCCGGGCAAGGTCTTCCGGTGCAATCTGACCACCGCGGACGGGCTGGCGGGCGTCGACTTCGCCGTCGCCCGCGGCCTTCAGTACATCGAGTACGACTCCGGGTGGTACGGCCCGGAGCACACCTCGACCGACGCCACGCAGCCGATCCCCGCCATCGACCTGCCCAAGGTCATCTCCTACGCCAGCGGCAAGGGAATCGGCGTCTTCCTCTACGTCAACCCCCTGGCCCTGAGCAGTTCGGACAGCCTGTTCGCCCTGTACCGGACCTGGGGCGTCGCGGGCGTCAAGCTGGGCTTCATCAACGACGGCACCCAGGCGATGACGAACCAGATCATCGCCTGGGCCGGGACGGCGGCCAAGTACAAGCTGCTGCTCGACACGCACGACGACGTACGGCCGTTCGGCTACGAGCGGACCCTTCCCCACTGGATCAGCATGGAGGGGGTCCGGGGCAACGAGCACTTCCCGACCGCCACCCACAACGTCACCCTGCCGTTCACCCGCAACATCGGCGGGCCGATGGACTACACCATCTGCTATGGGCAGTCGCGCGATCAGACGACCAACGCCCACCAGATGGCGATGGCCGCCGTGTACTACCAGCCACTGGAGTTCCTGTACTGGTACGACGCCCCGTCGAAGTACTCCACCCCCTCCAACTGGCCCGGCCTGCCCTGGTTCGACGCCATCCCCAACGTCTGGGACCAGAGCCGGACCGTCGCCGGGTCGATCGGCGAGTACGTCGCCGTCGCCCGGCGCAGCGGCACCACCTGGTACCTGGGCGCGATGACCAACGAGACGGCCCGGACCCTGTCGGTCCCACTGTCCTTCCTCGGCGGCGGCACCTACACGGCGACGATCTACGCCGACGGCACGCCGGGCACCAGCCCGTACCAGACCCCCGTCGCCGTGAGCACCCGGACCGTGACCTCGACGACCACGCTGAGCGTCGCGATGGCACCCGCGGGCGGCCAGGCGGTCGTCCTGAAACCGAGCTGAATGCCCGCCGGCCGTCCGCTCGCCGGATGTGCGTCACGCGTACGGCCGGCGTGCGACGTTGCTGAGGACTCTGTCGGAGAGCGGCCCCGGATGGCGGCCTGCTGAGCCGAACGGGCATGCGCCGAACGGGCATGCGCCGAACTCATCCAGGCCCCCGGCGAAATAGGGACCGCCCACCGGCGCCCGGCATGACAAGCTGTGCTCTCCACTGCTCCACTGCCGGAACCCAGGAGGTCACCATGGCCGCAGAATCTCCCTCCCCAGAGGGCTCGGAGCCGTCTGACGCCGAAAGCCCTGCCCTCGCGCCCGACGACGACGGCCAGTACGACCTCAAGCGCAAGTTCCGGGAGGCCCTGGCACGCAAGCGCGGTATGCAGGCGGACGCCGCCGACCTCGCCGCGAACACGGACGCGTCAAAGGTCCGTGGCACCCACGGCCCGGCCGCGAGCCAGCGCTCGTTCCGACGCAAGAGCGGCGGCTGAGTCCCGAGCGCCACCTGGGCGGCACTCGGCAGGACACGGCCCGGCAGCCATGCCGGAGAGCCGGGTCGGGTCCTGCCGCATGACGAGACGCCCGGCGACGTACGGCGGATTCGCGGGGGATGCCGGCCTCAGGCGGGCGGCACAGCGGATCACCGCCCTGTCGTCCGGAGCGGTGGCGTCGGAGCCGAGGAGGGTGCGGACGTCTCCGTACACGGTCGGGTCGGCCGTGAGGACGACCAGCGTGACCAGGAGGCGGCGTCACGACCGCCGACGTACAGCGGGGGGATGCGGCCCCGGCGGGTGGGACCCCGCGGTACACCACGGCGATGTGGTTGCCGGAGCCGGACCTCTCGTCTGCGGGCGGGGTCAGCGGGGCGGTGGCCGCTGGAGCCCGGCTTCCCGCCCCTCTTCGGAGGCGCCGACCCGGCGGGTCGCGGCTCGCGTGTGAACGAGCCGCGATCGCAGGGGAGTTGTCGAACCGGCCCGGTACTACCTCCCGTAGCCGGCCGCCGCGATGTTGGCCTGTACCGCGTTCTCGGTGCTGTCCGACGGATAACCGGACGTCATGACACCCTCGTAGAACGTGCCGGCCGCGCCGTGGCTGTTGTCGCCGCCGATGCCGAGGATGATGGCTCCCTCCTTCTTCATCGGGTTGTAGCCCCCGACGTTGGGACGGACGCCGTTGTAGAAGGTGGACAGGCCACCGGACTGGGCGTTGCCGCCACGGATCGCCCAGCGGTTGGGGCCGCCCTTGACGACCGAGGTCAGATAGCGGTGGCTGATCGACGGGTCGCCGGCGTTGTAGTGCTGGTTGACGCCGGAGAACAGGCCGTTCTCCAGGTCGGCCATGATCCAGGGGCCGTTGCCGCTGCCGTAGCCCCAGACCCTGATGTTGCCGAAGTAGATGGCCTCCATCGTGCCGTTGCCGTTGTCACGGCTGTTGGTCTCGGCGTTGCCGTAGTCGAAGCAGCAGCCGCCGTTGTAGTGCGTGCCGTCGAGGACCGCGTACATGCCCTCCGGCTGGTCACCCTTGGCGACACCGTTGGTGTTGTTGTCGCGGTACCCGGTGCCGGGGGCGACGTAGACGCCGTAGGCCTTGTGACCGCCGACCGTGGTTGGCGCGGCGGTGGCGTTCGCGAGGTTGTCGTAGCCGCCGGCGGCCGGCCCGGAGAATCCACCGGGGGGCGCCTGGGTGAGCCGGTTGCCCCGGCCGGACTGGTCGTAGACGACGGTGATGAGGCACGTGGTGCGGGCGCAGAACGAGTCCTGCGCGGCGGCGTTGGCGACCCCGCCGGCGCTGAGGACGCCGATGTCCCGGGTGGCGTTGTCGGAGGCTCGACGCACTTGGTACAAGGGGCCGTTGTAGGAGGCGTACAGCGCACGGGTGGTGCTGTGCGCGGCCACACAGGGGGTGCCGCCCGCGGCGTAGAGGTCGCAGGGCAGCGAGGTGGCGGCGGGCGCGGCAGGCGCTGTCCCGCCGAGCAGGCCGACGCTGAGCGCCGCGGCCGCTCCGGTGGCGAGCAGCGCGTTCCGCATGATCCGTGGCCGTCGTCGCAGGGGCATGTCTGAACTCCTTTGCTGATGGGGGGTCTTGTCCGGCCCGCGGCGGAGGTCTCAGAACCGCGTGGAGAACCGGCTCGGGCTGCATTTGCATGAACATGACAGCGCTGGAAGCATGGCGAACTCCAGACGGGAAGGGGCTCTACCGATACGGGCCGTGCGGATGCAGTGGGAGGTGCCTTCGCGCTCTTCTTTGCCGTCCATCTGTCCGATATCTCGAACATCACCCGGGGTTTCGGACACTCAGGATCATAGGAGTCCCGTCGCAATCGTCAATGCCTGTCACATGATTCGCCGAAACCCGGCCCCGGGCTCGGTCCGTGATCTCCATGGACCCGCCGCGGATCGCCTCGGGGCCGGGCTACTCTCGCGGGCATGGTCGAACACGATGCCCTCACCGCCACCCGTGAGGCCTACGACGCCGCTGCCCCCGCCTATGCGGAGCTCTTCCGCGACGGGCTGCGTGACCGACCCCTGGACCGCGCGATCCTGGGTGTTTTCGCCGAGGCGGTCGGGGCGAGTGGGGACGGCCAGGTCGCGGACCTGGGGTGTGGGCCTGGCCATGTCACCGCCTACCTGAACGAGTCGGGACTGACGGCGTTCGGCGTCGACGTCTCTCCCGCGATGATCGAACTGGCTCGGCAGGCCTATCCGGGCCTGCGGTTCGAGGTGGGCTCGATGGCCGCGTTGGACATCGCCGGCGGCGTGCTGGGCGGCGTACTCGCGCGGTGGTCCATCATCCACACTCCGCCGCCAGAAGTGCCGGTCGTCTTCTCGGAGTTCCACCGCGTGCTGGCACCCGGCGGCCACCTTCTGGTGGCCTTTTCGGCAAGCGATGATCCGTCCCACCCGACGCAGGTCTTCGACCACACCGTCGCCCCGGCCTATCGGTGGTGGCCTGATCACCTCGCCGCGATGCTGCGCGGGTCCGGGCTGGCGGAGGTGGCCCGGTTGGTGCGCGAGCCCCAGCCCACCGACCGACGGCAGTTCCAGGAGGTTCAACTGCTCGCCCGCAGAGCCTGAGGACTGTCGCGCCTGTCATCACTCGGGCGGAGAGGGCAGGATTCGAACCTGCGTGGGCCGCAAGGGCCCGACCGTGAGCTGTGCTCTGGTCCCCGATCAACCACTCCGGGCACCTCTCCCCGTGTCCGGCTCCGGTTGTCCGGCGCCGTTCACGTGGACAACTCTCGCAGGGCGGGCTGACAAGCGGCTGACGGATGGTGACACGGCTGCCGTCGTCGCCGTGGCCCCGCACCACCGCGGGCAGCCAGTGGTCGACGGTGTCCTCCGTCGACAGCCCGCCCCCGGCCTCCAGCCGGAGCACGACGGTGGCGACCAGGGTCTTGCAGGTCGGCCGTGCCGCTGGTGGCGACGTCCTGCCGATCGTCAGGTGCGATCGTGCGGGCCTGCACGCCGCTGACACCGGGGGCGTGGATCGCCTCCGTGTCCCGGCGCAACCGGTCCGCGGCGCAGCGGGCGCGAGAATCACTCCCGTGGTCATGGCGCGACGTTGACCGGCCCCCACGCCAACATGTGGACTTTTGACCGGAGATGAGCGACGGAGCGCCTGTTATCGTGCGCCTGTGCCATCGATCAAGCAGTTCCAAGTGACCTTCGACTGCGCGGAACCCGAGCGCGTCGCTCGCTTCTGGTGCGAGGTGTTGGGGTACGTCGTATCGCCGCCGCCGCAGGGGTTCGCCACGTGGGACGAGTTCGACCGCTCCCGCGCTCCCGAGGACCGGGGTTCGTGGTTCGCCTGCAGCGACCCCTCGGGGGTCGGCCCGCGACTGTTCTTCCAGCGCGTTCCCGAAGGCAAAGTCGTCAAGAACCGGGTGCACCTCTGCGTGCGGGTCGGCACCGGACTCGTGGGCGAAGACCGCCTCGCCACGCTCGAAGCCGAGTGCGCCCGACTCCTTCCGCTCGGCGCGGTACGCGTGCGACTGCTGTACGACGGCAACGACTCGTGCATCGTGATGCAGGACGTCGAGGGCAACGAGTTCTGCCTCGACTGAGCCTCCTCACGGCCGGGCGTCGAGGGTACGAGCGTGACGTCGACCCGGCGGGCCCGGCGCTCACAGAAGGCCGCCCAACGGCAGAACCCGCTCGGTGAGCTGCCCCCGCAGCCTTCCTCCGGTGATGTCGGCTTCGGTGAGCCAGTCGGCGGCGACCAGCAGTCCGGCGTGCTCGGCGACCTGGTCGGGCGGCAAGGTGCAGAACGCGGCGACCTGGTCCAGGTCCAGCCCACCGTCCTCGGGGCATCCGAGGTGGCCGCCGGGGCGGGTGTGGGCGGCGGTGTACAAGGCCAGGAGCCGGACGCTCGACTGCAATTTCTTCTTGCGGATCTTCCGGTCACCGACGATCTTCTGGGCCCAGCCGGAGATCCTCGCGCGGGTCGTCTTGCCGAAGGCGGACGGGCGGGGTTGCCCGGGCAGCAGTGCCGGGACGGTGATGGCCGTGGGTTCTTCCGGCCGGGAGGCCATCACGTCGGCAGCGGTGCCGGGCAGCCGCAGCCAGTCGGCCGCCACCAGTTGCCGAAGCACCCGTTCGGCGTCGTCCTGGAGCCAGCCGGCCACGTCCTGGCCGGTGATGTTCCCGGTGCCGGCGCGCGCGGTCCGCAGGGTGAGCATGAGCACGGCGAGGCGCACCGAGGCTTCCGGGTGCGGGGCATGGGCGGCTGCGTAGTCCAGCACGGCGCGGGCGTGGGCGGCCTGTTGCCGGGTCAGCAGCCGCTCCACCACCGGCCCGTCCGCGTCGGCCGTGTCACCGGCGGGCCGGCCGACGCGGTTCTCGTGCATCTCGCGGGTGGTCTGTGCCGCCTGCTCGGCACGCCTCGCCTCGTGGCGCAGGGAGCCGTCGCCGCTCACGTCGGCCCACAGGGCGAACGCCCGGGCCTTGCGGTCGTGAAGTTCGGCGAGGAGGGCGAGGTCGGGTTCGGCGCACTGTTGGTAGGCGCGGAACGCGTCACCCAGCTCGATGAGTTCGAGGCGCAGGACGTCGGGCTCGAGGTCGTGGGGCACGATTCGCTGCGCGATCTTCCCCGACCGTTTCGGCCGCCGGGACGCTCCGTCCGACGCGGCGGCGCGGGTACGGGGGACCGAAGCCGGACGGGCGGCCGGAGAAGGCGAACCACCGGCGGTGGGGGCGGGGTTGTGGTCGGAGAACACCGCTGCGACCCCCTCGCCCAGCGGACCGCCCGAGGGCTCCGCGGCCGGCTTCTCCGATGCCCGGGCCGTCCTGGCCGGTGCGGTGCGAGCGGGGGGCGGAGCGGTGTCCAGGACCCGGCAGTCGGGTGTGGCCGCCGCGCAGCGCGCGCACATCTCCGCGATCCGCCACAGCCTTCCGGTACGGTCCGCGTACACCGTCAGCACCACCGGGCCCCCGCAGCGCACCGCACCCGCCACCGGTCGTGAACCACCGCGCCGCCCGGGGGCGACGGGTTCGGGGGTGTGCCAGGCGCAGTCGGCGGCGCGGCAGGCACACCACGCGTCGCCGCGCGGGCCGCCGCCCGTGCGGATGTGAGCCAGGTGCGTGTTGACGTGGCCGATCGCGGCCTTGCGTCCGGCAGCCGCGCCGCCGGGGAAGCGCTGATCGGCGCAGGCCGGGCGGGAGCAGGAGAGCTTCACCTCGCCGGCGGCGGGGCGGCCGTAGGGGTCCAGTCGAACCGTCCATACCCGTCCCGCGACACTCTCGGTCTGCTGTGCGCCGACCACCACCGCCATGTCGAGTCCTCCCAGCCTTGCTTGATCCGTTACCCGGGGCGGTCCCATCATGGGGCATACCGGCCGATCGCCGCGCGGAATGGATGCTTTCAGGCTGTGTGGCGCGGGGGCCTTCCAGGTCAGTACCCGACCCGGAAGGTCGCGTCCTGCCGGTCCGTGGCCGTGGAGACCGGGTCGATGCGCAGCACGTGGTCCGAGTGGCGGATGTACCGGGCGGGGTGGTTGTACGACCGGAAGGACGCCCAGCTCGCGTCCGCGAGGCCCGGTGTGCGGTAGAAGGTCGCGTCGGCGGCGAAGGTCGACGTGTTGTCGTCCACGTCCAGCTGGAGCGCGTAGTTGTAGTGCCGCAGGTGACGGGTCGGGTAGTTGACCGACCGGAAGGACACCCCGGTGCTGTCGGCGAGCCCGGGGACCAGGGTCCACAGTGAGTCCTTGTACGGATCGATCGGGTACTCGTCGATCCGGCCCACATAGTCGGAGTGGCGGAGGTAACGGGACGGGAGGTTGTACGACTTGAGCCGGTTCCAGGCCGGGCTGCCCCACTTCGCGAGCAGGTTGTCGTACTCGCTCGTGGTGATCGTCGTGATGCCGCAGTGCTTGGAGTTGACCGGCTGGGTGTAGGTCCTCTGGTCCAGGGCCGTCCAGGTCCCGGAGGCGACGCCGCCGGCCTGCCAGGCGTAGAAGACGCCGTTCGGGGTGTACGTGTCGCCCCAGAGCCACCAGGTCCCGGAACGGAGGGACTTCACCAGCGTCGGGGCCTCTGTGCCGCCGTGCGCCACGCCCGTGCTGAACTCGGTGAAGCTGCCCGGGTTCAGGGAGGTGGACCTCGCCCCCCGCAGCGTCTGGTCGCCCTTGAAGTAGAGGTAGTTGTAACCGTCGACGCCCACGGCCATGTCGCCGTCGATCACGTCGTAGCCGGGGTCGAAGAAGACCTGCGGGGCGGAGGCCGTGACGAAGTCGCCGGTGTAGTTCACCATGATCACGTTGTGGCCGCTGGAGTTGACGGCGGAGTAGATCACCCCGTACTGGCCGCGGCTCGCGTCCCAGTAGGCCTCGGGTGCCCAGCTGTGGGTGTTCATGTCGTGCAGCTTCATCCGCCGGTAGCCGGTGAAGGTGCGCAGGTCGGTGGAGTCCCAGACGTGGATGTACTGGCTGACGTACGTCCAGTCCGTGCCCTTGAGGTCGGTGGCGAGCACCACGAAGGTGCCGTCCTGCTTGCGCAGGATGAAGGGGTCACGCAGGCCGAGGTCGCCGGCGGTGGGGGTGACCACGGGGTTGTTCTGGTTGAGCGGCGTCCACTCGAGCCCGTCGGGGCTGACGGCCAGGTGGAGGCCGTAGTCCGTGCCGTCGCCGAGCTTGGTCGACTCGGTGAAGTAGCACATCACGTATGCCGAGTCGGCGGCCTGGGCGGTCCCGGCACCGAGGCCCAGCACGCCGGTCATGGCCAGGGGCGTAGCGGCGGCCATGCCGAGGAAGTGGCGGCGGGAGGTGGTCATCCGTGCTCCAGGGGGTGTGCGGCCCTCAACGACGGCAAGCCTTGATCGGCATATCGAACATGGTTCGGCAAGTCGGTCAGAACGTAGGCCGTGGGCATGCTCCCGTCAATCACCTGAACATCATTGGTGGAACCTGTGCGCACCAGCCCCATCGAAAGTCGGCTGGGCTCCAGTAACGACTTCCCCAAGATTCCGGAAGACCGACTCCGCGAACTTGTTAGGCAAGCCTTGCCTGCTTTACGTTCTGTGCGCTTCCTTTGTGCACCAGACCGGAGTCCCCATGTCCAGCGCCAACATCGCCCTGCTCGGCGCCATCGCAGGCTTCACCATCTACCTCGGCCTCCCCATCGGCCGTCTGCGCTCACCCGCACCCCGACTGAAGGCCGGCCTGAACGCCGTGGCCATCGGCATCCTGATCTTCCTCGTGTGGGATGTGCTGACGCACGCCTGGGAGCCCGTCGACGAGGCACTGAGCAAGCACAACTGGGGGACCGTCGCCTCGGGCGGCTTCACCCTTGCCGCAGGCCTGACCATCGGGCTCGCCGGACTCGTGCACTACGACGCCTGGATCGCCCGTCGCCGGAGCGCCACCGCCCGGCCGGCCGGGCCGGGTGCCGCCGCGGCGTCCGAGCTGGCGCCGAAGGCGCGCAGTCAGGCGGGCTCGCTCGCCCTGATGATCGCCACCGGCATCGGTCTGCACAACTTCGCCGAGGGCCTGGCCATCGGCAACTCCGCCGCCCAGGGTGAGATCTCCCTGGCCGTCCTGCTGATCACGGGCTTCGGCCTGCACAACGCCACCGAGGGCTTCGGTATCGTCGCCCCCCTGGCCGCCGAGGGTGAACGCCCCTCCTGGCTCACCCTGTTGTGGCTCGGCCTGATCGGCGGCGGCCCGACCTTCGTCGGCACGCTGGTGGGGCAGCACCTGGTCAACGACACCCTGTCCATCGCCTTCCTCGGCCTCGCCGCCGGCTCGATCCTCTACGTCGTGATCGAACTGCTGGCCGTCGCCCGCAAGACCGGTTTCAAGACACTCACCACCTGGTGCGTCCTGGCCGGCCTCCTGCTCGGCTTCGCCACGGACGCCGTCGTCACGGCCGCCGGCGCCTGAACCGGCGGCCGGACCACAGACCGCCACCGCCAGCCGGGAGAAGCCGCCGGCACCTGCCACCGGCGGTCGATGGGCCGGGCGATCCTCGTCAGGAGCGGGTGGCGGTCTCGCTGTCCGGATAGAGCGGGAAGATCTGGTCGAGGCCGACGATGCGGAGCACGCGCAGGGTGTGCGGCGGGACCGCGGCGAGCGCGATGCCCGCCTGGGCGGCGTGCGCGTGGTTGCGTGCGGCGATCAGGGCGGTGATGCCGCTCGAGTCGCAGAATTCCATGGCGGCCAGATCCAGGACGAGGTGTTGGCCCGGTCGGAGGACGATGGTGGCGAGGTGATCGCGCAGCTGGGTGGCGCTGTTGTAGTCCAGTGCTCCGATGATCTCCAGAACGGGACCGGTCATGGCGTCTCGGGTGATGATCTTCAGTGGGCTCATTCTGGTGTTCTTGTCGTCGGGCAGGCGGGGAGGTCGGCGGGGGCGCCGAGGGCGAGCACGGCGGTGTCGTCGTCGAGACCGTCACCGAAGCTGTCGAGCAGCCCGGTGACGGCCTGGACGACGGCGCGCGGGGATTTGCCGGCCTGGCTGGTGGCGAAGGCGAGCAGGCCGTCGTCACCGTAGAGGCTGGTGCGGTCGTTGCCGGTGCGGGCTTCGGTGAGGCCGTCGGTGTAGAGCAGGAGCGTGTCGCCGGGACTGAGGACTGTGCTGACGGCGGTGAAGCAGGCCTCGGGCAGGATGCCCACGAGGAGGCCACCGGGGGTGGGCAGGTAGCCGGCCGTGCCGTCGGCGCGCAGGACGAGCACGGGCGGATGGCCGCCCGAGGCGAGCTGGACGGCGACCTGTCCGGTGGCGGGGTCGAATTCGAGCGTGCCGAATATGGCCGTGCAGTAGCGCGGATCGCCGCCGGCGGCGTAGCGCTCGTGCAGCACCGTGTTCAGGGTGGTCAGGGCGGACACGGGGTCGGGGTCGTGCAGGGCGGCGGCGCGCAGGGTGTACCGGGTCAGTGAGGTGAGTGCCGCGGCCTGCGGGCCCTTGCCGCACACGTCGCCGAGGAAGAACGCGAAACGTTTGCCGTCGACGGGGAAGACGTCGTAAAAGTCGCCGCCCAGCCGGTCCGGCGAGGCCGTGTGGTAGTAGGCGGCCGTCTCCACGCCCGGGACCTGCGGCAGGCTGTCGGGCAGCAGCGACTGCTGCAGTACGGCGAGGGCGTCCTGCAGCCGGGCCCGGTCGGCCTCGGCCTGCTTGCGCGCCTCTTCGGCCGCTTGTTGACGGCGCAGGAGTTCCTCTTCGTAGGCGCGGCGGTCCCGGGCGTCGAAGAGGGTGGTGCGCGTCAGCAGCGGCTCGCCCATGGTGCCGTGCTTGACCACCGAGGAGACCAGCACGGGTATCCGGCCGCCGTCGGCCTGCTTGATGTCCAGGGCGATCCCGCTGGCCTCGCCCTGCATCCGCAGCAGCGGCGCGAAGTGTGTCTCGTGGTAGAGCTTGCCGCCCACGGTCAGCAGGTCGGTGAACCGCATACGGCCCACCACTGCCTCGCGACGCAGGCCGAGCCAGTCCAAGAGCGTGGCGTTGATCTTCGCGATGGTGCCGTCCATCAGCGTCGACAGATATCCGCACGGGGCGGACTCGTACAGGTCTTCGGCGCTGTCCTCCAGCAGCGTGGCGAAGGCCGCGTCCGAGGCCCTCTCGTCGTCGGCGTCATGGGGGCCGGGCTGCTGTTCGGTGCGGCACATCATCGCAGGGCCGCCAGGAACTCCGTGATCGCCTGGTTGGTGGCCTCGGGGGCGGACAGGTGGGGGCAGTGCCCGGTGGCGTCGAGAGTGACCAGCGTCGAGCCGTGAACCGCCTGGTGGACGAAGGCGCCGACCTCTCGGGGAGCGATGACGTCCTGGGTGCATTCCAGCACCAGCGTCGGAACCCGCAGGTCCTTCAGGTCGTCCCGCGAGTCCGACAGGAAGGTGGTCCGTGCGAAGACGCGCGCCATGTCCGGGTCGGTGGCGCAGAAGCTGTTCTTGAGTTCCACGCCGAGTTCGGGTCGGTCGGCATTTCCCATGATCACCGGTGCCATCGCCGCCGACCAGCCGAGATAGTTCGACTCCAGTGACTCGAGCAGCTCGTCGATGTCCTCGGCGCTGAAACCGCCCCGGTAGCCCTCGGCGTCGATGTACCGCGGCGACGGCGCCACCATCACCAGCGCGCCGATCCGCTCCGGAGCCATGCCGACGGCCAGTACGCCGATCATCGCGCTGACCGAATGCCCCACGAACACCGCGTCGCGCAGGTCCAGAGCCTCACACACCTCCACCACGTCCCTGGCGTATCCGTCCAGGGCGGAGTACCGGTCCTCGGAGAACGCCGCCGGGTCGGAGCGGCCCGAGCCGACGTAGTCGAACAGCACGACCCGGTAGTCCCGGACCAGCGCAGGGACCGTCAACCGCCACATGTTCTGGTCACAGCCGAACCCATGCGCAAGCACCACCGTGCGCCCTTCGGGGTTGCCGGTGACGGTGACGTTGTTCCTGCGGACGATATCCATTCCGCCAGTGTCTCAGGCCGGTCCCGGGACCCTGTGCCGGGTGGTCAGCTCTTTTCTGGGCGCCCCGCACCGCCGGGGCGGGGCACGTGAACGGCCAGGACGGCGGCGTCGTCGTCCACCCCGGCGCCGAGCGTGTCGAGGAGATCGCGGATGGCTGAGACCGTGCTCTGGGCGGTGCTGGGGGCCAGGGCGCGGCCGAAGCCGAGGAGTGCGTCGTCACCGTAGCGGTCGCCGCGCACGGTCGTGCGGGCTTCGGTGAGACCGTCGGTGTACAGGAGCAGGGTGTCGCCGGGATCGAGGCGGAAGGCGGTGGTGGCGATGCCGGCGTCGGGAAGGGCACCGATGAGCTGGCCGCCGGGCGTCGGCAGGAAGTCGGCGGTGCCGTCGGCGCGGAGCAGCAGGGCCGGGGGATGGCCACCACTGGCCAGGGTGATGCGGAATCCGCCGTCGCCGCCGTCGGGGGTGAGCAGGCCGAACAGGACGGTGCAGAACCGTGGGTCGGTGCCGTTGTACTCCTGGTTGAGGACGGTGTTGAGGTTCCTCAGGACCTCGGCGGGGTCGGGGTCGTAGACCGCTGCGGCACGCAGGGTGTAGCGGGTCAGGGAAGTGACGGCCGCCGCTTCGGCGCCCTTGCCGCACACGTCCCCCAGGAACATCCCCCAGGTCCCGGCGGCGAGGGGGAACAGGTCGTAGAAGTCTCCGCCGACCTCGTCGACGGAGGCGATGTGGTAATGCGCCGCCACGTCGAGGCCCGGCACGTTCGCCAGGACGGGCGGCAGCAGCGTGGCCTGCAGGGTGGTCGTCAGCTGCTGGAGGCGTTCGCGTTCGCGCTCGGAGTCCTGGCGGGCGCGCAGCAGCTCCTTCTCGTAGGCGCGGCGGTCGCCGGCGTCGAAGACGGTCGTGCGGATCAACAGCGGCTGTCCGTCGCTCCCGGTCTTGACGGTGGAGGTCACCAGGACCGGCAGCCGGCTGCCGTCGGCCGCCGCCATTTCCAGCGCGATGCCGCTGATCTCGCCCTGCATGCGCAGCAGCGGCGCGAAGTGCGTCTCGTGGTACAGCCGCCCGCCGACCGTGAGGAGGTCGGAGAACCTCCTGCGGCCGACGAGGTCCTCGCGCCGGTAGCCCAGCCAGTTCAGCAGGGTGGTGTTGACCTTGGCGATCTGGCCGTCCAGCAGGGTGGACAGGTATCCGCACGGAGCGTTTTCGTACAGGTCCTCGGGGCTGTCCTCCAGCAGGGCGGAGAACGGCTGCTCGTCGCCCGTGCGCTCGTCGGGCTCCGGGTGCGGTTCGCCGTCGGCCCGGCACATCATCGCGGTGTCCCGGTCGGGTCAAGGGCGATGTGCCGGCCGTCTTCGACCTGCGCCTCGACGAAGGGGCCGAATCCCGTGTGCCTGAGGCCGGACGCCCGCACCCGGCTCCTGCCTCGCACGTCCATACGACTCATCCTCGCAGAACGCAGACCCCGGGACCCGGCGAGCGACCCGTGATCACGGGCCGAGCGGATGTCACCGGGGCGGTGGGCCGCGACCTCGCACGCTCTCCGTGCTTGGAGGGCTTTTGACATAACCGCAGGACTGGAGATCGAGCGCACGGCAATGAGCAAGTGGTGACACGCATAGCAATCGTCGTCCTGACTCTCGTCGCGGGTGTGCTGGCGTCCCTGGCAGCGGCCTGGGCCTCCCTTTGGTGGTTGCTCGCCGCCGTGCCGGTGACGCTGCTGGGGCTGCTGGGAGTGTGGGACCTGCTGCAACGCCGGCATTCGGTGTTGCGCAACTACCCCGTCCTCGGCCATGCCCGCTATCTCATGGAGCGCATACGTCCGGAACTGCAGCAGTACTTCATCGAGCGGAACTTCGACGGCCGGCCCTTCGACCGTGACGTACGCAGCATCGTCTACGAGCGTGCCAAGGGCACCGACGCGGAGGAGCCGTACGGCACCGAACGGGACGTCTACCTGCCCGGTTACGAGTTCCTGGTCCCGTCGATGGCGCCCTGCCCGGTACCGGAGTCCCCGCCCCGCGTGCGGATCGGCGGCCCCGACTGCGGCCGCCCCTACGACATGGCGCTGCTGAACGTGTCGGCGATGAGCTTCGGCTCGCTGTCGGCCAACGCGATCCTGGCCCTCAACGGCGGGGCGGCGGCCGGCGGTTTCGCCCACGACACCGGTGAGGGCGGGCTGTCGGAGTACCACCTGCGTCCTGGCGGCGACCTCGTGTGGGAGATCGGCACCGGATACTTCGGCTGCCGCACGCGCGACGGCGACTTCGACCCCGCCGAGTTCTCCGACAAGGCGGCGCACGATCATGTGAAGTGCGTGTCCCTGAAACTCTCGCAGGGCGCCAAGCCGGGCATCGGAGGGGTTCTCCCGGGAGCCAAGGTGAACGCCGAGATCGCCCGGGTCCGGGACGTGCCCGAGGGGCGCACGGTCGTCTCTCCGCCCTATCACCGCGTGTTCTCCACCCCGCGCGAACTCGTCCGCTTCATCGCCCGTATGCGTGAGCTGTCCGGTGGGAAGCCCACCGGATTCAAGCTGTGCGTCGGTTCCCGCCGGCAGTTCCTGGCCGTGTGCAAGGCCATGCTGGAAGAGGGCACGGCACCCGACTTCATCGTGGTCGACGGCGCCGAGGGCGGGACCGGTGCCGCGCCGCTGGAGTTCGCCGACCATGTGGGCACCCCGCTCACCGAGGGTTTGCTCACCGTGCACAACGCGCTCGTCGGCGTGGGCCTGCGCGACCGGGTCCGGATCGGGGCGAGCGGCAAGATCGCCACCGGTACGGATCTCGTCAAACGCATGGTTCAGGGCGCCGACTACGGCAACGCGGCGCGAGCCATGATGTTCGCCGTGGGCTGCATCCAGGCGCAGCGGTGCCACACCAACACCTGCCCCACCGGTGTCACGACCCAGGACCCCCGCCGAGCCCGGGCCCTGGACGTGCGGGACAAGACGCCACGCGTCCAGCGCTTCCAGCAGGCGACCGTGGCCTCCGCTTTGCAGATCATGGCGTCCATGGGCGTCACCGATCCCGCACAGCTGCGCCCCCACATGCTCCGCCGGCGCATCGACCCCCTCACCGAACGCTCCTACGAGGAGCTGTACGAGTGGCTCGCGCCCGGGCAGTTGCTCGCCGAGCCGCCGGCTTCCTGGGCGGCCGACTGGCAGGCCGCCGACCCCGACCGTTTCACCGTATGACCTGGAGGAATCACGTGGCCCGTACCGTTGCCCGCGTCATCGTCGACGCGCTGAGCGAGCTTGGCGTGCGCCAGGTGTTCGGCGTCGTGGGAGACGCCCTCAACCCGCTCACGGACGCCATCCGCACCACCGAGGGACTGGAGTGGGTGGGGTGCCGGCACGAGGAGGCGGCGGCCTTCGCCGCGAGCGCGCGGTCGCAGCTGACCGGAACCCTCGGCGTCTGCATGGGCACGGTCGGCCCCGGATCCGTGCACCTGCTCAACGGTCTGTACGACGCCGCCAAGAGCCACGCCCCCGTCCTGGCGATCGCCGGCCAGGTCCCGCTCGCGGAAATCGGCAGCGACTACTTCCAGGAGGTCGACAACGACGCCCTCTTCAGTGACGTGGCCGTCTTCCGCGCGACCGTCACCTCGCCCGACCAGCTGCCGCAGATGCTGGAGACGGCGGTGCGCCACGCCCAGGGCCGCAAGGGCGTCGCCGTCCTCACCGTGCCCGGCGACCTGGGCGAGCGTGAACTGACCGCCGACCGCCCGCCGCGGTTCTCCCTGCACACTCCCGTCAGCCGGCCGGAGGAGTCCGCCGTCCGCCGTGCCGCGGAAATCCTCGACCGCTCCGAGCGCGTCACCCTGCTCGTCGGTGAGGGAGCCCGGGCCGCCCGCGAGGACGTCCTCACCCTCGCCGACCGCCTGGCCGCACCCATGGTGCTCACCCTGAAGGCCAAGGCCGGCTTCGAGGGCGACACCAACCCCTTCCAGGTGGGGCAGACCGGGCTGATCGGCAACCCCGCCGCGGCTGCCGCCCTCCAGGACGCGGACACCCTGCTGCTGCTCGGCACCGACTTCCCCTACCGGGACTGGTATCCCGAGGGCCGTACCGTGGTCCAGGTGGACACCGAGGCCAGCCACATCGGACGCCGGGTACCGGTCGACGTCGGGCTCGTGGGGGACACCGGCGCCACCGTACGCGACCTTCTGGACCACCTCGCCGCCGCTCCGGCCGGGGCCGAGGGCGCACGCGACCGCGCGCATCTGGACAAGGCACGCGAACGCTTCCACCAGTGGCGCACCGGTCAGGCACGGCTCGCCGACCCCTCGCACGACAAGGGTCTGGTGGGCCGTGTCCGCTCCGCGCTGGACAACCGCGGCCACGACATCCGCCCGGAGACCCTGGCCGCGGCGGTCGACCGCATCGCGGACGACGACGCCGTCTTCACCTCCGACACCGGCATGGCCACGGTGTGGCTCTCACGCTTCGTCGACATGCGCGGCGAGCGGCGCCTCATCGGCTCCTACAACCTCGGCTCGATGGCCAACGCCATGCCCCAGGCGCTGGGCATCCAGAGCGTGGACCGCGAGCGCCAGGTCATCGCCTTCTGCGGCGACGGTGGACTGAGCATGCTCCTCGGTGACCTCATGACCCTGAAGACGTACCGGCTGCCCGTCAAGCTCGTCGTCTTCGACAACCGCCGGCTGGGCATGGTGAAGCTAGAACAGGAGCAGGCGGGTCTGCCCGAGTTCGGCACGGTGCTCGACAACCCCGACTTCGCCGCCGTGGCCGAGGCCATGGGAATCACCGGCATCCGCGTGACGGACCCGGCCGACGTGGAGAGCGCCGTGCGACGCGCCTTCCGCAGTCCGGGACCGGTGCTGCTCGACGTCCTCACCAACCCGGACGAGATCGCCGTTCCGGCCAAGCCGACCGTCGAGCAGGGCTGGGGGTTCGCGGTGGCCAAGGTGAAGGAAGTCGTACGGAGCCACGGAGAGCCGAACGGGAACTGACGCATCCGAGGAATGCCGCCCGGTGTCCGGGGTATTCGCGTGCTTGCCGGGCGCTGGACCGGCGATGACGAAGCTGAACGACTGGGAGGGGTTCCCGATGATGCCGACCACGGCCCTGCGGACTGCCGAGCGGACGGTGGACGTCCCTGAGGTCACGGACCCGTCCAAGGTCGCGCCGAAGGACGCCCGGGAGTTGTCGAAGGTGTTCTTCGACCAGCTGGCGGTGCTGGAGGAGGGCACGCAGGAGTACCAGTACGCGCGCAACACGCTGATCGAGATGAACATGTCCCTCGTCCGCTACGCGGCCGGCCGGTTCCGCAGCCGGGGGCCGGAGGAGATGGAGGACATCGTCCAGGTCGGCATGATCGGGCTGATCAAGGCGATCGACCGGTTCGAGCTGTCCCGCGAGGTGGAGTTCACCTCCTTCGCCGTGCCGTACATCGTGGGAGAGATCAAGCGGTTCTTCCGCGACACCTCCTGGGCCGTGCATGTGCCCCGTCGGCTGCAGGAGGCCCGCGTCCAGCTGGCACGCGCCAACGAGGAGCTGCGCAGCCGGCTGGGCCGCACGCCGACCACCAGGGAACTGTCCGAGCTGATGTCCCTCGACGAGAATGAGGTGGTCGAGGCCCAGCTGGCTTCCAACGGCTACAAGTCGGCCTCCTTGGACGCGGCGATCGGCGGCAGCGAGGACGGCGAGTCCGCCCTGCAGGACTTCATCGGCGACGAGGACGCGGCCCTGGAACTGGTCGAGGACTTCCACTCGCTCGCCCCGATGATCGCCGAACTGGACGAGCGGGACCGCAAGATCATCCATTGGCGCTTCGTGGAGGAACTGACCCAGGCCCAGATCGGCGAACGCCTGGGAGTCTCCCAGATGCACGTCTCCCGCCTGATCAACCGCCTCCTGGCCCGGCTGCGCGAAGGCATGCTGAGCACCTCCTGAGCGTCGCGGCCCCGGCAGCAGCACCGGCGGGTCCGCCCATGGACACATGGGCGGACCCGCCGGTGCTGCGTCCGGCCCACCGACCGGAGAGCGCCCGAGCGGTCGTGCGGGCAGTGCTCGGTGCCACCACGGGCTGACCTCCCCTCGGCCGGCCTCAGGCTCGTCCTGCTTCAACGGCGTGCGGGACCTGCCAGTCCGCTTTCGTAGGCGGCGATGACGAGTTGGGCCCGGTCCCTGGCCCCCAGCTTCGTCAGCAGATGGCTTACGTGGGTCTTGACCGTGCCCACGGTCAGATACAGCTCCGCCGCGATCTCGTTGTTGGACAGGCCACGTGCGATCAGGCCCAGCACGTCCCGCTCGCGGCCGGTCACCCCGTCCAGGGCATGGGTCACCGGGCCGGAGTAGCCGGGGCGGCGCACGTAGGTCTCGATGAGCCTGCGGGTGACGCCGGGTGACAGCAGCGACTCCCCGGTGGCGATCACCCGCACGGCGTCGATCAGGCGTGCGGGTGGAGTGTCCTTGAGGAGGAAGCCCGCGGCGCCTGCGCGGAGCGCCTCGAAGACGTACTCGTCCAGGTCGAAGGTGGTGAGCACCAGGACGTGGACGGGCACCGGAGAGGGACCGCCGAGCAGCGTGCGGATGGCCTCGATGCCGTTGAGTCCGGGCATCCGGATGTCCATCAGGGCCACATCCGGGCGCAGTTCACGGATCACCTTGACCGCCTGGCTGCCGTCGGCCGCCTCGCCGACGACCTGGAGGTCGCTTTCCGACTCGATCAGCACCCGGAACCCGGCACGCACCAGCGTCTCGTCGTCCACCACGACGACCCGCACCGTCATGCGCCCTCCAGATCGGCGCCCACGGGGAACCGGGCTGTTCCCTCGTCCGTGGCGTACGGCAGCCTGGCGGTGACGCGAAAGCCGTGCGGCGAGAGGGGGCCCGCGTGAACCTCGCCGCCGTAGAGGGTGGCGCGTTCCTTCATGCCGGTCAGGCCGTGACCATCGATGATCGGGGTGGTCGTGCGGCCGGCTCCGGCATCGACGACCGTGAGAGCGACCTCGCCCGGCGCGTAGGCGACCGTCGTCCGGGCGTGGCTGGTGCGGGCATGCTTGACGACGTTGGTCAGGGCCTCCTGCACGATGCGGTAGGCGGCGCGGTCCAGACCCCGGGGGAGGGGGAGCGGGTGACCACTGATCGTCAACTCGACCTGGACACCGGCCCGTCGGGTCTGTTCGAGGAGCGTGTCGAGGTCGTCCAGGCCGCCGGGCAGCCACTCCGCACCGTCATGATCGCGTAGGACACCCAGCAGTGAACGCAGCTCTCCCAGGGCTGCCCTGCTCGTCGTCTCGATGGCGGAGAGGGACTTCGCGGCCTCGTCGGGTCGGCTGCCGATGACGTGGTGGCCGACGCCCGCCTGGACCGCGACGATGCTCAGACTGTGCGCGACGACGTCGTGCAACTCCCGGGCGATGCGCATGCGTTCCTCGACGAGGAGGAGCTGTGCCCGCTCTTCGGCCTGCTCGACCAGGCCCCGGGTGTAGGCGCGGCCCTGTCTGGTGGACCATCCGATCGCCCAGGCGGCGGCCTCGACGATGAGGCTCTGGCTCATCCCCGGCCACCCCCAGTAGTCGTGCCCTGTTATGTGCTGCACAGGGTTCATCAAGGCGAGTTGTGCGACGCCCGCCAGCGCGCTCGCGTACGCCGCGACACGCGCGGGTCGGGCAACCGCCACCCCGTACACCAGCAGGGCGGTCGCCAGCACCCCTGTCAGGCTGAGCGCGCCGTCGGTGGCCATCACCACCGACGCCACCGCCAGTGCAGGCAGTGGCAGCGGGCGCCGGACGGCGACGGCCACGCCCAACGAGCACGTCAGCACAATCTGCCATGCCGGCCAGCCCGTGCGGTGCGTGCCAAGCGTCCACCACAAGACGTTCGACGCCATCAGCACCATGGCCAAAAGCACATCCAGCCCGATGAGCTGAGTCGGTGTCAGCGCCCTGGCACGGGACGCCGCGCCAGGCCTCACCATCATGACTCGCATGCACCCGACCCTAGCCGTGGGGACGATCAACCGCCTCTGTCCAGAGACAGAGATCAGCCGGTCATCCCGTGGCCAGATCCGAGGGGCGGGCACCCTCTGCCAGGGTCGGCCACATGGATCTCTCCCGGACCCCCACCCGCCGATGGCTTTCCCCCGTGCCCTGGGGCTTCGCCCTGCTCGCCGCCGCGTCGTCCCTGACGTACGGCGGTGATCACGCGGTGAACGCCTGGGCATCGACCAACCTGGCCAACATGGGAGATCATCCTGTGGAGGCGCTCATCGCCTCCGCCTTCCTGTTCGGCGCCGATCCCTGGGTCTGTCTGCGCGGTATCGCCCTGGCCGGGGTCATGCTGGCGTTTCTCGTCCTCCGGTTCGGCACCATGCGGGCGGTCGCGCTGGTCGCGGCCGGCCAAGTCCTCGGCACACTGGTGAGCGAAGGGCTGCTGGCAGCGCGGATCGAGGCGGGCCAGGCGGACCCGGCGCTGCGTGCGACGCTGGACGTCGGCCCGTCCTACGTGATCGTCTCCGGCCTGGCCGCCGTGGTGGCAGCGGGGGCCAGGCGGTGGCACCGGTGGACCGCGCTCGCCGCGCTCGCGGTGCGCGCACCGCACATCACGAGCGGCCTGACCACGCTGGGGGTGACTCCCGTCGGTCATGTGACAGCACTGTCCATCGGCGTGCTGATGGCATGGAGCCTGCGGTCGGCCGACGCCCGCCGCCGCCATCTGCACCGACTGACGTTGCGCGCGGCACCTCTTCAGACCGAGGGGGGAGCAATGGTCACGTGCTCGGCACCCAGAGCCAAGTGGTCTCCCGACTCGACATACCCGAACAGGCCACGACCTCGGTGGAATTCCTGATCGCCCGGCTGCCCCCACTGTCGGTGATCAACGGATTGTTCGCCCTCGACTGGCTGATCGTGGTGGGTCTGATGATCGTCCGACCCGGCTCGACGACAGGTCCGTGGCTGGAGGCGTGCGACGGACGGGCCAGGCGGTGGCCTCCCATGTCAGGCACGACCCGGCCGGCGTCTCACCTGCCCGGTCCGCGCAGTGGCCGTGGCGATGTCGTACCCACGTAACCTCTTCCTGTGCCAGCCTCCCGTCAGCATCGCGTCGCCGTCCTTGTGCTCGAGGGTGCGAAGCCGCTCGATGTCGGAATCCCCGCGCAGGTCTTCACGACCCGCGCGAGCATGCCGTACGAGGTGCGGGTGTGCGGGGCGACACCCGGTCTGGTAACCGGCGGTGATGGCCTCGCCTACTACGTCGAACACGGCCTCGACGCCCTTGCGTGGGCCGACATCGTCTTCGTCCCCGGTTACCGGTTTCCCGACCGCGAGGACCCGCCGCGGGCCGTCGTCGACGCGCTGATCGCCGCCCACGCTCGGGCCGCGCGGCTCGCCGCCATCTCGACGGGAGCCTTCGCGCTCGCCGCCACCGGCCTGCTCGACGGCAGGCGCGCCACTACACACTGGCACTACACGCGGGCACTCGTGGCCAGGCATCCGCTCGTCCAGGTCGACGAGAACGTGCTGTTCGTCGACGAGGGCAGCGTGCTCACCTCGGCCGGCGCCGCCTCCGGCATCGACCTGTGCCTGCACATCCTGCGCGGCGACCTCGGAGTGGCCGCCTCGAATCACGCGGCCCGCCGCCTGGTGGCGGCCCCCTACCGCAGTGGCGGCCAGGCCCAGTACGTGCCGCGCAGCGTCCCCGAGCCGCTCGGCGAGCGTTTCGGCGCCACCCGGGAGTGGGCGCTGCACCGGCTCGGTGACCCCCTCACCCTCGACGTACTGGCGCGCCGGGCGGGGGTCTCGCCGCGCACGTTCTCACGGCGCTTCGTCGAGGAGACCGGCTACACGCCGATGCAGTGGGTGATGCGCGCTCGCATCGACCTGGCCCGTGAACTGCTGGAGCGATCGCAGCGCAGCGTCGAACAGATCGCCGCCGACGTCGGCCTCGGCACGGGCGCGAACCTGCGCCTGCACTTCCAGCGCATCCTGGGCACCACACCGAGCGAGTACCGGCGCACCTTCACCAGGGGCGAGTGACACCCGGTGGCGGGATCCTTTTGAACAGTGGCGATCACGCCACTGTCAGCCGAGTGAGCCGCGGGCGAGGCTGGTGGCGAAGGGAAGGGACACCATTTATGACTCGCATCGCCATCAACGGATTCGGCCGCATCGGACGCAATGTGCTGCGCGCACTGCTGGAGCGTGACAGCGCCCTTGAGGTCGTGGCCGTCAACGACCTCACGGAGCCCGCCACGCTCGCCAGGCTGCTGGCCTACGACAGCACGGCCGGCCGGCTCGGGCGTCCGGTGACCGTCGACGGGGACGCCCTCGTCGTCGACGGCCGCCGGATCACCGTGCTGGCCGAGCGCGAACCGGCGCAGCTTCCGTGGGCCGAACTCGGCGTCGACATCGTCCTGGAGGCCACCGGCCGCTTCACCTCGGCCAAGGCCGCCCGCGCCCACCTGGACGCCGGCGCGCGCAAGGTGCTCGTCAGCGCGCCGTCGGACGGCGCCGACGTCACGCTCGCGTTCGGGGTCAACACCGACGCCTACGACCCCGACCTGCACACCATCGTCTCGAACGCCTCCTGCACCACCAACGCGCTCGCGCCGCTGGCCGCGGTCCTCGACGAACTCGCCGGTATCGAGCACGGGTTCATGACGACGGTGCACGCCTACACGCAGGAGCAGAACCTGCAGGACGGTCCGCACCGCGACGCCCGTCGTGCCAGGGCCGCCGGCGTCAACATCGTGCCGACCACGACCGGCGCCGCCAAGGCGATCGGCGTGGTGCTGCCGAACCTCGACGGCAAGCTGTCGGGCGACTCGATCCGCGTACCGGTGCCGGTGGGCTCGATCGTCGAGCTCAACACGACCGTCTCCCGCGACGTGACGCGCGACGACGTGCTGGCGGCGTACCGCGCGGCAGCGCAGGGACCGCTCGCCGGCATCCTCGAGTACTCGGAGGATCCGCTCGTGTCGTCCGACATCACGGGCAATCCCGCATCGTCGATCTTCGACTCGGCCCTCACCCGCGTCGACGGCCGCCACGTCAAGGTGGTCGCGTGGTACGACAACGAGTGGGGCTTCTCGAACCGCGTGATCGACACGCTCGAGTTGCTCGCCACCCGCTGACCCACACCGGGCTGCTACCCCGGGCGACCAGACGTACGACAGCGCCTGGGCGGGCGGCCGGGAACACCGCGTTGGTCGCCGGGCCGACCGAGGACGGTCGGGCCATCTGCGCCCGCGCTTCGGCTCTGCTGCGCACCCGGCTCAAGGGCGGGCCCGGTACGGCCCATGGGGGAGGCATGGAAACACGTCTTCCCGCGGTCGCGCGTCGTGCCGTGTCCGGCCGCAGGCTCGGGGCGGCCGCCGGGCTCCTCGCGGTCCCCCGGGCGGTCGTGCCCGGCCGCCGGGCCAGAGCTGCCACACCCGACGACTGCCGCCCGAGGGTGGCGGTGACGGAGGGAGATGTCCGCCTGCGTGAGCTGTTCGGATCGGTGAACCGAGTGATCCGCACGCACGATCGGGTGGTCGCGGTGACATTCAACGCCGCCTGGAACGACGTCGGCTTGAACCGCGTCCTCGGTGACCTCGCCCGCCCGCCCGCACGCGCCCGCCACGTTCTTCCTGACCGGCGACTTCGCCGACCGCTGCCCGGAGGTGGCCAGGAGGCTCGCGGCCGCGGGGTATGGGCTCGGCAACCACTCCTACAGCCGTCCCTTCTTCAAGGACCTGACCGCCGCGGGACGGCGCCGTGAAGTCGGGGCAGCGGACTGCGCTCTGCGTGCGGCCGGGGCAGGGAGGGCCCTGACCCCGTTCTTCCGGTTTCCCTACAGCGAGACCAGCCCTGCCCAGATCAGGGAGGTCAACGCGCTGGGCTTCGCGGACATCGAGTTCACCACCGACACCAACGGATGGACGGGCGTCGAGGGCGGCAGGAGCGTGGACCGCGCGGTGCGCAGGGCGTTGGACGCTCTGCGCCCGGGCGCGATCGTGCAGAGGCACGTCGGGACGACCGAGGGCCAGAGCGAGGCGATCGACGCGCAGGCCCTGCCGCGGATCCTCGACGCGATCACCGCGCGTGGCTACCGCGTCATCGACCTCCGTACCCTCCTCGAGCCCGCGACCTTCGTGGCGCGGACCGCCGTCGAACGGTGAGTGGCCCGACCAGGTCGCGATGGCCGGGCACAGCGGTCCTATCGGAAAGCGGCGATGTAACGCCGAGCCCAGTCGGCGAAGGTACGGGGCGCGCGGCCCAGCACCTGCTCGACGTCGGCGCTGATGCGCAGTTCCGCGGGGGTGGGCTCGCCGAGGATGGTCAGCGTGGTCTCGGCAACGGGCCCGGGCATGAACTGCAGCATCTGCGCGAGGGCCTCCTCGCGGGTCTGTTCGATGAACCGGACGGGTTCGCCGAGTGCGTCGGCAATCGCCTGGGCCCGCCGGCGAGGCGTGGTGATCGCGGGCCCGGTCAGCTCGTAGATCCGTCCGGCGTGGCCGTCGCCTCGCAGGACTGCGGAGGCGACCTCGGCGATGTCGTCCGGGTCGATGGTCGGCAGGCCGATGTCGGCGAACGGTGCCGCGACGGTCCTGCGGGTACGGACCGACTCGGACCAGGCGTACGCGTTGGAGTGGAAACCCCCGGGCCGCAGGATCGTCCAGGACATGCCCGATCGCCGGACGGCTTCCTCGATGGTGCGCGCCGTGTCCCCGTGTGAGGCCGACCCGGGGCGGGTCGCGACTCCTTGGGAAGACAACAGGACGACTCGCTCGACGCCGCCGGCCTTGGCCACGTCGAGGATGTCCTGCGGCCTCAGGAGGTGCGCGCTGGGTCCTCCGTTCTGCAGGAACAGCGCGTCGGCTCCGTCGAGTACGGGCCGAAGGCTTTCCGGATCGACCAGGTCCGCCCGCGTGTACTCGACGTGCTCCGGCACGTCCGCCGCCGAGATCCCCCGGGATGTCGCGGTCACCTGTTCACCCTGTGCCGCGAGGGCCCGCACGAGCGATCGGCCGACGTTGCCGGTTGCCCCCGTCACTACGATCATGAACAACTCCCCTGTCGATTCAGCGTTGTTGTCACCACCCGAGCGGGCGGGACCG
This sequence comes from Streptomyces sp. NPDC006739, assembly GCF_042869815.1. NCBI lineage: Bacteria > Bacillati > Actinomycetota > Actinomycetes > Kitasatosporales > Streptomycetaceae > Streptomyces > Streptomyces sp. NPDC006739. The sequence continues at coordinate 294,407 of NZ_JBIAGM010000007.1, forward strand.
TCGCGGAGAACTGCTCTCCGGGCGACACGGGGACGCTAACACCGTCGATATAGTAGGTACCTAGAAGAAAGTGACTATCTCTCCAGGGGGTGTGCGTGGCCGGCGACACCGACCGGATGACAGCCGCTGCGACGGATCCGGAACTCGCCTGTCCGACCAGCGCGGTCGTGGACATCGTCTTCAGCCGGTGGACCACGCCGATCCTGTGGACCCTCAACACGCACGGCCGGCAACGGTTCGTCGAGTTGGAACGACGGATCGGCACGATCACACCGAAGGTGCTGACCCAGCGGCTGCGGCAGCTGGAACGCGACGGCATGGTCGTGCGTACGTACCATCCGGAGGTCCCCCCTCGGGTCGAGTACGAGATCAGCGAGCTGGGCCGCAGCCTCGCCCCGCTCTTCGCGCACCTCGCCGGTTGGGCCGCCGCCAACATGGACAAGGTCGAACGGGCCCGGCACGAATACGACACCGATCTTCCCCGATAGCGCGGCGGGGACGCAGTCGACCGTGTGCGCGCGACCGGCGTCCGTCCCGGCCCGAGGATGCTGACCGGGCCGGGACGGGTGGATCACCATGGCCGCTCAGTACCGGCGCAGCAGTGGCCAGAGCGCGGGCCATGGCCGGTCCGGCCCTGTGCAGAGCACCACGGCCGCGTGCTGCTCCTGGTTCGGGGTGCCGTACCCGTTGTCGACGCGCGCCACTGTGTGGCAGGCGGTGAAGTGCTTCTCCAGGTCGGGATGGTCCGCCGGGTGGACGAGCAGCACCGGACCTGTGGCGGTGGCCGGGGGCGGGCCCCAGGCGTGCAGGCCCATGTGGCCGGAGTACGGTGCGGGCAGGCCGAGGGCGCGCCCGTACCGTGCGACGGCCCCGGCCTCTCCGTAGTTCGCGGTCAGCAGCACGGCGGTGGCCCGCTGGTCGGCGGGGATCGCCTCCCAGCCGGTGGCGGTGGTGCGGGCGAGCTGTGGCCAGCCGACCTCCTCCCCGAGGTCGGGATCGACGGCCATCGGCACGGTCAGCGCCGAAGCGGGCAGCACCGGCAGAGCGGCCAGGGCGCTGGTGAGCAGAGCCGCGATCAGTCCGCCCGCCAGCTTGGCGCGGTGCTCACTGAGCCAGTGGGCGTAGGGCTCGCAGCCGGCGGCGCTCACCGCGTACAGGAGCGGAATCGGGTAATACCCCTTGCCGCCGCCGGCCAGCACCAGCAGGCACAGCACCACCCAGGCCACCGCCACCGGTCGGGCCCAGCGCAGCTCCGGCCGGCGCCACAGGCGGCTCAGCCCGGTCAGCCACAGGGGCGCCAGCACCGGGGAGAACTGCAGCAGCTGCATCGGCAGGGCGAGCAGCCGCCCGCCGATTCCGACATCGGCGCTGATGCCTTGGGCCACCGTCAGCTCGGGCCAACCGCGCACGGCCTGCCACCACAGGGTCGGGATCGCGAAGGGAAGCGCGGCGGCGACGGCGGTGAGCGGGCCCAGCAGCGCACGCGGACGCGGTACGAACAAGCCACGCGGTCCGGCCGTCAGCGCACCCAGGGCCAGGGCCGCCAACAGCCCCAGCACCAGCAGCTTGTTCAGCAGCCCGATCCCGGCCAACGCTCCCAGCGAAGGCCACCAGTGGAATTCGCCCGTGCGCAGCAGGCGGAGCGCCAGCCAGATGATCGCCAGCCAGACCGTCAGATCGAAGGTCGCGGTGGAGAGCAGATGGCCGATTCCGAGCGTGTAGCCGGAGCAGGCCGTGGCTCCTGCCGCGAGTACCTGCCCGCCGCGTCCGGCGCCCAGCTCTCGGGCGATCAGCGCGGTGAGCGTGATCGTGACCGCGGTGAGGAGCGCGGGCAGGATCCGCACACCGGTCGGGGTGGGGCCGAAGAGCTGTGCGCCGAGCCTGGCCAGCAGCGGGGTGAGCGGTGGCTGGTCCGGGTAGCCCCAGGCCGGGTGCCGGCCGGCGAGCAGGAAGTACAGCTCGTCGCGGTGGAAGCCGTAGCGGCCCGACAGCCCGATCAACAGCGTCGCGGCAGCAGCCGCGATTCCCCCCACCGGCCCGGCTGCGAACGGCTGTAGGCACGGCTGCGACTCCCCCCGAGCATGCATGTCGCCATTGTGGCGATCCGGACGTGGCCGGAGAAGGGTCCGGAAGGCGATGGGTGGTGTCCCGTCGGTGAGCTTTGGACTCCGTCAGGCCTTGAGCTCGTTCGGGTCCCGGTAGTACGAGAACGCGCAGCGCAGCGCCTCACGTCCGGTGTAGGCGTGGACGAACGCGTCCCGGACCTGCGCAGGCAGACCGTCGCCGAGGGTGCCGGCGCTGAGGAACCAGTCGAGGTAGCGGGCCTCGTTGCCTTCCACCACGGTTTCCGCGAAGCCCGGAACGGCGTGGAAGCCGAACCACCAAGGAGCACCGCCGGCGAGGAACTCCTCGGCCCCGGGCAAGCGACCGGCCAGGGACTCCATGACGACGAGGCGCCTCACCAGCCCGGGGTGGCGCATCGCGAGGAGGAGGGCGGGGGGAGTGCTCGCGTCGATCCCCACCACGGCGGCAGAGGACACGTCCAACGCCCCAAGGAGGGCTGCGGCGTCCTCGGCCAGGGAACCGGCGTCGTATCCCGTCTCGGCCCGGGTACTCGCGCCGAGCCCGCGAAGGTCCGGGGCGATGAGTCGGCAACGGTCGGACAGGTCCGCCATGACGTCGCTCCACAGCTCCCAGGTGTGGGGGAAGCCGTGCAGCAGCAGGACGTCCGGCCCGGAACCGGCCAGGGCCACGTTCAGCTCGATGCCGTTGACAGGAATGCGGCACAGCTCGGGCATGAAAGCTCCAGGGGATAGCTGGTAACCAAAAGAGACAAGGAGACGCTAGGGAACTAGCCTGAGCGTTCCAAGACGGCACTTTCCCCTCAGGTGGTGAGCTTCAGGTGACCACGTCGAAGCACGGCGATCTGTTCAGTCCGCTGTGCCCGACTCGGCAGCTGCTCGACCGTATCGGCACCAAGTGGACCTCGATGACGGTCAAGGTATTGGCCGAAGCCGCCCCGGACGAGGTGCGCTTCGCGGAACTGCGGCGCCGTATACCGGGCATCTCCCAGAAGATGCTCTCCGTCACCCTCCAGAACCTTGTCCGTGACGGCCTGATCACCCGCCGGGTCGAACCGACGGTGCCGCCCCGTGTGCACTACCGGTTGACCGCACTGGGCCTGTCCTTGGAGGTTCCCCTCGGCGCCCTGCGCACGTGGGCGGAGCAGCACATGTCGACCATCGAACGCCACAACCGGCGCGCCGACGAGTTGTCACAAGAGCCCGCGGAACCAAGGTGATCGTGGTGAGGCGGTCCGGCCGGACCGGACGGCCATCGACCGGTGCCCGTGAGGAAGGGGGAACCTCGCGGACGAGCTAGTCCCGGCACGCGCCGTCGGTGACCGAGCCCGTGCCGTCCGCCGTGTCCGGGACGGTGGCGCAGACTTGCTTCCCGCTGTTCTCGTCGGTCACCGTCACGTGCCCGTTCGTGGAGAAGGAGTTTCCCTCTTGCGCCTTGTACCCGACCTGGTCGGCCGGTGTCGCGGAGTTCGTCAGCAGTACGTCGCGCGGTGAGGTGCTGCACGGCGGCGGGACGTACGTGGCAGCCCCTCCGGGCACTGCTCCGCTCGGATAGGCGAAGGTGGGTTCAGGGGACGAGGGGTCGCAGTCCCGGGCCTCCTTCACCGCGTTGTCGATGATGCGGCGACCGGCGGCATGCAGTCCGTCGCTTGCCCGCAGGGTCTCGAAGTAGTGGTCGAACAAGCCGAGTCCGCCCAGCACGCACAACGTCGTGCCGAGTCCGAGCAGCCAGTTCCTGAGGGACCTGTCCCGGTCCTTCGGTTCGGACCTCGTGGCCGAGAGCGCGGCAGAGGCGGCGACCACCCCACCGACCAGGAGCAGGCCTACGGCAGCCCCGATCGGGAAGGGACCCGTGTGTATCCCCTGCACCGGCAACGGCTGAGCAAGTGCCATCTGCAACGCCCCCATGTGAACACATCCGGCCGCCAGCCTAAAGGCCGTTGTGCGACGCCGCGATCGGGCGGGCCGGGGCGCGTGGGTGGGGGCCGTCTGGTCATGGCGCCGGGCCGGCTCGGCGCGGCTCGACGCGGCACCCCCGCCCCGCCCACGTATCTCAGCCGGTCGCGTTCTTCACGAACTTCGTCGTGTACGTCTTGCCGAGGTCGACGTGGGCGTTCTCGATGGCGGGATTGAATGCCCTGAGAACCCTCTCGACGGTCTCGGGACCGCCCGCGGGCATCACGCCGTCGGAAGTGAACATGGGCAGCGCGCTCTCTATCGCTGCCGCGTAACTGATCTCGTGGCCCTGTGAGTAGCCGGCGGGCATCATGTCGGCCATCTCCAACGGACCATGTGCGGCCATCCACTTGAGGGTCTTCACGAAGGCGTTGGCCAGCTTCTGGACGATCTCCTGGTGGCTGTTCACCCATCGTGTCTGCATGTAGAGGCTGGAGGAGGGGTACGCGCCGCCGAGCGCCTCCTCGGTTCCCTCGGAGGTACGCATGTCGATGAGTACCTCACCCTCGTCCTTGTTCGTGATCGTCGTGGCGGTCGGGTCGGTCGTCATCCCGGCGTCGATGGTGCCCTTCCGGAGCGCGGAAATGAACGCCGTACCGGCGCCGACCGCAACCGGTGTGAACTCACCGACCTTCACCCCGTTCTTGACCGCGAGGTACTTGGTGAGGAAGTCCGTCGAGGAGCCGAGGGCGGTGACCCCGAGCCTCTTTCCCTTGAAGTCCTTGGGCGATGTGACGGTGCCCGCCTCCTTCTTGGAGACCACCTCGACCTCACCGGGCGCCTGCGAGAACTGCACCACGGACTCCACGGCCCTGCCCTTCACCTGGAGGTCGAGGGTGTGGTCGTAGAAGCCGACCACACCCTGGATCTGGCCGGAGACGAGCCTGCTCTCGGCCTGGACACCCGCAGGCTGGCTCAACAGCTGGACGTCCAGACCTTGTTCCTTGAAGTAGCCGAGCCGCTCGGTGAGCATCGCGGGAAGATAGATGACCTTGTCCAGGCCGCCGACCATGATCTTGACTTGCTCTCCCTTGCCCGCTGCGCCCCCACCGCCGGTGTCGGCTGTCGAACTGGCCGCAGTGGTGCCGCAGGCGGTGAGCGATGCAAGGGCGAGCAGACCGGCGGCGGCCAGTGCCGAGTGTCTGGCGGTCCTGCGCATGGCGGTTCACGTCCTCATGAGAAGTGCGAAACGGGAGAGATCGCCCGGACCTCGGCAGTGCCGGCTGCGGACGAGTCCGCAGGCGCTGCCCAGAGCCACGAAGTCTCCGCGCCCGAACAGCTCGTGTCTGCGCTCATGGCGGGGACTGTAGTTGTTTGACGTTTACAGCATCAGCCTTTGCGCGCATGCCGGTTCTTCTGCGCGCAAAAGCTGATTCTGCTCATTTCGCTCACACTCGTGGACGCCCACGCCACCTCGCCCGTCCCCGCACGCCCCCGACCGCGTTGCCGGGTCTCAGGCCCCGGCGGGGGTGGCCGGGCCGGGGACGTTGCGGAAGCGGAACGGCTCCGGTTCGCGGCCGGCCTGGATGAACCAGCACTCCGAGCAGGGCCTGCCGGTCATCCCGGCCGAGGCCGTCGCGGACACGGTGCTGCGGATGGTCACAGGCGACGGCACCGGCGCCGCCGGTCGCGGCTCCCTGCGACCATACCGACCAGCAGGTACGTCGTATTCGTGATATTCCCCACAGGTCATCCGCGTGCGCGGGGCCCTATGGTCCGGGGGGTCGCCCGTCGACGGATGGATCGGTCGACCGGTGCGCATCGAGCCGAAAACGTGACCCCCGTCGGCCTTATCGCGCATTCCAACCAGTCGGTATCGTGCGCCGCCACGCCCGATGCTTCACCGCCACCTCCCACGGATCCGAGCCGCACCGGAAGGCCATGCGATGACACACCCCGACGACAACCGGTACCTCCCGCCAGCACCGCCGGGGTGGCCGCAGTCGTGGGCCGAGCCCCGTCAACACCATGCGTACGGATACGACGCCCCTTCGTACGCCCCCTACGGGCAGGCCCCCTGGCGACCGTCGCAGACGCACGAGCCCCGTCCGCACGATGCCGACCTCACCGCCCTCCGCTCGGCCTACCAGGTGCTGCGCCGGGTCTCCACGCTCACCGCGCTGGGCTCGTTCGTGGTGTATCTGGTGCTGTCCTGCTGCGCGCCGGATCTGATGGGTTCCCGGATCGCGGGGGAGCTGAGCCTCGGAATGGGCCTCGGGATCCTCCAACTCGTCGTCACCTTCGCGGCCGTCCTCTGGTACGGACGCGGCGCGGAGCACTCCGTCGATCCGCTGGCGCGGGCCGTCAGGGAGCGGACGGTCCGACCGGACCGGGATGCCGGAGTCACGGGATGAACGACTTCGGATCAGGGACCCAGGCGATCGTCCTGGTCCTGTTCAGCACGCTGGTGACCCTCACGCTGCTGATGTGCGTGATGGCGGGACCGGACCGCGACGACCTGACGAACTTCTACACCGGCTACCTCTCGCTCACCCCCCTCAAGAACGGCCTGGCCATCGCGGGCGACTACATCTCCGCGGCCACCGTGCTGAGCACCACCGGCATCATCGCCCTCGCCGGATACGACGGGTACGTCCTCGCGGTCAGTACCGCCCTGTCCCTGGTGCTGCTGATGTTCCTGCTGGCCGAACCGCTGCGCAACGCCGGCAGTTTCACCATGGGCGACGTCCTGGCCCGCAACATGCCCGGGCGCGCCGTCCGTATCGCCTCCTGCGTGGTGACGCTCTCGGCGACCCTCCCCTTCCTGGTCGTCCAGCTCTCCGGGGCCGGGTCGCTGCTCACCTTCATCCTGGGCATGCCGCACCAGGCCGGTGCCAGGACGACCTGTGTCGTCCTCGTCGGCAGCCTGATGATCATCTACGCGGCGATCGGCGGCATGCGGGGCACCGCGCTCATCCAGATGATCAAGATCGTGTTCCTGCTCGGCACCAGCGCCACCGTCGCCGCGCTGGTCCTCAACCGCTTCCACTGGAGCCTCGGCGAGATGCTCCGAGCCGCCGAGCGCGGCAGCGGAACGGGCCCGGCCTACCTCCAGCAGGGCCTCCAACTGGGCACCTCGGCAGGTCAACGGCTGGATTTCGCCGGCCTTCAGATCACCGTGATCCTCGGCGCGGCCTGCCTGCCGCACATCACGATGCGCCTGTACTCCGCGCGGGACGCGCCCGCCGTGCGCCGCTCCATGTCCTGGGCGGTCGGTACGGTCACCACGTTCTGCCTGACGGTCATCATCATGGGTACGGGCGCGGCGGCCCTGGTGGGATCGCAGTACATCACCGCGGCCGACCCGCACGGCAGGACCTCGGTGCTCATGCTGTCCCGGGCGCTCGGTGGCGGCACCGGCTCCGCGGGCACCACGGTCCTCTACGCGGCGATGGCCGGCACGGTGTTCATCACCCTGCTGTCCTCCGTTTCGGGGATGACCCTGGCCGCGGCCTCGTCGCTCGCCCACGACCTGTTCGCCCACGCGCTACGGCGGGAACGGGCGGCGCCGCGTACGGAGATGACGGTGGCGGCGTGGACGAGCGTGGCGGTGGGGACCGTGGCCATCCTGCTGTCGGTGCTGGTCCAGAACTGGGACGTGGCCGTACTGACCACGCTGGCGATCTGCATCGGGGCATCGGCCGTCGCGCCGGCGTTGACCTACTCCCTGTTCTGGCGCGGATTCACCCGCACCGGCCTGCTCGCCAGCCTTTACGGGGGCACGGCCTGCGCCCTCGTCCTGATGGGCTTCTCCAAGGCCGTCTCGGGCACTCCGTCCGCCGTCTTCCCGAACGTCGACTTCCACTGGTTCCCCATGCAGTCCACCGGCCTCGTCTCCATCCCGTTCGGCTATCTGGCGGGCTGGCTGGGCAGCCGGCTGGACCACCGACGCCGCGCCGCCGAGAGCCGCGAGAGCCGACGGCTGTACGAGGAGAGCGAGGCACGGCTGCTCGCCGCGGCCGAATGAGCACGAGCGGTCGCGGCCGAATGAGAACAAGGGGTCGCGGCCGACTCAGCACAAGCCGTCAGGTGCGGGTGCCGGCCAGTGGTTGTTCCGTCCACACGGTCTTGCCCTCGCGGGTGTAGCGGGTGCCCCAGCGTTCGGCCAGCTGGGCCACCAGGAACAGGCCGCGGCCGCCCTCGTCGGTGGTGCGGGCGCGGCGCAGATGCGGTGCGGTGTGGCTGGTGTCGCTGACCTCGCACACCAGGGACCGTTCACGGATCAGCCGCAGGGTCGCGGGGCCGCCGGCGTACCGGTAGACATTGGTGACCAGTTCGCTGGCGATCAGCTCGGTCGTGAACGCCAAGTGCTCCAGACCCCATTCGGTCAGTTTGGCCGAGGTCAGCTCCCGGGCCCGGGCGGCGCTGGCCGGCTCCAGCGGCAGACTCCAGGAGGCGACATCGTCCGGTGACAGCGTGCGGGTGCGGGCGATCAGCAGAGCGACGTCGTCGATGGGACGCGACGGCACGAGCGAGTCGACCACCGCTTGGCACGTTCGTTCCAGCGCGTCGGCAGGGTGGGTCAGCGCCGAGCACAGCTTGGTCAGGCCGACGTCGGCGTCGATGTGGCGTTCGCCGATGACTCCATTGGTGTAGAGACACAGCAGGCTCCCCCCGGCCAGTTCGATCTCCCGGGCCTCGAACGGCAGCCCGCCCAGGCCGAGCGGTGGACCGGCGGGCAGGTCCAGGGGAGCCGCCTGTCCGTCCGGAGCCGTCACCACCGGTGGCGGGTGGCCGGCGCGGGCCACGGAGCACCGCCCGGAGACCGGGTCGTACACGGCGTACAGACAGGTGGCGCCGACGACCTGCTCGCCCACGGGCCGTTCGCCGGCCGCCTCCTGCTCGGCCGCCAGCAGGTTGACCAGGTCGTCCAGGCGGGAGAGGACCTCGTCCGGCTCCAGGTCGAGGCTGGCAAGCGTGTGTACGGCGGTGCGCAGCCGGCCCATGGTGGCGGCCGCGTGGATGCCGCGGCCCACCACGTCGCCGACGACGAGGGCGACCCGGGCCCCGGACAGGGGGATGACGTCGAACCAGTCGCCGCCCAGACCGGGGGCTGCGCTGGCCGGAAGATAACGCAGGGCCACCTCGACGGCCGACTGGTCCGGAACCCCCCGGGGCAGCAGACTGCTCTGCAAGGTGAACGCGGTCTGCTGCTGCTGGGTGAAGCGCCGGGCGTTGTCGATGGCGACGGCCGCGCGCGCGGCGAGTTCCTGGGCGAGGGTGAGGTCGTCCGCCTCGAAGGCGTCGGGACGGCGTGAACGCCACAGGGTCATCACACCCAGGACCAGGCCCCGTGCGGCGAGAGGCACCACGATCAGCGAGTGGACGCCCAGGTCCGGAGCATGGGCCCCCTGGCGGCCTTCCCTCGAGAACCAGTCGGCCGGGAGAACCGGCTCCAGGACGGGCCGCCCTTCGGCCAGGCATCTGGCCTGGGGTGTGTCGGACCCGAACTCCACGGGTTCGCCGTGGGGGTGAGGCGGGCCGGGCTGCTGGGCACCGACGCTGCAGGCCCCCAGCCGTACCACGGGCCCGGCCAGGACCCGCGCCAGTTCCTCACCGCGCGTCACCGGTTGCAGCAGGTCGACCGAGGCGTGGTCGGCGAGGTGGGGCACCATCACCTCGGCGAGTTCCCGGGCGGTCTCCGCGACGTCGAGGGTGGTTCCGATCCGGCTGCCGGCCTGGTCGAGGAGCGCGAGCCGGCGCTGGGCCCGATGCCGTTCGGTGATGTCCTCGATCATCTCGGCCACACCCAGGACACGGCCGGAGGGATCCTCCATCGGGAAGGACGAGACCATCGCGACCTGCTCTCGCGCCGGATCCCACTGCAGCCGGACGAACTGCTCCGAGTAGACCATCGGCCTACCGGTGTCCATCACCTGGCGGACCCGGTCCACGGCCCTGCGAGCGTCGTCGGGGAGGAGGAAACAGCCGGTGGGGAGCCCCTGGAAGTCCGCAGCGGGCACACCGGTGAAGCGTTCGATGGCCCGGTTGACCCGGAGAATGCTCAGGTCGGGGCCGTGGACGACCAGACCGATGGGGCAGCGGCGGTACAGCCCGTCGAGAACCGCGCGGTCCCGCTGCCACTCCAGGACGTCAACCGCGAGTGCCCCGGCGAGAATCCACTCCCGGACCCGGTCGCCACGGGAGAGCGCATGGGCCCTGAGCCCCATCTCCACGAGCCGCCCGTCGCGGTGGCGCACCTTGACCACGCCGGACCAGCCGCCGGCTCTCCTGCCGTTCGTCGCGGCCTCCGTGACGGCCGGCAGATCACGAGGATCGACGAGGACCTCGATGGCCGGACGGCCGAGGACGGCGGTGTCCGGATGGCCGAGCAGTTCCTGGGCCCGCTGGTTCCACCCGACCACGACACCCCGGTCGTCGAGCACCGCCACGGCGGCCAGATGCAGGGCGAACGGATCGGCGTGGCTCTCGCTGAACTCCTTCATCCGCTCCTCCACCGCTGGACCGGAGGGGCCCTGGCCGCTGCCCTGCTGATGCCATGTACGCCTATTGAAACCCGGCGGGATGGCTCGGACTCGCTCGCCGCGTGCCACGGCGTGGCGCCCCGGCCGTCTTCAGCTCGCGTGCCGCCAGAGCCCAGCTCAGCTCGACCGCCGTGTCCGGGGCGTCCAGGCTGGTGCCGGTCAGCTCCTCGAAACGGCGCAGCCGGTAGCGGACGGTGTTGACATGCACATGTGCGCTGCGGGCGACCTCGCGGACGTGCCGCCCCCTTTCCAGGTAGTCCCGCACCGACTGCTCGATGAGCGCACCGAACTCGCCCTGAGCGGCACGCCCCGGGCGGCCCGGTCACCGGCCACGTCTGCCTCGTCGAAGTCCTCCGGCGCGGGCACCGTCCCCTCGCGCAGCACCGCGAGAGCCCGCTGGAAGTACCGGTGCCAGATCTGGTCCAGGAGTTCCCGCGGGACCGCGCGATAGGAGGGGATGTGGTCCGTCAGATCCGCGTGCAGGCGCCCGCCCAGGTGCCGCTGCTTCGCGGTCATCGCGGCGATGACCCGTTCGAGGGACGCCGCCGCGCCCGGCCGTCCCGGCATGGACCCCACCTCCGTCCCTGTGGCACAGCCGTTGTGCGACTGAACAATATGCCGCCCCCGACCCTTGGCCGGCGGGCCGTCGACAACCCGCCGCCACGGGAAGCACAGTGGCAGAGCCGCCGGAGCGGCCCGATCGGACCCGCCCACCTGACGAGGCGCCGGCCGACCGGACTCAGGGCGCCCTCATCCCACCGAACCACCTGACGAAGAGTACGGAGACCCCCATGACCGACGACCACCACCACCGACCCGACCGCGCCGACGCCGACGCCGACGCCGGCCCGCGCCTCGCGCCACTGCCCGAGGACGACTGGGACCCCTCCACCCGGGCCCTGCTCGCGTCGATTCCCCGGGACGCAGACGGCCGCCCCGCCAACGTCTTCACCACCCTGGTGCGGCACCCCGACCTCTTCCGGCACTTCCTGCCGTTCGGCAGCCATCTGCTGCGCGACGGCCGTCTGTCCGACCGGACCCGGGAACTGCTGATCCTGCGCACCGCGTGCAACACCCGCGCGGAGTACGAATGGGGGAGGCACGCTCCGCTCGCCAGGGCCGCCGGGGTCACCGACGAGGAGATCCGCCGGGTGGGCGAGGGCCCGGACGCCCGGGGGTGGGCGCCGTCCGACGCCCGTCTGCTGCGCGCCGCCGACGAACTGCACCGCGACGCCCGCCTGTCCGCCGCCACCTGGGCCGCGCTCGCCGCCGACCACGACGAGGCACAGCTGATCGAAATCACCATGCTCGTCGGCCAGTACCACATGGTCGCGTTCTTCCTGAACTCCGCCGGCACCCGGCTCGAACCCGGCTTCGACGCGGAGACTCTGCCCACGACCGCGGGGACCGGCGCGGACACGGCGGGACGGGAACACGACGATGTCTGAGCGCCGGAACCCCGCGAACCCGCCGATCGGCCTGCTGACCGGCCGTAACGTACTGGTCATCGGCGCTGGCACCCGCCCCAGCGACGATCCCGAGGCGCCCGTGGGCAACGGGCTGGCGGTGCCGTGCTCGCCGCCCGCGAGGGGGCCGACGTGGCCTGCGCCGACGTCTCCCGCTCCGCTGCGGCGGCCACCGCCGCCCTGGTCGGTGAGGAGGGCGCCCGTGGTGTCACCGTGGCCGGTGACGCCACGGATCCCGGTCAGTCCTCGGCCATGGTCGCCGAGGCCCGCCGCGCGCTGGGCACGCTCGACGGGATCGTGGTCAACGTCGGCATCGGCCTCGGCACGGGCCTGGGGGACACCTCACCGCAGCAGTGGGAACGGGTCCTCTCGGTCAACCTGGGCGCCCCCTTCCTCGCCGCCAAGTACGGGCTGCCCGCGGTCGCCGACGGCGGGTCGATCGTCTTCGTCGGCTCGGTGGCCGGACTGCGCGCGGCCACCGGCTCGCCCGCCTACGACAGCTCCAAGGCGGGTCTGTTCGGCCTGACCCGCCATGTCGCCAAGGAAGGCGCGCCGCGCGGGATCCGCGCCAACCTGGTCGTCCCGGGCCTGATCGACACCCCGATGGGCCGCGAGGCCTCGGCCCGGCGGGCGACGCGTTCCTCCTCGTTCGCCCGTATACCGCTGGGACGCCAGGGAACCGCCTGGGAAGTGGCCGAAGCCGTCACCTTCCTGCTCTCCGACCGGGCCTCCTACATCACCGGGCAGAGCCTGGTGGTGGACGGAGGACTGAACGCCGTCTGAGACGGATGCGAAGGCCCGCGGACGTATTCCCCCGTGCGGGAATGCAAGAGCATCAACTCACCCGGACCAGGGCCGCCACCCCCGTCCTCGTCGACGCCGGCCGCGCTTTCGCCCGCTACCCGTTCCTGCGCGACCCCGGCCGGGCGATCCCCGACCTCTGCTACGACGTCACTTCCCAACTCGCCGTCAGGCCGGCATCCCCGCCACGGCCGACACACTCAAGCGGCGACGCCGAGCCCTGCCCGACCGACCTCGTCAAAGCACTCACTCGACGCATCGGTCCCTGACGGCGCAGGTGTGGTGCGGCCGGGGTGAGTCCGCGCCGCACGTCATGACAGGCCGTTGACCAGCCCGGCGAACACGGAAGGCAGTCGTACGGCGGCCGGGACGATCAGGCCGGCGAGCCGGGGATGGGCGCGGGCCCGTACCAGCGCGTCGGTGAGCAGGCGATGCCGGCGGGAGGCTCGGCGCCAGGCGCGTTCGTAGTCGAGGGGCCGTCCGTCGCGGACGCAGCGGACGAGCTGGGCGGCGCCGGCCAGGGCGAGGGAGATGCCCTCGCCGGTGAGCGCGTCGATGTAACCGGCGGCGTCGCCCACCAGCAGGATCCTGCCGGCCACCCGGCTGCGGACCCGCTGCCGCAGCGGTCCGGCGCCCCGTACGGGGGAGCAGGCGTGGGCGCGCAGGCGGGCGGTCAGGGACGGAAAACCGGTGAGGTGCGTGTCGAACGGTGCCCGTTCGCCGGTCAGGACGGCCACGCCGAGCAGTCCGGGTCCCAGCGGGGTGACGTAGGCCTCGGCTCGGGCGGACCAGTGGACCTCCACGTGGTCGGTCCAGGCGGCGATGGCGAAGTGCCGGCGCAGCCCGTAGCGGGGCGGCCGAGAATCCGGCATGGCCAGGCCGAGGTGGCGGCGGACGGGTGAGTGCAGGCCGTCCGCGGCGGCGAGGTAACGGGCGGTCAGCCCGCCCGCGGTGACGCTGCCGGCGGCCTGCCGGACCGTCACCGGATCGACCTTGACCGGGTGCACGGGGACGCCCAGTTCCGCCACCCGGCGGGCCAGGGCCGAGTGCAGGTCCGTGCGCCGCACGCCCAGGCCGTCCCCGTGACGGAAGACGGCCTCCGCTCGCCGGCCCTCATCGGCTTCGAGGTACCGGATGCCGCGCAGGGGGTGCCCGGGCGGGGTGACACCCAGTTCGGCGAGGGCCCGCACAGCGCCCGGCATCAGTCCTTCGCCGCAGGCCTTGTCGATCGGTGTCGTCCGGGGTTCGGCCACGGCCACGTCGAGTCCGGCACGGGCGGCGTGGATCGCGGTGACCAGCCCGGCCGGTCCGCCGCCGACGATCAGCAGGTCGAGCATGACGAGGTCGCGGCGGCCGGGGGAGGGGCGGACAGGGCCAGTGCCGCGTTCTCGCAGCGGAGCCGGACGGCCAGCAGAGGCAGATTGAGCAGGGTGAAGCCGGTCGCCGTCAACCATGCCCCGTGGACCAGGGGGAGAGCGAGTCCCTCCACGGCCACGGCGAGGTAGTTGGGGTGGCGCAGCAGCCGGTAGGGGCCGCTGTCGACCAGGGGCAGACCGGGCACGACGATGACCCGGGTGTTCCAGCGCGGTCCGAGGGTGCTGATGCACCACCAGCGAAGTGCCTGGGCCCCGATGGTGAGCGCCAGCATCGGCCAGCCGAGCAGCGGCAGGAAGGGACGCCCGGACAGGTGGGTCTCGACGAGGCAGCCGGCCAGCAGTCCGGTGTGCAGGGCGACCATCACCGGGTAGTGGCCGTCTCCGTACGACAAACCGCCGTGCGCTCGGCTCCAGGCCGCGTTGCGGCGCGCGACGACGAGCTCGGCGATCCGCTCGGCGGCCACCAGCAGGATCAGCACGGTGTAACCGGTCATCCGTCACCTACCAGCGCAGGAGTACGAGTTCGGAACTGAAGCCGGGCCCGAGCGCCAGCAGCAGGCCTGGCGTGTCGCGGGGCGGCGGGCGCAGGTCCAGGGTGTCGCGCAGGACGTGCAGCACGGAAGCCGAGGAGAGGTTGCCGACGTGGGCGAGCGAGCGCCAGGTCAGCTCCAGCGATGCCGGCCCGAGGCCGAGGGTCTCCTGGAGTGCCTCCAGTACCTTGGGGCCGCCGGGGTGGCAGACCCAGCCGGTGATGTCGTCCGGTTTGAGGTCGTGCGCGGCCAGGAAGGAGTGCACCTCCTCGCCCAGGTGGAGCCGGACCAGATCCGGCAGTTCGGCGCCGAGCACGATCGCGAAGCCACGGTCGCCGATGTCCCAGCCCAGGGCTCGCTCCGTGCCCGGATAAAGGCGGCTGCGAGTGGCCACCACGCGGGGTCCGGCGCACTCCCGGAGCCGGGGATGGTCCCGGCCGACGGCGACCAGCGCCGCGGCGCCGTCACCGAACAGCGCGCCGACCACCATGTTCCGCACGGAGGTGTCACCGCGCTGGAGTGTGAGGGAGCACAGCTCGACCGAGAGCAGTACCGCGACCTGGTCCGGATGACCCTGCAGGTAGTCGTGGACCCGGGCCAGCCCGGCGGCGCCGGCGACGCAGCCCAGGCCGAAGACGGGCACCCGTTTCACGTCCGGCCGCAGTCCCAGGCGTCCGGCCAGCCGGGCCTCCAGCGACGGGGCGGCGATGCCGGTGACCGAGGTGGCGAAGACGAGGTCCACCTGGTCCGGGGCGAGGCCGGCCTGGTCAAGGGCGGCGCGCAGGGCCTCCTCGCCGAGCCGCAGGCCTTCCTCGATGAACAGGTCGTTGGCCTGACCGAAACCGTCCAGCAGGGCGTACCGCTCCAGGGGCAGGACGAGATGACGGGTGCGCACGCATGCCGTGGCGTGCAGCCGATCCAGCGTGCCACGGTCCCACGCCGTGCCGTCGGCTCCGGGACGGCACATCGCCGCGAGGGCATCGGCGATTTCACGCTGGTGGTAGCGGTGCGCCGGGAGCACGCCCTGGACGGCGACGATATGCGTCATAAGAGCAGAATAGGTTGATATGTGAATGTCACTCATGAAATGAGTGTCACCGGCATTTCGCGCGCGCGGCGGCAGAAGGAGCGGGCCGGCCGGGCCTAGCATCGGGGCGTGCACGATGTCGGAACGAGGCACCCGCCGGCCGTGGCGGAATCGCGCCACCGCGGGCTCGGACCGGTCGGCGGGCTGCTGCTGGCCGCTCACCCGGCGCCCTCGGCGACCGTGACGGCGGTGGTCACCGCCCTGGCCGCCGCGTCCGGAAGGGGCACTGCCGGCACCGCGCTGACCGCGGCGGCCCTGCTCACCGGACAGCTGTCGGTTGGGTGGAGCAACGATCTGATCGACGCCCGCCGGGACGTGGCCGCCGCGCGACGCGACAAACCCCTGGCGGCCGGGGAGACCTCCGCACGGGCGGTGAAGGCCGCGGCGGGCTGCGCCCTCGCGGTGTGCGTGCCCCTTTCCCTCGGGAACGGATGGCGGGCGGGAAGCGCGCACCTGCTCGGCGTGGCCGCCGCCTGGGGCTACAACCTCGGTCTCAAGCGGACCATCTGGTCGTGGTCGCCCTACGCCGTCGCCTTCGGGCTGCTGCCCGCGTACGTCACCCTCTCCCTGCCGGGAGCCCCGCGGCCGCACTGGTGGGCGACGGCCGGCGCCGCGATGCTGGGCGTGGGGGCCCATGCCGCGAACGTCCTGCCGGACATCGACGACGACCTCGCGGCGGACATCCGCGGCCTGCCCCAGCGTCTCGGGAACCGCGGTGCGCGGACGCTGGCGGCGGCGGCGCTCGGCGCGGGCTCCGCGGTGCTGGTCCTGGGGCCGGCCGGACCCGTCGGCCTTACCGGACGAGTCGGGCTCGCGGCAGCCGGCGCGCTCTCGCTCACCGCCGCCCTGTGGCCGGCCGGGCGAAGCCGGACACCCTTCCTCGCCTGCCTGGGCCTGGCCGCTGCCGACGTCGCCCTCCTGCTACTCCGCGGCGCACGTCTCAGCTGACCCGCCTGACGGCACGGCCTTGCGGTTACGGCTGCTGACCCGCGAAGCGCCCGAAGCTCGGTCAGGAGTTCGGGAGTGGCCGTCTTTCCGTCGTGCGGGTGGTTTACCGCCGCACGCCCCCGGGACCGGCCGGCCTGCCCAAAACTGAGCCGGGGCGGCGGTACGGACCGCCGGGAAGGAGGTCCCATGGCGGACAGCGGGATTCTGGTCGCGGTGCGGGAGCACCCTCGGGACGCGGGGGTCGGCTCGGAGCAGTGGGCCGGCATCGGTGAGGCGATCGAGGCGCGGGGGTTCGGCGTCCGCTGGGCGGTCGGGGCGACCGACGCCGAAGCGGTGTTGCGGACGGAGGCGGGGCTGACCGCGGCGCTGGTCGCCTGGGACCTTCCCGCCGCAGGGGGCGGGGAGGGGGAGCCGGGGGGTGCCTCGGTGCTGCGCTCGATCGGCCGGCGCTTCCAGGATCTGCCGGTCTTCCTGGTGATGAGCGACGACGGCGTACACGATCTGCCACTGTGGGTGTCGGAACTGATCGTGGGATACGTGTGGCCGCTGGAGGACACCCCCGGCTTCATCGCGGGCCGGATCACCACCGCCGCGCGCCATTACCGGGAAGCCGTCCTGCCGCCCTTCTTCCGGGCACTGCGCCGTTTCGACGACGCGCACGAGTACTCCTGGCACACCCCGGCCCACTCCGGCGGTGTCGCGCTGCTGAAGTCGCCCGCCGGCCGGGCGTTCCACGACTACTTCGGGGAACGGCTGCTGCGCAGTGACCTGTCGATCTCCGTCGGCGAACTCGGCTCGCTGTTCGAGCACACCGGCCCGATCGGCGAGGCGGAACGCAACGCGGCCCGGGTCTTCGGCGCCGACCTCACCTACTTCGTGCTGCACGGGGACTCCACCTGCAACCGCGTGGTCGGCCACTTCAGTGTCACCCGCGACGAGATCGCGCTGGTGGACCGCAACTGCCACAAATCGGTACTGCACGCGCTGGTCGTCTCGGGCGCACGCCCGGTCTATCTGATCCCCACCCGCAACGGCTACGGCCTGGCCGGACCACTGCCCCCGGCGGAACTCGCGGCGGACTCGGTCGCGGCCCGCATCGCGGCGAACCCACTGACCGGGCAGGCCCTGTCACCGGACGCCCAGTACGCCGTCTTCACCAACTCCACCTACGACGGCCTGTGTTACGACGCCTCGGCGGCGGCACGGGCGTTCGCCCCCAGCACTCCACGGCTGCACTTCGACGAGGCCTGGTTCGCGTACGCCCGCTTCCACCCCCTCTACGCGGGCCGCTACGGCATGTCGGTGGACGAGCACACCTTCCCCGGGCCGGACCGGCCGACGGTCTTCGCGACCCAGTCGACCCACAAACTGCTGGCCGCGCTCTCACAGAGTGCCATGGTCCACGTCAGGCCCGCTCCCAGGGCGCCCGTCGAACACGACCGGTTCAACGAGGCCCTGATGATGCACGGCACCACCTCCCCGCTCTATCCGATGCTCGCCTCACTGGACGTGGCGACCGCGATGATGGACGGTCCGCAGGGCCGCTGGCTGATCGACGAGGCGGTGACCGAGGCGGTCCGGTTCCGGCAGGAGATGGTGCGCATCCGGCGCCGTATCGAAGAGGCGGGCGACCGGCCGCCATGGTTCTTCGGCGTGTGGCAACCCGAGACGGTCACCGACCCGACCACCGGCACCCGACTGCCGTTCGACGAGGCACCCCCCGCCCTGCTGCACACGCAGCCGTCCTGCTGGCACCTGGAACCCGGCGCCTCCTGGCACGGGTTCCCCGCACTGACCGACGGCTACTGCATGCTCGACCCGATCAAGGTCACCCTGACCTGCCCGGGCATCGACGCGACCGGCGAGACGGCCGGGTGGGGCATCCCGGCCCGGGTGCTCACCGCCTACCTGGCCACCCGGCACATCGTCGTGGAGAAGACCGACACCTACACCACGCTCGTGCTGTTCTCCATGGGCATCACCAAGGGCAAGTGGGGCACGCTCCTCGATGCCCTGATGGACTTCAAGGCACTCTACGACGAGGACGCCCCCCTCGACCGCGTGCTCCCCGCGCTGGTCGCCGAACACCCCGGGCGCTACGCCGGCCGGACCCTGCGCGAACTGTGCCAGGACATGCACGACCACCTTCGCTCGGCCCGTCTCGTCGACCTGCTGGACACCGCCTTCCGTCAGTTGCCGGAACCCGTCGCCCCGCCGCAGCTGTGCTACCAGCGGCTGATCCGCGGCGGTACGCACCGCGTGCGGCTGACCGACGCGCCGGGCCAGGTGGCCGCTGCCATGGTCACCGTCACCCCTCCCGGCATCCCCGTCCTCATGCCCGGCGAGAGCGTCGGTGCCCCCGACGGCCCCCTGCTGCGCTACCTCACCGCGCTGGAATCCTTCGACCGCCGCTTCCCCGGATTCCGGAGCGAGACCCACGGCGTGACCGTGGACCCCGACACCGGCGACTACCTCATCGAATGCCTGCGACCGACCGCGAACGACGGAACAAGCGCGACGCGCCGAGCGACGACACCGGCCCAACGCGGCCACGACGAACGGAACCGGGCTCCGGGCCCTCCCCGGCGGGGGTGACGCCCGGGACGGCCGGCTCGCGTTCGTTGATCATTCTTGACGCAGGCTCATGACCAGGTCGCGCGGCAGGCCGTGGGTGTCGTGGAGGTAGTGGAAGTCCTCGTCCGTCAACGGGCCTTGGAACCGGGACCGGGCGAGGACCTGCCGGCCACGGTTCAGGAGCCGGCTGAACCGGCGCTCCTCCTCGATCAGCAGCCGACGTACGGCGACGGATTCCCCGTCCTGCTGGAAGCGGTCCAGGGTGTGTGTGATCAACTCGTCGGGCAGGTCTCCCAGATGGCGCGACGGATCATCCCGCCACATCACCGTGAGCACCCGTCGCAGCAGGCGGCGCAGCACATAGCCCCGTCCTGTGTTGGCCGGGCGCACCCCGTCGCCGATGACCACCACGGCTGAGCGCAAGTGGTCGTAGAGCAGGCGCAGCGACGGTTCGTCCAGCGGCCACAGGGCCGGTACCAGACGGCGCCAGGGTTCGAAGACATCGCACTCGAACACGGACGACTTGCCCTGGAGCAGCGAGGCGAGCCGCTCGACGCCGAGCCCGGTGTCGACGTTGGGCTGAGGAAGCGGCACGAGGGAACCGTCCTGGAGCCGCCGGTGGCGCATCATCACGTGGTTCCACACCTCCACCCAGCGGTCGTCGCGGGTGGGCGTCGACATGGGCGGGGAGTCACCGGTCCAGAGGAAGATCTCCGAGTCGGGTCCGCACGGGCCGACGGGCCCGTTGGACCACCAGTTGTCCTCCACGGTGAGTTCCACGGGGACGCCGCGGCTCTGCCACAGCTCCAGGGAAGCGGTGTCCGGGCCGGTCTGCCCGTCGCCGGCGAAGACGGTGGCGTGCAGCAGCCCCGGATCGACACCGAGCCCCTCGGTGAGCAGCCCGTAACCCCAGTCGAGGCTCAGGGAGCCGTCGTAGTCGCCCAGCGACCAGGTGCCGAGCATCTCGAAGACAGTCAGATGGGTGGCGTCGCCGACCTCCTCCAGGTCCGTGGTCCGAAGACAGCGCTGCACATTGACCAGCCGTCTGCCCAGCGGATGAAGGCGCCCCTCCAGGTACGGGGTGAGCGGATGCATGCCGGAGGTGGTGAACAGCACCGGATCGCCCGGTGGCGGCAGCAGTGTCGAGCCGGTGATCCGGCGATGGTCACGCTCCTCGAAGTACTCGACGAACGTGCGAATCACAAGGTCCGTGTCCATGGGGGTGGCTCCTTCGCGTCACAGCGGGGGGAGGCACCGGACAACGGGACCGCGCGGTCATCACACCGGGGCAGGAACGCCACGGAACCACCGGCGGGCCGTTTCCGGTCGCCGATGGGAAAGGGGGAAGGTCAGGCGGCGGCAACCGGCGAGCTGGTCGCTCGCGCGGTCGCGGTGATGCTTCGGCCCATGACGTTCATGGCGGGAAGATAACAGGCCGTGTCCCTCGGGAGCACATGTATTTCCCTCCGGGAGGGCGCGCACCCCCGAAAGGGGTTGGCCGAGCACGGCACCCACCGAGCCCCGGTGACGGTCGGCCCGGTGCTGCTGGGCCTCGCGGGCGCTACGCGTTCACGCCTCTTCGCTGAGGAGGATCGCGGCGGCGGGGCAGACACTCGCGGCCTCCCGCACGGCAGTCTGCTGCTCGGCCGCCGGCTCGGCGTCCAGCAGGACCACGACGCCGTCCTCGTCACGCTGGTCGAACACCTCGGGGGCGATGAGCACGCACTGGCCGGCGCCGCAGCACTTCACCTCGTCGACGGTGATCTTCATGGCAGTTCCTCCTCGTGATCCTATGGGGCTGGTGCGCGCCCGCGGCTCGGGCGGGGCGTGATGCCGCCCTCGTCACCACCTGACCGGGAGCTCCCGCAGCGGGGTGGTGATGAGTCCTTCGACGCGGCGCAGCTGTGCCGGGGCGACGGCGAGGTCAAGGCCGGGCAGACGGCGCAGCAGCACCCCGAGCACGGTCTGCATCTCGGTGCGGGCGAGCGGCTGGCCGAGGCAGGAGTGCGGTCCGGCACCGAAGGCGAGGTGCGCGTTGGGGGTACGGCCCAGGTCCATCTCCTCGGCGCCCCCGAAGGCAGCGGCGTCGCGGTTGGCCGCCGCCATGCTGCACACCACGGTGGTGCCCTGGGCCAGCAGCGCGCCGCTGGGCACCTCGGTGTCCTCGTGGACGTAGCGGAGCATGCCGAAGCCCGGGTAGGGCTCGTAGCGGAGCACCTCCTCCACCGCGGAGCGGATGAGCGAGCGGTCCAGCAGCAGCCGCTCCCAGCGGTCGCGGTCGGCCAGCAGCACGGCCGCCATGGTGGTGATGAAGCCGGCGGTGGTCTCGTGCCCGGCCAGCAGCAGGGCCTGGCCGGTGGCGGCCAGAGCCAGGTCGGACATCGGGCGGCCCTCGGCGTCGGTGGCCGCGATCAGCTGGCTGATCAGGTCGTCGCGGGGGGCCTGGCGCTTCTCGTCGACCAGGCCGGACATGTACGCGCCGAAGTCGCGGTGCGCCGCCTCCATCTCCGCGGCGGTGTACTTGGAGAGGTTGAGGAAGATGTCGGACCAGTTCTTGAAGGCGTCGCGCTCGCTCTCCGGGACCCCGAGCATGTCGCAGATGACGTACACCGGCAGCGGGAAGGCCAGATGCCGGACCAGGTCCGCGGGGTGGCCGTACTCGAGCATGTCGTCGACGAGTCGGTCGGCCATCGCCTCGATCCTGGGCACCAGGGCCCGCATGCGCTTGGCCGTGAACCACTTGCCGACCATGCGCCGCCAGCGGTCAGGTCCCTCGGCGTTGAGCGCCCTCGCCATCGGGCTGTCGAAGATGCTGCCCGTCTCGATGGCGGTGATCCGGGCGGCGTCGGGCCGGGCCAGGCCCGCACGGCTCAGCCGGGGGTCGGACAGCGCGAGCCGGACGTCCCCGTAGCGGGTGAGCAGAGTCGCCCGGTCGCCGCTGGGCAGCGTCACATGTGCCACCGGGCAGGTCCGACGCAGCTCCGGCCACTCGACGGGGGGCTCCAGCGCCGCCGGGGCGGTGAGCGGGTAACTCATCGTACGGTCCTGCTGAATCTCACTCACGAGGGCTCCTAGAGGTCCGTGCCTGACCGGCGAGCCCAGCCAATCCCACAGTGAGTACTCATTCAAGCGACTGACTTAAATATGGCGTGAAACCTCTGCGTACGAAGCGCGGCGGGGTGTGGCACGGCCGGCCGATACCGCAGTGACCCGGGCCCGCCGATGTCTGTTCGGCGGGCCCGGGTGTCGGTGTGGGGAAGGAGTCTCCCCGTGATGGTCAGTTGATGCGGACGATCTTCCAGAGCTGATCGTCGACATTGACGCTGTTCCACTGGACGACGGCCGCGCCGTCGGTGGTGGAGGACTGGGCGACGCCGGCGACGAGGGCGCTGTGCACGTTCTGGAGCTTGTAGTACCCGCCTCCCGCGTCGGTGAGGGTCCACTTCTGGGAATCGGCGCCGGACGCGGTGTTCTGGACGACTGCCGCGCCCGCGGTGCTGGAAGAGCCGCGGATGTCCAGGTTGAGGTCGCTGTTGACGTTCTTGATGGTCCAGGCCCCGTTGCCGGCGGACTGGAAGGTGAACAGCTGGCAGTTGCAGGCGGAGTCGCGCCACTGGTCCGCCGCGGTGCCGGTGGCGGTGGAGGCACCCGGGATGTCGAGGTACTTGCCACTGTTCTTGTTGACGAACACGTACTGACCGGTGCCGAGCGGTGGCAGGGCGGTCTGGGCGAGGGTCCAGCGCTGGCAGGCGCAGCCGGTGGTGTCCCATTGGTCGGCGGTGGTGCCGGCGGCCGTGGAGGCGTTGGGGATTTCGAGGTTCTTGCCGGTGAGGCGGTTGGTGACGGTGTAGCCGCCGGAGGGGTGGGGGGCGACGGCCCATTCGTGGTCGACGGTGCCGTTGTCGTCCCATTGCAGGATCGTGGCGCCGTTGGCGGTGGACTGGTTCTGCACGCCCAGGACCTTGCCGCTGGCGGCGTTGAAGATCTTGAAGTAGCCGGAGGGCTGCTGGGCGAAGCGCCACTGCTGGTCGGTCGCGTTGTCGGTGTTCTGCTGGGTGGCGGTGGTGCCGTTGGCGGTGGAGCCGCCCGCGATGGTGAGATTCAGGTTGCTGCCCGCGTTGACGACGGTGTAGGTGGCGCCGTCGGAGATGCCACCGCCCAGGTCGATGGTGCCGTAGGAGACGGGGTTCAGACCGGAGCCGTTGTAGCCGCCGCTGAGAACCAGCAGGCTGTGGCCGTCGGGCAGCGGGAGCATGCCGCGGCTGTAACCGCCCGGGACGGTCGACTGGATCCGGGTCCAGGCGTTGGCGGCGCCGTTCTGGGTGTTGAGGAACAGGTCGGTGCTGCTTTGCGCACTGACCACCAGGGTGCCGTTGGGGCCGCCGGTGGGGAGCCAGGTGATGAAGGGGTTGCAGCAGGGGACGTTGCCGTCCGTCGTCCTCAGCGGGATGCCGGTGACGCTGCCGAACGCCTCGGGGTCGGAGGAGATCTTGTAGTAGACGGCGAAGTTGCCTTCCGGCGCGCCACCGTACTCGTAGCTCAGCACGTAGTTGCCGTTGGGCAGCTTCGCGACGGTGGCCATGCCGGGGCGTTGGCTGTAGGTGGGCATCGCCACGTCGTCGACGACCGGCCCCCAGCCGACGCCGTCCGTGGTGACCTGATGGACGAGCTTCTGGCCGTGGGCCGGGTCGCGCTGGTCGGAGTAGTAGACGATCAGCTTGTTGCCGGAGACCAGGAAGAACGGCTCCCACACCGGGGTGAAGCCGTTGCTGGCGGTGGCCTGGCCGCCGGTGGCGATGTTGCTGACGAAGCTCCAGGTCAGTCCGTGATCGGTGCTGGCGTACATGTCGATCTTGGTCGCCGACCGGTTCCCGGGGACGGAGTCGCCCGCGACGAGGATGGTTCCGGCGGGGAAGTTGCCGATCGCGGTGGGCAGTTCGAACAGCTGGGGCTCCCAGCGCATGCCCCAGCCGTTCTGCGTGTCGGCGACGTCCGAGATCTTCGACCAGGTGTTGCCGTCGTCCGTGCTGCGGTAGATGGGGAAGACAGGCGTACCGGAGGTGTACTGCTCGAAGGTGGCGAGGATCGTGCCGTTGGACGATCCGCTGTGCTGGAGCTGTATCGCCCGTGGGTAGAGCGAGCCGGGGGCCGGCGCGTTCGACGGCGGGGTGTACATGGTCTGCGAGGGGCGGGAGACGGCGTGTGCCCTGCCGGCGGCGGGCAGCAGCATAGTCGCCGCGGCGAACATCAGGGTGAGGAGGAGGACCAGGAGATCGATGGGACGAGGAGCGGCGCCGGGTCTGGCGCCTCGACGGGCAGGGGACATGTGCGGCTCCGAACAGGCGAGGAACAGAACGGGTGCGGGACAGGGCAGGACAGGACAGGACAGGTACGCGGCAGCTCTCGATGCCAGGGCAGGAGAGGTTGCGCCGGCGTGACGGATCCGGTGGTGCGGGGGCGCGTCGGCGGCGAGGGGACGGCGGAGGTGCGAGGGCGCGTCAGCCGGAGGGGCGGCGGAGGTGCGGGGTCGCCGTCAGCGGCGGTGGGAGGGCGGAGGTGCGGTCGAGCCGCGGACGACGAGTTCGACGGGGGGATCGCTCGCCGGCGGCAGATCGGCGTCGGGCCGCTCGATGGCGTGCACGAGCAGGCGGATTCCTTCCGCGGCAGCGGCTTCTAAGGGCTGACGTGCGGTGGTCAGGGGAGGGGAGACATAGGCGAAGACAGGGTTGCCGTCGAAGCCCACGACGCTGATGTCCTCCGGCACGCGACGTCCGGCTTCCCGCAGCGCGTGGATCAGGCCTATGGCCATCTCGTCGCCCGACGCGAACACCGCGGTCACCGACCTGTCGGAGGCGAGCGCCCGCCCCGCGGCGTACCCGGAGGCCGGAGACCAGTCACCGTTCAGCAGCGGCGGTTCGTGCGCGCCCCGGGCCGCGAGCGCCGCCCGCCAGCCCTCGATGCGGTCCTTGGTGGCGTACCAGCGCCGCGGACCGGCGAGGTGATGGACGGTCGCGTGCCCCAGATCCAGCAGATGCTCGGTGGCCGCCCGTGCCAGATCGTGTGCGCCCACCCCCACGGTCACCGTCCGGCTGGCGGGGAAGGCCGGCGGCGCCCCGAGGAAGCAGACCGGGACGTCGAGACGGACACGGACCTTGCCCTCCACGATCGGCTCGGAGACGACGATGCCGTCCACGCCCTGATCGAGGAGCGACTCCAGGGCGGCCGCGATGCCGTCCGGGTCGCCGTCCGGCGTGTTGACCACGCGGAGCGCGTACCCGGCATCCCGTACGGCCTGCTCGATGTGCACGAGGAGCGAGGCGGTTCCGTAGCCGGCGGTGCCGAGAGAGACCACACCGATGGAACGGGTTCGGCCGGATGCCAGCGCCCGCGCGGCGTTGTTGAGTCGGTAGCCGAGTTCCTCGGCGGCGGCGAGGACGCGTCGGCGGGCCTCGTCGGAGACGTACGGCTCGTTGTTGAGAACTCGGGAGACCGTCTTCCGCGATACGCCGGCCACCCGAGCCACGTCCGCGCTGCGCGGCGCGGGGGAACCCGCGCCAGGGTCCGCTCCTGATGTCATGAGATGTCCCGGATGATCGAAGAACTGTGCCGGCCGAGGTCAGTGCTCTGACCCCGCGGTCTGACCGCGCGGTCATATCTACGCACTCGACGGTGGTACGTCAAGGGTTCTCGCAACGTCGCCTTCGTCGTGGGACGGGATGACGGCGGCGGTGGACGCGGTGGCGTGAGTGGTCATGGGATTCCGGGCGAGGCGTCCATCGGTGAATCGGTGCACGTCAGCTGCCCAGACCCGGGGATGGGAGCGATGGTGCAAGCCCGAGGGCCGGACGGTGTGGGGGCCTGCGGGTGGGGGCGTGGAACGGTCGTTCGCCAAGGCGTGCTGGACGCGGGGCCTTGACAGGGTGTCCCCAGGACGTTCATGCCTCCAGGCGTTCGCAGGTCGAGTTTGTTCGATCGTGTTTGGTTCTGGTTGAGTCGACCGTTTCCTTCACCCTCTCGGGCGAGCAGATGGCACACCCATCGGACCCCGCCACGCTGGCCGCCGTGCTGGACCGCATCGTCCGGGAGTCAGGCGTGCGGCCGACCCGCGAGGCACCCGCCGGCGTCGAGGTGGTCCGGCGGCGCGGTGCCGACGCCGACCGCCTCTTCCTCATCGACCACGCGGGCCACGGCGCCGAGGTTCCCGCCGAAGGCTTCGAACTCCTCACCGGAAAGCCGGTCACCGGCTCGGTCACGGTCCCCGAAGGAGGCGTCGCCGTGGCCCGCGAGCCCCTGCGCGCGAACCGAGTTCGCCAACGGCATCGACGCTCAGCCACGCCCTGCGCACCCCTGGCCTCCGGCAGGGGTGAGATCCCGAACTGGCGCCGTCCCAAGAGGTGGCCGGAGAGGGCACGTGAACCACTCCCGTCGGGCCCTGGCTGGTGACCGCTCGGGAATCAGCCTTCGGACAGTTGCTCGCACAGCACCGCGCCCAGGGTGATGGGCTCGCGGCCGAGCAGGGCGGCCAGTGTCGGATCGACGGTGGCGAACTCGCCGGCACGGCTCGCGGCGAAGATGCCGAGCAACTGGTCCGCCAGCTCCGCGGGGGCACCCTGGCTCACCAGCTGCTCCCGGAACTCGTCGTCGGGGACGGTGGTCCTCGTCATGGAGCGGCCCGTTGTCCCGGTGGCGATACCGGCGATGTCATCGAAGGTGAGCGCGTGTCCTCCCGTCAGCGGCGGCGTGGGGCCGTCGAAGCGGCCTTCGTCGGCCAGGATGGCGGCCGCCGCGTCGGCGAGGTCGGCGTGCGCGGTCCAGGCGACCGGCCCGTCCGCGGGGAGCGCGAGCCGGCCGGACTCGGCCGCGTGACCGAGGAATCGCACCGCGCTGGAGGCGTAGAAGCCGTTGCGCAGCGAGGTGAACGGCACGCCGCAGGCGCGCAGTGCTTCCTCCGTGGCGGCATGGTCGCGGCAGGCCTGGAAGTGCGATGTCGGGCCGGCGCCCATCTGGCTGGTGTAGAGGATGCGCCGGGCGCCCGCCGCGACGGCCGCCTCGATCGCGGTGCGGTGCTGCTTGACGCACCCCTCGCCCATTTCGTCGACGGAGACGATGAAGACCTGCGAGGCGCCCTCGAAGGCATGGGCCAGGCCGACGGCGTCGGTGAAGCTGCCCTGTCGTACCCGTACCCCTCGGTCGGCGAGCGCCTGCGCCTTCTGCGGGTCGCGGACGCTGACGCCGACTCGGTGAGCCGGCATGCGCGTGAGCAGCCTCTCGACGATCTGACGCCCCAGCTGCCCGTTGGCTCCGGTCACAATGATCATGATGCGCTCCCTGTCACGACGGTTGTTTCCGACGGAAACAACTTCAAGGTATCACTGATACTAACGTCGGAATCAAGAGTGCAGTAACATCGATACATGCCAGCACGTTCGCGCGACGGAGACGGCGTCACCGCCATCCGGTCCGACCCCGCGTCCCCGGGCCGGGAGCAGACCCGCCAACGGGTCATCGAGGCCGCCATCGACCTGTTGACGCACGGAGGTCGTGACGCGGTCACCACCCGCGCGGTCGCCGACGCCGCGGGCCTGCAGCCGCCGGCCATCTACCGGCTGTTCGGCGACAAGGACGGACTGCTCGACGCGGTGGCCGAGCACGGCTTCGCCGCGTTTCTGGCAACCAAGCATGTCGACCCGGACCCTCAGGACCCCATCGAGGATCTGAGAGCCGGCTGGGACGTCGCGATCGAGTTCGGGCTGGCCAATCCCGCCCTGTACACGCTGATGTATGCCGAACCCGCCCGGACCGAATCGGCCGCCTTCAAGACCGGCATGGAGATACTGATGGGCCGCATCCGGCGCCTAGCCGCCGGCGGCCGGCTCCGCGTCGACGAGGAACTCGCGGCCCAGATCATCCACGCCACGGCGCGGGGCGCCGTGCTCACCTGGCTGTCCCTCCCCCAGGAGAGGCGCGACCCGGCCCTGCTCACCACTCTCCGGGAGTCCATGGTCGCCGCCGTCACCAACGAGCGGCCGGCCGTGAAGGACCCGGGGCCCGCCGGCGCCGCCCGCGCCCTGCGCGCCGCACTGCCCGACCAGACGAACCTCAGCAGCGCCGAGCAACATCTGCTGCGGGAGTGGCTGAACCGCCTCGCCGCCGACGGCTGATCGCCGACGGCTCCCAGCCGTGGACGACCACGATGCGCGGCACCGCCGTCGTCCACGGCGACCGGTCGCTCCAGGCCGCGGATGTCCGACCGGAGCGCGGCGCCCGCGGTCGCGCACCCGGTGCGCCGGGCCGCGGCCCAGGCGCGCCCGAGACACTGGCCACCTATTGGCTGTCCGACACCGGCTGCTCGCGCTTGGATGGCGTCCATGAGCATCGATGAGCACGAGCGGCTGATGCGGACCAACCAGGAGAACTGGGACGCGCGCACCCCGGTGCACGTGGCCAGTCGGTTCTACGGCCTCGAACAGGCCCTGGACCCCGCGCGCTGGTTCGCCCCCTTCGAATGGGAGGACCTCGGGGACCTCGACGCACGGGACGTTCTCCACCTCCAGTGCCACCTCGGCACCGAGACGATCGCTTTCGCCCACCGAGGAGCGCGGGCCGTGGGCCTCGACTTCTCCCCGGCGTCCGTCGCGGCGGCCCGCACCGTCGCGGACCGGGCGGGAGTCGACGTGACGTACGTACGGGCGAACGTCTACGACGCGGTCGAGGCTCTCGGCCCGCAGCGCTTCGACGTCGTCTACACCGGCAAGGGAGCCCTGTGCTACCTCCCTGATCTCCCGCGGTGGGCGCAGACCGTCAGCCGCCTGCTGCGCCCCGGCGGCCGACTCTACGTCGTCGAATTCCACCCGCTCCTGAACGCCCTCGGCCCGAAAGCCGCCCCCGGTGAGGGCCCCGAGCTGCTGCTGCGCCACGACTATCTCGGCGGCCGTGGTCCCGTCCACCGCGATGCGACGTACACGTACACCGACGGCCCGGCGGTCGAGGGCGTGCGGGACAGCTACGAATGGATGCACGGCATCGGCGAGGTCGTCAACGTGGTGACGGAGGCGGGGATGACCGTCCGGCGGCTCCGGGAGAGTGACGAGCTGCCGTGGCCGCGCTGGCCGCACATGGTCCGTACACCGTCCGGCTGGTGGCGCCTGCCCGAACCCCGGATCCCACTGCTGTACAGCCTGCTGGCGATCCGCTGAGAGCGGTGTTCGGACGGACGGGCGACTGCTGACGCCGCGTACGACCGGCACCGCCAAAAAGCGCCCGAGCCTTCGGCGCCCTTCGCGGCACTCCGCCCCGCTGGATGGGATCCAGCGGGGCGGGTCCGCGCTCGGTTCAGGCGCGCTTGAGGTGGACGGCCACCGTCTGGCTGGCGGTCACCGGCTGCGCGTAGTCCGGGTCCGTGGCGGTCGCTCGCCCATCGACCTCCACGTCGCCGCGCTGGAAGGGCGTGTCCCCGGTGGGTACGGCCGTCGCGGTCCAGGCCGCGGGTGCGTCCGGCGTGCAGGACACCGACGTGGTGAAGGAGCCGCGGATGAGCTTCTGCTTCTTCACCTGTGTGACGTCTCCGGCAACGTCCACCTGCACCGGCTTGTTGCAGCTCACCGTCCCGTGCAAGGTGGCGTTGCCGTTCAGGGTGCTCGCGGTGCCGTCCAGGGCTACGGCGAGGCCGAGGCCGAGCTGGGCCGGCGGGGCCAGGTTGTCGATGTGGACTTCACCGCGCGCCGCGGTGGTGCCTCCCTCGCAGTGCTGTTCAAAGGTGGCGTCGAGCTTCTGCACATAGCCCTGCGGGCCGAACACGACGTCGGAAATGGTGAATTCACCGGTGAGCGTGTTGCATCCGCGCCCGTTTCCGCTGAGGTCCAGACCCGGCTCGGTCGGGGCGTTGAACGGGGAGCGGGTGGCGCCGGTGTAGGTGCCTGGCGCGAGGACCTTGCCGGAGGGCGCCGCGAGATCCAGGGTCCACCAGTCGCCGTTCGCTCCGTCGGCCGAGAGGTGGACCGCGTTGTCGGCGTTGTCCGCCGAGATGTTCAAGCGGTCCTGGGACGCGGTCGAGTAAGCGTAGGACTGGCCGCCGCTGATGTAGTCGCCCTCGTCGCCGCTGAAGCTGAAGGACCCTTGGGCGATGGGCAAGGCTTGCGCGTCGGCGCCGAAGAGCAGGCCGGTCGTGCTGGTGGCCATGCCCAGGGCCAGTACGAGGACGGCCGTGCTACGGGCGAAGACGCGTCTGGGTGCGTTGACTGACATGGATGATCCCCCTGAGAGATGACGTGCCCCGTTGCCGATGTACGCGCTTTCTGCGTCGGCGGAGCGAGTCTGTCAATCAGCGACACCTGCGACAACTGGGTTTCGAGCGACGGCAGTTGCAGTTTCGGCCAACCGCTGGGAGCAGAGGACGGCGTGGCCGCCGGGACAGGTGTGCGCGCCTCGCCTCTGTGCCAGGGGCCCACCCCGCCCATTGGCGGGACCGGACCGAGCCGCCCGCACCCAGGATTAGGATGGCCAGGGTGACGGCAAGAACCAGTGATATTGAGAAGGCGGCCGGTGTGCTGCGCGCCGGAGGGCTGGTGGCCTTTCCGACCGAAACCGTCTACGGTCTGGGCGCCAACGCCGAGGATCCCGCCGCTGTCTCCCGCATCTTCCACGTCAAGGGGCGTCCGCCCTCCCATCCGCTGATCGTTCACCTCGGCGGCGCGGAGCGGCTGGACGACTGGGTCGAGGACGTGCCGGCGCCGGCACGTCTGCTGGCCGAAAGCTTCTGGCCGGGGCCACTCACGCTGGTCCTGCGACGCGGCCGCCGGGTGCCCCTCGAAGCCACCGGTGGCCTTGAGACGGTGGCCGTGCGTGTGCCCGACCACCCCGACGCACTCGGACTGTTGTCGGCCTTCGGTGGCGGTGTCACGGCCCCGTCCGCCAACCGCTTCGGCCAGGTCAGCCCCACCACGGCGCACCACGTCCGGGCGGAACTCGGTGATGCCGTGGACTTCGTGCTCGACGGCGGCCCCTGTGAGGTCGGCGTCGAGTCGACCATCGTCGACGCCACGGGCCAGATCCCGAGCATCCTGCGGCCCGGCGGGGTGACGCGCGAGGACCTCGAAGCGGTACTGGGACACCCGCTCGCCGTCCCCTCGACGAGCCACGTACGGGTGCCGGGCCAGCACCCGTCGCACTACGCGCCGAGTGCGCGGGTCGTCCTCGTCGAGCCCGAGAAGGTCGTCGCCGAAGCGGTGCTCGCGCAGGAGCTGGGACACCAGGTGGGCGTCTTCCTTCCCCCCTCCTGCGCCGGCGCCGCGCCGAAGGCGCACTCCGTGGTCACGGTCCCCGATTCGACGGCCGCCTACGCGCGCGGGCTGTACGGGTTCCTGCGCGAATTCGACCGGCAGGGGTGTGACCTGATCATCGCGTCCCTGCCCGCGGAGGAGGGCCTGGGACTCGCGATCGCCAACCGGCTCCGCCGCGCCGCGGGGCCCCGGCACTCCGTGTGACCGGAACCGACGCCGAACGGTGTCGTGCCTGCCGGGGTGCCCACCACCCCGGTGGGCACCCCGTGGCCGGTCCGCGTAACCCCGCCACTGATCCTTACAGAGCCGGGGCGACCGGCATGTCCAGGCCACGGGACGCGACGAGGCGTGCCGTCCCGTCGGCCAGGCCGTAGCAGAGGCCCACCACGGCGGCCTGCCCGGCGGCGACCCGCTCGGACAGCAGGCGGGAGCGGTCCAGCAGCAGGTCGACGGTGTGCCCTATGTGTTCCGCGAGGATCTCTTCGGCACTCACGCGTCCGGCGGCCCTGGCCGCCAGCACGCTGGGAGTGACGCGCTCGACGACGTCACGGATGTAACCGGCCGGTGCCACGCCGTCCTCCAGCGCGGCGCACGCCGCGCCGACCGCCCCGCACGAGTCGTGGCCGAGGACCACGACCAGGGGGCAGTCCAGCACGTCGACGCCGTACTCGATGCTGCCGATCACTTCCGGGCCCATGACGTGGCCGGCGGTGCGCACGACGAAGAGATCGCCCAGACCGCGATCGAAGATGATCTCGGCGGCCAGGCGGGAGTCGGAGCAGCCGAACAGCACGGCGAACGGGCGCTGGGACGGAGCGACCTCGGTGCGGCGGGTGGCGTCCTGGTTCGGATGGTCCGGAGCACCGGCGATGAACCGCTGGTTGCCGGCCAGCAGCAGCTCGAAGGCTTCACGGGGCGTCGAGGCCTGGATCTCTGTCATGGCCGCAGGTTACGGCAGGCCCGGCGCGGACGCGCGACCCGGGGGCCGACGAGCGAGCTCGGCGGGCGCGGGAGCTGGACATTTCGTAGATTGAAGAGCGAGCGACTGGCAGGGAATGCGTGTGACACCGAACATCGACTACCCAGGCGTGTT
Source organism: Streptomyces sp. NPDC006739 (assembly GCF_042869815.1). Taxonomy (NCBI): domain Bacteria; kingdom Bacillati; phylum Actinomycetota; class Actinomycetes; order Kitasatosporales; family Streptomycetaceae; genus Streptomyces; species Streptomyces sp. NPDC006739. Next base: position 327,082 of record NZ_JBIAGM010000007.1, read on the forward strand.
CGCCGCCCTTCCGAGTCCGTGCCTGGTGCTTGGCACGGACCTGGTGATAGCCGATGCCAACCCGGCGTTCTGCGAGGTGACCGGGCGAAGCCTGCCCGAGCTGCTGGGGCAGTACCTCTTCGACGCCTTCCCGGACAATCCCGCCGACCCGCAGGCCGACGGGGTGGAGACGCTGAAAAGCTCGCTGCACCGTGTCCTGGCCTCCGGCCAGACCGATCACATGACCTTGCAGAAGTACGACATCCCGGTACTCGGCAACCCGGAGGGGTTCAAGGAGCGGTGGTGGACGGCGATCAACGTGCCCGTCCTCGGCCCGGACGGAAAGGTCGCCTGGATCATCCACCGCTCGGAGGACATGACCGACATAGTCCGCGCCCGCCGCGCGGCGCACCTGCCGTCGGTCAGCCCCGGCCGGGAAGCGGCCATGGAAGCCGAGCTGTACGTGAGGGCGCGACAACTGCAGCAGTTGAACGAGGAACTACGCCGGGCCCATGCCCGTGAACGGCGCATCGCCGTCGCCCTCCAAGAAGCCATGCTGCACTCCCCGGACCTGGCCCGGCATCCCAATATCGCCGTGCGCTACCTGCCCGCGACCGGATCACTGAACGTGTGCGGCGACTGGTACGACGCGGTCGACCTGCCCGCGGACCGCTTCACGGTCACGGTCGGCGACGTGGTCGGCCACGGGCTGACGGCCGCCACCGTCATGGGCAGGCTCCGCAGCGCGCTGAGCGCCGCCACCCGCACCGTCCACGGGCCCGCCCAAGCACTGGAGGTCCTGGGACTGTACGCCCGCTCGGTCGAAGGGGCACTGGCCGCCACCGCAGTCCAGGTCCTCGTCGACAGCCACAGCCAGCTACTCATCTACAGCAGCGCAGGCCACCCCCCACCCGTCCTGCTGCACCGGGACGGCTCCCACGACCTGCTCGACCAGGCCACCGACCCACCCCTGGGCGCCCGCCCCGAGCACGTCCCCCGCCCCCAGGCGAACGCCAACTACACCCGTGGCGACACCCTCGTCCTCTACACCGACGGTCTGATCGAGCGCCGCGACGAGGACATCGACGTCGGCCTGAGCCGCTTGACCTCCACGCTCGCCACCTGCACCGGGTTCGGCGCGGAGCACCTCGCCGACGCCCTCCTCGCCCGCCTCGACGTGGCCAGTGGCGCCGACGACGACATCGCCATCGTCGTCGTCCGCCTGGACCGAACGACCCGACCGTACTGATCAGGTGAGGCGACGGCGCCGAGCACCCGACCGGAGCGGGCACAGGATGTCGGGTGCGCCAGGCTTGGTCCTTCCTAACGTTGGTGATCGAAAGGGAAGGAGGCCGGGGTTGCTGGATCGGCTGAACCAGGCCATGGAGCACATCGAGAGCCACCTCGACCAGCACATCGAGGTGGCCGCGCTGGCCCGGATCACGGTCACGTCCGAGTACCACTTCCGGCGGCTGTTCTCGTCACTGGCGGGGATGGCGCTGTCGGAGTACATCCGGCGTCGGCGGCTTACCGTCGCGGGGGCCGAGGTGCTGGCCGGCGAACCGACCTTGCTGGAGATCGCGATCCGCTACGGCTACACCTCGGGGGAGGCCTTCGCCCGGGCGTTCCGTGCCGTGCACGGTGTCGGTCCCGGCGAGGCCAGGCGTACCGGCGCGGCTCTGAACTCGCAGCCCCGGCTGTCCTTCCGCCTCACCGTCGAAGGGAACAGCATCATGCGATACCGCATCGTGGAGAAGGAAGCATTCCGGGTCGTCGGCAAGAGGGCCCGCGTCCCGCTGATCTTCCAGGGCGTCAACCCGCACATCGCCGAGCACATCCAGAGCATCCCGCGGGAGACGATGCTGCGGATCGCCGGGCTCTCGGACCAGGACCCGGAGGGAGTGGTGTCGGCGACCGTGCGTCTGTCGGACGGTTTCGAGGAGGGCGGCGAACTCGACTACTACCACGCCGTGGTGACCACCGTCGCCGAGTTGCCCGAGGACCTCGACGTGCTGCAGTGCCCGGCGGGCACCTGGGCCGTGTTCGAGAACACCGGGCCGTTCCCCGAGGCGCTGCAGCGGATGTGGGGTGCCGTGGCCGCCCAGTGGATCCCGTCCAACCCGTACGAGTACCGTCCTGGGCCGGAGATCCTGCGCACCCGCCAGTCTCAGGACGACCCGGCACAGTCCTACGCGCAGCTGTGGATCCCGGTGACCCGCACCACGGCCTGAGGAGCCGGCGCCAGGTGACGTTCCGAGGGCGAGGCGCCCGGCCTCGGAGCTCCCGCCCCGGTCGGGCCGAGGCAGGCGATGGCAGCCCCACCTATCGGTGTCGACGGCTAGACCGGTCATGCCGCTTTCCGTGGCCTGGCTTGTGAGCCATGGGGGGCCGGGCGCATGATGACCCCGTGAACGACTGGATGCGTGCCCGGAACGGCTGGACGATCCTCCTGATGTTCTGGGGAGTCACGCTGACCGCCGGGCTGCTCGGGGAAGCGACATCACGGACGTTCTTCGGGCATCACCACGCGTCCGTCATCCCGAACCTGCCTGTGCTGGTGGGCGGCTCACTGTTCGTGGCCCTTGGTGGAACTGCCGGTACTCTGCGGCGTCGCCGACGCCAAGGCTGACGAGCACCGATACGCCGACATCCGTCCCGCGAGGGGACGCAGGTGGCGCGCGACAGCGCACAGTCGGGCGGCCACCGAGGCGGACATCGTGATCCGGAGCTGGCAGAATACGGCGGGCCATGAGTATCCGCTCATCGTCGAGTTCCGGGACGGGCTGCCATGACCGCGACAGGCAAGATCCTCAAGCGAGAGCTCGCCGACTGGCCGGCGGCCTGACCTCCATGGGGCGCCCTGAGACGCCGCTGGATCCCGGCGCCGGTCCGATAGCCCGCTTCGCCGACGAGTTGCGCTCCCTGCGCCGGGCGGCCGGCAGTCCCACCTATCGGCTCATGGCCCGACGGGCGCACCTCTCGGTGACCGCCCTCTCACAGGCCGCGTCCGGTAAACGACTGCCCACGCTGGAGGTGGTGCGGGGCTACGCACGGGCATGCGGGGCGGACCCGCAGGTGTGGAAGCGACGGTGGGAGGAAGCTGCCGCCGAGGTGGCCGCGGCCGACCGCGGGGACGACGACGCGCCCTACCTGGGACTGGCGCGATTCGGGGCAGGCGACCGAGGACTGTTCTTCGGACGAGAGAGGCTGGTCGAGGACCTGCTGGCGCTCGTGCGGGAACATCGGTTCGCGGCGCTGCTCGGCGCGTCGGGCAGCGGCAAGTCCTCGCTGCTGCGCGCGGGTCTCGTTCCCCGGCTGGAGCAGATCGTGGCCGAGCGGGGCTGGGAGGCGGTGCTGGAGGTGGTCACCCCCGGTGCGAGACCGGCGGCCACCCACCTCTCGCTGCTGACACCGCGGCAGGGCGGCCCGGAGCGGTGGGTGGTGGTGGACCAGTTCGAGGAGGTCTTCACCCAGTGCCGCGACCGCGCCGACCGGTGGCGGTTCGTCGATCTGCTGCTGGCCGCCCGAGATCCGGGCAGCGGGCTGCGCGTGGTGATCGCCATGCGGTCCGACTTCCATGCGCGGTGTGCGGAGCACAGGGAACTCCTCGACGAGTTGCGGCACGCCGGCCTCGCGGTCAGGCCGATGAGCCGGACGGAGATACGCGAGGCGATCGTCAAGCCGGCCGCGGCCGCCGGACTGCGGGTGGAACGGGAACTCACCGCGAGGATCACCGAGGAGGTCGTCGATCAGCCGGGCGGGTTACCGATGCTCTCGCACACCCTGCTGGAGACCTGGCGGCGCCGCCGCAGCGGCGTGCTGACGGTGGCCGCCTACGAGGCCGCGGGCGGGGTGGACGGGGCGATCGCCGCCACGGCCGAAGACGTGTACGGCCGACTGTCCCCGGAGCAGGCCCGTACGGCCCGCCGCGTCCTGCTGGCGCTCATCACACCGGGCGACGGTGCCCCGGACACCCGCCGACCGGTCAGGCGTGCCGAACTGCGGGAGTGGAGGGACCCCGAGGTCCCCGTCGTCGTCGAACTGCTCGCCCAGGCACGGCTGTTGACCGTGGACGTCGAGACCGTGGAACTCGCCCACGAGGCCCTGATCACCTGCTGGCCCCGGCTGCAGGGCTGGATCGAGGAGGGCCGCGAGCGGCTGCGTCAGCACCGCCGTCTCACCGAGGCCGCCCGAGTCTGGCAGGAACACGGCCGCGACCCCGGCGTCCTGTACCGGGGTGCCCGACTGTCCCTGGCCGAGGCGCTGTTCATCGAAGGTGAGGACTCCGGCGAGGATCTCACCGCCGGCGAACGGTCCTTCCTCTCCGCGTCACGGGTCGCCCGGACGATGGACGACTGGGCGGAAGCACGTACCAGACGCAGAACGCGGAGCCTGGTCGTCGCCCTGTCCACAGCCCTCACGGTGGCGCTGGCCGCCTGCGTGGGCGCGTGGCAGCAGGACTGGACCGCCGCGAACGAGCACACGAAGCCCTCGCCCGTCGGGTCGCCCTGCCCACCGACCCCCTGAGGGCCGTGGTTCACGGCCGGGTTGTTTATGTCTCTGACCTGCATAGCTGAACAACTCCGCGTTCCCAAGAGTGAGTTGCGACCGGTCCGCCGCACCGCGGTGGGCTGTGGCGATGGACGGCACCAGGAACCGAGTCGGCCGCCCGGAGCCATGCCCAAGGACGACGCCGAGGGACACCCGTCGGCGGCTCACCCCCCATGGAGTCAGAGATGCAGTTCGCGCGCCGTAGGAACAGATCCGCCAAGCGCTTCTCCCGGACCACCGGGACACTCGCGGCCCTCACCGTGGGCGCCTCGCTTCTGGCGGCCCCCCAGACGGCCTTCGCCGACAGCTCACCGACCAGCGCCGAACTCCTGAAGGCGTGCAGCTGGGCCAGCTTCTGCAAGTTCCGCCCGCAGAGCTACTGGGGGTACACCGGCCCGAGGCACCAGGTCGGCAGCACCGCGTACAACTGCGGGAGCCAGACCAACCAGCACCGGATCGACTGGTCGGACACGACCACCGCCGGCAACACGGTCGGCGTCTCGGTCACGGCGGGCTACAAGTTCGCCGAGGTCTTCGAGGTCTCCGTCGAGACCTCCTACAGCCACACCTGGCAGAACTCCCACACCGACACCGAGTCCAACACGGTCAACATCCCGGCGGGACACGTCGGCTGGATCGAGCGCGGCACCGCCAAGCAGCAGGCCAAGGGCTGGTGGGAGATCCAGTTCAAGGACAAGTACTACGGCCACTACGACTGGTACGTCTACGACTACCAGGAGTCCGGCTTCAACCAGGACACCCCCAGCTACGGCTACGTCAACTTCAAGGACCGGGCGATGACCTCCGCCGAACGCGGCGCCCACTGCTGAATCAGCGACCCCCGAACACCGCGTGCGGCTTCGCGTGATCCCCGTGTCGTGTGAAGCCGCGCGCCTCATCGCAAAGTGGTGTCGCGTGATGTCAGGAATCCGTTCCCCGCTGCGAATCCTCGCCCTGGCCGTGTGCTCGCTTCTCGTCCTCGCCGGCTGTGCCGAGGAGAACACCGAAGGCACGCACGCCGGCTACGCGGACCGGCACGGGCCGGCGGTCATCGGCACCGACAGCTCCGCCGAGAGCCGGGTCGTGGCGGCACTGTACGGCGAACTCCTCACCGCCGCCGGGGAGAAGGTGAAGGCGGCGAACCCGCCGTACGCGTCCGCCGTCGACACCGCCCAGGCCGTGGCCGACGGCAGGATCGGCATCGCGCCCTCGTACGAGAGCACCTTGCTGCGCGCGATGCCGGGCGGCCAGACCGTGCCCGGCAACATGGAGGCGACGCTGAGCATGGCGCTGCCACCGGGGATCGTCGCGCTGCCCGCGGCCGCCGCGCAACGCGGGATCGTCCTGGCCGTCACCAAGGCGACCTCCGAGCGCTACAGGTTGCACAGCCTTGCGGACCTCCGCACGGCCGGCGGCCGCCTCACACTCGGCGGCCCCGCTTCCGGAGACCCTGACGCCCCCGGGGTCCCGTCCCTGGAGAAGGCGTACGGCATCACCCTCACCTCCGCCGAGGCGGGGAAAACGGCGGACGTGCTGGTGCTGAGCGGCACCGACCCCACGATCGCCCGGGACGGCCTGGTCGTGCTGACCGACCCCAAGTCCCTCATCGCGCCCGAGCACGTCTTCCCCCTGATCAGCGCCCCCGCCGTTGACCTGGCCGGCAGAAAGGCGCTGGCCCGTGTCAACGCCGTGCTGACGACAGCCGAACTGGCGCGACTCACCTCATCGGTCAACGCGGGCGAGCTTCCCGGGAAAGCGGCCGGCACATGGCTGCGTTCCAAGGGGCTGCTGCGCTGAACCCACACCCGATCCGACACAGACGTAACAAGAAATGGTGGTAGTTCGCATGCGTACTCTCAGACGCAAGTTCTCCGTGGCGGTGCTCATCGCGTCCGCCCTCCTCGGCGGCCTGGCGGCTCCTGGATCGGCCTACGCGGGCGGCGACAAGTTCGTGACCCTCAGTGTCTGCAGCGGTTCCACCGAGACGGTGAAATTCTTCTTCGTCGGCGAGAACCAGTACGGGGACTGGGGCGGCTCGCAGTTCTGGGAGATCCCGCCCAAGGGCTGCACCACGGCGAGCGGCTACTGGTGGAAGGCCGGGCAGTCGGTCGAGTTCCACCACCGCAAGCCCAGCACCGGATGGCGCTGGGAGCCGAGGCTCATCTCGTACAACGATGCCAAGGACGGGGGCGTCTACGGCCTCTGGATCGGCTGAGCGCCGGCCCGGTCGCGGGTCCGCAGGCCACGCCACGCGGCCTGCGGACCCTCGCCCAGGCCCAGGCCCTTACACGAGCAGCGCCGACCGGCTGGTCAAGGAGTGGTACGGTCCCGGATGCCGGCAGTTGGGCGCCAGCCCCGAGTACGCCGTGCTGGCCACCCTGCTCGGCCAGTTGCGGGCGGAGTACGGCCGACCGAAGGAGACGGTGTCCGCGGAGATCCTGCAACTCCTGCTGGCCACCGTGCTGTTGCAGATCGAGCGGCTGCCCCACCCCGACGGCGGCGGCGACCCGCACGCGGGCGGCGAGGTCTACGCCCGCTTCCGCGCCGAGCTGGAACGCTCCTACGCCACCACGCGCCGCGCCGCCGACTCGCCCACCACCTGGGCTACACGGTCAAGACCCTCACCCGCGCCTGCACCGCGGCCACCGGGCAGCCCGTCAAACACGTCATCGACGGCCGCGTCGCGCTGGAGGCCCAGCGGCTGCTCGCCCACACCGACGAACCGGTGGCGACGATCGGTCGCCGCCTGGGCTTCGCCGAACCCACCAACTTCGGCAAGTTCTTCACGCGCCACACCGGTACGACTCCCGGCGCCTTCCGCGAGACCCACAGGGGCGGTTAGGGCCGGCAGGGCCTGCGCGGGGCGCCACCCTGCCGGCCCGGCTGTCCTCGTTTCTGGGCCAGGGGCCAGGGGCCAGGGGCCGAGGGCCAGGCGCCAAGGCCAGGTCAGCGAACGGCGTGGGCGCCGGCCGGAGCCGCGGTGAGCACGGGCTTCAGCGCGCCGGTGCTGAGCCGGGTGACGAGCGGGACGGCGACACGGCCGAGGACGCGGACGGTCAGGTAGGCGACAGGCATGGCCAGGAGCGCGGCGCCGAGAACGTCGTGCGGGTAGTGGGCGCCGAGGTAGACGCGGGTGAAGCCCTCGAAGAGGGCGAAGCCGGCGGCGATCGTCGCCAGGCGCCGGTCGAGCAGCCAGAGTGCGGCGACGCTCGCCGCGGCGACGGTGGTGTGTCCGCTGGGGAAGGCGTAGTCGGTTCGGACCGGGCAGGTGCTGACGAAGTAGTCGTGCGGCAGCGAGTAGCACGGCCGCACCTCCGCGATGATCTTCTTGACGACCTCGGCGACGACGAAGGCGACCCCGACGGCGACCGGCGCGGCCAGGGCGAGGGTCATCGTCGGGGTGTCGCGACGGCGGGCCTTCCACCAGCCGGCCACCATCAGCACCGCGAAAACGCCCAGCCCGGCATTGGTCCACAGGTTGAGCGGGGTGTTCAGCCACTTCGTGTCACGGGCGAAGCCGGTGATGGCCGTGAACAGTGAGCCGTCGATGGTGGAGCCGTCGAAGGCGAGCTGGACGACAGGGTGGAGCGTCATTCGGCGGTATCTCCCGAGAGCAGAAGAGGGGGTGGTGGACCAGGACCCGAGATCAGCCGTCTACGCGCCTGTAGAAGTTGGCGTCGTACTGCACGGCCCTGGCGGCGTGCCGAGCGACGTGCCGTACCCGGATGGCATGGCAGACTCGACGGCGAGCCAACTTCTACTGCGCGGTAGAAGTTCTACCGAACTGTAGATGATGAATGGAGGGTAGCCAACTCATGAACAGCGGACCGACTCCGGGTGAGCGCAGACCGGTTGGCGCGCTGGAGGCCGAGGTCCTCGCCCTGCTGCAGTCCTCGCGTCAGGGGTTGACCCCCGGCGAGGTACTGGAGCACCTGGACAGCGGCCTGGCGTACAGCACGGTGGTGACGGTGCTCTCGCGCATGTTCGACAAGGGGCTGCTGACCCGGTACAAGCAGGGCCGCGCTTATGCCTACGCGCCGGTGGCGGACACCCACGGGCTGACCGCCCGCCGGATGCGGCAGGTGCTGGAGTCCGACTCGGACCGCGAGGCGGTGCTCGCCCGGTTCGTCGAGGAACTGCCCAGCAGCGACGAGCAGTTGTTGCGGCAGCTTCTCGGCGACCTCGGCGACCTCGGCGACCTCGGCGACCTCGGCGATCCCGGCGATCCCGGCGAGGGGTGAGCGGCATGGCGTGGCACCTGCTGGTGTACCTGCCCTTGTTGTTCCCGGTTCCGGCCGCGTGGGCTGCCCGGCCGTTGGCCGAGCGGTTGGAGCCGCGGCTTGCGACCTGGCTGCTGACCGCGAGCGCGCTGGCCCTGGCGGCCTTGAGCTGCGCCGCGCTGGGTGTGCTGCTCGTGGCGGGTGTGGTGCGGCTGCCGCTGGCCGCGCTGGCGGGTGACTGGTCCGTGGGCACCGTGCGCGCAGGCGATTCGGTCTCCACCGCGGAGGCGGTCGTGGCCGGCCTGGTGCTGGCCGTCGCGCTGACGGCGGGGACGCGGATGCTGTGGCGCCGGATGCGGGCGCTGGCGGGCGCCGTGTTCGAGGCGGCCTGCCTGCCGGGCGCGGGGCGGGTCGTCGTGACGGCCGACGCCGCACCGGACGCCTACGCGCTGCCCGGACTCCCAGGGCGCATCGTCGTCTCCACCGGCATGCTCGAAGCGTTGGACGACGCGGACCGCGAGGCGATGCTCGCCCACGAGAGCGCCCATCTGGCCTGCCACCACTACGCGTTCGTCGCCGCCGCTCAGCTGGCCGCCACCTGCAACCCGCTGCTGAGGCCGGTGACCGCTGCCGTGTCCTACACCATCGAGCGCTGGGCTGACGAGCGTGCCGCGACCGTGTGCGGGGACCGCCGCCAGGTCGCCCGCGCCATCGGCAAGGCAGCCCTGGCCACCGCGCGCCGCCCGCCCCGCCAGAGCCTGTCCGGCGCGGTGCTCGGCCTGCTGGGCCGACGCCACAGCCCGCTCAAGGCCGCAGGGCCGGTTCCCCGCCGCGTCGCCGCCCTGCTCGCCGAACCCCCGGTGTACTCGCTGCCGCTGAACCTCCCGCTGCTGCCGCTGGCCGGGGCCGCCGCCGTGGTGGGCTCCAGCGCCGTATGCGCCTTCGCCGCCGCCCACGACCTGCACCTGCTGCTCAAAGTCGCAGGCGCCGGCTGACCCGGCCGCCACGCCTCGGCCAGGGAGACCACGGTGCCGGCCACTGCCCCAGGCTCGGGCCGCATGCCGGGCCGCACGCCGGGCCGGATCCGGCTGTGGCCCTTGTGCGTGGCGGGGTTCACCACTGCGTTGGGCGCGCACGGCGTCGCCGCGAATTTAGGCCGCTTCGCCACCGGCCACCATGACTCCCTGCTCGTCCTCGGCGGCCTGCTCGCCCTCTACGACGGCGCGGAGATCCTGCTGAAACCCGTCCAGCATGGCTGTGGGTGACCCGCCTCGGTCAGGGGGCGGCCGCGTCCGCCTTCTCGCCGGCCGCAGTGCGCCGGCCGCCCGCCTCGATCCGGCTGCCACGCACGGCCGGGCCTCTGGCTCCTACGGCCTCTTCAAGAGCGTCGGCTGCACCGCCGGACCCCTCCTCGGTAGCCTTCTGGTCGTTGTCGGCGGCCTTCCGCTGCTCTTCACCGCCATGGCCGCTCTCGCCGCCGCGGTCGCCGTCCGGGCAGCCGTTGCCCTGTCTGCCCTCCCGCCGCCGCCCAAGGCACGGCAGACCGTGGTCGACCTGGCCCGACGGCTCGGCCGGCGAGCTTCCTGTGGCCGACGGCTGCTCGGGCGGCGGCCACCGCGGCACTTGCCGCTTATGTCGGCTTTCTGTCCGTCGCGGGCGCCGCTGCTCACCTTGGGCCCGTCGCCACGGGGGCGGCCGTGTCCCTGCTCGCCGGGAGCGCAGCCCTCGTCCAGCCCCGCGCCGGCGCTGCTCTCGACCACGGCCGCATCACGACCACCGCGGGGATCCGCGCCGGACTCGCGGTCACGGCGGCAGGCCTCGCCGTGGCGGCACCGTCCGGTCTGCCCGGCCTCCTGCCGGCCGCCGTACTCATCGGAGCCGGGACCGGGTTGATCACCCCGCTCGGCTTCGCGGCGCTGACGGAAGCCGGCCCTGCCGAGCGCATCGGCCAGACCATGGGCGCCGCGGGACTCGGGCGCGAACTCGGCGACGCCCGGGGACCCGTCCTCGTCGCGGCGGTCGCCGCGGCCGGCACGCCCAGCGGCGGCTTCGCCGCCCTCGCCGTCCCGACCGCCGCTGCGCTCTTCACCCCACGTCCCGCCGGTCCCGACGGTCCGGTCAGCTCTCGACGGCTTGCCGGATGCGGCGGGAAGGAGCGAACGCGTACAGGTCGAGCACGCCGGGCGGCTCGGCGAGCCCGGGACCGCCCGAGCGCACCCAGGTGGCGATGTCGTCGGCGGCGTCGGGGTCGTTGACCAGGCCCAGCCACACCGGGCGTCCGCCGGCCGCCCGTCCGGCGGCGGAGGGTTGGACGACGATGACGTTGGCGTGCTCGCAGGCGCTCAGACAGTCGGTCACCCGCACCCGCGCGGTGCCCTCCAGCGCACCACGCAGCCCGGCCAGTTGGGCAGCGTGGTCGACGCCGGGGATCTTGGCGGTGCCGCAGCAGCAGCCACGGCAGACGGTCACGGTGCATCGGTCCGACCCTGCCGTGGGGGCAGCCCTGCGGTCCCGGCGGCTCACCGGCCGACCCCGGCCTGGGCGCGGCGCGAGGCGCTGTCGGCAAGCGGGTGCGGCCCGTTGCGGCCGATGATGACGGCGGGACGCTCGTGGGCTACGACGCCCGGTGGCAGGAGCAGGGGCGGGGTGCCGACCGGGGCGGGGGCGTCGTTGACGCCGTCACCGACCAACAGCACCTTCCGGCCCACCTGTTCCATCTCCTCGACCGTGCTCACGTTGTCCTGCGACGGGGCCCACGCTCGGACGTCGGTGATGCCCACCTCGGCGGCGAGCCGGGCCGCGCACGGAGGCTATCAGCCGGTGAGCAGCACCGGGGCACTGCCGGTCGGCCGGCCCGGGGCGGAGACGGCCGCGGCGGCCCGTACCTCGTCAACGAGCCGGACGATCGTCCGGCTCGGATCGTGGCGTCACCCGGGTCGCCGCCGCGCGTCCCGCATGTCCGCGAGGAGTACCGGTCCACTTCGCTGATGGAGCGTGGTCTCCGGCCCGCGGGCTCACGCCTCCGGCAGGACCTCTGCGCGCAGCACTGAGTACATGACCATGTCGTGCCATGCGCCGGCACGGAAACAGGCCCCCCGCAGGATGCCTTCGCGAGTGAAGCCCGCCCACTCCAGGGCGCGCTGCTCGGCGATGTTCGCCACCTCGGTGCTCGCCTCGACCCGGTTGACCTTGGTGTGAGCGAACAGGTACTCGGCGAGCCGGCGTTGGGCCTGCTTGCCTTAGCCGTGGCCGCGTTCGCTGGTCAGCAGGGACACACCGATGTTCCAGCAGGGCGACGCCGGGTCCTGGAGCACCTCATGCCACTGCACCTCCCCGACGAATCGGTCGTCGTCTCCGGCGATCGTCAAACGTCCGCCTTGGTTGGAGAGGAAACCGTGCTCGGCCCACTGCCGACGGAGTCGCCCGGGATTGCGATGGCCGAAGAAGCCGAGTTCTCCCAGCTCGGCAGGGTCCTCATGGAGGCGCTCGAGCAGGTCGAGGTCCTTCTCGGCGACAGGGCGCAGTCGAACATGATCATGATGGGACATGAGGTCCAGAGTGAGGGTCGGCCTGTATGTGAGCCGGGACACCAGGCGCGGGCCTATATGACAGTCGTTATAAGTGTGGGTAGGCTGCCGACTATAGCGACTGTCATAGGGGGATGTCGTGACCATCATCACCGTGAACGCGCCGACGGGGCGCCTGAGTCTGGAACAGCGTCGCGAGCTGGCCGAGACCCTGACCGACGCCGTGCTGGTGCCCGAGGTGGGCCGGCACGCCCCGGCCGCACGGGTCGGGTTCCAGGTCCACTTCGTGGAGCGCGAGCGGGACATGATGGCCGTCGGCGGCCGACTGCTGGCGGACGCCGACCCGGAACTCGATGTGATGGTGATCGATGTCGCGGTCATGGACGCCGCGTGGCAGCCGGAGGTGCGGGCCGAGGTCATCGAGCGGGTCCTGGCCGCACTGGCGGCGGCCTGCGGGCTGGAGCGGCCGGCGCCGGCCTGGTGGGTCAACTTCCGGGTGATCGACGAGGGCAGTTGGGGCTCGTCCGGGGGTGTGCTGTCGATCCTGCCGCTGCTGGAGAGCGGAGTGTTCACGGCGGAGCGGGTCAAGGCGGTCCGCGCCGCGCTGGGCGTCTGAAGCCGAGGGTGCCGGGCGTTGGGTCAGTCCTTGATCGAGGCCAGGACGAGCGCCTGCAACTGCTCGGCGGTGTCGTCGAGCGGCTGGACACTGCGCTTGGCGCGGCACATGGCGACCGTGCCCTCGACGGCCGCGACGATGAGCGTCGCGAGCCGGTCCGCCTGATCGGGCTCGGCGCCGTGCTCACGCAGCGAGTCCGCGAGCAGGTTCTCCCATGTGGTGAAGACATCGGCGGCGGCCACGAGGGCGGCGGGCATCTCGTCGGTGGGTGGTTCCTCGATGGAGACGGCCAGGACGGGGCAGCCGGCCCGGAAGTCGCTGTCCACGACGATCCCGCGCCACACGGCGAGGAAGTCCCGCAATCCGGCGACCGGCCCCGCCTCCAGTGCCCTGCGCAGCCCCCGGGCGGTCCACTCGCCCGTGTACCGGACGGCCTCCGTGGCCAGTTGCTGCTTGCCGTCGGGGAAGTAGTGGTACGTCGAACCCAGCGGCGCCCCGGTGTACTTGGCGGTCTCGCGGATGCTGGTCGCATTCAGGCCGCGCCGGCTGATCATGTCGGCCGCACCGGCCACGATCCGCTCGCGCACGGTCGGGCTGGATTTCATGGATGCGATGCCTTCCGCCGGGTTTGCCTATAACGACCGTCATAGCATAGCAACCGCGCCGATGTACGCGCCGGTCCCCAAACCCTCTTCCGGTCAGGGCGATGACCGGCCGCGCCTGCACACCACCTCCTTCGGAGCACCGAGAGTCCCGATGCACACTCCCCTCACCGATCCGCCGTCCAGTGACGCCGATTCCCGAACCGACGAAGTGACACCTGTGGATGTCGGACTGACACCTGTGGAACTGGATCACCGGAAGGCGGCCATCACCCGCCTCGGCAGCGAACTCCGCACTCTGGTCGAAGCCACCGTGCGTACCGCCGCCACCCCCGACACCCTCCACCGCGTGGCGGACGCCGTCCGCGAGGTCACGGCCCTGCTGACCGGACGACGACGCGCCCGGACGGAGATTCCCGAGGTGGACGAGTTCCCCACCGGCGTGCGGATCTACAGTCCCGTGACCGGAGCGGGGAGTCCGCTCGCTCCGCCGGTGAGCGTCACGTCGACCGCCGACGGGCTGATGGGTCGGTGTGTCCTCGGAATCGCGCACGAGGGCCCGCCCGGATACGGCCACGGCGGCATGAGCGCCATGCTCCTGGACGAGCTGATGGGCCGCGCCTGCGCGATCCACGGCTCACCCGGACTGACGGTCTCGCTCCAACTCCGTTACCACGGGCCCGTACCACTGGAGACACCGCTGCGGATCGTCGTCCGGGTCTCCGGCACGGACGACCGCAAGACCCACGTGACCGGCTCGATCACCACCGAGGCGGACCCCCGCCACGGACCTGGTCACCGCCGACGCCGTCTTCGTCGCGCCCGATCCACGCCATGTCCGCACGCTGTTCCCCAACCTGTAGGACCAGGCAGATGGAGATCCGGGCAGCCGCGATGCGCGGTATCGACCGGCTGATCGACGAGCGGGGGGCGACGGCGCCGGACTGCTGGCCGAGTTCGGAGTGTCGACCGCTGATCTGGACTCCGAGAACGGGATGTTGCCCGCGGCGACGGCCGGGCGGATCCTGCGCAGGGCGACCAAGCGGCTGAACTGTCCCGATCTCTGGCTGCGGCTGGCGGCTCACCAGGACATGTCGATGCCGGGCCCCCTCGCTCCGGCCGTCGGGAACAGTGACACGGTCGGGGAAGGGCTGGACTGCGCACCACGATTCCTGTTCGTACACAACCAGGGCATACGTCTGTCCCGTGAGCCGGATCCTGAACGCTACGCGGGGACCGGGGCCGTCGACTACCGGATGCTCCATCCTGACATTCCGTACGAGCCACGAACGATCGACGCCGGCCTGGGGCTGCTGCACCGCAATCTCACCACGATGAGCGGCGGATACGAGCTTCTCGGGGTCTACATGCCCCATCCGCCGCTGACGGACGAGTCGGTCTACGCCGACTTCTTCGGTGCGCCCGTCCGGTTCAACGCCGGCCGAGCCCTGCTGCGCGTGCGGACGAAGCTCTTCGCGCGGCCGATGCCGACGCCGGTCAACCCGGAGCTGCGGCGGATGGCCGTCGAGTATCTCGAGGCGCACTACACCGATCCCCGCGAGAGCGTCGCGAACACGGTGCGGCCGGCCACACGTGCGGCGTCTCGGGCTGGGACCGGCCGGTGACCTTGGCGGACGTCCTCGACGCGCCGGCGTCGACGGCGCGGGCCGGGCAGGCGCCGTGGTGGCCCCCGGGCAGCGCCTCCGGCTACCACCCGCTCAACTACAGCCACTTGCTGGGGGAGTTGGTCCGGCGGATCGACGGACGCACCCTGGGCCGGTTCGTCGCCGAGGGGATCACCGGTCCGCTCGGCGCCGACTTCCGCATCGGGCTGCCGGACTCCGAGTTCGGCCGGGTCGCCGACGTCGTCCCGCCGCCGTTCCCTTCCAGCGACCTCGCCGGGGCAGACGGGGACGGCGTGGCGGTGAAGACCTTCACCGGCCCCCTGGGCGGGGCGGACCAGTCGTGGCGTCCGGAGTGGCGTCGCGCGGAGATCGGTGCGGCGGGCGGTCACGGCAACGCCCGTTCGCTCGCCCGGATCCACTCCGCCATCGCCTGCGGCGGCACGCCGGACGGCGTACGACTGCTGCCGCCGCGGACGATCGACCTGATCTTCGAGCGGCAGACCGACGGGCCTGACCCGGTGCTCGGGGCGCACCTGCGCTTCGGACTCGGTTTCGGACTGCCGTCGCCCGCGGTGCCGTGTCTCCCGGAAGGGCGGATCCCCTTCTGGACGGGCTGGGGCGGACCGGTGGTCGTGATCGACCCGCAGCGCCGGGCCACCGTCGCGTACGTCATGAACCGCATGGGCACCGGCCTGCTCGGCGACGTCCGCACGGCCCAGTACGTCAAGGCGGTCTTCGCGGCCCTCGGGGAAGCCACCCGCCACTGTTGCAACGAGTGTCATCACACGAAAGGGGTCATTCATGGCCGAGCCGGTAGTCCTGGTGGCGACGATTTGGCGAGGTTGAAGTCGGCGTAGGGGACGCCGACCCGGAGATCGCGGTCTTCGGCGGAACGGGTTCGATCGGCCTGTACTGCGTCGACGTCGCGGTGCACTGCGCCGGCGCCCGCACCGTGTACTACGACGACGACCCGGTCAGGATGAAGGTCGCCGAGCAGCTCGGTGCCGAGGTCCACGACGTCGACGGCAAGCGGGAGAAGGACTTCCACCTCGCGGTGGACGCCGGCTGCAACCCCGAGCGGCTGCGCAAGGCGCTGCTGTCGGTCAGGCCCGAGGGGTACGTCAACAGCGTCGGCATCTACTTCGACGACGTCCAGCTGCCCCTGCTCGCGCTCTACCAGCGCGGGGTCCACTTCCACAACGGCAAGGGGCATGCGCGGCCGAACATGACTCCGGTCCTGGAGGCGGTGGCCGCGGGCACGCTCCACCCCGAGCTGGTCACCGGCTCGCTCCACGCCTGGGAGGAGATCCCCGATGTACTGACCTCCGACCGGGCCGGCCACAAGCCCCTCTTCGTCCTGGACAACTGAGGACCGAGGGGCGCATTCGACGCAGGTCAGGCCTTACGGCGGGCTCCGGTGGGCTCCGTTTCCCCCTCGTCCCAGCTTCGACCGGAAACCACCACCGGCGAGCGGGTCAGACCGACGATGCCCGCCGCCATGAGGCCCACCCCCGCGGCCTCCGGCAGCAGGTGCCAGCCCAGTTCGATGCTCTCCCCGAACAGCAGGCCGCCAAGGGTGATGCTGATCAGGGCGTCTCCCAGGGTCAGGGCCGGCTGGGAGGCAGCCAGGGTACCGGCCCGCAACGTCCACTGGAGCAGCAGGACACTCAGCAGGCCGACGGCTGCACTGGCGTACGTGTGCCAGGTGGTGAGCACCGCGAGGGGGCCCTCCGAAAACCGTGCGGTCACCTCCTTGATGAGCGCGGCGGTGACCGCGAAGCACGCGGCGGTCGCGGCGCCGAGTGTGGCGGCCTGCAGGGGGCCACGCATACGGCGTGCGGCCGCCAGCAGGACGCCGACGCAGCACGCGAGGCCGCCGCCCACGGCGAGCCAGCGCCAGTCGCCGGCCCGGTTGTCCCCGGGGGACGGGGACGCGCTGATCAGGAAGATCGCCAGCCCGCCCGCGAGCATCACGAAGGACCGCCATGTCCCCGCGCCAGGACGGTGCTGGAACACCGCCGCACCCACGAGCAGGGTGAACAACAGTTCGGAGGTCAGCAGTGGCTGCACCACGGAGAGCTGCCCGGCGTCCAGGGCGATGACCTGGAAGACCGCCGACAGCATCATCGCCATCGCTCCGCCCCACCAGTACGGACGGCTCAGGAGTCCCGCGAGCCGGGCCGCCGCCGCTCTGCCGCCGCGGCCGGTGACCTCGTCGGGCTCCACGGCAGCCCTGCGCTGCAGGACGGTCGCCGTCGCGTTGGACAGCGCGGAGAGCAGGGCCATGACGACGGTGAGCACGTTCATGCGAATGCCTGTCGTTCAGAACAAGACGTAACCGCCCTACACAGTGATAAACCTACCCACATCGGCTATGCATGACGGATGGACACCGGCCGACGCACGTCAGGCACCCGGTGCCGCGGATACCTGTTGCCCACTGCCCGACAGGAGGTGACCATGCCGCAGACGGCCCCCTGCCGGTGCCGGCGGTACGCCACCGCCGTACCGCTCGGGCGCCTGCCGTGAGCCGCCTGCTCCTGATCAGCGCGAGCATGGGGGCCGGACACGACGCGGTGGCCGTCGAGCTGGCCCGCCGCCTGCGCACGGCAGGGCACGAGGCGGTGCACACGGACGTGCTGGAGATGCTGCCCGCCCGCACCGGCGCCGCCCTGCGGAGCTTCTACCACGCCACGGTCCGGCACGTCCCCCTGCTCTACGCCGGCATTTACGCCGCCTTCTTCCGCGCCGGCGCGGGTCCCCGGCCGGGCAGCGCGCCGCTCGCGGTGCTCGCGGAGGAGCGGCTGCGGGCGCAGGCGGCGAGCGAGGGCGCCGACGCCGTCGTCGGGGTCTTCCACCTCGCCGCCCAGCTGACCGGCCGGATGCGCGCTCTGGGGCGGCTTGCGGTGCCCAGCGCAGTACTCATCACCGACTTCGCCGTACACCGGCAATGGCTTCACCCGGGCAACGACCTCAATCTGTGCCTCACCCCGCAACTCGCCCAGGACGTACGGCACCGTGTGGGACGCCCCGCCACCGCCTGCGGCCCGCTGCTGCCGGACCGCTTCCGCCCGCACCCGCCCGGTGAGGCGTCCTGGCGACACCGGCTCACGGCCGCCGGCGAACGCCCGCCGGTGCTGCTGTCCTCGGGCGCGTGGGGGGTGGGAAGCCGGCTCGACACTACGGCCCGGCTGCTGGCCGGCGCCGGTTACCTGCCAGTCGTCCTGTGCGGGCGCAACGAGCGGCTGCGGCGCCTGCTGACCAGGGTGCCGGGAACCCTCGCCATGGGCTGGGTGGACGACATGCCGGGCCTGTTGGCGGCCTGCGTGGCGCTGGTCGACAACGCCGCGGGGCAGACCGCACTCGAAGCACTCGCCGTCGGCACCCCCGTCGTCGGATACCGGCCGATCCCCGGTCACGGCGCGGAGGGGGTGCGCCGGATGGCGGTGCTCGGCCTGACCGAGTACGCCGCCGACTCCTGGCAACTGGTGCAGGCGTTGGACCGCCTCACCTGGCGCGACCCGGCACGGGACCACCGGGACCCTGCCGTGGGCCGGCTCTTCCGGGGTGACGTCGTCCGCCCGCTGGAACAACTCCTCGCCCGAGCGGCGAACTGACGATCATCGCGCGGGGGAGCCGGCCACGCGCGCCGCCCCCGCGACGCCGTGCTCGGCGAGGGTACCGACCCTCAGGCCCGCCGCCCGGCACCAGCCGACGAGGCCGGGCAGCGCGCCCAGCGCGGCCCGCCAGCAGCCCGGCGCCCCGTTGCGGTCGGTGTCGTGCAGCAGCACCGTGCCACCGCCCCGCAGACCGGGCAGGACGGTCGCCGCCACGGACTCGGCGGTGGCGTGAGCCGTCCAGTCGCGACCCCACGCCGTCCACAGAACCGGGCGCAGCCCCGTGCGGCGCGCGGCCAGCAGCCGGTCACCGGTCAGGATGCCGTACGGGGGCCGGTACCAGAGGGGCTGGACACCGGAAACCTCCGCCACCGCGTGCGCGGCTCGCGCCAACTGTGCCGCCTCCCTGACCGGCGCGGGCAGCCAGGGCCGGTGGTGCGTCCAGCCGTGCACCGCCAGTTCGTGTCCGCGTCGGACGATGTCGTGGCTCAGCCGACGGTGGCGCAGCACCTCCTCGCCCACCACGAAGAACGTGGCACGCACCGCCAGTTCGTCCAGGGCGGCCAGGAAAGCGGGAGTCGAGCGGGGATCGGGGCCGTCGTCGAAGGTGAGCGCCACGTGGTCCGTGCTGCCGACGCCCGCCAAGCCCGGAAGCCAGGCGCGCCGCGGGCCGGCGAGCCAGGTCCCGGCCGGCCCGACATGCGCCGCCGCGACCAGCGCGGGGACGACGGCGACGGCCGCGGCGGACAACCGGCCCCGGCCGGCGCCGCCCCACAGGTGCTTCATCCCGGCTCCCCAGGTGCTTCTGCCCGGCTTCGCCCCGAGCCGACGGCCCCCGGTCACCCGAACCGGGCGGCCAGGCGCCGGTACAGCGAGGGGGAGAGGCCGCGCACCGCGACCGGCACACGCAGCCAGCCCGGCACGAACACCTCCTGGCGTTCCCCGCGCACCGCGGCGACGACCGCCGCGGCCACCCGTTCGGGTGAGACCGGACGCGGGCGGCTGCGCGAGTAGGGCACCCCTCTGCGGGCGAAGAAGGGGGTTTCCACCGCCCCAGGCACGACGTGGGTCACCTGCACACCGGTGCCGTGCAGTTCGTACCGCAGCGCGTCGGCGAAGGCCCCGAGTCCTGCTTTCGCCGCGGAGTACACCGCCTCTTCGCGAACACCGACGCAGCCGGCCACGGAGCCGATCAGGACCAGCCGGCCGCGCCGCCGCTCCACCATCGGGGGCAGAACCCGCCGGACCAGATGCATCACCGAGGCCAGGTCCAGGGTGAGCACCCGGTCCACCTCACTGCCGGGCATCGACGTGAACGGCCCCGCCCAGCCGCACCCGGCGGCGGCGACCAGCAGGTCGATGCCGGGCACCTGCCGAAGGGCGCGGTCGACCAACTGCCCCGCGCCGTCGGCATCGGTCAGGTCGCAGGGAATCGCGACACCGGACGTCTCACGCGCCACCGTGTCCAGCCGGGCACGGTCACGCCCGGAGACCAGCAGTGACCAGCGCTCCTTCGCCAGAGCCCGGGCGACGGCCGCCCCGATGCCGGAGGAGGCGCCCGTCACGAGTGCCACGCCCGCCGTGGGTACGGCGCCCGGCGCGAGGGTACGAGGAGCCGGGTACGAATCCGTCGTGACGCGTCCCAAGCTGACCTCCCTGAGCGAGGGGCACGCTCTTGGCCCCGCCGGTCCCCGTCCATCCCCGTACGACGGTTTCACCGACCACCGAGGGGTAGCCCGCGCTCGCGGCCTTCAAACTCAGGGGTGGTGCGCACGGGCGAAGCGATGAGCCGGCCGGGTGACTTTGTGAAACGGTCCCCGACCGGGCTCAGGCCGACGACGGCCGTCGCACGAGCGGGACAGGAGGATGACAGGCCGTGGTGTACCTCTACAGCCTTTCCGCCGCGTGTCTGCTGGGCTTCGGTTTCGTGCTGCAGCAGCACGCGGCCGAACGCGAACCGCTGTCCCTGATGTTGTCGTTCAGACTCCTGCTTGACCTCGTGCGCGTGCCCCTTTGGCTGGCCGGCATCGGCTGCATGGTCGTGGGCCAGGTGCTCGGGGCGGTCGCGCTGGCCCACGGCAGCCTGGCCCAGGTGGAGCCGATGCTCACCGCGAACCTGCTCTTCGCGATGGCACTCGCCCGCTGGATGGGGGACCAGCCGCTGGGCCTGTCCGGGTGGCTCGGAGTGCTCGCCCTCAGCGGCGGGGTGACGGCCTTCGTACTGGCGGGGCGTCCGCACAGCGGGCAGGGGTCGGCCGGTGGGCTGCGGCAGTGGCTCGTGATCGGCTGCGTGGTAGGGCTGGCGGGGGCTCTCGTCGTCATCTCCCAGCACCTGCGACTGCTGCACCGGCCTCCTTTCCTGGCCGCCGCCGCCGGCACGCTCTACGGCCTCCAGGACGCGCTCACCCGCGTCTGTGGCGGCATCCTCGGGGCCAGGGGAGTCACCGGTCTGCTCGTCTCCTGGCAGCCTTGGGGCGTCGTGGCGCTGGCGGTGGTGGGGCTGCTGCTGGTGCAGAGCGCGTTCGAGGCCGGGCCGCTGCGGTTGTCGCTGCCCGCGCTGAGCGCCGCCGAACCCATGATCGGCATCGCCTGCGGGATCGGCTTCCTCCACGACGAGTTGCGCACGACGCCCGGCGCACTGGCCTGGCAGGCGGCAGGAGTGGTCGCGGCGGTCACCGGCGTCTTCGTACTCGGGCGGCACCCCGTCATGCCCGGCGGCGAACGGAACCCCGAGCATTCACCGCGCCACCAGCCACACGATCCCGGGAACCGGCCCACCGATGCGTAAGGACGCTGCCCGCAACCGGCAGCGCATCGTCGACGTGGCCCGCCGGCTCGTCGACGACGGCACTCGGCTGCAGCTCAACGACGTCGCCCGTCTCGCGGATGTGGGGGGGTGGCCACCGTCTACCGGAACTTCCCGACGCCGGAGGCCCTGATGGAAACCGTGGCGGCGCCGGGCCTGGAAGCACAGGCCGACCGCGCGGAACAGGCGCCGGCGGAGCAGGACCCCTGGAAGGCTCTGACCGGCTTCCTCGGCGTCACCGTGGAGGCGCGGCTGACCGACCCCTCGCTCACCATCGTGCGCGCCGCACCGGAACGCGTCCTGTCCCGCACCGAGGAACCGACCGCCGCGCTGGACTCGCTCGCCGGCCGGCCGCTCGACCGTACGCGCGCGGCGGGCGCCGTCCGCAGACGTGCCGGGCCAGGTCGGGCGTCAACAGCATGGCATCAGCGGTCGTGGACAGCACGGCGGACCAGGATGTGGTCGGCGGGGTCGACTCCCACGCCGACACCCTCCACGTCGCGGTCATCAGCGACAACGGCGGCTGGGAGCCCGAGGAGCAGCAGTAGCCAGTCAATACCACCAGCGAACATGGGGTGTGGCTACGCGGTGACGAGCGGTTCGGCGCGATGTCATGGCCCGTCCCGCATCAGCTCGTCATCTGATCGGCGATAATCGCTATCGCGCGGGGCGCGATCTCTTCCAGAACCGGCAGAGCGGTGGCCCAGCCGTCGAGAAGCACGATCTGGGTTGCAAGCCTGTATGCGAGGGGTGGCGCGGACCGCTCTACGAGTGCGGCCAGTGCCCTGGCTCGTGTCGCACGGTAGGTGATGGCCTGGGTGAGGGCCTCGGCCCTGTCCGGATCACCGCGCCGGGCCAGTTCCCGGACGACCTCGACCAGTGCCTCGCCCTGTGCCCAGCGGTCGGTGATGGTGCGGGCGAGGTCCTCCGCGTGGCCCGGTTCGCCGTGCCGGGCCAGCTCCTGGACCACTTCGATCAATGCCCTGGTTCGTGCCCGGCGGTCGGTGATCGCGAAGGCCAGGGTCCTGGCCCTGTCCGTGTCGCCGTGGCGGGCCAGCTCCCCGACGATCTGCGCCTGCCGCCCCGCTCGTTGACCGGGGTCGAGCCAGTCGGCGAGGGCCATGGCCCGCTCGACCTGCCCATGCCGGGCCAGCAGGAGAGTCACGGCCTCCAGCAGAATGTCGTGATCACGGCCGTCACCGGTTTCCAGCAGTGTCTCGGCCCGGTCGGCCAAGGCGAGAGCCACGTCCCGATCGGCGGTCTCGGCGATCATGTCCAGTACGCAGGCCATGTCCCAGGCGACGAGAGGGGGCCTGGGTGGACGCGGGCAGGCGATCGTCTCGGCCAGCTCTCCGTGCCGTGCCACGTCCTCGTCGGCGGTTTCGCCGGGCGCCGGGAGACCTGTCGCGGGCTCACAAACGTCGGGAGCGGGCCTGGCCGAGGAGCGCAGGAGGGCGTCGAGCCGGCTCAAATCACCCCTCAGGACCTCGTAGGCCAATACCGTGGTCACGGCCCGGGGCTGGCGAGAGGGCCAGCCCTCTGCGTGCCCGGATCGGGCGATGGCCTCCACGCGGTCGGCGAGCGCGGCGGCCCGGACATGGTCGCCGGTGGCGGCGGCCACCTGCACGAGGAGGGCGAGCACCTGTTCCTTCTCACCGGCCTCGGCATCGGCGCGGGCGGCGAACCTCAGTGCTTCATCGGTGTCACCGTTGTCCGCCGCCACCTTCGCCAACAGTGCCCAGGCCGTCCCCCAGTTGTGCGGATAGCGGATCCTTTCCGCCAGCGCAGTGGCGATATCGCGCTCGCCGGCGCGGGCCCACGCAGGCACGAGCGCGAGTAGCGCCTCGTCCCGCTGCCGCAGGGGGACCGACTCGGCCAGTTCCTGGGCGACACACAGGTCTCCCACCACTGCCGCGGTCTTCACGAGTGCTAGGAGCTCCTCGCCCTGCTTGCGTTCGTCGTCGATCGAGTACGCCAGCTCAACCGCGCGCGCCAGATGGCCCGTGCGGGCGAGTTCCTGCGCGGACACCCAGGGGCGGTTGTCCGGGTTGTCCGCGTGCCGGCCCAGCGACAGCCGGAGAACCGCCAGCAGACAGGGTTCGAACCCCCTTCGAGCGATGTCTTTTGCCCTGTTCGTCTCCGGTGCCAGGCCGCTACGCCGATCCCATCTCCGTTGCCAGAAGAGAACGTTCCCCCATTGGGCATACCCCTTCGGCATGTCTGCGCTGCTCCCCAAGTGAAGTCGGCCCCCCTGCCGCGCGAGCTCACGCCGGCTTCGTAGGGCTGGAAAACCGTAGGACCGCTTCCCAGGGTTCATTTCCCGCCGTTCGGGCGCTCGCGTCCCACCAGTAGTTGCCCAACATGGTAGGCGGACAGGTCATCCTTCCGCGCAACTGTGCGGCATCCGTGAGTTCTCCTGAGTCCCGCTGAGTCGTTGGTCCCATGGCCAGAGGGCCGGACCGATGTGCTGTCCGGGTTCGTTCTCGCGGCCGTTCACGCCGCCCGCCCCGGTGCGATCCGCCTTCTCCAGCTCCGCGACCTCGACATCGACGACCGCCGATTGGTCATCGACGGCCGCGTCGGGCCACTGGACGAGCTGACGCTCCAGTCAGCCCTTGCCTGGCTGGACTACTGGCGACGCCGCTGGCTCGACACCGCCAACCTGCGCGGGCTCCGGCGCGCGCTGCTGGCACAGACTGCTGAGCTCCAGACGCCGCCGTCGGGAAAACAACTTGGCCCGGCTTGAGGCGCCTTGAACAATGTCAGCCATGCGAATTCGACCGGCTTGGACTGATGACGCATCAGCGGTTGCTGGTGTCTACGTGAACTCGTGGCGTGCGGCCTTTGCCGGTCTTGTTCCGCAGCGCTACCTCGATGCCATGGACCCAGTCCGCGAGGAGTCCGCTTGGAAGACACGCATCGCGGAAACACGCTGGCCGGCATCGGGGGTACTGGTAGCCGAAACCGAAGCGGGAATCACCGGATTCACGGGTTTCGGCCCGTCTCAGGTGGACCCTGCCATCGCGGAGATCGGCACGTTCTACGCGATTCCCGAGGTCTGGGGCACCGGGGTTGGTAAGCAGTTGATGCTGGACACATTGGCGACGCTGGGGCAGGCCGACTACGCCCACGCCACCTTGTGGGTACTGGAGGACAATGAACGCGCCCGGAACTTCTACGAGGCCGCCGGTTGGCGCGCGGACGGCGCGGCCGTGGAGGACACCACTGGCGGGGCCTCTCTGAACAAGTTGCGCTACTGCCGCTCTCTTGGCTAGCCCGCTCACCGGCTTGTCCGTCCAGAGAATCAGAGGACGGCGTGGTCGCGAGTTGTAGTCCTTGGTAAATCAGATTGCAGCTCGGCGGTGTCGAGCAGCGGCCGCGTACGGAGTACGAAGCTCCACCGCCGTTGAGTGTTGAGTGGGGTGACCGATGGGACGATTCGGCCGTGGATCGTGGACGACGACTTGTGGGCGCTGGTCGAGCCGCTGCTGTCGACCTGGCCGGAGAAGGCGCCGGGGCCGCGGCACCGGCGAGGCCAACGCCTCCCGTAAGCGCGGTAGACAGTGGAACGCTGGGGGATCCTCGAACAAGCAGCAGTCGATGACTTCACCGTCGACCCACGACACGCTCGATTGGGGTGACCGGCGCGGACGTAGCGGGCCGCGGTGTGGGAGAGGATCCGGCCAAGCGCATCAGCCGGACCGTTCCCGCGGTCTCGTGCCTCGTCGAGGAACCGGTCTGGCCGGAGCGGTGTCGCATTGATCCGGATGCGACACCTCTCTCTCGGGCGATGCCGAAGAAGAGGGCGATCGGCGAGTCCGCGTGGACCGTGGTGGTAGGAGGGGTGAGAGCACGGATCACGTGCCACTGCGTCGGCGTGTCGGCGTTCGGGCTGTCCAGTGCGGCAGGGCGCGCCGCCAGAAGGAAGGTTCGCCGTAGGAAAGCGTGGGGCGGAGCAGGCCGGCTGCCGGCGGCTCGCCTGAGCGCGACGGCGGCCGCCGTGACCGGCGCTCAGTGAGCAGCAGGACGGCGGTGCGCAGGCGGCAGGTAGTGCTCACATGGGCATGGGTGGTCGTTCTTGGACGGGAGGCAAGCAGGTGCTTGGCCGGGAGACGGGGGTAGGTGTCCGGGCTCGTAGCCCTCGAAGCAGGGGTGCAGAGCTCTTGGTGCACAGCGATACCGGTGCGAAGCACTTGTTCCGCAGCTGTCGAATCCCTGAGGAAGAGGGGCGTCGGCCCCCTCGTAGGTGGCGCTGGATCGTGCGAATTCGCTGGTCGGCAGAGGGCCGGGACGGGATGCTGCACGCGTGATCGAGCGAGAAGCCGCCGTTCGGGCTGTCGAAGAGCAGCTGGAGCGCGACTATCAGCGGTGGCGGGCTGTGGGTGTGGACGCGACGCGGATGGCTGTGGTCCGTGTCGAGAAGCACGAATTGGTGTGGATCGTGTCCTGGCAGTCCGAGGAGTTCGTCCGCACTCGGAACCCGGGGCACATGCTGATCGGCAATGGGCCGTACCTGGTGGACCGTGTCGACGGGGGACTGCACCAGGTCGGTGTCGTCTCCGCGGCAACGGGGCAGTGGGAGGCCGACTACCGGGCCCGGATACGTGGGCTGCCCGTGCGCACCGCGGTAGACGATCTACACGATGTGCTGTGCGGGGTCGCCGCTACGCGCGGACGCATGCATGCTGTGCGGACACTGCGCCAGACACTGCCTGTGCTCTCGCCCGCGGAGGCCGTCGAGTACGTGAGCGCTTTGGTGGACGGTGATGCGCCCACGCGTCTCGTGGCCCTCGCCACCAGGGAACTCGTGGAGCCCCTCGACCCGGTATTTGCGGTGAAGACCATCCTGAGGGGAGCGGTGATCCGAGCCAGTCACGGACCCGAGGGTTGACGGGAAAGCCGGTCCGCATGCCGATTGCGCATTCGGTCCCTTCCCCGGGCGTGGCGAGGAAGACGTCGGCGCCGCCGTCGTAGGAGTGGTGGATGCGATGCACCGGGGTGTCGGTGATGAGGGCGCCCGCCACCTTCGGCTCCCGCAGGCTATGGATGCCCGGCTTTCAGCGCTGCGTGCTTCCGTCCTGCCGTCGCGCTGGGCTTCCGCAACGATCGGCCCGTCTGATCGGGCGGGGCGTTGGTGCCCCGTGCCCGTTGAGGGTCCGGCATCGAAGACCGCGTGAAGTGGCTCGTCGCCGCACAGCGGGGATCCTCGAAGAGGAAGCCGACAAGACCACCACCGTCCCAGCCGCGATCGACCACTTCAAAGTCCACCAATCCTGAGCTGTACGCCGGACGCTGATCGCCACGACGTGATGGCCGAGCCGCGTGATCGGCCGCCCTTGTCGAGCGCCTGCATGGTGTATGCGCCCCCGGTGCCCGGGTCAGTGCTCTGGCCCACGCGCGCTGCAGCGGGCATCGGATGACCTGCAGTACGGGTATGTCGTCCCCGGCTTACGCGATGGTGGCCTGGGCGGTCGGCTCATCGACAGGAGATCTCCGCGCGGGTGCTGCTGAAGCTGCGGCGGGGCGCGGAGGCGTATCCGGGGGAGGACGTCACCGACGCGGTGAGAATTCGCGGGGCGACCAGTCGACTGACTGGTGCGGCCGGGTCGTCCCAGGGCGACGCTACGACGGGTGCATCGCCCGAGGATGAGGTGCTGGACGCCGAGATCGCCGACGATGACGAGCCGGAGGCTGGCTGACGATGACCGGGACCGGGTCCGCGTTTACGGGGGCGTACTGCCCTGGGATGTACCGGACATCACGGCGGACTCGTTGCGGTTGCGCGTCTGTGCCGTTCGGTTCGAGGGCGCCCCTCGCAAAAGCTCATTTGCCCTTCGCGGTGAACATGTTGATCAGGCCGTGGGCTGTGTTGTCGGCGGAGTCGATCCCGGGCATCTCGTCGGTGACGGTCTCGACGCTGCGGTCGAACATGGCCTGCTCGTACGCGGTGAGCGCCGTCTCGATGTCGTCGGGGTGCGCGGCGAGGGCCTTGCCGAGTTCGGCGCCGTCGAGCATGGCCAGGTTGGCGCCTTCGCCGTTGGGAGCCGCGAGGTGGGCGGCGTCGCCGAGCAGGGTCACCCCCGGCACCCGGTCCCACCGGTGCGCGGGCGGCAGAGCATAGAGGGGGCGCAGAACCGGTGCGACGTCGCTGTCGATGATCAGCGCGGTGAGCTCCGGCGCCCAGCCGTCGAATTCCCGCGCGATCCGCGCGGTGGCCGTGGCGGGATCGGCGAAATCGATGGCGGCGAACCAGTCCTGCGGCTTGGACAGCCCCACGTAGGCGTGCAGAGTGTCGTCCTTTTCCCGGTGAGCGAAGATCTCCCTGCCCGGCGAAGGAGCGATCAGCATCCCGCCGCCGACCGCTTTCGCGGCGGCCGGATGCCGTGTGCCGGCGTCGAAAAGGTAGGTCTCGACGACCGACTTACCGATGTACTCGGGTATGGCGGTGGACAGCAGCGGCCGGACCCGTGACCACGCGCCGTCCGCACCGACCAGCAGGCTGGTGACGACGGTGCCGCCGTCGGTGAACGTCACCTCATGGCGCCCCTCGCCGAGGGCACGGGTCCCGCTGACCTTGTGCCCCCACCGCACGGTGCCTGCCGGGAGCGAGTCGAGCAAGACCTGTCGCAGGTCGCCGCGCTGCACCTCGGGGCGTCCGCCCGTGCCGTCGTCGGCTTGGTCGAACAGGACGGTTCCGTCCCGGTCGAGGACCCGCAGAGCCTGACGGCCCTCCAGAACGATGGGGTGGAACTCGTCCATCAACCCGGCCGCCTTGAGTGCGAGCTGCCCGTTGTAGTCATGGATGTCGAGCAATCCACCCTGCGCACGCGCTGAGGGGGAGGCCTCCGCCTCGTAGACCGTGACCGGGATGCCGTGGACGTGCAGGACGCGGGCCAGCGTGAGTCCGCCGAGTCCGGCGCCGATGATCGTGACTGGGGTGTGCATGGTGGCTCCTTCAGGATCGGGCCGCCCGGTGCTCCGGCCGGCCGCCTCTGGAAAGGTGCCAGCCCCCGCCGACGAGCCACCGACACCCGACCGACAGCCCCGACAGTGGTCCGACATGGCACCGACACCACCTTGATGGAGCCGGCAACCAGGCGGAGACGGCAACTGGCAGCGGTGTTACGCCATTCGCACGGGCTGCGAGGCCACCGTCTCCGAAACGGCCCACGCGCACCGCCTGCGGCATTGCCGCTACCGCGACCTGGGGAAAACGCACGTCCAGCACGTGCGTTATCCCCAGGCCGGCGCCCAGCATCATCCGCCTCGGCGAACACTTCCCACCACGCACTCCACCGGCATCGCCGCCTCGACCACCCAGCCACTTCCAGCAGCTCTACCTATTCGTGGAGGAAGTCGGTGACGAGCCGGGTGTACTCCTCGGGACGGTCGAGGTTGGGGAAGTGCGCCGCGTCGTCGATCACGGTCGTCCGGCCTCGTGGTGCCCTGTGGGCGATGAACTCGGCCCTCGCTCGGAGCTCGGGTGCGTCCTGTGCGCCGTTGAGGGCGAGCACGGGAACGGCGATCTGGCCGGCCCGGGCGCCGAGGCCCGCGACTGAGATGTGGTGATCGGGTTCACCGGGCGTGTGCTTGCTGATGGTTCGCTGGCGCATCTGGCGAAGACGGGTGTAGATCTCGGGTCTGACGGCGTCTCGCGGGCGCTCGGGGCCGTGCGCCCAGGCGTCGCTCGCGTCGTGCCAGGCCTCGATGTCGCCAGCGGCCAGGGCCTGGAACTGTGTGGTCCACGCTTGCTGGGACCAAGGATCGGTGAATTCGCGTTCGTCCGTGCCGCCGCCGGAGATGACCAGGGCCCGGGCCAGTTGCGGATGCTCGAGCGCGGTCCCGACCGCGATCATCGCGCCCATGGAGATACCGACGAGGACGGCGGGCCCGGTGCCCAGGTGGTGCAGCAGGCCGGCGAGGTCGTCCGCCTGGCGGAATGGGCGGCTCGCGTTGGCGGACCGTCCGTGGCCGCGGGCGTCGGGTGCGATGACGCGGAATTCCTTCGCGAATGCCGGGATTTGCTCGTCCCACATGGTGTGGTCGACGAAACCGGCGTGCAGCAGCACGATGGGGATGCCCGCGCCCCCGGTGTCGCGATAGGCGAGCTTGCCGTCGGAGGACTCGAAGAAGCGCAGATCGGAAGATTCACTCATGACAACCAGGTTGTCATATGGCTAAGGTGATGACAACTGGATTGTCATTTATCATGGGCGGGTGAGTGATGAAGAACGCCCGCTGACCCCCGAGGATGTGGGTCCGCGGTTGATGGAGGTCTTCGCCCTGGTCGGACCGCTCTACCGGCGGGTCTCCCGGAAGATCGAACAGGATGCCCCGCGGCAGGGCCTGTCGGTCGGGGTGCGCGCGGTGCTCGATCTGCTGCGGCAGCACGGACCGATGACGGTTCCCCAGATGGGCCGAGCGCAGTCGATCAGCCGTCAATTCGTCCAGCGGATGGTCAACGACGCCGTGGCGGACGGTCTGGTGGAGGCCGTGCCCAATCCGGCGCATGCTCGATCTTCGCTGATCCGGCTGACCGACGCCGGCCGCACGGCAATCGATGCCGTCGTCGCCCGGGAGAACGCGCTGCTGTGCGAGGCGGCCGACGATCTCACCGCATCAGACGTGGACACCTGCGTCCGGGTGCTCAGCCGGATGCTCGCCCTCTTCGAAGACGTCAACCTCGACAGCTAGCCAAGGGTCCGACCCAGAGCGTGTCGCAGTGGTTCGGCCCGTCCCGGCGGTTGCGACGTGGATGCGGCCCGCTGCGTCGAAAGGGAGCGGCGCCCACTGCCCTCATCGATACCTGGAAAGAATCGGCCGGGATGGACCTCGCCGAGCGGTAAGAGGCGTCTCCCCAGGGAGTCGCTCCACTCGGAGAACCGGTCATCCCCTCCGCAAGCCAACACCGGCTTCGAACATGGACCGCCAGTGGGCCGTGTCGACCCGCCTGCCCGCCGTCCATCCCGAAGCCTCCAGGGCCTCAAGCACCTCCGGCGACCACTCGTTCAGGAGAGGCCCCGCCCTCCAGAGCATGGAGGGCACGGCTGTGTCGATGGGGACGATGTCGCTGAGTTCTGATGACGGTTGAGTCGCGCTATGGGGCGATTTCAATGCTCTTGCTGCTGAGGGACCGATGCTTTCGTCGAAATCCACGGTCGACCTGGATGCGGCGATCAGTGGTGCCATGCTCGGCCGCCCGTGTTGTGGATGAACCGTTGCAACACCTTGAGAGTGGTCAGGTACTCCTCGTCGGAGATGCCCGCGTGCCGTTCCGCCCAGAGTTGGTCCTGAAGGGCCGCGGCCTTGTCGTAGAACGCCCCGCCCTCAGCCGTGATGCCGAGGCATCCCTCGGCATCCTCGGTGATCCAGCCCTGGGCGATGATCGTATCGATCTCTGACTCCATGGTTTCCGGGCCGGCGTCGAGGTAGTTCTGAAGGAGGCGGGACACCTCGTCACGGGTCTTGACGGTGTCTGCACGTGCCACCTGTGCGAGGGCCCACCACTGCGGTTGGGTGATGCCGATCTCGGCGAGGGCGGCCCGGGTGCGGGCGATGACGGCCTTGTGGGCCGCCCAACTCCAGTAGCCGATCGGCTGCTTTATCAGGTCGGTGTCACTGTGCGAGTAATCCATGGCCAGGGCCCCCTGCCGTTGGCTGAGTCGGTTCGACGAGATCGACCGTAGAAACTCGACTGCACTTGAGGTCAAGGGGCGTACCGGGGCGGCGTACCGGTCGACTGGTCCTGGAGATCGCCTACTTGCTGTTCGTGGGTGGACCGGAGACGCCGTTTCCGGTTGGGTGGCGGGCCTGAGCGGAGCTGCGAGACGAGCGAAGGCGACGACGAGGTCGTGCCGTCAACTGGGTCAGGTGACCGCGGCTCGCGCCCGGTGTCTGCGGACGGCGTCCCGGTTGGCGCAGCGCTGGGAGCAGTAGCGCTGTCGTCCGGTGCGTGAGGTGTCGGCGAAGGCCGTGTCGCATTCAGTCGTCTCGCAGCGTCGCAGCCGGTGCATGCCCCGGCCCGCCAGATGCAGTGCGGTACCGACCGCGAACAGCGTGAACAGTACGGAGCCGAGGGGCTGTTCCGCGTCCCGGTAGTGCAGATGCCAGCCGGCGCCGGGGTGGGAGGTCAGCCGCGGGTAGGCGGCGGCGTCGGCCAGCATCCGGTTCAGCAGATCGGCGCGCTCCTGCTCCCCGGCTGCGTCGACGACCCTCTCCCAGGCGTCGAGTGCGGCCTGGGCGCGGTCGAGATCGTCCGCCGTTACCGGGCCCTCCAGCGTGAGCCCGGCGGCGCGGCAGCGGTCTGCCAGCTCATCCGCGCTCTCAGGCCTGCGGTTGGCCAGTTCTGCTGCCAGGTTCACCGCCTCCTCGCCGTAAGGGTTGAGTAGCATAAGGCCATTACAGCAGTGTGGTCGGCATGACACAACGAACCATCGGGCGCTCTGGATCCCGGGCCCGTGATCCATGGCGCTATCGCTGGATCGTGCTGGGCATTGCGACCTTCACCCAGGCCGCGTCCGGCTTCTTCGTGGGCGGCATCGGAGCGCTCGGCGTCCACCTTCAGAGCGCCCTGGAGCTGAGTACGGCGCAGTTGGGTCTGCTGGTCTCGGCGGCCCAGCTCGTGCCGTTGGCCGGGCTGCTGGTGGCCGGCGAGCTGCTGGACCGCTACAGCGAGCGCTGGGTGGTCGGGATCGGGGCCGGCGCGGTCGGGCTGGCTCTGGGCGCGGGGAGCCTGGCGCCGGGATACACGGCCCTGCTGGTCGCGCTGTTGATGGTGGGCATGGGATACAGCACCGTCCAGCCGGGTGGAAGCAAGTCGGTGGCGTCTTGGTTCGACGCGTCACAACGCGGCTTCGCCATGGGTATCCGGCAGGCCGGGCTGCCGCTCGGGGCGGCGCTCGCCTCGGCCGTACTCCCCCTCGTCGCCGAGGAGTTCGGCTGGCGGGCGACACTGCTGACCGGTGGCCTCGTCGCGCTGCTCGGAGCCGGCCTCTTCATGGGCTGCTACCGTCGGCCACCCGCACTGCCCGTCCCGCAGGACAAGGAACCCTCGGACCCGCTCGCGGCACAGCTCCGCGCCCGGTTACGTATGCTCCGTGAACCGTCCACAGTGAAGATCATGCTGTCGGGAACCAGCCTGATCTCGGTGCAGTACGGCGTCGGCATCCTGACGGTACTCCACCTCCACCGGGCGGCATCGGTTGGTGCCGGGAAGGCGGCCCTGGTGCTGGTGGCCTCCCAGAGTGCGGGCGTTGCGGGCCGGATCTGCCTGGCGGCATGGAGCGACCGCAGCAGGTCCGGGCGCTATGCCATCGTGCTGGTCTGCATGGTCGCCGTGATCGCCGGGCTGGTCGTGCTGATGACACCGGCGGGAAGGGCACCGGTCGTCGCTTCCGGCGCTTTCGTCTGGCTCGGCTTCTTCGGCTTCGGCTGGTACGGCCCGTGGGTCGCCTACGTCACCGAAGCGGCCCCTCCGGGCAAGACCGGCTTCGCCCTGGGGCTGGCCATGTCCATCAACCAGATCGCCATCGTCACGGTGCCGCCCGTGCTCGGCCTGCTGGTCGACCTCACCAGCAGCTTCACCCCGGCCTGGGCGCTGCTGTCCCTGCTGACCGTCGTCGCCCTGGCGGTCACGGCCGAGGCGGAGCTCCGCACCCGCTGACGCGTCTCAGACCATTGACAGTGAAGGAGGAAGGGACCGGCGGGATGGGCGGCGCGGCTGCCGCCGGAGGTCGGGGCGCGGTCAACCGGTTGCGCTTCGGCCCGGACTGCCGCGCCTCGCCGCCGTCAGCCCGACGGCGGAGCCGGGACGGAAGTCGCCGGCGCCCCGGTGCTGTCCTTCCGGTGCCGGGGCGCACCAAGAGGCGAGGCGGGAGAGACCCGCCGGATGGAGGTACCGCTGCGATCGTCCCCCTCCTGGGTGGCCCGCTCACCGGTCGCGTGAGCATGAGGACCCGACGGAGTGGGAGCAGCCGCAGGATGCGCTTGGTGGCTTCCGGACCGTCCAGTTGGGGCATGCGGATGTCCATCAGGAGGACATCCGGGCGTGGCCGGTCGTCGGCGATGAGGACGCGCGGGGTGACGGCTTCCCCGCTCGGGTTCGATCCTGGCTCCTGGGTGTCCGGGATCCGGTTCGAGGCCAGGTGGATGCGGCCGCCAGCTGCGGGCTGGGTCACGGGCGATCCAGGGGGATGCGTGCGTGGGCACGGTACCCGCCACCGACGCGGCGTCGGGCGTCGGGCGTCGAAGTAGCCTCCGTGGACGGCGACGCGCTCGCGTGGACAGATCAGGCCGTGTCCCGCTCGACCACAACGGACCGTCTCGGCCCCTGGGCGTCCAGCAGGGGCGGTCTTGCGCTGCTGGTGCACCCAACGTCCGAGCGGACATGCTTCGCCACGCCCACTGCGGCCTTTCGCAAGGACTGTGCTCTACTCCCTGCCATGACGACTCTGACGGAGCTTCAGCCTGCCCCTGTCATCGACGAGACGGCCCGGCTGCTGACCGAGCACTACGTTTTCCCCGAGATAGCCGAGCAGCTCACCGGTCTGCTGCAACGACGTCTTGTCGAGGGGGCCTACGACGTCGACGGTGCCGAGGAGCTCGCCCGCCTGGTCACCGCGGACCTGCAGTCCGTCAACGGCGACCGACACCTGAGACTGAAGCACCATGCCGACCCGGTGTCCCCGGAGCAGGGGGCGGCCACGCGGGGCGCCATGCGTCGGGACTTCGACACCTCGCTGGGCGGTGCGCCTCGCGTGGAACTGCTCGGCGGAGGGATCGCCGTGGTGGAGCTGGCACCGATGCTGTTTCCGCTGGAGTGGGCCGCCGAACCGCTGAGCGCCGCGCTCACCCTGGCCTCCCGCGCCCAGGCGCTGATCGTGGACCTCCGCGCCAACCGGGGCGGCGACCCGGACACGGTCGCCTTCGTCTGCAGCTACCTGCTCGACGAGCGCACCCACCTCAACACCATGTACTGGCGCGCCGGCGACCGCAGCGAGCAGTCCTGGAGTCTGCCGCACGTTCCCGGCGCACGCTTCGGTGGGAGCAAGCCGTTGTATGTGCTGTCCAGCGACAGCACCTTCTCTGCCGCTGAGGAGCTGGCGTACGACCTCCAGCAGCTCGGCCGCGCCGTTGTCATCGGTGAGCGCACCCGCGGCGGCGCACATCCGTGCAGGGGCTGGACCGTGCACCCACATCTGGAAGTCACCGTCCCGGTTGGCCGTGCCATCAACCCCGTCTCCAGCAAGAACTGGGAGGGCACCGGCGTGCAGCCCGACATTCCCTGCGCCGCCGCCGACTCCCTCGACCGCGCACACGCGCTGGCCCTCGCCCGGCTGGCAGGCTGACCCGGGCCAGCTCACCGACACCACTGCACGCAGTGCCTCCCCAACTGTCCACCCTGACGGTGACTTCAACGCCGGAGGCCCCCGGGCCGAGGGTGTGGGGTCCCCGGCCTCGGCCGGGGCCCCACGTTCGGCTACGACATCGTGCGAGCTCTCGCTGCCAGTGCCCGCTCCAGCACCTTCCGCCGGTACGGGTTCGCCAAGCTGAGGGCCTTCGCCACCTCCACGGCCTCGTCGAGCAGGGCCAGCCTGCGTTCAGGCAATTCCCGCAGCAGGGGTGAGCCGCTCTCCTCCACTAGGACGTATGCCAGCTTCGATCCGTACACCTCCGGCTCGACCTGCGTCAGCAGACGGTAGATCCACAACCCCTCGACGCCTCGCACCACCCGACGGTTGGCGCTGAGCAGCCGGACCCGTGCCAGCACAACCATGTCCTGATCCATCGATCCCCTTCGTCGCCGCCCCTCCCCGGCCGGCGCATGTCACACGGCGAGACAGCACGGCGAACGTGCCGGCAGCCGATGACGGATGCAGGCACGTTGGCCGGAGAGTGGATGACGACGAGTCTGCGGGCACGGCACCATCCGCAACAAGGCCGTAGGGGCGTGCGCTTGGTCCTACCAAAAGCTTCGCCGACCAGGCATGATGGACCTGACACTCTCTCAAAGTCCTTCCACGCGTGCATCATCACCGTGCCAGGATCAGGAGATACGGGAA
Source organism: Streptomyces sp. NPDC006739 (assembly GCF_042869815.1). Classification (NCBI taxonomy): domain Bacteria; kingdom Bacillati; phylum Actinomycetota; class Actinomycetes; order Kitasatosporales; family Streptomycetaceae; genus Streptomyces; species Streptomyces sp. NPDC006739. Next base: position 362,685 of record NZ_JBIAGM010000007.1, read on the forward strand.
GTACGACGGTCCGGTCACGGCGAAGACCAGGGCCGTGTCCAGTGGGCCGTGCCACCGTCTCCTTCGACTCGGTGTCCACAGGCGGACAACTGCACGGGTTCCTCACCGCGCTCGGCGCCATAGGCGGAGACGTCGAGAACTGCCGGCGCGGTGGAACACCAACCCGGCCCAGGAAGACGAGGCCGACGAAGACGGCGAGCATGGGCGTGGCCCCACTCCGCCGTTGCCCCCTCGTGAGCATGGCGGTGGCAGGAAGGTGAATCTCCAGCACTTGTGAGCCAGACGAACGGGAAGCGTGTAGGACAAGGAACCCGCCCACGCCGCGGTCATGGTCGTAGGCGCGGCGGCCGGCGAGCCGACCGTCGGCGACGAGACGAGCTGCTGCATGCACTCGGCGACGGCACCCCGGCGTTTGCCGGCTGCAACCTGACCAAGTACCCGCGAGCGAGCGTCATCCAGGCGTCGGAGCACGATTTCCTCGTGGCGCTCGTACGAGACGCGGTGTCGCGCGTGACGGACTCGGTGCCCGAACACGCTGGCATCGGCGGCGAGATCCTCGAGACCGCCGCGCTCGAAAGGCGGCTCGTCGAGCCAACCGCTCAGACGGCCTGACGATCCGCCAAGGGGCTCCGGGGCGCGTCTCCACTGCCTTTGCGGGTGCTGTGTGCCGACCCACCGCCGGGCTCATGTGGCGGCCGAAGCGTCCGGTACTACTGCCTAGGCCGGTCCCGGCTCCGCCTCGGCCTTCTTCCCCCTGGTGCTGTGGTTGAACAGCAGGTTCAGCAGGAATGCCGCCACGGTCGTGCTGGTGATGGCGCTGCCGCCGATGATCTGCGCCCAGGTCGGGAAGGCGTGGTAGAAGGACGGCGCCACGACGGGGAGCATTCCCACGCCGATGGAGACGGCGACGATCAGCAGGTTGCTGGTGCCCTCGAACTCCACCGTGCGCAGCGTGTTGATGCCGACCGAGGTGACGGTGGCGAACATGACCAGCCCCGCGCCGCCGATCACAGGTCCCGGCAGGGAGGCGACGATCTCGCCGAGCCTGGGGATGAGTGCCAGGACGACGAGGATGCCGCCTGCGACGGCGGCGACATAGCGGCTGCGGACCTTGGTCATGCCGACCAGGCCGACGTTCTGGGCGAAGACGGTGTCCAGGAAGCCGTTCATGATGCCGCCGAAGATGCCGGAGACGCCGTCGGCGGCCAAACCGCGCGCCAGATCCCTCTGGGAGAGGGGGCGGCCGGTCATATCGCCGACGGCGAGCATGTCGGCGGTCGACTCGGTGAACGTCACCAGCATCACCACACACATGGAGATGACCGCGGCGACGGGGAAGTGCGGGGCGCCGAAGTGGAAGGGGGAGGCCAGGCCGAACCAGTCGGCGCCGCCCACGGAGGAGAAGTCCGTCAGCCCCATGGGGACGGCGACGAGCGTGCCGACGATCAGGCCGATCAGGACGCCGAGTTGGGAGAGGAAACCGCTCGTGAACCGGTTGACCAGGACGATGAGCAGTACGATGCCACCGGCCAGGGCGAGGTGGCTCGGGGCCGCGTAGTCCTTGGCGGTGGGGTCCTGCCCGGCGATCAGCCCGGCCGCGACCCCGATCAGCGAAAGACCGATGACGGTGATGACGGACCCGCTGACCAGTGGCGGGAAGAACCGCACCGCGCGGGCGAACGGCACCGCGATCAGCAGTCCGAAGACACCGGCGGCGATCATCGAGCCGTAGACCGCCTGCATGCCGTACTCACCGGCGATCAGGATCATCGGGGTGACGGCGGTGAAGGTGGCGCCCGCGACGACCGGCAGCCGCACACCCAGCACCTTGCCGATGCCGAGCGCCTGAAGAAGCGTCACCAGGCCCGCGACCAGCAGGTCGGCGTTGATGAGCAGGCCGATGGTGGAGGTGCCGAGCTTGGTCGCCGCTCCGAAGACGAGCGGGACGGTGACGCAACCGGTGTACATGACCAGAACGTGCTGGAGACCGAGCAGGCCGAGTCGGGCCGGCGGCAGGACCTCGTCGACCGGGTGCCGGGCAGGCGCGGCGGTGGGTTCGGACGCGGACGCGTCAGGTGCCTGGGACACAGCGAGCCTCCGGAGGTGAAGTGAAGCGTGGGAAGGGAGCAGGGCGTGGGCCGGTTGGGCAGAACAGCGGTCAAACTTTTTGTTGAGTGCGTTTCACCTGGGTTTCCGCGGTTGGACAGCGGTGTTGCTTTTGCTGAGGCCCGGCATTCGTGATCATTCGCTACACCCGGACGCAGCGTCCTTTTCTCTCACATGGCCGGCTCGCGGGATCGTTTTGGACGCACGGGCCCGTCGATGGCCGCCGCCGTGCGGTGAAGGCGTCCGGGGAGAAGGCGCACCCCTTACCAACTGCGGCCGTGTGTGCACCAACGGAGCGACGAGCGCGGACATGATGGCCGCGCGGGGGTGAGGGAGAAGGCGCTGGTGCGGGACGAGCAAGGCGCCGGGTCTGGCGATGGCGGTCATGTTCGCTCTGCTGGCGTGACGTCGTCAGCTCGCCGGGTGACACGTCCACGCTCCGGTGCTCCCGGCCCGGATCGCCGCTCGGCCTGGGCGCGCCGGCCAAGTGCCGCAGAAGCCTGTCGGCCCCCGCCGCTGTTCTCCGGGGTTCGGCGTGGGCAGGCCGTACCGCCGAGCAGCCCGTGGTGGGGCGCGTGGCGAGGGCCACGATCTCGGCGACGGTCAGGCCGGTGGTGTTGCCGCCGGAGTCCTGGAGGACGGCGGCCGTACGGCGCGCCGCAGCCCGGGAAGACAGTTCCCACACGTCGTCCTCACCCACCCTGACCAGCCCACCCGCCGGGAGCAGGGAGCGGTAGACGGTGCGCGGCAGGGCGGACTTGCCGCTGCCGTTGGGTCCGACGAGGCCGACGATTTCGCTGTGGAACCGGTCGACGATGAGCTTCATGCTTCAGTCCAGCCCCTTGTTGCGCCGCAGCAGCCACAGGAAGAAGGGGGCCCCGAGCAGGGCGGTGGTGGCACGGCCCATCGCGGAGCCCGCCGGCCGCGCCATCTCCACCAGACCGTCCCGGGCCCCAACGATCTCCTCGTGATACGTGTCCCGTATGACGTCCCTCCCCGGCTCCTCTCCGACCCCGCTCGAGCCTTGCCGAACTGCCAGATTCGCACGCGCGTCGTACTGGTGTCGTCATCGTCCGTGGCCAGGGGCTGTCGGACTGGTCACAGCCTTGGTCTCTGCCCTCTGGGTATACGCCCTGGGTGGACGGAGGTGCGTGTGACTGGACTGGCCGCCCCGCTGTGGGACGTGGACAACGGACAGGGCCTGCGTCAACTGGCCGAACTGGGGCTCGCCCTGCTGCTGTCCAGCCTCATCGGCTGGGAACGGGCGGCCCAGCAGAAGAGCGCCGGCCTGCGCACCCACACCCTGGTTGGCATCGCCAGCGCCCTGATGATGGAGGTCTCCCAGCACGGCTTCACCAACGTGCTCGGCCTGGACAACGTCTCCTTCGACCCCTCCCGGGTGGCGGCCCAGATCGTCTCCGGGATCGGCTTCATCGGCGGCGGCCTCATCTTCGTACGACGGGACGCCGTCCGCGGTCTGACCACCGCCGCGACGATCTGGCTCACCTGCGCGGTCGGCATGGCGTGCGGCGGCGGCCTGCCCATCCTCGCCTGCGCCGTCACCGCCCTGCACTTCCTCGTCGTGCGGGGCTATCCCCTGCTGGCCGACCGTCTGATACCCGGCGCGACCGCGTCGACGTTCGAACTGCGCATGACGTACCGCACAGGCACGGCCTTGCTGCCCCAGCTCATGGAGACCTGCACCCGGCGCGGCTTCCGCATCATCCAGGTCAAGGTCGACCGCCTGCCCGGCCGAACCGATCCCGCCGCACACGTCCTGCTCGAACTGGAGGGCACAGCCGACGCCGGCCCACTCACCGCCGAGCTGTTCCAGAACGACGGCGTGATCGATGTCGAGATGACCGAGGCCGCCGACGAATAGTCGCGAACTTCGAACCCCAAGCCGCTCGACATCAGGGCCATAGGAAACGTCCAGGGCGTGCGACCCCGGGGAACCCGTTCCTCCCTGGGCTGCCACTGCCCCTTCGGGCACAGAGCCGAGACGCCACACGGCCGCCGGCCGCCCTCGGCATCACGTGATCAAACCGGACGGAACCGTTGGACGTCGCCCTGACTGGTAGGCGAGGTAGGCAAGGCTGTCACCGACGGTGCGACTGCTGACAAGGCGCAGGGGTTTTGGGGCGCCGGTCTGGTCGAAGAGCCGGTTGCCTGCGCCCATCACGAGCGGGAAGATCGCCAGCCGTAGTTCGTCGACGAGGTCGTGCTCGATCAGCGCGTGCACGAGCTGGGAGCTGGCGTAGACGCGGATCTCGCCGTTGACCGTGTGTTTCAGCCTCTCAGTCTCCTCCAGGAGGTCACCGTCGAGTACCGTCGAGTACCGTCGAGTTCTTCCAGCCGGGATCTTTGAGCGTCGTGGAGGCGACGTATTTGGGCAGGCTGTTCATCCTGTCCGCCAGTCGGCCGGTGCGCGATGGGTACCGTTCGGCGAAGAAGTCGTAGCTGCGTCGCCCCAGCAGCAGGGCCTGCGCGCCCAGCGCGTCGTCGAGGATGAGCTTGTCCCATGCTTCGCGGTCGGTCGGACAGAGCCCGGCGCGCCAGTCGTGACGGCCGAAGCCCTCCTCGCCGGTCGGATCCTGGGTGACTCCGTCGAGCGAGACGTTCTCGAAGACGACGATGGTTCCCATCTCGGTGCTCCTGTGTTCGGGTGGTCACTACCGCTGATGTAGACACCGCGGCATCGGTAGAACTGGGCGCACGCCGGCCGCCCAGTTCGGCGGTCAGCCGGTGTCCATACCCGAGGGAAGTGCCATGTGGTGAGGGAGAGGGGACACGAGGATGGCGACCGGCGACCTGATGTCGAAGGCGCGGGCCGGCGACGGTGACGCGTTCCGCGCATTGGTCCAGCCGTTCCGCGCGGAGCTGCAGGTGCACTGCTACCGGATGCTCGGATCGTTGCAGGACGCCGAGGATGCCCTGCAGGACACGCTGCTGGCCGCCTGGCAGGGCATCGGCGGGTTCGAGCAACGCGCCTCGATGCGCACCTGGCTGTACCGGATCGCCACCAACCGGTGCCTCAACGCGCGGCGCTCGGCGAGCCGGCGCCAGGCAAAGGAGTGGAACGTGCCCCACGTCGAACCGCCCGAACCGACCCGGCTCGGCGAGGTCATCTGGCTGCAGCCGTATCCCGACACCCTGCTCCAGGCCGTGACCGACGCGCAGCTCGGGCCGGACGCCCGCTACGAGCAGACCGAATCGATCTCCCTGGCGTTCGTCACCGCTCTGCAGGTACTGCCGCCTCGCCAACTCGCCGTTCTTGTCCTGCGTGACGTCCTCGGATTCCACGCCGACGAGGTGGCCACCATGCTCGACTCGACCCTCGACTCGGTCAACAGCGCCCTCAAACGAGCCCGCGCCGCCCTGCAACGCCGCTGGCCGCCGGCCGCCGACCGCCAACCTCCCGCCCCCGGCTCAGCCTCCGAGGACGCGATCGTGGCGAAGTTCGTCCACGCGTGGGAGTCCGCCGACATCGACGCGCTGGTGGACCTTCTCACCAGCGACGTCTTCGTCTCCATGCCGCCGGTACCCTTCGAGTACGAGGGCAAAGGCCTTGCCGCCCGCTTCTGCAACGGCATCTTCCGCGCCGGCCGGAGGTTCGACCTGGTACCTACGCGAGCCAACGGTCAGCCGGCGTTCGGAGCGTATCTGCGCGCCCCCAGCGGCATCAGCCATGGGACCGGCCTGTACGTCCTCACACTCGCTGACGACCACATCAGCGCCATGACACGGTTCGACAGCAGCGTGCTGCCCTGGTTCGGGCTTCCACGGTCACTCCCGAGCCGATAGCTGCTCGCTCGACGGTCGCGGTCAGGGACTTCGAGTCGGTCGGAACCGCGTACGCGCGGCGAGTGTGAGGACAACCATCGAAGGCGTATGCGGGGAAGAGCGTTGATCACAGCGTGCCAGAGCTTCTGCGAGTCCAGGAAGCCTGTGCTGTCCTCCATTGATCGACGCCCCCGATTCGTGGGAGGACGCGCAATCGCGGATCGGTGACCATATCCACCAACGCCTTCGCGAAACGCTCAGCGAACAGCACCCGGTTCGGGCGACCGTGATGACGCCGGCAGGTCGTGGCCAGAGGTGCTGTGCGGCTGACTTCACTGTGCAGCGCAGCGACGACCTCGTAGGCGTTGCACGAGTGCGTTGCTCGCTGCCGGTACTCCGTCGCTGTCGAGGCTCCCTGGAGGGGCGGCATCAGCTTCTCGGCCACCGGCAGTCGCGTGAACGCGCTCCCGGCCACTTGCTGTAGGGCGCGTAGAGGCGCTCCAGGAGCAGGCACCCTTGTCGCTCAGTCCGTCTTCGACGCGGCCCGCCGACCCGGCTGGTCCGACTGGCGACGCCGCCACCGGGCCAGAGCCCGCACCGGCCGCTGAGCCTTTCCAACTTGGCCGGAAGACGGCTGAGTCGGGGGGCTCGGGGAGATCGGGCTGCGGGAAGAGGTGCAGCTCCTGGTGGACGGGTTACCGGCCAAGACCACCCGCCCGCCCGGTCTCCAGGCGCATCTGCGTTGCGGCCCCCGGCCTGGGCCGCGGGCAAAACCTGAGGGGCGCGAGCGCGGCCGCGCCCTGGCTCCTCCCACGCGGGCATTGACAACCGTCATTCGGCGGGCGAGATTTGGGAGCGCTCCCATAGCGCGGTCCGCGCTTACCGCACGCCCTCACGTCCCGCCTCGTCGAAGGTGAGAATCCCCGTGCGATCGACCAGTCCCAGACCCGTGCCCTGGCGGAGCCGACTCGCCGCCGGGGCTTCGGCGGCCGCGCTGGCCGCCGCCCTGCTCTCGGCAGGCGGCGCCCACGCCGCCGACCAGCCGCCCTCTGGCGTCGACGTCACCGTCAACGCCCAAGAAGGCCAAGGCACGATCCCGTCCACCGGCTACGGCCTCAACAGCGCGGTCTGGGATTCCCAGATGAACGTGCCAGAGGTGCAGGACCTGCTGAAGGCGGCCAGCATCAATGTGCTGCGCTACCCGGGCGGCTCGTACGGCGACATCTACCACTGGCAGACCCACACCGCGCCCGGCGGGTACGTCGCCCCAGGCACCGACTTCGACTCTTTCATGGGCACCGTCAAGAAGCTCGGCGCGCAACCCATGCTCATCGCCAACTACGGCTCGGGCACTCCGCAGGAGGCCGCGGACTGGGTGCGGTACGCCAACGTCACCAAGGGGTACGACGCCAAGTTCTGGGAGGTGGGCAACGAGCTGTACGGCAACGGGCACTACGGCGCACACTGGGAGACCGACCAGCACGCCGACACCTCACCCTCGGCGTACGCGCACAACGTGCTGGACTACGTCTCGGCGATGAAGGCCGTGGACCCCTCCGTCAAGGTCGGCGCCGTCCTCGCCATGCCGGGCAACTGGCCGGACGGCGTGATGGCGAGCGGCGAGAGCTCCGACTGGAACCACACGGTCATTCCGGTGATCGCCGGCAAGGCCGACTTCGTGATCGTGCACTGGTATCCGAGCGTCTCCGATCCGGTACACATGCTGGACTCGGTCTCCCAGTTGTCCGGTGAGCTGGCGCAGCTGCGCGACGAGCTGGACGCGGCGGGCGCCGGCAGAACGCCGATCGCGCTGACCGAAGTCAACGGCACCGTCGACCAGGACACCCAGCCCGACGCGCTGTTCGGCGCGGACGCCTACCTGACCGCCCTGGAGAACGGGGTGTTCAACGTCGACTGGTGGAACACCCACAACGGCGCGACCAAGATCAGCACCGCTCCCGACGGCGCCACCGACTACGGGGACGGGGGCCTGCTGTCCAGCGCAGGCTGCATCGGCTCGGTCTGCGAACCGCCGGTGAACACACCGTTTCCTCCCTACTGGGCAATCCGGATGCTGAGCCAGCTCGGAACATCGGGCGACCAGCTCATCGGCGCCGGCAGCGGCAGCCCGCTGGTGACCGCGCACGCCGTCCACCGGGCCAACGGCGACCTGAGCGTGATGCTGATCAACAAGGACCCGTCCGCGGCGCAGACCGTCACCTTGAACTACGCGGGCTTCACACCGGACACCGCCGCCACGCAGACCGTGTCCACCTACCGCGCCGAGGCCACGTCGATCGACACCGCCACCTCCGCGTATTCCGCCACCCACACCCTGCCGCCGTACTCGATCAGCACGGTCACCCTGCACTCGCAGGCGGGCACGGCGTCCGCGCTGACGGCGCCGGGCAGCCCGCACGTGACCGCGGCGACCCACAGCACCGCCACGGTGAGCTGGAGCCCGTCCAGCGGCGGGGCGGTCACCCGGTACGAGGTCTACCGCCAGATCGGCACCCGCAGCGAACTGCTTGGCAGCTCCACCGGCACCTCGGTCACCGTGCCGAACCTGACGCCCGGGTCCACGTTCACCTGGAACGTGCTCGCCCGCGACGCCAGCGGCGGACTGTCCCGCCCGTCCGACCCGGTCACCGTGCGCACCGGCACCCCGGCCGAGTCCACCTGCCAGGTGTCCTACCAGCTCACCGGGGGCTGGGGCAACGGCTTCACCGCCAGCCTCACGGTGACCAACACCGGTCCCACCCCGATCACCGGCTGGACGGTGGCCTTCGACTTCCCGAACACGGGTCAGTCCGTCTCCGGCTTCTGGAACGCGCACCTGACCCAGACAGGCCGGACCGTGGTGGCCACCCCGGTGGACTGGAACGGCACCCTCGCCGCGAACGGCGGCAACTCGGTGTCCTTCGGCTTAACCGGCGCCAACACCGGCGCCAGCCCGCCGCCGACCGTCTTCACCCTGAACGGCACAGTGTGCACCACACAGTGACCGCGGCCGGCCCGCGGTGAGCGGAGCCCGGTCCGGCACGCCAAGACGTCCGACCGGGCCCGTCCTCACGGTACGGGGAGCGGCGCGCGCTGAGCCGTCCTGCCGCCGCCGAAGCCGCGGCTGTCCGAGCCGACGGCATCCGCCTCGAACGGACTGCGAGTCGATCACCATGGCCGTAGGCTCGGCATCCCGGCCCAGCGTCTCGCGGACCTGTCCGCGCAGCCGGTCGTGGAACTCCCTGACCGGATCAGCGTTACGCCAGCGACGGAAGAACGCATTGACCCGGTCCCACAGCGGGAAGTCGGCGGGCATCGACCGCCACCAAGACATGCCCGTGGTGAGCAGTGTGGTTCGCCGGGCAACGGGTTGACCGGTTGCCCAGGACAGGATGCTGCCTCGTCGCAGGCTGCCCGCGGTGTCGCCCCAGCGTTACGGCGGGGGCCGAATGGTGGGCGGAGAGGGCAGGATTCGAACCTGCGTGGGCCCCGAGGGGCCCGACCGTGAGCTGTGTTCTGGTCCCCGATCAACCACTCCGCGCACCTCTCCTCGTGTCCAGCTCCGATTGGCCGATCGTGCTGCGCCCGCACCCGATGCACGGCTTCTGGTGGCTGGCAATGGCGTTGCGCGACCAACGCCGGGTTTCTGCCACTTGATGGTGAGCTGTTGCTCGCCCTTCCCTGGCCCACCCTCGGGGCTGAGGCGGAGGATTCTCCGACCGTGGCCACTCTGGAACGGGGGGGGTGGTTCAGGACACCATGGGAGCGCCGTCCGTGACCTCGCTCAGCCGGACCGTGCACAGCCCGCGGGGCTCGCTCTTCACCTCCGTCACCTTGAGCTGGGTACCCGGCGTAAGGATGTACTCCTCCTCGCCGGTGAAGGCGGAGAACCTCTTGATCCCGACCGCCCGGGCCGGTGTCACCTCGAAGAGGGTCCGTTTGCCGCGGCTGCCCAGGAACGCCCTGGCCACCTTCAGCTCGGAGGTACACGAGGAGACGCCCCACCAGGTCACCGTCCGGCCCACCGGGTACTGCGCACGAAGGTCCAGCGACACCCCGCGCCACAAAGGCTGCGTGTAGGCCGGCAGCTCCGAGACCGCTGAGAACAGCAGCCGCAGGTACGGCAGGTAGGGCGTGACCCTGGTGCGGTCGGGGGAGCGCAGGACGCTGTTGATCTCGCGGTAGAAGGCCGACTCACAGGTGTAGAGGTGGAGCGCGGCGATCGCGTCGGCGGACAGGCCGCCGCCGGCCGCCTGGTCCGCACGTTGCTTGCCGAAGTCACGGGAGCGCTGGATGTGCCCGGCGAGCCCGGACAGTTCCGCGGAGACCGGGGCGACGGCGACCTGGAAATCCATCAGCGGGGTGTCGAAGACACCGGTGATCGTGGGCAGGACCAGGCCCTCGTCCTTGACGCTGGTGAGGCGCTCCAGGTACAGCTGGTGCAAGTTCATGGTCGACTCGATGAAAGCGCCCATCCGCGCCGAGACACCCCCGTCCGCACCGCCCACGCCGGCCGCCGGCTCGTTCCACCCCTTGCTCGGCAGCCAGTCGATGGGGTCGGCGCCCAGCGAGGTCAGGGCGCCGTTGACCTGGGCGAAGTGGTCGCCCTCGCAGAAGATGTCGCCCTGTGCCGCCGGGTTCGCGTGGTCGAGGTGCCGGACCTCGACGTCCGGGTACTTCTGCTGGAGCCGCAGGACGACCCGCTTCAGGCTGCGGGCGTGCGCCCCCCACCACGCGAACACGACCCCGCGGTCCTCCTCGGTCGCGTTCTGCTTCGCCTTGAGGATCTCCTCGACGATCCGCTCGGCGACCGGCCGCCAGAACGCCGCGTGCTGGTCGGTGCCCATCGCCCCGTCACCGCTCGCGGTCAGTGACGCGTTCAGCAGGAGCACACCCTGCGTCAGCATCGCCTGGAACCACTCCGGCGGCTGGACCGTGTCCCGCTCCTTCAGTAGCGCCCGCACCTCGGCGATCGGGGTCTTCTTGGCGATGCCGTACTTCCACATCGCCGCAGCCTTGATGAGGCACCGGATGCTGACGACCCGGCCGAACTGGCTGTCCTTCCAGTTACTGAAGGTGTTGTCGAACATGGCTATGCCGGTGGCGCTCTCCGGCCGCGGGTACGGGTTCTGACCGAAGACCACGACCTTCCACTTGTGCGGCGGGTTCGGCTTGAGCGCCTGGAACGTCAGCTCGCGGACCGGGACCACCTCGTGGCTGCGGTCCTTCCCGATGAACCGTGCGGCGTCCGGCTGCGCCTCGATGACCGGCTTCAGCAGCGGGAGCCAGGCCTCCCCGCCGCCGTCGAAGAGCTCGGTCAGGGTGAGGGGATCATTCGAATCGGGCTGCGTCGGCGGCACGATGCGCACCCGCTGGTCGACGGGCACGTTCTCGATCCCGTGGAGCTGGGAGATAATCGTGGACCGCAGCTCGTCGTCGTCCTCGAACCAGTGGTCGTGGAACAGCGTGTAGCCGGTCCACATCAGATTGGCGCACACTCGGGCCGGCACCTGGCCGGTCTGGGCTCCCATCCCGACCAGCGCCACGGACCGGATACTGCCCGGCTTCTTCCGGTTCTGCCGGTGGACGGCCTGGAAAGCGGCCGCGCAGGCCAGCGCCACGTTCAGCGTGGCGCTCACGTTCTGCGAGGACCGGACCATCGTCGGCGTCGATATCAGGTACCGGGGGACGGTTGCGCCGGACGGGACGCACACCGCGCTGCCGACCGGCATGGTCCCGGCGAACCGGTCGCGGATCGCCCGCTGGACGCGGACCTGGATGCCGGACCCCAGGTACCGCTTGATGGCGGCGTCGACCCCGCCGTCCATCCGGCCCCGGGAGTTCGTGGGGGTGACCCAGGCGTCGACGTCCTCGTCCAGGATCGAGCCCTTGCGGATCTCGATGCCAGGCGTGTCGGCGAACGCGGCGCGCCACGCCTCCACCACGCGCTCGTTGACGTCCGTCAGTACCACCCTGAGCGCGGGCAGCACACTGCTCTCGGTCATCGTCCACTCCTGTCGTGCAACAGCGGTTCCAAGACCTCGAACGTATCTCCCACCACTGACAACGCAGCCCCGACAAGAGGCCGGTGACCTGTCGTCATGCCTTGGCGAGCCCGCACCGTCCGGCTCAGGTGGTCGAAACCTGCGTGAACCTGCTGGGACCACCGCTGCGTTCAATAACAGGCAGCGCATCCCGTGCAGTATCTGCCGTGGCGGTTGGCTTCGCCGACCTGTGGGCCCAGGAGCAGCACGGAATGTCTGACCGCTGGCGCGGGCGCGCAGCACACCACTGGGAGCAGTACATGCGGTCACACGTCCAGGCGGCCGTCAACCGCCGCGACAACGCCTCGCGCGGCGTGCCGAGTACCTGGACCTGCGCTATCCAGCGGATCCATGCCACTCACATTCGTCGGCCGGTCGCCTGCGTGGGCGGTGGTTGTGCTGCGATCTGTTTCCCCAGCACTGTTCATCGGCGCGGCATTACCGCATGACCGAACGTCTGGTGGCTCACACCCTCTGCCGATCCGATGGACCGCTTCCTCGTCCAACGCCGAAGTCGTGCGCCGCCGGGCCGCCCGACACGCCCGGTTCGGAGGTCGAAGGTCGGAGATGAAGGCTTCCGGGTGTGGATTTGCCGTTCCTACCTGGCATGTGAAGTGCCGGCACACCCACCAGTAACTCTTGCCGCGCCGAAAGGGGCCTTCCCAATTGGGGAGGCCCCTTTCGGCTGGGGGGAGGGGGATGTCAGTGCTTGAAGGCGTCCTTGGTCTTTTCCTTGGCTTCGCGGGCGTCGCCCGT
>NZ_JBIAGM010000008.1:0-325023 GCF_042869815.1 Streptomyces sp. NPDC006739
GCTGGTGGAACGGCTCGGTGACCCCGACGCGCCGCCCCGGCACCACCTCCTGGCCCCGCCGATCTCCCTGCGGGCCAGCACCGGACCCGCCCGAGGCGCTACGGCGTCCTGACCGGGTGCGCCGATGCCGGCGGTGGGGGGCGGTCGGGGGTGTGCTCGACACGCGGCATGCTGCAATGTGGAGGAGTGACGTCGGCGTCGGCCTGCCACCGGTCGGTCGCGGCGCCCGGCAAGCAGCGAGGAGAAGAACGCTTGAGCGAGCACGACCGCCGCGAGGAAATCTGCCCCGACTGCCAGGCCACCGAAGCCGACATGGACGCCCGCATCATCGGCGCCGGCCGGGACAAGACCACGGGCGCGACGTACCCCGTCGTCACGTGGCACACACGGGACTGCCCCCAGTACACCGTCGACCAGATCCTCATCGAGGACGGTGTGCGGCGCGCCAAGGAGCGGGAGGCCTGGATGAGAGTGGCCTTTCCCGCAGCGCACGAGCGGCTGTCCAAGGCGGCGTCCGCGCTGGAGGACAACGAGGCGGCGGCGCCGTTCGTGGCCGCGCTCACCGAGCTGGTCGCCGCGCAGGCCCAGGACCTGGACCGTTTCGTGCCGCCCGACCGCTGGGCGCGGATCCTGGACCGGCACTTCCCGCCGGCCGACCAGGGGCCGACGGCATGACGGCCCCGCACATCAAGTCATTCGACTGTCGCCCCCGGCCTGAGCCCGAACGATCCTGCAACGGCCGCCCGCGTGCCGTTGCCGGGTGATCGTCCAGCTCGGAGGAGCCGGCCGTGAACCACACTCCCGTCGTCTTCATCCATGGCACCTGGCGCTGTGCGTCTGTCGGTCAGGACGTGCCCAGGCCGTTCAGCAGGGTGTCTACGACGACGTCCGCGGCCTGGCCCGGGGCCAGTTCGGGCAACTGCCGGGCCACGAGGTGCATGAGCTGGGGCAGCAGGGCGCCCGCCCATCCCTCCGGGAGACCGGGGCGCAGAAGGCCTTCGTCGGTGGCACGCCGGAGGAACGCGTCGACCTCGCGGACCGACGCGTCGCGCCGTGCGTGGACGGTGTCGTCGGCGAGCATGCGGGTGAGGTCGACGGGCCAGGTGCGGTTGACGGTGATGATGTTCTCGACGTAGCGGTGCAGGGCGACGGCGACGGGCGCCTCGCGCAGCCGGGCGCCCTCGATGGCCTCCTCGATGGCCGTCAGGCGGGATTCGTAGATGGCCGCCAGGAGGTCTTCGCGGGAGGCGAAGCGACGGTAGACGGTACGCCGGTCCACGCCTGCCTCGGCGGCGATGCTCGCGATGCTCGCGCCGGGGTCGGCGGCGAGCATGCGGGCTCCGGTGGTCAGGACGGCTTCCAGGTTGCGCGCGGCATCGGCTCTCACCGCACGGAGTCTATGGCTGTGCGGAGTTCCGCAGATGGCGGCTGACATCGCCGACGAGGCTGATGCGCACCCGGCGCTCCACGAAGCGCCACTGGTCCGATCGGCGCTCGAAGCGGTCGTGGTACCGGCCACCGGCGATGGGTTGCAGCGGCAGGCCGGGCAGCGCCTGGAAGACGGTGACGCAGGAACGCGAGACCGCGGTGCTCGCCCGTTCGTCGACCTCGATGACGACATTGGTCGTGACGTGCTGCGTTCGCGGCGTGCCGTCGTCGTGGACGATCACCGTGTCTCGGAACCACCTCTCGATCGCGTCGCGGCCGCTCACCGGTTCGCCGCTGCCGGTGAAGGTGGCGTCCGCGAGGAGGACGCCGAGTCCGGCGAAATCGCCGTCGTCGACGAGTTCGGCATAGCGTGCGAGGAGGTTCTCGATGGCCCGGTGGCTCGACGGCGGATGGGGGGACAGGTGGTGGGGCGTCGGCATGTCTTCCTCGCAGGGGGACGGGACTTCTTCCGGTGCTCGGGTGGTCAGGGTGTCCTGCCCTTCGTCCGGCCCGGGTGCGCGCGCCGCGCGGTCCTGGAGGCGAGGATGCGCAGGGCGTTGTGGGAGGGGCCGTCGGCCGGGGCGGTCAGGACCGTCAGGCGCTGCCCGGAGCCGTCGGAGCCGGTCCATGTGTCGCAGTCGAGGGTGAGATCGCCGACCAACGGGTGGCGGTACAGGTCGGTGGCGGTGGGGCCGTCGGCCTGCTGGTAGGTGACCGGGTCGAGGGCGTCGGGGAGGGCGGAGCCCGGGTACTTGCAGGTGACCGCCCTTGACGTGATCGAGGACCGTGCGCAGGGCGGTGGCGTCGGAGGCAGGGCCGCGGTGGGGGTTCCCCCCGGCGCGAGCGAAGCCGAGAGCCGGGGGAGGGTTCGCGGCGGCGACCACCGGAACGACGGTCGGCTTGGCGGGCCGGCCGGCGTCGGAGGACCCTGCGGTCCCGGTCTCGCCGTGGCGGTGCCGCTGAGGGCGAACGCGCCGAGCGCGAGACCCGCCGTGGCGGTCGCGACCGCACCGGTCACCAGTCGCTCGCGTCCACCCTTGGTACTCACAGGGCAGCTCAGAGGCGGTCGGCGTCGCGTCCACCCTTGGTACTCACAGGGCAGCTCAGAGGCGGTCGGCGTCGACCACGGCCTGGGCGAAGGTGGTGGGCGCTTCCTGCGGCAGGTTGTGGCCGACGTCCGCGATGGTGCGGTGCTCGTACGGCCCGGTGAAGTGGCCGCGGTAGGCGGAGCCGTCGCCGGGCGGGGTGAAGGGGTCGAGCGCCGCGTCGAGGGTGAGGGTGGGAACGCCGATCGTGGGCTGGGCCGCGAGCCGCTTCTCGTAGCGGTCGTAGCGGTGCTCACCCTCGACGAGGCCGATGCGCCAGCGGTAGTTGAAGAGAACGATGGCCGCGTAGTCGGGGTTCTCGAAGGCCTGGGCGGTGCGCGCGAAGGTGGCGTCGTCGAAGTCCCAGTTCGGGGAGACGAGGGTCCACACGTAGCGGCACAGTGCGATGCGCTTGTCGACGTTCTCCATGGCCTTCTTGCCGCGCTCGCTGGCGAAGTACCACTGGTACCACCAGTTGTGCTCGACGGCCGGGAGGGCGGGCTCCAACTGCGCCTTTCGGTCGGTGATGAGGTAACCGCCGGTGGACACGAGGGCCTTGACGCGCTCGGGCCACAGGGCGGAGACGATGTCGGCGGTGCGCGAGCCCCAGTCGAAGCCGGCGAGGACGGCCTGGTGGATCTTGAGAGCGTCCATCAGGGCGATGACGTCCAGCGCGATGGCCGACTGCTCGGCGGTTCGGGGAGTGTGCCGGGCCAGGAAGCGGGTGCTGCCGTGGCCGCGCAGGTAGGGAACGATGACGCGGTAACCCTGGTCGGCGAGGAGCGGGGCCACGTCGACGAAGCTGTGGATGTCGTACGGCCAGCCGTGCAGGAGGAGGACGACCGGGCCGTGGGCGGGCCCCGCCTCGGCATAGCCGATGTCCAGGACACCCGCCTTGACCTGTTTTGTCATGCCGAACCCGGTGTGGGTGCCCGGGGCGACGGTGGGGACGGCGGGGACCGGGGCGCCGCCCGGCGTGTGCGCGGAGGGCGCGGAGGGAGCGGCGGACGCGGCGGACGCGCTGGTCTGCAGGCCGGACAGGGAGGCCGCGGCCGCGCCGGTGCCGAGACCGACAGCCCTGTTGAAGGTGCGCCTGTTGAACATGTGAAGTCCTCCGTCGTGCGTTTCCGGCACATCGGCGGTGCGAGATCACCGCGGCTCTTGCTGCGATGACCCTGGCACGTGGTCCGTCACCTGTCAAACCGGTGACGAGCGTTACCGGCGCCCTTAGATGGCCATAAATGCCACTGTCACGCGTAAATAATTATAATAACTGCTACATTGAAGTGACAGTTGATGCTCCTGTCGAGTGGCCTGAACCGAACACCGGGAGAGAGGCGGCACGTGATCACCTACGACAGGCTTTTCATCGGAGGCTCCTGGGTCGAGCCGAGCGACACCAGGCTGCTCGACATCGCCTCGCCGCACGACCGGTCGGTGGTCGGGCGGGCCGCGCAGGCGCGGCCGGCCGACATCGACCGCGCACTCGCCGTGGCGCGGGCGTCCTTCGAGGCGGATGGGTGGCGTCTGGCCCCGCCGGCCGAGCGGATCGAGGTGCTGCGGCGGTTCAACGCGCTGCGCGAGGAGAACGCGGAGGGCATCGCGCACCTGATCTCGCTGGAGAACGGTTCGGCGGGCTGGTTCACCCGCGCCGGACAGCCCGGTCTGACCCGGCAGGCGAACGCCTGTCTGAAGGCGGCGGAGGAGTTCGGCTGGGAGGAGACCCTCGTGCCCTCCGACCCGGCGTCCCCGGTCCGCAGCGTGGTGCGCAGGGAGGCGATCGGCGTCGTGGCCGCGGTGATCCCGTGGAACTCGCCCTTCTCCTCGGCCACTTCGAAGATCATCCCGGCCCTGGTCGCGGGCAACTCCGTGGTCCTGAAGGTCTCTCCGGAGAACTCGTTGAGCATGGGCTTCCTGGCCGAACTGCTGGACCGGGTGGGTCTGCCCGAGGGCGTGATCAGCGTCTTGCCGGCGGACCGGGAGACCAGTGAGTACCTGGTGTCGCACAAGGAGGTCGACAAGATCGCGTTCACCGGCTCCACCCGGGCGGGCCGCCGTATCGCCTCGATCGCGGGCGAGCAGCTCAAGCGGGTCAGCCTGGAACTGGGCGGCAAGTCCGCCGCGATCATCCTCCCCGACGCCGACATCGAGAAGGCCGTCGCGGGCGTGAAGTTCGGCTCCCTGCTCAACAACGGCGAGTCGTGCATCGCCCAGACCCGGATCCTGGCCCCCCGCGGCCGGTACGAGGAGGTCGTGGCCGCGCTGAAGGAACTGGTGGACTCGCTGAAGGTCGGCGACCCGCGCGACCCGGACACCTTCATCGGCCCCATGATCCGCCCCGACCAGCAGGAACGGGTACGGGACTACATCCGGCTCGGCATCGAGGAGGGCGCCCGCCTGGTCGTCGGCGGTCCCCGGATCCCCGAGGGCCTGGAGAAGGGCAACTACGTCACGCCGACCGTCTTCGCCGACGTCGACAACTCCATGCGGATCGCCCAGGAGGAGATCTTCGGCCCGGTCCTGGTGGTCATCGCCTACGACGACGAGGACGACGCCGTCCGCATCGCCAACGACTCCGAGTACGGCCTCTCCGGCGGCGTCTGGTCCTCCGACGAGGAACACGCCCTGGCGGTCGCCCGCCGTGTGCGTACCGGAACCGTCACCGTCAACGGCGCCTCCGTCGGCTTCGACGGCCCCTTCGGCGGCTTCAAGGCCAGCGGCATCGGCCGCGAGTACGGCGCGGTCGGGCTCGGCGCCTACACCGAGTACAAGACCATCACCGTCTGAAGAGCGTGGGCGGCTCCGGGACCGCGCCGTGCGCTGGTGTGCCGCATGCTCCGCATCGAACGCGAGGAACAGGCACGATCAGCAGGCGCGGACCGACCCGGGCCCTGGTGGCGGCGGCGACGGCGGTTGGAGCGACCGGCTTCACCAGGCGGGCCACAGCACTCGCGGACGCACCGCCGACCCTGGGGAGCGCACCCGATCTGGGCCCGGTGCGCCACGGCCGCACCGACGCCGCCCTCGACCGACTGGGGCGGACGGGTCGGTGGCGTCGCCGCGGCGCTGTGGCCGGAGCGCTGCGGCGGCCTGGTCTCCGTGGGCGGCTACCTCCGGCCGCAACATCCCTCAGGAGCGGCCCGAGGCCTTCACCGCCGCGATCCTGGAGGGCGCCGCCATGGGATGAGCTGTCCGCTCCCGCTAGGCATTCGTCACCGCCTTGACAGGTGATGAACGAGAAGAGCATGCTCCTGGGGGCTCAAGGAAGCGAAACAGGACGCCGTCCACGACCGACGAAGTGGAGCACGACCATGAACGAGGAGTTCGGTGCGGACGCCGCCGCGGCGGCACGACACGCGCGATACGGCAGCCTTCCCGAGCGCATCCGCTTCGAGGACATGACCGAAGAGGTCGAGGTCGCGGGCGGCGGGGTGAACGCGTCGTACGACCCCGAAGGCTCGTGGAAGTCCTCCTCGTGTCTCGCCCTGGATCTGGGCCTGTAGGTTTCCCGCTCACCGGCCAGGCGTCCCTGGACCGGCTGGACCGGGGTGCGCGGGACGGAGCGCTGCTGCCGAGTCAGCGCGCGGTCGCGACGGACGCGTCCTTCTTGCGGGCGCGGTAGGCGGCGGCCTTGATCCTGTTGCCGCAGGACTCCATGCCGCACCACTGGCGCCGCATGCCCCGGGAGCGGTCGATGTAGACCCGGGTGCACTCAGGGTTGCCGCACTCCTTCATCAGGGGGACGTCCGGGCCGCTGAGCAGGTCCACGGCCTGCCGTGCGACGGTCGCCAGCGCCTGCTCGGGTGTCGCGTCGGTGTGCCGTCCGGCCATGGTGAGCTGCGGCGTCACGGGAGCCTTGCGCGCGGCGGCGTTGACCACGGCGAGCGCTTCGCGGTGGAAGTCCTCGCCGAGCCGGCGGTTCGTGACGAGGCGGTAGACGGCCTCGCGCACCGTCGTGGCCTCCCGGACGTCGTCCTCCGTGCCGGGAGTGATCGTGTCCACCAGGCCGGACTCCAGGTACCAGGCGTTCAGCCGTTCGGGCGTCACGAACATCTCGAACCGGGCCGAGCGCCGGGCCCGAAGGGTGGCCGCGAAGTCGAGGGCCGGGTGTCCGCACACGAATACATGGTCAAGATTCACATCACCATCCTGACAGGTGACTTTTCTTGAGGCAAGAAGCGTCACCGTCCGAGGAGGTGCTGCTGGCGGTGGCGGAAGAGGGCGGTTCCCGGAGGGCCGACGTCGAGCACGGCAAGGCGCCCAGGACCCTGCCCGCCACCCTGGTCAACGCCTCCGGGCAGAGCGTCATCCGTGACCTGTGCGGCCACCCGCGGGTATCGCGCTACGACGGCCACGGCTCCCCGGCCGTCGCCTCCGGCTTCCGGTGCGGCCCCCGCCCAGGCACTGACCGCCCAGGCACTGACCGCCCGGCACTGACCGGCCCGACTCCTCGGCCCGTCCCGGTGCCTCGTCAGCCGACGCGATAGCGCACCGGGAGGGACAGAACGCCGCGGATGATGCCCGAACCGATCCAGGCCAAGGAGTCGACCGGACGAAGGGCATGGGCAGTCAGGATGCGTTCAGGTACCCGATGACACAGTCGGGCGGCATGACCTATGAAACGTCTGAGAGCCCAGTGGTTCCCGGGACAGGCACCCAGCAAGGAGAGCACCAGCGAGCCGGTGGGCCGTCGGCCGGGGCGGCCTCTCACCGCCGTTCCTCGAATGGTCTTGGCACGCCCGCCCGGCAGATGCTGAACAAGGTTCCCGAGGTCACGATCTGGTTCTGGATCATCAAGATCCTGTGCACCACGGTCGGCGAGAGCTTCGCCGACTGGATCAACATGAACCTCGGTGTCGGCCTGATCAACACCGCATTGATCTTCACCGTCGTGCTGGCGGGCGTCCTGGGCTGGCAGCTCAGCACCAAACGCTACATTCCGTTCGTCTACTGGCTCACCGTCGTCGTGGTGAGTGTGACCGGCACTCTCTACACCGACATCCTCACCGACAGCCAGGGCGTCCCCCTCGCACTGAGCAGCAGCGTGTTCGCCGTCGTCCTCGCCGTGGTCTTCGGAATCTGGTACGCGCGTGAGCGGACCCTGTCGGTCCACACCATCACCACCCGCCCCCGAGAGCTGTTCTACTGGCTCGCGGTCCTGGTCACCTTCGCCCTCGGCACCGCCACCGGCGACTGGACCCTGGACCTGACCGGCTGGACCCCGGGCGTCTCGGTGCTCCTGCCCCTCGGTCTGATCGTCGCGATCGTCGCCGGGTGGCGCCTCGGCGCCAACGCGGTGCTCTCCTTCTGGCTGGCCTACATCCTCACCCGCCCGCTCGGCGCCAACCTCGGCGACTGGCTCGGCTCGCCCGGCGGCGACGGCGGCCTGGGCCTCGGCACCGCGGTGACCAGCGTGATCTTCCTGGCCGCGATCCTCGCCACGGTCGTGTACCTCACGCTCAGCCGGAGCGACGTGATCGAGACCCACGAGCTCACGGACACGCCGAAAGCGGTGAACCCGGCGCGCGAGCGGATCATGCTCGGGTACTACGCCGTCGTGGCGGTCGCCACCGCGGCGCTTCTCGTCTGGGCGAACGGCCGGCCCCACGCGGCCGCGGCCAGCGAGAGCGACAGCCCCGCGCCGGTGACCACGCACCTCAGCCCGAAGGAGGCGACGTCGCCGTTCCCTCCGGCCGAGATCGCCAAGTTCCGCACGATCACCGCTGACACCCTGGCAAAGCTCGATGCGGGCAACCAGCAGGCCGCGACCGCCCGGGTGAAGGACCTCGAGACCGCCTGGGACGACGGCCAGCCCAGCCTCGAGCCCAAGAGCGAGAAGGCGTGGCACTTCCTCGACGGCGAGATCGACCAGGTCCTGCAGGCACTGCGTGCCCCCAGCCCGGACAAGGCCACCGAGGCCAAGGCGCTCAACACGCTCCTCACCTCACTCGGCTGACGACCGCGACGCCGACCGCCCCGACACATCCCCCGCGTCGGGGCAGTCGGCGTCCCGCGCTGCGATGTCGCGCGCTTGAGCCGCCGGTCTCGGGGAAGGCGCTGCACATTCCGACCGCCGGCCGAGCCAACGGGGCCGCCCACTGAGCCGTCCTCACGGGTGATACCGCGCACGGAGAGGCGACGACGAACCGCGCGCCGCAGAGCCATGACCCGAGTACGACCGAGGCCGACCTTGACGACAGACGACAACGAACGGACTCTGCGCACCGCGGACCGGGGCAGGGCGGTCGCGCACGCGCCTCGGACCGGTGACGGACACCCGCTGCCGTACGCATCGGTGTGGATGGCCGCGGCAGGCGTCTTCCTGTTCGGGCTGGTGGGCGCGAGCGCGCCCAATCACAACACGCTGCGGGCCGCCGTCACCTGGCTCCGGCTGCCCGCCATGTCGGGCACCGTCTCCCAGGTGGCCACGTCCGTCGCGATCGTGCTGTCGTGTGCCGGAACGCTCGGCATGCTCAACGCCCAGGGCCGCGGCTGGAGGCCGGACCCCCGCACTCTGTTCCGCGCCGGTGCGTTCGCCGTGCTCCTGGTCGCCGATCTCACCCCGATCGGTTCCTCCGACACCGCCAGTTACGCCGCCTACGGCCGTATCGCCGCACTGGGCGGTGATCCGTATGTGACGACTCCGGCCCAGCTGGGCGGCGCCTACGCCCATCTGGTCAGCGACGCGTGGCGCGACACCCCGTCGGTGTACGGGCCGGTCGGCACCTGGTGGCAGGCCGCTGCCGCGTTCGTCGGCGGGGGCCAGCCCTGGCTGACCATCTGGGCGCTGATGCTCGTCAACGCGGCCGTGTTCCTCGCCACCGGCTATCTGCTGATGAGGACCGCCGACGACCCGGTACGGGCGGCGTTGCTCTGGAGCGCCAATCCGCTGCTGATCGGCGTGCTGGCCGGCGGCGGACACCTGGACACGGTCATAGCCGCCCTGGCCGTCGCCGCCGTCCACGTGGCGCGCAGGGCGAGCGGATGGCGCGAGGACCTGCTCGTCGGCGCACTGGTGGGCCTGGCCTGCGGCGTCAAGATCAGTGCCGCTCTGGTCGGCGTGGGTGTGGTGTGGCCGTTGCTGTGCCGCGGGCTGTGGCAGCGGGCGTTCCGGGTGGCGGGCACCGCCGCGCTGACGCTGGCCGTTCTCTACGGCGGGTACGGTCTGCACGCCCTCGATCCGCTGACCGAGGCCGCGCACATGGTGTCCAGGCCCTCACTGTGGGCCGTGTTCGAACAGGTCGCGGCCGATCTCGCGGGGCTCGGCACGGCCGCGACGGCCGTCGGCGTTCTGTGGCCGGTGCTGATGCTGGGGCTCGCCCTGGTGGTGCACCGGTACCTCCCCGCGGAGGCCCCCGCCGCCGTCACCGTGCCGTTCGCGCTCGCCTTCGCCTGGATTCTCACGGCACCCTGGTCGATGCCGTGGTACGCGGCTCTGCCCTGTGCGCTGGCGGCGCTGTTCCGTCACGTCCGCCTCACCCAGGCGCTCCTCGCGGCGACCGCGGTCCTGGCGCTGCTCAACAACGGCGGCGGCCACGGGTGGTGACATCGGGCGGTACGGCCGTACCGGGCGCCGGGCGGAACGCGAGTGAGCCGCGCGGCCAGTCAGGATGTGTTCAGGTATGCGGTGGCACGGTCGCTGTCCATGACCCAGGAGACTTCCGCGACACCCCTCGGCCCCGAGGCCGAAGCACCCGCGCGGCACCAGCCGCGCAGGATCAGGGTGCCCGAAGTCACGCTGCGTTTCTGGATCACCCAGGTGCTCTGCACCACGGTCGGGCAGACCGCGGCCGACCTGCTGAACGAGAAGACCGGACTCGGCCTGACCGGTGTGACCGTGTCGATGAGCACCCTGCTGGCCGTGGCGCTGGTGGCGCAGTTCGGCACGAGCGCCCACCGGGCCGGTGTCTACTGGCTCGCCGTGGCCCTGACCGGCGTGGTGGGCACGCTGGTCAGCGACGACCTCACCGACACCATGGGCGTGCCGCTGGAGACGACCACGACGGCGTTCGCGATCGCCCTCGCGGCCGTCTTCGTCGTCTGGTACCGGCGCGAGCGGACGCTGTCCCTCCACCACATCGACACGACGAGCCGGGAGTCCTTCTACTGGATCGCGGTCCTGTTCGCCTTCGCTCTGGGCACCGCCGCCGGTGATCTGGCCGCCGAGCGCACGGGCCTCGGGTACTGGCTCTGCGCCGCCCTGTTCGCGGCAGCCATCGCCGCGGTGACCATCGCGCACTTCGCGCTGGGCCTGGACGCGGTGTGGAGCTTCTGGATCACCTTCGTCCTCACCCGCCCGCTCGGCGCCTCCACCGGTCACTACCTCTCCGAGCCGGCCGGACACGGCGGGCTCGGGCTGGGCACCGTGGTGACCAGCGCCCTCTTCCTGGCGGTCATCCTCGGCCTGGGTTTCCGGGACGCGGTCACCCGGCGGGCAGGCTGACCGTGAACTTGGCCCCGGGCGCGTGCCCGGGGACGTAGGACACCTCCCCGCCGACGGCGCGGGCGAGGCGCCGCGCGAGCGGCAGGCCCAGGCCCGCGCCGTCGTGTCCGTCGCCGGAGTCGGCCCGCCGGCCGGGCTGGAACAGTTCTCCCACGAACGTCTCCGGCACACCGGGCCCGTCGTCGACGACCTCGATCCGCACGGTGCCGGCCACCCGCCGGGCGGACACGGTCACCCGGGAGCGGGCGTAACGGGCGGCGTTGGCGAGCAGGGGGCTCACGATGCGTTCGAGGAGAGCGGGGGCCACCCCTGCCTCCAGCGCCGGCGCCTCGGCCTCCACGACGATCTTCACCGCGTCCGGGGTGGGGAGGCCGTCGAGCAGGCGGCCCAGGACGGGCACGACATCGGTCGCCCCGGGGGTCGTCGCCGGGTTCAGCGCGTTCTCCCGGGCCTCGTTGAGAAGCGTGTCGCATATGGTCCGCATGGACTGGGCGGCGTCGGCGATCACCTCATGGGTGGCGCGGGTCTCGGCGTCGCCGCGCGGACGGGTCCGCCACCAGTCGAGTTCCATGATGATCCGGGTCAGCGGTGTGCGCAGTTCGTGGGACAGCTCTCCGGTCAGCTGCTGTTCGTGGCGCAGCACGGTCCGGATGCGGTCCAGTAGCTGGTCCAACGAGGCTCCCAGGCGGGCGAGTTCGACCGGATGCTCCTCCGTGCCGAAACGCTCGTCGGAGCCAGTGGCGCTCCACTGGGTGGCCTGGTCGGTCATCGTCCCGACCGGCCGCAGGGCCCGGCCGACGGACAGACGGGTGAGCGCGTAGGTGCAGCCGAGCATCACGGCGTCGAGGACCAGCGATCCCAGCAGCAGGGTGTCGGCCGAGCTGCGATACGGCGAGAGGTCCAGGGCCGTGACGACGGCGGCGGAGGCATGGCGGCCGCGCAGGGGGTGGGAGCACAACCTCGCGGGCGGGTGACCGTGGGCCTGGACGGTGGTGCAGGCGTGCCGGTGCTGCGCGGCCAGCCGGTCGGCGGCCTGCGTCAAGGCGCCGGAGGCGGACGGCGGCTCCTCCAGCAGGTGGCTGCCGGCGTAGATCCAGACGTTGGTGTCGAGGAGACGGTCGTTGACGGTTTCCAGGACGCGTACCCGCGGGCCGCTGGTGTCGATCGTCGTGGCGACCGCCGCCGCCCGGTTGCGGAGTTCGTCGTCGGCCTGGTGCTGCAGATGCCGGTCCATGACGGCGTTGAACACCACGGTCAGGATCGTCATCAGCAGGGCTGCGGTGGTCAGCGCCACGAGAGAGAGCCGGCCCCGCAGGGTGCGCGGGGCGAGGCGGTGGAACACCCGGGCGGCACGGTTCATGACAGGCGGTGTCCGATCCCCCGGGCCGTACCGATCGCCAGGCCGCTGCCCGCCTCCCGGAGCTTGCGGCGCAGCCGGCTCAGATACTGGTCCAGGGTGTTGTCGCTGACCTGGGCGCCCTCCGGCCAGCCGGCCCGCACCAGGTCACGGCGGCGCACGAGAGCACCGTCCGCGGCGACGAGCGTCGCCAGCAGCCGGAACTCGGTGGGGGACAGGGCGATGCGAGTGCCGTGCACGCTCACGCTGTGATCCACCGCGTCCAGAACCAGGTCTCCGGCCGAGGCCACCGCCGTGCCGGCCCCCCGTCTGATGACGGCTCTCAGCCTGGCGGCGAGTTCGGCGAGGTGGAACGGCTTGGGCAGGTAGTCGTCACCGCCGGCCGAGAAGCCGGCCAGCCGGTCGGTGAGCTGCTGCCTGGCGGTCAGGAAGATCACCGGGGCGAGGAAGCCGTTGGCCCGCATCGCCTGGCACACGTCCCGTCCGTCGGAGTCGGGCAGGCCGACGTCCAGGACGGCCGCCGCGATGTCCGCGCCGGCCAGCCGCAGCGCGGTGGCGCCGTCGGCGGCGAGAACGGGCTCGAAGTCCTCGTCGTACAGGCCGCGGCGCAGCACATCCCGCAGGGCGTGATCGTCCTCGACGATCAGGATCTTGGGGCGCATGATCCTCCCTGGGGCTTCCGGCGGCTGCCGCGCCACGCCGCGCGCGTCGCTGTCACTGCCACCAGTGTGCCGAAGGCCGCGGCCCCGACGGCCGTCTGCGAGGGTAGGTGCGGCGGGCTGGTCATGGTGGCCTTTCCTGTGGAGCTCTCGCGTGTGAACGAACACCCGGGAACGATCGACCGCTCCGAAGCAGACGGTCTACAAAACTGTAGACGAACGGCGGCGGGAGAGCGTTCCCGAGGACGCGAGGGGGTGAGGCGCGAGGCGCGGGGGACTCACCTCCGAGTGGGGGCGGCCGGACGAGACGAGGAGGGCGATCCCCGAGCCAGGTCGAGTGCCTGATCGGAACCGCGCCGACCATGGGACGCTGGGCGCAGTGGTCCGGTCCCGGCAGGTCGGCTCGCCCTGGATTCAAGAAAGCCGACGGACCCGAACTGCCCGTGCGCCGGCTGCTGGCCGAACGGGCCCGCACCGACCCGACCAGGCACTACTGGCCGGTGACGCGGTGGAAGGTCCACCGCTGGTTGGAGCCGCCGGTGTCGCGGTATTGGATCAGTGCCGCGCCGTCGGCCGTGCTGCCCCCGCTGACGTCGAGCACCTTGCCGCTGTTGCGGTTGACCAGGATGAACTGACCGCCGGCCTGGGGGCGCAGCTGCCACTGCTGGCTCGTGCGGCCGTCGGCGGGCATCTGTACGACCCGTGCACCGTCCGCCAGTGAGGACCCCGCCACGTCGAGGACCTTGCCGCTGTTGACGCAGGTGATGGTGTGATACCCGTCCGCAGTGGACTGGAAGGTCCACTGCTGGTTCGGTTTGCCGTTGTCGGGCCACTGGATCACGTAGGCGCCGTCCGCGATCGAGGCGCCGGAGACGTCGGCGACCTTGCCGCTGCGCACGCTGACGCACGTGTAGGTCCGGGTGGGCGCGATGGTGTACTGCACCGAGTCGAAGTCGACGTAGCCGGTGTTGTCCGGGTTGTAGGTGTAGAGGCCGACCCGGTCGCCGCGGTAGCCGCCCCAGGTGAGCTGGTAGGTGCCGCCGAACGCGGTAAAGGTGTTTCCGTCGAGGCTGTAGGAGAACTGGCTGACGCCGCTCACGTTCCAGGTGGTGCGCAGCCACACGGCGTCCTGCGTGACGGCCGGGCCGTACGTCAGGGTGCCGCCGGCGTTGTGAGCGATCGTGGTGGTGGTGCGGGAGCGGTGGACGCCCAGTCCGGCGTAGCCGGCCGCGTAGTGGCACAGTCCGGCGTGCTGGCCGTCGGCGAGGCCGGCCAGTTCGAGGCGGACGGTCACCGTCGCGCCGCCCGCGGTGCGCAGCACCCGTTGGGTGAGGGTGTTGCCGGCCTTGGTCAGGTTGTCGGCCGCCAGCGGGGCGAACGCCTTCAGCCTCAGGTAGCCGGGGCGTTCGGTCAACGACCAGTGGTCCGCGCGCGGCTGGTAGTACCACTCCCACTGCGGCTTGATCCGGGTGTCGGTGAACAGGTCGCTGGTCACCACGGGGGGCAGTGCGTCGAGGGGCAGGCCGGGTGTGCCGCCGGCGGGTACCTGGCCGGTCCACACCATGGTGCCGATGCCGTCCGCGCCCACCTGGCCCAGGATCGGCCAGCCGTCCACCCAGGTCACCGGTAGCAGGGACAGCGGCCTTCCCTCCCAGTCGCCGTGGCCGTGGTGGGTCACGAAGTACCAGGCGCCGTCCGGGGCCTGCACCAGCCCGCCCTGGTTGGGCTCGCGGTCCACGGAGGCGTTGACGTGTTCCAGCTGCCGGGTCTCGTACGGGCCGTGGAGGCTGGAGCCGCGGTTCATCATGAGCACTCGGCCCTCGGGCTTCACCTCGCTGTACAGGTGGTAGTAGAGGCCGTTGATCTTGTACAGCTTGTTGGCCTCGCTGCCCGGCGACTGGTGGATGACCGTGGGCGAGCCGACCAGCGACTTGCCGTCCTCGGACAGCTTGAACAGGTTTATCTTGTAGCTGTCCGCATAGTGCGTGCTGACCAGGTAGCCCTGGCCGTCGTCGTCCCAGAACGGGCACGGGTCGTCCCAGCCGGAGGTCCGCCACACCGCCGTCAGCGGATCCCACGGCCCGCTCGGCGAGGGGGCCGACGTCATGAAGAAACCTTCGTCGGGGGTGTTGAAGTACACCCAGTACCGGCCCGCGTGGTAGCGGATGGCCCCGGCCCACACCCCGCGGCCGAAGCGGTTCATCCGGTCCCAGTTCAACAGGGGACCGATGCCGGTGAGATCGTCGACCGCGCCGCCGAGCGTCCGCCAGTTCACCAGGTCCGTCGAGTGCAGGACGGCCACCCCTGGCGAGTACCCGAACGTGCTGGTGATGCCGTAGTAGTCGGCGCCGACCCGGATGCAGTCCCAGTCGCTGAAGTCGCCCGGGAGGACGGGGTTGACGTAGGTGCCGTCGCCCTGGTCGCCCCATGTACCGGCGAAAGGTGTGACCGCTGCCGCCGCCGTGCCGGGGGGCAGCAGGCCCGGCAGCAGGAGCGCCCCGGTGCCGACCGCGGCGAGCCGGCCGAGCTGGCGTCTGGAGATGTCCACGATTTCCGTCCTTGTCCAGGAGTCATCACGTGTATGGGAGGGGGCGGCGCCTGTCCTGGCGGTCGGCGGAATCAGTCCACGTTCACCGCCTGCCACAGCTGGCTGTCGGCGTTCGTGTCCGTCGTCTGCACGAGCTGAGTCGACGAGCCGGACACCGCGAGCAGCATGCCGCTGTGCACGTTCTTGACCTTGTAGTAGCCGTTCCCCCTGGCGGTCAGCGTCCAGTGCTGGCTCGCGCCGTTGTCGTCCGGCTGCTGCAGGACGGTCGCACCGTCCGCGGTGGATGCGCCGGTGACGTCCATCAATTGGCCGCTGTTCTGGTTGACGATCTCGTAGCTGCCGTCACCCACCGGGACGAACCGCCAGTCCTGGTTCTGCGCTCCGGTGTCGTTCCACTGGATGACGTTCGCCCCGGCGGTCGACGATGCGCCCGAGACGTCGGCCGCCTTGCCGCTGCTCTTGTTGAGGATTTTGTAGAACGCGTTCGTGGCGGGGAAGGGGATGGCGGCGAACGCGTCCAGCGCGCAGACGGTGTTGGACGAGGCCGCGTTCTTCGTTCCGGCGCAGACGACCTTGATGGTGTGCGGACCCGCGGGGAGATCCGTCTCCTCGAACAGCGGCACCTGTTCCGTCACCGTCGAGGCGTAGGCGTCGATGCCCGACTGCGCCAGGGTGCCGTCGATGTAGACGTCGACCTTCCCCATGTTCGGCTGCTTCATGCTGAGATAGCGGACGCCCGAGCCGGTGAACGAGTACTGGACGTAGTCGCCGGTCTTGTTGGTGTACCTCTCGGATCCGTCGAAGTCCTTGGAGTCGTTCCAGTCCGACCAGGCGGAGGAGTAGGTGAGACCCGGGTCCTTGTCGGCGACGTAGGCCCATCCCCTGCCGTACGAGGGACTTCGACGCGGCGGACGCGTTCCCCTGGGCGTCCACGACGTAGAGGCGGTAGTCGCCGACCGTCGGCGGGACACTGACGGTCGTCGCCGTTCCGGACGCCTTGGTCAGCGGCTCTGTCGACTCACAGCTATCGGTAGCGTTTGGGCTGTAGGCACTCGGAGAAGTAGCAGGTGGGCGACGCGGCGGCGGACGTCCACTGGCCCCGCGGTCCCGGCGGCGGAGCCATCAGTCCTTCGGCGGCGCCGTGCTCTCCCGTACGGTGAGGGTCGTCGCGATCTCCAGCCCGGTCTGGGGTGCCTGCTCACCGCGGCCGAGGGTCAGTGCGAGTTCGGTCGCCGCGATGGCCATCTCGGTCAGCGGCTGATGGACGGTGGTCAATGGCGGGTCCACCCAGGAGACCGCCGGCAGGTCGTCGAAACCGACCACGCTCAGGTCCTCGGGGATGTACAGGCCGGCTTCGCGCGCGGCCTGGTAGACCCCGAGCGCCAGGAGGTCGTTCGCGGCGAAGATCGCGGTGGGGCGGTCGGGCCGGGACAGCAGGTCGCGCGCCGCGGCGTAGCCGTCCTCCCGGGCGAGCTTGGCGTGGACCACGAGGTCCGGATCGGCCGGCAGACCGGCGGCCTGCAGCGCCGAGCGGTAGCCGTCCAGCCGGGCAGCGCAGCACAGCACGTCCTGCGGTCCGCTGATCATCGCGATGCGGCGATGGCCCAGCTCGGTCAGGTGGCGGGTCGCGGCCCGGCCTCCGGACCAGTTGGTGGCGCCGACGAAGGGGACGTCGTCCGGCAGTTCACAGGTGGGATCGAAGACGACGAACGGAATGCCCTTCGCCTGGAGCTGCTCGCGCTCGGCCTCGGAGAGCTGCGCCACC
The DNA here is from genome assembly GCF_042869815.1 of Streptomyces sp. NPDC006739. NCBI lineage: Bacteria > Bacillati > Actinomycetota > Actinomycetes > Kitasatosporales > Streptomycetaceae > Streptomyces > Streptomyces sp. NPDC006739. The sequence continues at coordinate 17,286 of NZ_JBIAGM010000008.1, forward strand.
GACAGCACGCAGTTCGGGCGGCGGGCCACTGTGTCGTCCCAGGTCGGAGCGGGTGAGTCGTGCAGGCCGAAGCGCGAGACCATCAGCCCCACGCGGTGCTTGCTGGCCACCCGCTCCACGCCCCGGATGATCTCCACGGCCCACATGCTCTCCAGCTCGCGGAACACCAGCTCCACCACGTTGTTGCGATGGGCCCCCGAAAGCTTGCGGTAGCCGTACCGGTCGATCAGCTCCTCGACGCGGGCACGGGTGCCGGGCGACACCCCCGACTTGCCGTTGAGCACCTTCGAGACGGTCGGAACCGATACGCCCGCCGACTCGGCGATGAAAGCGATCGTCACCGGCCGCGAGGAGTCGCCCCCGGGGCGTTCGCCGCCCTCCGCCGGTCTTTCCGCCGCGTCGTCAGCCACAGCCGCCTTCCGATCCTTCGCGTCCTCGCCGCCCCCATGGTCGGCCGAGCGACAGCCCTGCCCTGCGCGTGCGGCACCTTACGCGGTTGCCGCACAGCCGGACCAGGCACCCGCCCAGATCATGTTAGCTCTCTCCGCCCGCAAGCGACGAAACTCTCCTGCGGTAGCCCGACGCCCTGCCTCGCCGGAGGCCGGGATCGCGCCGCGGGATGTGTGCGGCGGCAGCAGCACGATCCGGTGCACGACCACCGAGCAGGCCGACGCCACGGCCGGGCCCGGTCGCCCGGTCTCAGCCCGCGGCTGCCCGGGGTGAGACGAGGCGGAACGCGGCCAGCCGGAAGTCCCCGTGCAGGGTGAGGCGCGAAGGCGCGCAGCTCGACCGAGACGGCTTCGGCGACCCGGCGCACCAGTTCCTCGTCCCAGGTCGCGCCCAACCCCACCGCCTGCGCGAAGACGGTCGCCTCGCCCAGCCACGCCACACCGTGCAGCGCCTCGGTCCCGGTGCGGAACGCCGCGACGCCCAGACGCGGCACCGCGGGAGCGTACTGGTGCAGCATCGCGAGCTTTTCGTCGAGGGTGAGTCGTTCGAGCAAGTCGCCGACGCGCGTCCGCAGGAGCAGCGCCGGGTCCTTGAACGGAAAGTTTTCGACAGCGGAGACGGCTGGCGGACTCACGCAGCTGACCCCCAGCAGTGGGATGGGACAGAAGTCGAAGCGCATCGACGCTGCCACGAGGCCGTCTGGACTGTCAACGAAAGCAGAAAGGATATTTTGCTTTTGTTTCTCCTCTTGCCTGGTAGGAGAGCGGTCGATACGGTCCCGCCAGTCGTTTAAGCGCTTCGACGCTTCACAGGGGAAGGGCCGCCTCCAGATGAGCAGTCACCTGAATCGAAGAACCTTCATCGGTACGGCCGCGTCGGTCGCGGGAGCCGCAGCGATGGCGCCGCTGCTGTCCGCCTGCGGAGGGGGCACGCACCAGAAGACCGGTGCGAACACCAAGTCGGGTCTGAAGGCGGCGCTGCCGGCCTACGTGCCCAGCGCGGCCGTGAAGCCGGACATCCCGTCCGTGTCGGGTGGCGGCAACGGGGCGGCGACCGACCCGGGGTTCCTGCGCTACCCCACCGACCAGGTCGCGACGGTCTCCGGAGTGCCGGGCAAGGGCGGCAGCTACACGGCGGTCACCCCGTTGTGGGGGACCGTCCCCTCCGCGGGGAACTCCTTCTACCAGGCCATGAACAAGGCCCTCGGTGTCGACCTCGCCGTCAAGCCGACCGACGGCAACAACTACAACACCATCGTCCCCACGATGACCGCCGCGCGCCGCCTGCCCGACTGGATCCAGCTGCCGGCCTGGTGGAACAACGCCTTCAACACCGGTGAACTGGCCGGGACCCAACTCGCGGACCTCACCCCCTACCTGGCCGGCGACAAGGTCAAGAAGTACCCGAACCTCGCCGCCCTGCCCACCGGCGCCTGGCAGACCTGCGCGTGGGGCGACAAGATCTACGGAATCCCCTGCGGCTCCACCAACTTCTCGCTCGCCGGCGCCGTCTTCTACCGCCGTGACATCCTGGAGGCCAAGGGGATCACCGCGGACCAGATCAGGTCCGCCGACGACATGTGGAACCTGGGCAAGGAGCTGACCGACGCCAAGCGCGGTGTGTGGGCCTTCGACGAACTGTGGACCTACCTCTCCCTCTTCTGGGGCGTGCCGGCGCAGTGGAAGCTGGTGGACGGCAAGCTGGTCCACAAATACGAGCTGCCGGAGTTCCTGGAGGCCATGAACTGGCACTACCGCCTGGCGAAGTCCGGCTTCATGCACCCCGACGCCCTGGCGGGGAACGGCGCCGGCCAGGGCACCCGCTTCTACTCCGGGAAGGTGCTGATCGCCGGCGGGGGCCTCGGCGCGTGGAACCTTGCCGACCACCAGTCGGGCACCACCGCGGACAAGCACTACCGCCGCGGCGCGTTCAACACCTTCGCCGCCGACGGCAAGAGCACCCCGAGCATCTTCCTCAGCCCTTCCGCCAGCATGATCAGCTACCTGAACAAGCGCCTGAATCCGGCCCAGATCGAGGAACTGCTGTCGGTGGCCAACTACCTGGCCGCGCCCTACGGCACGCGCGAGTACACCATGGTCAACTTCGGTGTCGAGGGCGTCCACTACACGATGAACAACGGTGTGCCGACGGCGACCAAGGAGGGCCAGAAGTTCGTCCAGGCGACCACCTACCCCTTCCTGGCCTCGCCGGCCTCCGTGATCAGCAACCAGGGCGCCGACGTCGTCACCAAGGACTACACCGGCTGGGCGGCCACGAACGTGAAGTACGGATACAAGCCGCTGTTCTGGGACGTGAACATCAGCCTGTCGCAGTCGCTGGCGACAGCCGCCGCCGGACAGTCGGTGGAGGACACCATGAGGGACTGCTACCACGGCAAGAAGAAGGTCTCCGACGTCCAGGCGGCCATCTCCAGCTGGAAGTCCAGCGGTGGTGACCGCCTGACGCGATGGATGACCACGAACGTCCTGGACAAGGTCGGGACCGGCCAGTGAGCGTCCAGCAGCCGCATGACACGGGACGCACTGTGCGGCTGAACTGGCGGATGAGGATACGGCGCGACAAGACGCTGCTCCTGATGACCGTGCCCTCGATCGCGCTGCTGCTGGTCTTCAACTACGCGCCGCTGTTCGGCCTGGCCACCGCGTTCCAGGACTACGACCCGCTGATCGGAGTCCGGCACAGCCAGTGGGTGGGATTCGACCAGTTCCGCCAGCTGTTCCACGACCCGCAGTTCTGGGACTCGCTGAAGAACACGATCTACCTCAGCTTCGTCCAGCTGATCCTGTTCTTCCCGATCCCCGTCGTGCTGGCCCTGCTGCTGAACACGGTGCTCAGCACGCGGGTGCGCAATTTCATCCAGTCCGTGGTCTACCTGCCTCACTTCTTCTCGTGGGTGCTCACGATCACCGTCTTCCAGCAGATGCTCGGCGGCGCGGGCCTGCTCAACCAGTACCTGCGCTCGCACGGCATGAGCACATGGGACATCATGACCAACCCGCACACCTTCGCCCTGCTGGTCACCGGCCAGGCGGTGTGGAAGGAGGCCGGCTGGGGGATCATCGTCTTCCTGGCCGCACTGGCCGGCATCAACAGGGAGCTGTACGAGGCCGCCGCGGCCGACGGCGCGGGTCGCTGGCGGCGGATGTGGCACATCACCCTGCCAGGCATGCGCGGAGTGATCGTGCTGATGCTGGTCCTGCGGCTGGGCAACGCGCTGTCGGTGGGCTTCGAGCAGTTCCTGATCCAGCGTGACGCGGTGGGCCACTCGTCCGCGGACGTGCTGGACACCTTCTCCTTCTACTACGGCATCGCCACCAACAACTACAGCTACGGAGCGGCTGCCGGGCTGTTCAAGAGCGTGATCTCACTGCTGCTCATCTGGGGTGCCAACAAGCTGGCGCACGCCTTCGGCGAAGACGGGTTGTACCGCTCATGACCAACATCCTCACCATCAGCCCCACCCGCGCCGGAGCGGCGGCTCAGGCCCGCGGCAGCAGGGCCGGATCGGCGCGCCCGCCGTGGGAGGAACCGCCCACCGTCGTCGGACGGACCGTCAAGGGACTGACCCTGACCGGGGTCGTCGCGGTGGTGTTGGTCCCCATCTGGATCATCTTGGTGACCAGCTTGTCCACTCCCGGGGCGATCAACCGGGCCGGAGGCCTGGTGATCTGGCCGGACGGCCTGACCGTGGAGCCGTACCGCGAGATGCTCCTCGACCCGACCGTGCGGACCTCGCTGCTGGTGAGCCTGGGCATCACCTTGATCGGCACCGCGGTCTCGATGGCCGGGTCGGTCATGTGCGCCTACGGCCTGTCCCGGCCCCGCTCCTTCGCGCACCGCTTCCTGCTGTTGCTGCTGATCGTCACGATGTTCGTCAACGGCGGCCTGATCCCCACCTTCCTGGTCGTCACCGACCTCGGCGGCTACGGCAAGTACTGGGCACTGATCCTGCCCAGCGCGGTCTCGGTGTTCAACATCCTGGTCCTGCGCGCCTTCTACTCCGAGACCTCCGGCGAGCTCATCGACGCGGCCCGGCTCGACGGCGCGGGCGACTGGCGGATCCTGTGGTCCGTCGTCCTGCCCACCTCGCGCGCCGTGACCGCCGTGGTCGCCCTCTTCTACGCGGTGGGCTACTGGAACGCCTTCTTCAACGTGATGCTCTACATGCCCACCGACAGCCAGAAGTGGCCGCTGCAGTACGTCCTGCTCACCTACGTCAACCGAGGCGTCGGCCTGCCCGGCTCGGTCAACGCCGGCTTCGGCAGCGCCCACGCCCGGACCGCGCCGCTGTCCCTGCAGATGGCGGTCGTGGTGCTGACCCTGGTCCCGCTCCTGATCGTCTACCCGTTCGTCCAGAAGCACTTCCGCACCGGCGTGCTGACCGGCGCGATCAAAGGCTGACGTGATCGGCCGCCGTACCACCCCGCGGACCGGAAGCGGCCCCGTGCGCCCGACCCGGCCGCGTGGCAGGGGCCGACAGAGCACCGGCTCCGCGCCGCGGTAACACCGGCACCGGCCCGAACGCGGCCCACCGCATCCGCGCGGTGCCGGTCGAGCGCGCCCGCGGCAGCAAGCCTTCCCGGCCCCAGACTTGAGGAGAAGCCCCGTATGTCCCCGCACAGCTTGCGCTGCCCCGAGCGGACGCCCGAGCCGGCGATGACCGGCCTGGACAACGAGGTCCGGTCGTACGGCGAGGAGGCGTACCCGATCCCGCGCGAGAACCCGCACGTGCGGGAGCGGCCGCCTGTCCGCGACGCCGCGGATGCCGGTGCGGAGGTGGCGCTGTGACCGCCACGCCGACCCAGCAGACCCTCAGCTGGGGCCACGACGCGTTGCGGCTCGACCTGCGCATCGCCGCCGACGGCACCACCCGACTCGACCTGGGCGCGCCCACCGACCCGGCCCGGGACGGCGCGCTGCCGCTGGTCGAGGTCATCGCCACCGGCCACGGCCGGTTCTGGTCCAGCCACCGCCTGGTGGACAGCACTCTCGGCGCGCGGCTGCGGCACCGCGCGCACCACGTCACCCGCGAGGGCGGGTGGCATGTGCTCACCGTCGCGCTGCACGACCCGGACACCGGACTGGTCGCCGAGGTGGTGTACCGGTCCCCGGACGGCGTGCCGGCCCTGCGCGCCGAAGTGACGCTGCGCAACGAGGGCGGCGGCACCCTGCACCTCGAATCGGTGACCTCGCTGGCCCTCGGCGGCATCACCGACATCGACCTGGACACCGCCGACGTGTGGTGGGCCGACAACGACTGGCTCGCCGAGTTCCGCTGGCAGCGCCGGCCGCTGCGGGCTGCGCTGCCCCAACTCAGCGGGCGGGTCCGGTACGGGTACGGCAAGGGCTCGTTCGCGCGGGCCGGGCAGGGCACCTGGTCCAGCTGCGGCCACCTGCCGATGGGCGCGCTGTCCGACCGCGCGTCCGGCCGCGCCTGGGTGTGGCAGGTCGAGCACAACGGCGGCGGCTGGCGCTGGGACTGCGGCGACCGGCACGACACCGCCTACCTGGCGCTGTCCGGCCCCACGGACGGCGACCACGGCTGGCGGCACCCGCTGGAACCAGGCGGCGAGTTCCGCGCGGTGCCGGTGTCGGTGGCGTTCGGCGACCGGCTGGACGACGCGTTCGGCGCGCTGACCCGCTACCGCCGCGCGAGCCGCCGCCCGCACCCGGACCACGAGAACCTCCCGGTGGTCTTCAACGACTACATGAACTGCCTGATGGGCGACCCGACCACCGAGAAGCTGCTGCCGCTGGTGGACGCCGCCGCGGACGCCGGCGCGGAGTACTTCGTGATCGACGCCGGCTGGTACGACGACAGCGCCGGCTGGTGGGACAGCGTCGGCGAGTGGGAGGCGTCCACCACCCGGTTCCCCGGTCCGCGCGGCATCCACGAGGTGCTGGACCGGATCCGCGAGCGCGGCATGGTGCCCGGCCTGTGGCTGGAGCCTGAGGTGGTCGGGGTGCGCAGCCCGATCGCCGCCACGCTGCCGGACGAGGCGTTCTTCCGCCGCGACGGCGTGCGGGTGGTGGAGACCGGGCGGTACCAGCTCGACCTCCGGCACCCGGCCGCCCGCGCCCACCTGGACACCGTGGTGGACCGACTGGTCGGCGACTGGGGCGTCGGCTACCTGAAGCTGGACCACAACATCGACGCCGGCACCGGGACCTGCGGCCACCCCGCCGAGGTTCCGGCCGCCGGGGCGCTCGGCCACCACCGGGCGCACCTGGCCTGGCTGGACGGCGTGCTGGACCGGCACCCGCACCTGGTGCTGGAGGACTGCGCGTCCGGCGGCATGCGCGCGGACCACGCGTTGCTGTCCCGTATGCAACTGCTGTCCACCAGCGACCAGCAGAACCTGCAGCTCTACGCGCCGATCGCAGCCGCCGCGCCGACCGTCGTCACCCCCGAGCAGGGCGCCGTGTGGGCCTACCCGCAACCCGACGACACCCCGGACGAGGTGGCGTTCACGCTGGTGAGCGCGCTGCTCGGGCGGATCCACCTGTCCGGAGAGCTGGCCGGCCTGGGGCCGGAGGCACGCGCCCTGGTGCACCAGGCGGTGGCGGTCTACCGCGACCTGCGCGCCGACCTGCCGGACGCGCTGCCGGTGTGGCCGCTGGGCCTGCCGGCCTGGGACGACCCCTGGGTGGCGCTGGCCCTGCGCACCCCGGACACCACCTACCTGACCGCGTGGCGCCGCCCCGGCGCCGACCCGACCACCACCCTGCGCCTGCCGCACCTGCGGGACACCCCGGCGGTCGCGACACCGGTCTTCCCCGCCGAAACCAGCGTCACCACCGCCTGGAACCCCGGTACGGCGGAACTCACGCTGACCCTGCCCACGGCCCCGTCGGCCGTCCTGCTCCGCCTGAGCTGACCCGCGCCCACCCCACGGGGCCGCCCCACGGTGCGATGAGGGCTCCACCCCACCCCTGCCTGCCGTGCCCGGGCGTACGGCTGGAAGCCCGCCGTTCCGCAGGCGGGAGCACCACCACGTCCCTGCCCGAACCACGACCCGATGGAGGGTTTCGTGAAACGGTTCCTCCGAGCAGCGCGTGATCGCCTGCTCGCCCCAGCCGCCGCTCTGACGCTCACCGCCGCCGCCCTGTCCGTCGGCGCGCTCACCGCCGCCGCTCCGGAAGCCATCGCAGCCACCGCCACCACCTCGGCCACGGTGACGGTCGACACCACCCACTGGCTGGCGAACTACTCGTCCACCACCCCCGGCCTGAACACCCAGGTCTACGACGCCAACATGAACCGCTCGGACATCCCCGGACTGCTCAGCAAGGCCGGTGTCGGGATGATGCGCTACCCGGGCGGCAGCTACGCCGACATCTACCACTGGCAGACCAACACCGCCGACGGCGGAGTCGTCGCCCCGAACACCGACTTCGACTCGTTCATGGGCACCGTCCGGGCCGCGCACGCGCAGCCGATCATCACCGCGGACTACGGGTCGGGCACCCCGCAGGAGGCCGCCGACTGGGTGCGGTACGCCAACATCACCAAGGGCTACGGCGTCAAGTACTGGGAGATCGGCAACGAGATCCCCGGCAATGGCGAGTACGGCGCGCAGTGGGAGACGGACAAGCACTCCAGCCACAGCGCCACCACCTACGCCACCAACCTCGTGCAGTTCATCTCGGCGATGAAGGCGGTCGACCCCAGCGTCAAGATCGGGGCGGTGCTCACCACACCCGGGAGCTGGCCGGACGGCATCGTCGGCCCCGGTGACACCCAGGACTGGAACCACACGGTCCTGTCGATCGCCGGTCCGAAGATCGACTTCGTGATCGTGCACGACTACCCGACCAGCACCAGCGAAGCCGACCTGCTGACCAAGCCGCAGACCGACGTGCCGAAGATGGCGGGCACGGTGCGGTCGCTGATCAACCAGTACGCCGGCAGCAACGCGCCGAACGTGAACATCGCCATCACCGAGACGAACGTCGACAAGTACAAGGACACGGCCCCGAACGGCTTGTTCGCCCCGGACCAGATGCTGACCTGGGCGGAGAACGGCGCGTTCACCGTCGACTACTGGGCCATGCACAACGGCACCGACTGCTCCCATGTGACCACGGTGGACGGTGCCACCGACTACGACGAAGGGGGCGTGCTGGCCAGCGGCCCGTCCTGCGAGCCGCCGTTGAACACCCCGTTCGCGCCCTACTACGGCATCTCCATGGTCAGCAAGCTGGCCCAGTCCGGCGACTCGCTGATCAAGACCAGCGGCTCCACCCCGCTGATCTCCGCGCACGCGGTGCACCGCGGCAACGGCGACGTGAACGTGATGCTGATCAACAAGGACCCGAACAACAGCACCACGGTGTCCCTGTCCTACAACGGGTTCACACCGTCCTCGGCCGCCCCGACGGTGTACACCTACCTGAAGAACGGCACCTCGATCACGTCGTCCACCAGCGGCTCCGCCACCACCCAGACCGTCCCCGCGTACTCGGTGGTCGTGGTGCAGATGCACCCGAGCAGCGGTGGCGGCACCGGCGGCGGCACCGGCTCGCTGCACGCGGTCGGCTCGGGCAAGTGCCTGGACATCAACAACGGCAGCACCACCGCCGGGACGCAGGCCCAGATCTGGGACTGCAACGGCGGTACGGCCCAGACCCTGACGCGCACCTCGGCCAAGGAGTACCGCCTCTACGCCAACACCTCCACCCCGATGTGCCTGGACGACTACGGCAGCGGCACGACGAACGGCACCGCCGCCGTGATCTGGCCGTGCAACGGCGGCGCCAACCAGCAGTGGAACGTCAACTCCAACGGCACGGTCACCAACGTGCTGACGGGGCTGTGCCTGGACGTGAACGGGTTCGGCACCGCGAACGGCACCAAGGTGCAGCTCTGGACCTGCGGCTCGAACCAGAACAACCAGCAGTGGGCGTTCGGCTGACACCTGTCGGCTGAGCCGCATCGGGCGGCCCGGCGCCTCGCCGGACCGCCCCTCCCGTCGAACGACGACCTGAACAGGGCCAGCTGCCCTGGAGAGGAACGAGTGTGCCCGACCAGCACCAGGCGACCGCCGCCGTCAGCAATCCGATCATCCCCGGGTTCCACCCCGACCCCACGGTGTGCCGGGTCGGCGACGACTACTACCTCGCCTGCTCCAGCTTCGAGTACTTCCCGGGCGTGCCGGTCTTCCACAGCCGCGACCTGGTCAACTGGACGCAGATCGGCAACGCGCTGGACCGGCCCGAGCAACTGGCCCTGCCACTGGACTCGCCGTCCTCCGCCGGCGTCTACGCGCCCACCCTCCGGCACCACGACGGAGTGTTCCACCTGATCGTCACCAACGTCAGCGGCTACGGGAACCTGCTGGTCACCGCCACCGACCCGGCCGGCCCGTGGTCCGACCCCGTCCGCCTGCCGGACGTGCCCCGCATCGACCCGGACCTCGCCTGGGACGAGGACGGCACCTGCTGGTGCACCTGCGCCGGCGTTCAGCAGGTCCGGCTCGACCCGACCACCGGCAAGGTGACCGGCGAACCCAAGGACGTCTGGTCCGGCACCCCCGGCGCCCGCTACCCCGAGGCCCCGCACCTCTACCACATCGGCGAGCACTGGTACCTGATGATCGCCGAGGGCGGCACCGAGCGTGCGCACGCCGTTTCCATCGCCCGTGGCACGTCCCCGAACGGGCCCTTCGAGCCGTGCCCGCACAATCCGATCCTCACCCACCGCGGCCGTGAGCACCCGGTGCAGAACACCGGCCACGCCGACCTCGTACAGGGACCGGACAGCTCCTGGTGGCTGGTACTGCTCGGCGTCCGCCCGAACGGCGGCACCCCCGGCTGGCACGTACTCGGCCGTGAGACCTACCTCGCCCCGGTCATCTGGAACGAGGAGGGCTGGCCGGTGGTCGGCTCGCCCGACCTGGAGCTGACCGTCCCGAAATGGCCGCTTTACCCCGCGCCCCCGGTGCCGGTGCGCGACGACTTCGACGACGAGCGGCTCGCCCCGCAGTGGATCTCGCTGCGCGACCGCCCGGCCGAGCTGATCACCACCGGCGAACGCCCCGGGTGGCTGAGCCTGCGGGCCCGGGGCGCGTCGCTCGACGACCGGGACGTGGTGTTCGTCGGCCGCCGCCAGCAGCACCACGTGTGCCGGGCCAGCGCCCTGGTCGACGCGACCGAGGGCGCCGGCGGCCTGGCGGTGCGATTGGACGAGCAGCACCACTACGAGGTGGAGGTCGCCGGCGGCGAGGTGCGCGTGGTCGCCCGCCTCGGCTCGGTGCGCAGCGTGGTCGCGTCCCGACCCTCGCCGGCCGGACCGGTGGTGCTGCGGGTGGACGTCACGACCCCGGCGCCGGACTACCCGGGCAGCGGCCCCGACCTCGTCACGCTCGGATTCGAGGAGCCGGACGGCACGGTCACCGCGCTGGCCGCACTGGACGGCCGCTACCTGTCCACCGAGGTGGCCGGCGGCTTCACCGGTCGCGTCATCGGCGTCTACGCCGCGACCGGCACCGTCCACGTCGACTGGTTCGACTACCAGCCGCTCACCCAGGAGTCGTGACACGAGACTCCCCCCGGCACGACGGTCACCGGCCGCGTCTCCTGAGCGCCGCACCCGTCCGCCCAACCTGTGCACGGCAACCGCGTGCACGAGGAAATCCCGACGATCGAGAGGCACCGAACATGACCGGAAGACCCCGTCCGGGGAGAGCCGGCCGGCGGCTGTGGCTGCTGGTGAGCCTGCCCCTGGTCCTGATCACCGCGGTTGGTGTACCCAGCGCCTCGGCCCTGGCCGACACCGCCACGAACCCCGTCGCGAACACCACCGCGAGCACCACCGTGGACGCGGACGCCCGCACCGGCGCGCGGGCCGTGGTGGCGGCGATGCAGCCGAGCTGGAACCTGGGCAACACCCTGGACGCCATCCCGAACGAGACGGCGTGGGGCAACCCGCTGACCACCAAGACGGTGTTCGACACCGTCCGGGCGGCCGGGTACCGCAGTGTGCGGATCCCGGTGACCTGGAGCAACGCCCAGGCCACCACCGCGCCGTACACGATCGACCCGACGTACATGGCGCGGGTCAAGCAGGTCGTGGACTGGGCCATCTCGGACGGCCTGTACGTGGACCTGAACGTGCACCACGACTCCTGGCAGTGGATCAAGAACATCACCACCGCCGACCACGACGCGGTGCTCGCCCGGTTCGACTCGACCTGGCAGCAGATCGCGGCCGCGTTCAAGGACGAGCCGCGCAAGCTGCTGTTCGAGAGCGTCAACGAGCCGCAGTTCAGCGACAACGCCACCGATGCGCAGAAGACCCGGGCGATGGACGAGCTGAACACCTCGTTCCACACGATCGTCCGGAAGTCCGGCGGCCGCAACGCCACCCGTGTGCTGCTGCTGCCCGACCAGAACACCAGCCCGACCCCGCAGAAGATGAGCGAGCTGTACACGACGATCACCAAGCTGCACGACCCGAACCTCGGGGCGACGGTGCACTACTACAGCTTCTGGCCGTTCAGCGTGAACAACGGCGGCTTCACCACCTACAACCAGCAGACCCAGCAGGACCTGATCGACGACTTCACCGCGGTGCACGACGTCTTCGTGGCCAAGGGCATCCCGGTGTACCTGGGCGAGTACGGCACGCTGTCCTACCCGGACTTCACCAAGCCCGACCAGATCGAGCGGGGCGAGGCGTTCAAGTACTTCGAGCAGCTGGGCTACGAGGCGCGGATCAACGGCATCACCACCTCGTTGTGGGACGCCGGCTCCTTCCTCAACCGCAACACCCTCCAGTGGCGCGACCCCGAGCTGACCGCGCTGATCAGGGCGAGCTGGCACACCCGCTCCGGTACCGCGTCCACCGACCAGGTGTTCCTGCCGAAGTCCGCGCCGGTCGCCGCGCACACCGTCACCCTCAACCTCAACGGCCTGTCCTTCCGGGGCCTGTGGCAGGGACACACCCGGCTGCGTCCCGGCGTGGACTACGCGGTGTCCGGTGACCAGCTCACGCTGACCCCCTCGCTGCTCACCCGGCTGGGCGGCGACCGGGCGAACGGCGAGAACGCCACCTTCCAGGCGCGGTTCTCCCGGGGCGTGCCGTGGACGTTCCACGTGATCAGCAACGACCTGCCGGTGCAGTCCGACGCGACCGGCACGATCAGCTCGCTGACCATCCCCACCCAGTTCAAGGGCGACGTGCTGGCCACCATGGAGTCCCGGTACGCGGACGGCAGCAACGCCGGCCCCTACTCCTGGACCCCGTACCAGGAGTTCAACACCCACTTCACGCCGGACTACCCGCACGGCGCGATCCGGCTGACCTCCGACTATCTCAAGACCCTCACCGACGGCTCCACCGTCACCCTGAAGTTCGACTTCTGGAGCGGGGCCTCCGTCACGTACCACGTGACCAGGTCCGGCGACACGGTCACCGGCACCGTCTCCTGACCACCGATCGACCGACCCCGGCCCCGTGTGCTCCCACACGAGGCCGGGCGTCGGAAGAACAAGAGGAATCGCCTTGCCCTACAGCATCAGCGCGGATGGCCTGGAACGTCACACCGCCGAAGAGATCCTCCGTGTCGAACCCTGGGGGCCGCACGCGGTCCGGGTCCGGGCCTCGTCCGGGACAGTCGCCCCTTCCGCTCCCGGCGCGCTGGAGATCCCCCCGCCCTCCCCCCCCGCGTCGACGTGTCCGTCGCGGAAGACGGCTCTGCCCGCCTGGTCAACGGTCGCCTCGCTGTCGAGGCCCTGCCGGACGGCCGGCTGAGGTTCCTGCACGCCGCCTCGGGCCGTGAACTCCTCGCCGACAAGTCCCCGTACCCCCATCATCCCGGCCCCCGCGTCCATGCGGCCGGCGGCCGGACGGAACAGCACTTCGAGGCCTACGCCGGCGAGCGGCTGCACGGCCTCGGGCAGCATCTGCACGGGCTCCTGGACCAGAAGGGCTGTGTGATCGACCTCGTCCAGGGCAACACGGTGGCCGCCATCCCCTTCCTGCACTCCTCGCGCGGCTACGGACTGCTGTGGAACAACCCCGCCACCGGCCGTGCCGAACTGGGCACCGACACCACCCGGTGGGTCGCCGACGCCGGCGGGCGGGTCGACTACTGGATCACCGCCGGTGACACTCCGGCCCAGATCCTGGACGCCTACACCCTGGCCACCGGACGTCCGCCGCTCCTGCCCGAGTGGGCGTCCGGTTTCTGGCAGTCCAAACTGCGCTACCGTACCCAGGACGAACTCCTGGCCGTGGCACGGCAGTACAAGGAACGCGGACTGCCGCTGTCCGTCATCGTCTGCGACTTCTTCCACTGGCCCGCGATGGGCGACTGGCGTTTTGAAGCAAGCGAGTGGCCCGATCCCGCCGCGATGGTGGCAGAGCTCTCCGGCCTCGGGGTGAAGCTCGCGGTCTCGGTATGGCCCACCGTCGAGCCGGGCAGTGACACCTTCGACGAGCTGCGCTCGGCCGGTTGCCTCGTACGGGACGGCGACGGCGGCCTGCTCACCTACCACTGGCCCTCCCGTAGCGCCGAGGAGCCGATGCGCCGGATGGCGTACTACGACGCGACCAACTCCCACGCGCGCGCCGCGCTGTGGCGACGACTGAGCGACAACTACCTTTCGGCGGGCGTGGCCTGCTTCTGGCTGGACGCCTGCGAACCCGACCTGTCCCGGGATGTCGCCGACCGTGCCGTCTACGCCGCCGGTCCGGCCGCCGAGGCCGCGAACCTCTACCCGCTCCTGCACACCCGAACCGTCGCCGACGGCCTGCGCGCGGTCGGCGAGGACCGGCCGTTGTCCCTCGTCCGGTCCGCATGGGCGGGCAGCCAGAAGTACGGCGCCGCACTGTGGTCCGGCGACGTCCCCACTACCTTCGACTCCCTCGCGCGGCAGATCAGAGCCGGACTGAACGTCGCGATGAGCGGCGTCCCCTGGTGGAACACCGACATCGGCGGCTTCTTCGGCGGCGACCCCGACGACCCCGCCTACCGCGAGCTGCTGATCCGCTGGTTCCAGTACGGCACCTTCGGCCCCGTCATGCGGCTGCACGGGGACCGGGTGCCCAACCACCCGACCTTCTCCACCGACATGACCGGCGGACCGAACGAGGTCTGGTCCTACGGGGAGCAGGCGTACGGCATCCTCCGGGACCACCTGCTGCTGCGCGAACGCCTGCGCCCGTACCTGAACACGCTGTCCCAGGACGCGCACCGCACCGGCGCACCGCCGATGCGCCCGCTTTTCTTCGACTTCCCCGAGGACGAACGCGCCTGGGACGTGGACGACCAGTTCCTGCTCGGCCCCGACGTGCTGGTGGCACCGGTGTACGAGCCGGGCGCGCGCACCCGCCGGGTCTACCTGCCCGCCGGCGCCCGCTGGTACGACCCGGCCACCACACACGTGCTGGAGGGTGGAACGGCACCCGACGCCGACGCCCCACTGGAGCGCATACCCGTCTTCGTACGCGAAGGAGCCGCCGTCGCACACGCGTTGCGCTGACTTGCGCAGGTGCCGGGACGTGCATCCGTGCGGCCCGCACTTCCTTCAGGACCGCGGCGGTTCGAACGAAGAAAGCCCCTTCTCGGCAGATGGAGCAACAGATGGCAGACTTGCGGATGATGAATAGTGGCGCGGCAGCGCTGACGTTCCACCCACTCCAGGCGGAGGTGCCGCGCTCGGCTGCGGGCGCGCCCGCGGCGATCGTCATGCCGGGCGGCGGCTACACCTTCCTCGCCCCGCACGAGGGGAAGCCCGTCGCGCAGTGGCTGAACCGGCTCGGATTCGCCGCCTGGGTGCTGGAGTACCCGGTAGGGCCACAGGACTTTCACCCCGCGCCGCTGGACTCGGCACGGGCGGCGATGCGCGAGGCCCGCTCGCAGGCGCCGGGGCTGGGGGTCGACCCGTCGCGCATCGGGGTCCTCGGCTTCTCCGCGGGCGGCCACCTCGCCGCCCACCTCGCCGCCGGCCCGGACACGGCCGACGACGAGCGGCCCGCGTTCGCGGTGCTCTGCTACCCGGCGACGTCATGGCACAACTTCGGTCCCGCCGCAGTCGGCGAACCGGACAGCGACCCGCTCCTCGGCCCCGGCTCGACCCCGGAACAGCGCCGCGCGCTCTCCATCGAGCTGATCGCCGTCCCGCAGACCCCCCCGACCTTCATCTGGCACTGCACGGACGACGACACCGTCGGGGTCGACCACTCCCTGTCCCTGACCCAGCGCCTGGCCTCCCTGCAGGTCCCGGTCGAACTGCACGTATTCCCCACCGGCGGACACGGCGTGGGACTGGCCGAGGACATGACGCCCGCCGGCACGTGGACCTCCCTGTGCGCGCAGTGGCTCCGCAGGACGACCGGCCACGAGTAGTTCGACGTCGCAGCAGCGACCAAGGCCGCAGAAAGGTGTGTGCGGGCAAGGGCCAATGTCGTCAGTGAGCCCCTCCCGCATTCGCCCACCGTTCCGAGCAGCTCGGCAACAGCGCCACCGCCAGGGCCGGCACTGCGGCGAGGATCAGCCAGGGCACGGCAGGTGGCAGGCCCAGGCCGGGCAGGGAGCCGGTGCCCGAACTGCCTACGAGAACGATCAGACCCGAGACCGAGGACAGCGCGCCGGTGCAGAGGCCGATGCGGCCGTCCTCGGCGAGGTCGGGCACCCACGCGCGGGCAGCGGGAACGACCAGCATCTGGCCGAGGGTGAGCAGGACGACGTACCCGGCGGCGGGCAACAGCCCCGCCCGACCCGTCCAGCCGGCGGGCAGGGCGGCGGCCACGACAGCGAAGCCGGCCGCGATGAGCAGCAGCCCGCCCATCATCGAGCGGCGCAGACCGAGCCGGTCACCTGCCCAGCGCGTGAGGGGCGGTTGGGCGCAGACGACCAGCGGTGAGGACGGGGCGAACAGCCAGGACAGGGCTGCCTGGGAGCCGGTCGCGCGCTGCACCTCCTCCGGCAGGGCGAGGTAGAGCTGGTTGTACGCGAGCAGGTAGGTGCCGTAGGCGCAGCACAGGCAGAGGAAGCGACGGTTGCGCAGGAGCATGCGCATGCGGCACACGAGAGGTCCGCTCCGTCACCTCCGTCGTCAAAGACGACCCGCAGCATTGCCGTGATGTCGTCCGGGTTGCCCTCGCATGACAGAGCGGACTTCAGCGCGGCGAAGTGAGTGCGACGGACGTGCTCCTCCAGTGAGCCGGTGGCCACTTCGACGCACAGGGGGAAGCTCTGCACCAAGGTGCCGGAGCAGGAGTCGGTTTCCTCGGCGAACCGGTTGTGGGTGAGCATGAGAAACCCGCAGCTCTGCTGACCGGACGCTTTCCCCAGGAGCTCCGCCGCGCACGCGAGGATCACGGAGTCGACGCTCGCCCGCCAGATCCTGTCTGGGAGTTCTCGTCGCCTTCCTCACCGGTTCCTGCGCGGCGGTCTACGCCGCACGACCGCCCGCACAGCGCCGCGCAGACGTGCTCAGCAGCCTGAGCCGATGGTTCGGAGCGGCGGCTGATCGGCCCCTGGAGTATGTGGAGACGGACTGGCGGTCCCAGCCGTTCGTGGAGGGCTGCTACGCGGCCGTACCCCCACGTGGCTGGTGGGCTGAGACGGGCCCGATGGCGTTCACCGGCCGGCCCGTCGACGAACGGATCCGATGGGCCGGAACCGAGCGGAGCCCCGCCTTCTACGGCCATCTCGAAGGTGCGGTGCGATCCGGCCTCCACGCCGCCCGTTCACTCCTGTCCGGCCTCCGGGCGGACGACGGGAATGTGACGACAGGACCTAGAGCGGACGCTACCTCAGCACGCGGGCGACAGTAGCGAGGTCCGTCGACAGGGTCGTGGTGCCGGGCCTGGCTGCGTGGATCCCACGCCACAGGGCGCGGCGGGGAGATTCGAAGCGAGGGCGGCCGGTGTGGGTCCCCGTGGCGTCGAAGCGGGCGATGCCGGCGGGGCGAGCCGAGTCGTGGGCCGGCATGTCAATGTGCCAGCGCTCCTTGGGAGACGCCGTGGTGAGGGTGAGGCCGGCCGGTCCGACGGTGCCGGAGAGGGAGAGGATCGCACCACTCGCCCCTTTTCCCGTGACGACGTAACCCCGGCCGAGAGCGACCGTCACAGGCTCCACGGCGACGTTGCCGAGCAGGGAGCGGGCCATGACGAGCTGGGTCAGAAGGCCGTCGGCGAGTTCGTCGGGATGCGACACGGCGACGATCGACTCGATCAGGGATGCGGCACTGTCCAGGGAGTCCTGGAGGCGGGGGACAGCGGCGGCCCATGTCGGTGCGTCCGCGAATCCGGTGTCGGCATAGAGCTCGACGCCACGAGGGAGATCGTCGTCGTCAGGACGAGGGCGGTCGACCAGGACCGCACGAGCCCCCGTGCACGAGGACGGCCAACCCGGGACCGTTCCGTCGACGACGAGGATGTCGGCGTCGGACCGCACCACACGGAAGTGGTCAGGCAGGCTTGCGAGGACGGGTGCGTGCCGTGCGGCAGTGACCGGGCCGTCGAAGGAGACGGAGACAGGGGTCATGACGCCGCCTCCAAGAGGTCTGTGGCGTCGTCAGCCATGTCAAGGGCGTACAGCATGTCATCGAGGACCGTGGGCATGTCCCTCATGGGTTCGGTCCTCCCCTCCACCACATCGGCGAGGTGCAACCATTCGGCCTGGTAACCGTTGTGGGGAAACTGCCAGCCGCAGACGCTGCCCTTCGTGTCGGTGAGGGTCACCGTAGCGGATCCGGCCAAGACGTACGGCGGAGGGTAGTCCACTCGGAGCCGGGTACCCGGAGCCCACGCCTCGAACGTCCAGTCCTGCTCCCAGGCTCCAGGCAGCAGGGCGAACAGTTCGGCGGTACGACCGTCCCGGTCTCCTTCTTCTGCGAGCACCAGCCGGTAGCCGAACGGCTCCAGTAGGTCGGCGGAGACCACTCGGGCCCGACCGGGCATGAAGTGCCGCAACTGCGGGACGACATGTGTGGCCAGACCCAGGACGCAGCCCCGCAGCAGATCGACAGCGGACGGCGGCCGCTGCTGTGAGGACGTGGGCGGACTCACGAGTGGAGGGCTTCCCGTGGCCAGGTCAGTGGCCAGGTCGACGAATTCCTCGTTGGGCGGCAGGTACACCCGGGAGCGCACCAACTGGGTCCGGTCGGGCAGATCACCCCACGACTCCTTGGCAGCCGTCCACGCCGGGTCGTACGCGTGCATCGCGCCCACCACAAGAGGGACGCCGCTCGCCGAAGCGGCCCTGGCGATCCGTTCGACCTCATCTCTGCTCGTGGCCAGCGGCTTCTCACACAGGACGCCCCTCTTCCCGGCCGACAGCGCCGCGACCACATGCTCGGCGTGGAGTGAGTTCGGGCTGCACACCGCCACTACGTCCACGCTGTCGTCGGCCAGCAACTCCTCCACCGTGCTGCTGTGCCGTGCCCCCACCCGGGCCGCGACCGTGGCCACGACGTCCGGGGTGACTCCCATGACGTGCGTGACCTGGAAACGCTCGGCCAGGGTGGCCAGCGTCGGCAGGTGCACAGCCTGGGTGACGGGACCGGCGGCCAGCAGACCAACGCCCAGTGGCCTGTTCGTCGACCTCATGCCGGCACCCCGTGTTCGGCGGCGTCCCTGGTGCCCGCGACGCCGGGCCCGTCGCGCTCAGCAGTGCACGGGGATGCCTCGGCAACCGCCGAAGGGGTGGCGGTGCGGAACCATTCGATCGTCCGGCGGAGCCCTTCCTCCAACGACACCGTCGGTGACCAGCCGAGCAGTTCGCCGGCCAGGGAGATGTCCGGCCTGCGCCGGACCGGGTCGTCCTGCATGGCCGGGCAGTAGGTCACTTCGGCAGCCGCCCCTGTCAACTCCGCTATGGTGCAGGCGAGTTCCAGGATGGTGACCTCCGCCGGGTTCCCCAGGTTGATGGGGCCCGGGTGCTCCGATTCGAGGGTGAGCACGAGGCCGGCGATCAGGTCGTCCACGTAGCAGAAGGACCGTGTCTGTCCGCCCGTGCCGTTGATCGTGAGGCGCTCCCCCCTCAGGGCCTGTGAGACGAAGGCCGGGACAGCCCGGCCGTCGTCCGCGCGCATCCGAGGGCCGTAGGTGTTGAAGATGCGGACGATCGACGTCGGCACGCCGAAGTGACGAAGGTAGGTCATGGTGGCGGCTTCACCGAAGCGCTTGCCCTCGTCGTACACGGAGCGCGGGCCTGTTGGATTCACCCGGCCCCAGTATTCCTCCGACTGCGGATGAACCTCCGGATCCCCGTACGTCTCGCTCGTCGAGGCATACAGGAGTCGCGCTCCCTTCTCCTGTGCGAGAGCGAGAGCGTTGAGGGTGCCGAGAGACCCCGCCTTCAGCGTTTCCAGCGGAATTCGGAGGTAGTCCTGCGGACTTGCCGGACAGGCGAGGTGCGCCACCGCGGTGACCGGGCCCTCACACCAGACCTTCTCCGTGACGTCCATCTCGAGCAGCGTGAAACGCGGGTTCTCGAGGCACAGGGCCAGATTGGCCCGGGAGCCTGTGACGAAATTGTCGATACACGTCACGTGGTGTCCGAGGTCCAGAAGCCGCTCGCAGAGGTGAGATCCGAGAAACCCCGCTCCGCCGGTCACCACGACGTGTCGGTTGTCTCCATCAAGTTCAGGAATCGACAAAGGCACAGGATTGTCCCGTCCGATAGAAGGAATGAGGCAAGCGATGAATCACAGTGCGGGTGCGAGGTCCTCCAGCCGCTGACCGGCCACCTGGGTCGGGGTGACGTCGAAAGGATTGCCCTCAACCTCCAGCTCGACCAGCCGCGTGAAGCCGTCCAGCCATCCGGGCAGGCTGGTCAGGGACGCATGGGCGATCTTCAGCCACACAAGGTCGTTCAGCTCGCGGAGGCACTCGGGCAGCCTGTGCATCGGATTGGAACTGAGCCCGAGCCAGGTGAGACCCCTCAGCCCGGAGAACTCCGGCGGGAGCGTATGCAGGTGGTTGCCGCGCAGGTCGAGTCGTGTGAGGCCGTGCAGTGTCGGCAGGGACCCGGGGATGTCCCGGAGCAGATTGTCGCTGACATCCAGGCAGGTGAGTGAGTGGAGTGAGCCCAGCCGCTCAGGAAGTGTCGGGATCCGATTGCCTCCGAGGTCGAGGCGCCGTAGCCTGCTCAGGCTGCACAGCGCTTCCGGGAACGCACGCAACTCGTTTCCGCTGACGACCAATGTGGTCAGATCGTCGAGTCGACCGAGCCACTCGGGCAACTGACGCAGGCGGTTGTCCGCCAGCTGGACGACCGAGAGGCGCGACAGCTCGCGCAAGCTCTCCGGAACCTCGGACAAGCCGTTACCGCCGAAGTCGACAACCGTCAGCTCCATGGCTTCTGCCAGACCGCCGGGGATTTTACCGAGTCGGTTGCCGTGCAGATCGAGTGCGGTGAGACGAGGGAGGCGAAGGGAGTCCTCCGGAAGGTCACCGATCTCGTTCGCCGCGAGTTTCAACTGGAGCAGGGACGGCAACTCGGTCAACTGCTCCGGAAATGTGGTCAGCTGATTGCCGCTCAGGTCCAGGAGGGTCAACCGGTCCAGGTGGCGGGCTGACTCAGGCAGCCGGGTCAGCTGGTTGCCGGCGCCCTCCAGCCAGGTCAATGATCCCAGCTCGCCCAACCAGTGCGGCAGCTCGACGATGTGGTTGTCCGCGATGTCCAACCAGGACAGCTCACGCAGAGCGCGAACCTCCTCCGGAAGACTGCTCAGACCCAGCCCGGACAGGTCGAGAACGCCCGAGTCCGCCGCGCGCTCGATCCGCTCGTGGATCAGTACGTGAGAGTCCATGCCCACCCCTCCGCCTCGTCGGCTATCTCGTCCCAGAGCGAGTGATCGGTGTAATCACGGCCGCATGGTGCGGTTCTCAGTTCCGGATCGTCGACGTCGATCCGTCCGCCGTTCGCATCCAGATGCGCCAGGGCGGCCTGCGCCTCCCTGATCAGGGCGTAGTGCTCCATCGGCCAGCGTCCCCGGCTCAGGGAATCCACCCGGTGCCGCATGCGCCGCACCACCGATTCGGTCCACTTGAAGTGATGGACCTGGATGAAGCCTTCCGGCCGGGGCAGCCCGCTTCCGGCCACCGTTCCGTGATGTCCGACCAACAGGTCGACCCGTCCTCGCGCGATTCCCGTCTTGAGCGGGAGCGCCTTGGAGATTCCTGCACTGACCGCGCCGGCGAGCGGATAGCGCTTCCACAGCGGTGTCGCGTCCACCTCCAGGAGTTCGCCGCCGAAACCGACCCGGTCCAGGAAGCAGCCGTTCACATGGTCGGCTCCTGAGCGCTCACATTTTTCCAGGAGTTCATGGACGGGATGGCTGTAGACATGGAACTCGTCGACGTCCGCCACGACATACCAATCATCAGGCCGACGGCTCATGGCGTACGCCTTCAGCTTCTGGTTCAACCTGTCGCGCCAGGGCCCGAAATGCGAGTGCAGGGGCTCTACACCGACCGTTCGGCAGGCGTCGCGCAATTGAATGTAGCCTTCGTCTGAAGGGGTCTCGGCATGGCAGATCAGGCGAAAGGAGTTCAAGCCGACACTTCGATAGTGCTCGACGAAGTGCGGCAGGAGGGTCGCGTCCTGGGCCCCTACAACACTGACCACGTGCACAGGTGATGTGCTGGCCACGAGAAATCCCCTCATTCTCATCAGTGATTGGGCGAGGAAAGGAGTGGGGGTAGATCGAGAATAAGTTGGCAGATCTGGCCTGATGTCAGATTCGGGAGGAAGCGGCTTCACCGGGATGGGAGCTTGACCGGCCATGAACAGCGTTTAGGCGCAGTTGGCCGAAAAAGAGACTGTCGAAGTGTCGAAGCGCATCGAATACGGCACGGCGACAGTAGATCACGAGACAGCTGGCGTCAACGTTTTTTCCCGCTGGAGCCGCCGGCAATCATGACGGGCCTGGTTGGTGCGCGATGGCGCCGTAAGTCGAGTGGGCCTTAAATGTACCATTTGTTGTCGTTCTGGCATCGGTTCGATGCCCTCCGGGAGACTCCTACCCGCTGGGACCAGCCATAGATGGCTGGAAAACAACCCTTGGCTCACTTGTGTTGTCTCCAGGTCACGGTCTAGCGTCGAGGAGTCGAAGCGCTTCGACTATGGATAGCGATGGCGACTGGATGCATCATCAATTCACCCGCATGCTGTTGGCGTTCACCGTATGGTCCCGAGGCGTCCGTGGTGGTTGGAACGGGCATCAGGGCGTGACGGTCAGCGATAGCTTCGTCCCGTTCCTCAAGGAGCGGCATTCACCGTTGAGATCTCCGAAGACCTCGCGGTGTACGACGACGCGGAGCGGCTCGCTGCCACCGATCTGGTCGTGCAGTGCTGGACTCGCCGGCGACCACGTTCTCCGCTGACGACCTGCACGACCGACCCGCCGTCATGGTGTGGGGCCGGCCCGATGGCGCGGGACGCGTCTTCGTCTCGACCATTGGGCACAAGCCGGACGACTTCGACGTGCCGCATGTGCGGACGCGGGCCGAGAGGGGACTGCTGTGGGCAAGCTGGTGAAGCCTTTGAACATCGGGATCGTGGGGGCGGGCAAAATAAGTGGCGCCTATGTGTCGACCCTGGAGAAGCTGACGTCGGTGCGGCTGACCGCGGTCACCGACCTCGACCGGGCCCGTGCGCAAGCCGTCGCCGACCAGGTCGGACCGCAGGTCACGGTGGCGGCCTCGGTCGCGGACCTCGTCGCCCGAGACGAGGTGGACGCGGTTCTGAATCTGACGGTCCCGGCGGCGCACGCCGAGGTGGCCCTGGCCGCACTCGTCGCCGGCAAGCACGTCTACGGCGAGAAGCCGCTCGCCATGAACCGCAAGGAGGCCGATGCCGTCCTGGCCGCCGCCCGTGACGCGGGACTTCGGGTGGGCTGTGCTCCCGACACCGTGCTGGGCACTGGCACCCAGACCGCGCGCAAAGCGGTCGATGACGGACTGATAGGTCGTCCGGTGGCGGCGACCGCCTTCATGACGACCGCAGGGCACGAGCAGTGGCACCCGGACCCGGAGTTCTACTACCAGCCCGGAGGGGGCCCGCTGCTCGACATGGGCCCCTACTACCTATCCGCTCTGGTGCACCTGCTGGGCCCGGTGGTGAAGGTGACCGGAGCCTCCTCGCGGCCGCGTGCCGAGCGGGTCATCGGCAGTGGCCCGCGGGCCGGACAGTCCTTCCCTGTGGACATCGACACCCACGTCACGGGTGTCCTGGAGCACGCGGACGGCTCCCTTTCGACGCTGGTGATGAGCTTCGACATCAAGGCCGCGAACCTGCCCCGCATCGAGGTGCACGGCACGGATGCCTCGCTCTCCGTACCCGATCCGAACAACTTCGACGGGCCGGTCGAGATCCACCGCGGCAACGGCTGGGACGTCCTGCCCGTGTCTGCCGGTCACGCGGACACGGGCCGTGGCGCGGGGCTTGCCGACCTCGCCGAGGCCCTCGACACCGGGCGCCCGCACCGCGCCTCGGCCGAACTCGCCGCGCACGTCCTGGACGTCATGCTCACCCTCATGGACGCCGCCGAACAGGGCCGCGCTTTGCCGGTGACCAGCACCTGCGAGCGGCCCGCCCCGGTCATCGCCCGCTGAGAAGCGGACCCACAGACCTCACGGCGTCCCCAGCCCCAGGGCCAGCCGCATCGTCCGGAACAGGTCCGTCTGATCGGTGGTGCCGAGCACCCGGTACGCCTGCGGTCCTTCCGCGGCGACGCGGACCTGGGTGCCGGAGTGCTCCTGGACCTTCGTGGACGGACTGGTGGAGTAACTGACCTTCAGCTGTGCGCCCTCGTCGGTGACCAGCGTGGTGTTCCGCCCGGTCGGCTCGCTGTCCAGCGGGAGGATCTGCGCGGCGTGTCCGTGGTCGCCGGTGACCACCACGAGGGTGTCCGGGTGGGTGCGGGCGTAGGCGCGGGCGACCGCGACGGCCCGGTCGAAGCCCAGGGTTTCGCCGATCTGTCCGCACGGGTCGGCGCCATGGCTCCGCCGGTCGATCTGCGCGCCCTCCACCTGGAGGAAGAAGCCGCGCCTGCGGCCCTGCCGGCGCTGGTCCAGGAACTCGACGGCCTTGGTGGTGAGTTCCGCGAGCGTGGGAGCGTCGGCGGGCCGCTCCGGGTTGGCCTTGACACAGCGCTGCGGCTCGGTCCCGCCGTCCGCGGCGAGCAGGCTGGTCCACTCGGGGGCCGCGCTGCCGTAGGAGAACAGCCCGAGCACGGGCGTACGAGCGTCGGCGGCCGCCAGCCCGCGGGCGTCGGTCACCACGCGGTACCCGGCGCCGCGTGCCTGGTCCAGGACCGTCCGGCCGGCGTACGGCCCGGCCGGGACCGTCTGCTCGAACCTGCCCCGTCCGCCGCCCAGCAGGATGTCGGCCCCGCTCGCCGCGGTCTGCTCGGCGATGGAGCCGGCGCCACCCGCCGCGACGGTGTCCGCGGGGCACAGCGCCATGTCGGCGGGGCCCTTGCAGGAGCGGTCCGTGACATGGGTGACGAGGGCCGCCGGAGTGGCGCCGGTCAGTTCGTCGGTGGTCACGCTGCCGGTGCCCCGTATCCGGCCCGCTTCGCCGGCTCCAGGATCGTGGGGAGGGGCTGGTTGGTGTCCGGGGTCCTGGAGACCCTCCCGTTCACCGTCTTGCGACCGGTCGCCCAGCCGGACGCGGCCGCCGCGGAGTCCGTGACGTAGGTCGGCGACCCGTCGACGGTCACGGAGTGGGTCGTGTAGGCGCCGGTGAGGGGGAGGCCGTCCATGGTGAGCCGGCCGTCGGCTCCGAGGGTGTAGTCGCGGGCCAGGGTGATCTCGGAGTCACCCATGCCGTCGCCGATCAGCAGGATCACGTTGCGGGCCGGGGTGTCCCTGATCGCCCGGCGCATCTGGTCGGCCGGTCCGTCGGCTGACGCGGTTCCGGGCGGGGAGGCCACGACGCCGAGGGGGAGCAGCAGGGCTCCGGCGAGGGTGGCGGCCCACGGTGACCGGGGTATGAGGCGCAAGGTCTGTCTCCAAAAGGCCTTGCGGAAAGGCGGTGTTGAAAGGAACTGGGCAGGGGGAGAAGGGCGGTGGCGGAGGAAGCGGGGGAGCGGCGGTGGCCGGGAGTCGTCTGGACGGCGGAGCCAGGCACGCCGTCGTACGACGGACTGAGGGCCCTCGCCTCGCGGGCCCCCGGTCGTCCCCGGCGGGCTCACGGCTGGTCAGGCCCGTGCCGGCTCGCGGGGGCACGGGATGGTCCGGTGCGGGAGCTGTCCCGTGCCCCGGCGGCGGCGTCAGGCCAGGACTGGTGTCCAGTGCGGCCGGCGGAACTCCCCCCAGCGCAGCTGCGGCAGGCCGGCCGCCCAGGCGGGCGGGCCGGGCAGGGGGTTGTCCGTCAGGCTCAGCCAGGTCAGGGCGGTGAGCCGGCCCAGTCGGTTGGGCAGGGCCGACAGCTGGTTGCGGTCCGCGCTGAGCCGGGTCAGCTTCCGCAGGTCCGCCAACTCGGCCGGGAGTGTGGTCAGTTCGTTGCCGCTGACATCCAGGCAGGTCAGCTCGGTCAACCGGCCCAACCAGGCCGGCAGTTGCGGCAGCCGGTTGTCCGACAGGTCCAGCCGGCGCAGCAAGGACAGCCGGGACAGGGCGGACGGCAGCCGTTGCACCTGGTTGCCGCTGAGGTCCAGCACGCCGAGCCGGCTCGCGTCGCCCAGCCAGTCGGGCACCTCGGCCAGCCCGTTGCCGCCGAGGCCCAGCACATGCAGACCGGCGGGCGGTTCGCATGCCGAGGGCAGCCGGGTGATGCCGTTGCCCTGGAGGTCCAGGATCCGCAGGCCGCCGAGTTCCGCCAGCCACTCGGGCAGCCGGGTCAGCGCGTTGCGCGCCAGAGTCAGCTGCCGCAGCTGTCCGAGCCGCGCGCAGAAGTCCGGCACTTGGGTGAACCGATTGCCCGCCAGGTCGAGGCGGAGCAGCCCCGCCGCCCGGCCGAGTCCCGACGGCAACGCGTCGAGACCGTTGTCCCTCAGCCCGAGATGGCGCAGGTCCCGCAGCCGGCCGATCTCCTCGGGGAGCCGGGTGAACCGGTTGTCGTCCAGGTCGAGCCGCTGCAGCGAGGTGAGTTCCCCCAGCCAGGGCGGCAGTTCGGACAGTCGGTTCCCGCTGAGGTCCAGCCAGCGCAGCGAGGTGCGGCCGCGCACGGACGCCGGGACTTCGCTCAGGTCTCGCCCCGACAGATCCAGCACGCTGACCGCGCCGGCCGGGGGCGCTGCGGTCTCAGTAGGTGAGGGTCCAGGACCAGCCGTGGGCCTCATCGGCCAGCTCCTTCCAAAGGGGATGGTCGTCGTAGGAACTGCCGCAGGGGCGCAGCCGGAGCCGCTCGTCCCTCACGTCGATGCGGCCGTCGTTCGCCTCGATGTGCCCAAGGACGGCCCGGGCCTCCTTGATGACCGCGGGATGGAACACCTTCCAGGAGCCGGTGGAGAAGCGCTCCACGCGGCGGCGCATCCGCTCCACCACGGATTCCGTCCACTTGAAGTGGTGCACCTGGGCGAAGCCCCGGTGCACGGGCAGCCCCGGCCCGTCGGCGGCGCCGTGGTGGCCGGAGAGCAGGCCGACGCGGCCCCGGGCCAGCGTGACCTTGAGGGGAAGCGCCTTGGCCAGGGAAGCACCGACCGAACCGGCCAGCGGATAGCGGCCCCACAGCTGGGTGTCATCGATCGGCGGAAAGGAGCCGTCGGCCGCCACCCGGTCGAGGAAGCAGCCGGTGACGTACTCGTACTCCTCCCGCTCGCACAGGGCGACCAGCTCCGTAGGCGGCCGGTCGTACACCTGGAACTCGTCCAGGTCCACGACGACGTACCAGTCGTCGGGGCGCAGGCTCATCACGTACTCGGTGAGCCGCTCGTTGAGGTTCTGGTCCCAGGGGCCGACATGGGTGTGGAACAGTTCGACGCCGCATGCGCGCGCGTGGTGCTCAAGGAGTTCGAACGCCGGGTCGGCGGTGGTCTCGGCGTGCCGGATGAGCCGGAACGACTCGATGCCGAGGCCGCGGTAGTGGGCGATCAGGTGGGGTAGCAGGGCCGCGTCGCCGCCCCCGCAGACACAGACCAGATGGATCACGCCGGCCGCCCCTTCGCGCCGTCCGCACGCCACACGCCGTCGGCGTCCAGGGCGGCGGGCCGTCCGGCGACCGTCACGGTCTCGGGCGGCAGGGTCCCCGCGACCTGCGGGAAGACGACGCCGCGCACCCGCAGCGGCCCGTCCACGGTGAGGTCGGCCCGGGTAGCGGTCCGGATGAGCCGGATGCGGCTCGTGCCCCGCTCGTCGTGGACGACGGCCTCGGCGTGGCCGTCGCTCCAGCAGGAGATGGTGACGCCGTCCGGCAACTCGTCACTGGTCGCGGCCTCGCCGTCGGCCTGCGGCAGCAGAGCGCCGGCCCGGACGAACAGCGGCACCCGCTCCAGCGGCGCGACCACCCGCAGGGAGCGCCCGCCCTCGTGGACCTCGCCCGTCCAGTGGTCGATCCAGGCACCCGCAGGCAACTGGACCGTGCGCTCGCCCTCGGGGTTCGTCATCGGGGCGACCAGCAGATCGGGGCCGAGGAGATACTCCGACTCGGCCGCCCAGGCGGCGGGTTCCTCCGGGGTCCCGAGCGCCAGCGGACGCATGATCGGGACGCCGGAGAGGCTCGCCTCCACGGCAGCCGAGTACAGGTAGGGGAGCAGCCGGTAGCGCAGCCGTACCGCGTCCACGACCGCCCGGTCCACCGGCTCCTCGAAGTCCCACGGGAAGCGCGAACTCGTGCCGTGGAAGCGCATGAGCGGCGAGAGGGCGCCGAACTGGGCGGAACGGACCATCAGTTCACCCGACGGGACGCCAGTGAACCCGCCTACGTCATGGCTCCAGAACGGCACACCGGTGAACGCGTAGGACAGTCCGCCGCGGAGTGTGGACGCCATGCCCGAGAACGTCGCGTTGTTGTCTCCGGCCCACTGACCGCAGTGCCGCTGCCCGCCCGTGAACGACGAACGGGCCCACACCACCCGGTGCCCGGCGACCTCCTCGGTGACATCGGCGACGGCGTCGTTGAACAGCAGCGAGTAGACGTTGTGCAGATCAGTGCCGGTCATACCGTTCGCCGCCACCGCGTCGACCGGGACGCCCTCCCCGAAGTCCGTCTTGAAGACGCTGACACCCCGCTCCAGCAGCGGCCTGAGCAGCCCCTGGAACCAGGCCTTCGCCGCCGGGTCCGTGAAGTCCGTGATGCCGCACTCGGGCCGGGCCCCGTGCCACACATCGGCCACGTACACGGACCCGTCCGCCCGGGTGAGGAAGTGGCCGGCCTCCGAACCCTCCTTGAACAGCGGGCTGTTGACGCTGATGTACGGGTTCATCCACACACAGATCCGGAAGCCGAGCGCCCGCAGCTCCCGCAGCATCGCGTCGGGGTCGGGAAAGCACTCCTCGTCCCAGCACAGGTCCGACCAGTTGCCCCTCTTCTGCCAGTACGCGTCCAGGTGCAGTACGTCGCAGGGGATGCCGTGGGCGCGGATCCGCCGCGCCTGTGCCACCGTCTCCTCCTGGTTGATACGCAGGTATCCGGTGGAGATCCAGGTCCCCAGCGCCCACCTGGGCGGCGCCGTGGCACGACCGGTGAGGCGGTGGAGGCGGTCCAGCACCTCGGCCGGGGCCGGCCCCGCGATGACGTAGTAGTCGAGGAGGTCGTCCGGGACTGTGATCTGAACGCAGGAGTGCGTGGAGTGACCGACGTCGAACTCCGTGGCCGCGCCGCTGTCGACGAGAACACCGTAACCGCGGCTCGACTGGTAGAACGGCACGTTCTTGTAGGAGCGTTCGGACTCGGAGCTGAACGCGTCGTAGTTCCAGCTCGTGATCCGCTGACCCCGCTTCTCCAGCACGGTGAACTTCTCGCCGAACCCGGCGAACCGCTCGTCGGGCCGGGCCGAGAAGGTCTCGTGGTACGCCACCGTCGACCCGTCGGCCGCCAGGGAACGGCCGAAGGGCAGGACGCGCAGCTTGAAGCTGATGTCGGACTCATGGCCGTTCTGCTCGGTCAGCAGCCGGCCGTCGGCGTCGGTGAACCTGATCCGCCACGGGTCGAAGTCGATCTCGGCACGGACCGAACCGGCGTCCACGACCGCGCCGCCGTCCCGCAGCTCGGTCCGGGCCCCGGAGTGACGGCCTGGCGCGACCAGCCGGAGCGCGGCCGCTGACCGCTGCACGGTGCCGGCGTCCGGAGCGAGCCGGACGCGGATCACACCCTCTCCGGCGACCCGCACCGTGATGTGCAGTTCGTCGTCGGTCGACGTGGTGGCGGTCAGGACGATCCCGTCGGCGTCGTGGTCTGCGGGCTCGGCCCGTACGACACGGCTCGGTCCGGACTCGTCGGGGCCGAGCAGTGGCAGGTCGACGGGGTCGGCGACATGGGTGATCCACGGGGCCAACGGCTGGCGGTAGGGCATGAACAGCCTCCTAGGAAGAAGGGAGAACGAAAGGGGGAGACAGCAGGAGAGACAGCAGGAGAGGAAGAAGGAGAGGAAGAAGGAGAGGAAGAAGGAGAGGAAGAAGGAGAGGAACAAGGGGGCGGGAGGGGAGAGGGGACACGGGGGAGGCGCCGAGCCGCCCGGGACTCAGAGGCGGTGCAACTGCCGGTGCAGGGCGAGGAGTTCGGCGTAGCGTCCGCGCAGGGACAGCAGGTGCTCGTGGCTTCCGGCCTCGATCAGAGCCCCGTCCTCCATGACGAGGATCAGATCCGCGTCGCGCACCGTGGGCAGCCGGTGCGAGACGATCACCGTGATCGTCCCGTGCTCGGCGGCGAGCCGGCGAGCGATGCTCCGGTGCCGCCGGAACACCGCGTACTCGCTCGGTGCGTCCAGGGCCGCGGTCGGCTCGTCGAGGACGAGCAGCAGGGGTGCCGGACGCATGGCCGACCGTGCCAGCGCCACGCGCTGCCACTGCCCCTCGGACAGATCGGTGCCGCCGAAGTCCTTGCCGAGCAGGGTGTCCAGACCGTCCGTCAGCCACTCCACCACGGGTTGCGCGTCGCCGTCACGCACGGCGGCCAGCACCGCTCGCTCGTCGTCGGCGCGTGACAGATCGCCGACGCCGACCGCCTCCCGAAGGGTGGTGCGATAGCGGCCGAAGTCCTGGAAGGCGGCGCTGACCCGTGCGCGCCAGGCGGCCGGATCCAGGTCGCGCAGTGCCACCCCGTCGACCGTGATCCGGCCCCGGGCCGGCTCGTAGAACCCGCACAGCAGCTTGACCAGCGAGGTCTTGCCCGAGCCGTACTCGCCCACGACGGCGACGGTCGCCCCGGCGGGCAGCCGCGCGGACACCGACCGTACGGCGTCCCGGTCGGCCTGCGGATAGCGAAAGCCCACGTCGTCGAGCGTGATCCCGTGCCGCAGCGCATCGGGCAGCTCGGCGCCGTCCGGCCTCGAACCTTCGGCCTGTTCCCGGTGCGCTCGCAGCCACAGATACGGATCCAGCGCCTCGGCGCCGCTGACCGCGTTGCCGACGCTGCTGACGGTCTGCTCGATCTGCCGACGCAGTTGGGAGGCGAGCGTCACGGCGAGCAGCACGTCACCGGCCGAGCGCTCGCCCCGGCTCGCGAGGTACGACGCGTAGGCGAGGCCGCCCACGAAGGCACAGCTGAACAGCAGCCAGCCCGCCGACGTCAGCAGCGCGCCACGCAGCCTGGCCCGGTGCTGGATGTCGGTGGCCTCGCGCCACGCGGCCGCCCTCAGTTCCCGCAGTCGCCCGCCGGCCCCGGTGGCCATGATTTCCTTGGCGGACGCGGCCGAGGTGAGCAAGGAGAACAGGTGCTCCTCGAGGCGGGCGGGCTGGGCGGTCGCGAGTGACGCCGCCCGGATGCCGCGCTGTGCGTGCCGGTGCAGCAGCAGCGGAAACGCGGCACACGGCAGCAGGAGCAACAGCACCGGGTGCACCTGCGTGAGCAGTACGGCACTCGCGCCGATCCCGATCACGCTGCCGACCGACTCCAGCGGCACCCAGGCCGCCGCGACCAGGTTCGGTCCGCTGCCCAGGACCAGGGAGACCCGGTCCAGGTAGGCGGGCCGCTCCAGGTGCTCCAGCCGGTGCAGCCCGGTAACGGTGGCGATGATCTCCTGGTCGATCTCCATGCCGACCCGCTCGGCCAGGGTGCCGCGCAGGGCCTCGCGGGTACCGGAGCCGATGTGGACGACCAGCAGGCACACGGTGGCACCCACGGCCGCTGTCAGCGTCTGCGGCTGGTCGCTCCGCACCGCGCTGTCGACCAGGGAGCGAACGCTGACGGCGAGCAGCGCCACCGCCGCGCTGCCCGCGGCGATGAGCCCGGCCAGCGCCAGGGCCGCCCTCGGCGCGACCTGCCGGCACCGGCGCAGGAGCGTCAGCCAGAGCGCGAACCGCGCCGCCCTCATACCGGCTTCACCTCCCCGGCCGTGGCGTCCCGCAGGGCCTTGCGGTCGGAGACCTGGCGGGCGAACAGCTCCGCGTAGACGCCCCCGTGGGCCATCAGCTCCTCGTGCGTACCGGTCTCGGCGATGCGGCCACCGTCCAGACAGGCGATCCGGTCGGCCTGCTGCACGGTCGATATCCGGTGCGAGACGAGCACGACGGACACGTTCTCCAGACCGTGCACCACTCTGCGGAACACCTCCAGTTCGGTACGGACGTCCAGATGGGCGGTCGGTTCGTCCAGGACCAGGACACGGGCCCCGGCCCGGACCGCGTACAGGGCCCTGGTGAGCGCGATGTGCTGCCACTGGCCACCCGACAGGTCGACACCCCCGGCGAACGACGGCGACAGCACCGTGCGCGGGCCGTCGGGCAGTCCCCGGATCAGCGTTTCGCTGCCGGACCGCGCGGCGGTCGCGTCGAACAGCTCCGGGGTCATCGGCAGCCGCGGCGCGCCGAGGGCGACGTTGTCCTCGACTGAGAGCCCGTAGCGAACGAAGTCCTGGAAGACGACGGCCACCTGACGCCGCCACACGTCGGCGCCGACGGCGGTGAGATCCTCGCCGTCCGCCGTGATCCGGCCGGTGTCGGGCCGGTAGAGGGAGGTGAGCAGTTTGATGAGGGTGCTCTTGCCGGCCCCGTTGCGGCCGACGAGCGCGAGCACCTCGCCGGGACGGATCTCCAGGTCACAGCCGTCCAGGACGGCACGGTCCGCGCCCGGGTAGCGGAATCCGACGTGTTCCAGCCGCACGAGCGGAGGCCGGGAGCCGGTCCGCGCCGGTGCTGCCGCCACCCGCGCCGGGAACACCGGCGGATCGGGGGAGAGGTGCGTACCCAGCCGGTGCAGCGCCGCCGCCCCCGGAACGCCCCCGGCCGCGGCCACCGTGTCGCTGTCCGAGGCGGCCAGCCCCAGGACGGCGATGACCGCGGTGACCGTCGCGCCGAGCCCGCCGGAGGACACCTCACCCCGGATCGCGCCCGAGCCGATCGCCCCCAGCGCGGTCAGCGCCGCGACTCCGACCACCGCGAGCGCCGTCCACTGCCGCGGGCCGAGCTCACCGGCGCGGCGCCAGATCGGTTCCACATAGGCGAGGAAGCTGTCGCGCCACCGCGCGGTGAGCCAGCCCTGAAGACCGAACAGACGCGTCTCCTTCGCCGCGCCCGGGTCCACCGCCTGGTCCTGCCAGTACCTGGTCCGGCGGGCGGCCGGGGCACCGGAGACCGCCACCTCGGCGATGGCCAGGGTGTTCCGGCTGAGCACATGACGTGCCACGAGCACGCTCGCCACCAGCCCGAGCACCAGCCACCACGAATAGCGCGCGAGCACCAGGCAGCAGGCGCCGACCTGCACGACCCGGAAGCACAGCCGCAGCTGCGCCACGGCCGCCTGACCGGGAGTGCTCTCGGTCCAGTTGGACGTCTGCCGGGCTGACGCGAGCAGCAGGTCGTCCTGCACGGCCGGCGCCTCCAGTGGCGCGATGCCCGGCGCCCCCAGCACCAGTGCCGCGACCGTGTCGCGCCGGCTGCCGTCGATGCGCCGGGCCGCGAGCGAACGCAGCACGTTGCCGAGCAGATCACAGGTCTGCGCGGTCACCAGACTTCCGCCGAGCAGAAGCAGCGACGGCAGCCAGGCGCCCCGCGCCCCGCCCGCGACCCCGTCGACGAGCGAGCCGGTCGCATACGAGAGCACCGCGGGCTGCAGCGCCTGCCCGCACAGGACGGTCAACAACCCCAGCAGACAGGCGGTGCCGACCCTGGGCAGCGGCCGCAGCACATCCGTCCGCCGGCGGAGGCGGTCACGCGCGGACACCGTCATCGGTGTCCCCCCGGGCTCTCCGCCGCGGTCAGCCCGAGCGAGGCGAGCCGTCCGGCCCCGGTGAACACGAGGTAGACGTCGTGCCGTCCGTCGACCGGTGCCAGCGGCACGGTGACGGTGCGCCAGCTGTAGCGGCCCGTGTCCTCCCCGGGGATCTCGGCGACGGCGACGAGCCGGCCGCCCGCCGGATCCCCGAGCCGGATCTCCAGCCGCCCGGGAGGCGCCGCGCCTCCCGACGGTGCGACGCCGGCGTCCACGGCGTCCATGTCCAGGACCGGCCCACCCAGACGCAACACCATCCCGGTGTGTCCCCGCGCGATCAGCACATCCCGGAACAGCAGCCAGGACCCGGGACCGGACGCGGTCACGGCCTCCCCCGTCGTCGGACTCTGATCGGTCAGCCGTACGGCGTGGTAGTCGTCGAAGTCGACGGCCCGCACCAGCCGTGAGCCGAGGTCGCGCGGCGGCAGCGGTTCCCCGACGACCGTCAGCACCGCGCCCGGACCGGCCGCCGCCGCGCTGCGCGCCACCGTCAGCGCGTACCGTCCGGGTGCCACCGTGAACCGGCCGCGGCCCACGTCCCAGTACGCCAGGTCCCGTACCGGCAACCGGAACTCCACCCGCTCCCTCGCGCCGGGGGCCACCGACACCCGCCGGAAGCCGTGCAGTTGGCGCAGCGGACGGGGCACCGGCGAGTCCAGCGCCCGTACGTAGAGCTGGGCCACCTCCTCCCCGGCCCGCGCCCCGGTGTTGGTCAGCTCCGCCGAGACGGTCACCACCTCGTCCTGCGCCGCGGTGCCCCGGTCCAGCACGGACGGGCCAAGGCGGTAGTCGGTGTAGCCGAGGCCGTGCCCGAAGGGGAACAGGGGCTCCCGGTCGGAGTACAGGTAGGTGAGGCGGGACTTGATGATGTCGTAGCCGAGGATGTCGCCGAGGTCGTCGGCCGACCGCGGCCAGCTCTGCGGCAGCCGTCCGGTGGGCTCCCGGTCGCCGAACAGCAGGTCGGCCAGCCCGTTGCCGAACTCCTGCCCGCCATGACTGGTCCACATCAACGCCGGTGCCCGTTCGGCGAGTTCGGTGACGCTGAGGGGATGACCGCTCACCAGGACGACGGCTGTGCGCGGGTTGGCCTCGATGACCGCGCGGGCGAGTGCGGACTGACCACTGGGCAGCCCCGTGTCCTGGCGGTCGTGCCCCTCCATACCGTTGATCTGCGGATACGTGCCGACCAGCACGACGGCACGGTCGGCTGCCCCGGCCGCCCGGGCAGCCGTCTCGGCTCCCAGTGAGAGGACCTCCACATCCAGCGCGAGCGCCGAACCGGCGTCCGGTGCCATCAGATCCAGGCCGCCGGTCGCGTCGGTCGCGGCGTACCGGCCGGAGTACACATTGCGCAGTACCCACGGTCCGTCCGCCTCGGCGCGTTCCAGCCGGAACGTCTGCCGGATCTCCCAGCCGAACGGCTCCTCGCGGTCGCAACGAAGGATCTCCCGTCGGCCTCCGCCCGGCAGTTCCCCGCCCCGGTCCCAGGACAGGAACATGCCGTTGCCGACGGACCGCAGGCAGATCCCGCCCTCGCCCCAGTCGAAGACCTCGAAGACGGTGTCGTCGGAGCCGGTGACGTCTGTGAGGCGCACACCGCCGTCCTCGGTCGCCGCCAGGAGGCGGCCGTCGCCGCGGTGCCGGAGCGTGATCCGGTCGAGCCCCGACTCGTACACGACCGTGCCGCCCGCGCGGGCCCGGATGCCGTCGACGGGTGTGACACGGTAGGGCAGTGGGCCGCCGTACCAGTCCCGCACGCAGCGGTCCGCCAGCGGGCCGATGACGGCAACGCTCTGCCCCGGCCCGTCGGCCAGCGGCAGCGTGCCGTCGTTGCGCAGCAGCACCGCCGAGCGGCGCACGGCCTCGCGGGCCAGTGCCCGGTGCGCCGGTGCGCCGACGGTGTCCTGGACCGGTTCCCGGTGCGGGTCCAGATCGCCGGCCCGCGCCCGCAGCAGCAGCAACCGTCGTGCCGCCGCGTCGATCTCCGCCTCGGTGAGCAGTCCCCGGGCGACGGCGTCACGCAGCGCCCGGACCGTGATGGTGGGGTCGCCCCAGTGGTCGGTGAAGCTGTCCAGCCCGGCCCGCATGGCCGCCGGGTAGGCGTGCTCCCGGTCCTCGTAGTAGTGGCTCTTGTCGATGATGTCCGACGGGGCGAAGCCGTCGGAGACCACTGCCAGGTCCGGGTCGTGCAGGCGCAGCAGCCGCAGATGTTCGCTGAGGTGGTTGGGGCGGCCGTTGAGCAGGTGGTACGAGGGCATCACGGCCGCGACCACCCCGGCCCTGACCGGTTCCAGGAAGGGCACCATGTCGTACTCGTGCAGCACCCGGGGCCGCAGATCCATGGAGCGGGCGAACTTGTCCGTCTCGTGGTTGTAGGCGACGAAGTGCTTCAGCGTCGGCACGATGCGCCAACGGGCCGGTCGTTCCCCGGGGCCGGCGCCGCGCAGACCGGAGCAGTACGCGACCGCGAGCGACGAAGTGAGCCCGGGATCCTCGCTGTAGCCCTCCTCGTTGCGCCCCCAGCGCGGGTCCCGCAGCAGATTGACCACGGGGGACCAGACATTGCGCGAGACGAGGGGCTGGTGCCGGTCGCGTTGGAGCAGGGAGTCCACTTCCGAGCCGATGGCGTCGCCGATCCGCTCCAGCAGATCGGGATCCCAGGACGCGCCCAGCCCCACGGCCTGCGGGAAGACGGTGCAGGGCACCTCCACGCGGACTCCGTGCAGGACTTCGCCACCGGTGTGGAAGGCGGCCAGCCCGACCCGCGGCAGCGCCGCCTGGTCACTGTGCAGCAGGGAGATCTTCTCGTCGAGGGTCAGCAGGCCGAGGACGTGGTCGGCGAGTTCACCGGCATCGCGGTACCGGGGCCCGGCGTCCGGCTCCGCGGGCGGGGACGGGGGCTGGTCGGGTGCGAGCGAACGGGTCATGAAGTCAGGGCTCCCCAGAGCAGAAGGACGTTGAGAGCGACGATCAGCGCGGTGATCACGGACAGGGCGAGGGTGGTGGTGCGCCGGTTGACGAACCCGCCCATCAGGTCGCGGCGGGAGGTGAACCACACCAACGGCACCAGGGCGAACGGCACGCCGAAGGACAGCACCACCTGTGACCACACCAGCGCGGTGGTCGGCCGCACACCGACGGCCAGCAGGGTGAGGGCGGGCACGAGGGTGACGGCACGCCGCAGCAGCAGCGGCACGGACCGGCGCAGGAAGCCCGCCATCACCGCCTGCCCGGCGTAGGTGCCCACGGACGACGCGGCGAAGCCGGACGCCAGGAGGGCGAGGGCGAAGGCGCACGCGGTAGCCGAGCCGGTGCGCTCATCGAGCAGTCCGTGGATGGCCGTCAGGTCGTCCAGAGACTTCCCGGCGAACAGCTGCGCGGCGATCACCAGCATCGAGACGTTCACGGTCGCGGCGATGCCGAGGGCCACCGCGACATCCGTGCGCATCCCCCGCAGCCAGGTCCGGCGCGCCGGCAGGGCCCCGGAGCTGCGCCGGCCGGCCATGAGTGCCGGATGCAGGTAGATGGCGTGGGGCATCACCGTGGCCCCGACGATCCCGGTGGCCAGGAGCAGGCTGTCCGGCCCCGCGAACCCCGGGGAGATCCCGCTGGCGAGCCCGTCGGTGGAGACTCCGGCGACCGTCAGGTCGTAACAGAAGCCGGCCACGATCACCAGGAACATCGTGGCGACCACCGCTTCGAACCGGCGCTGGCCCCGGGTCTCCAGGGACAGTACGGCGAAGGCGGTCACCCCGGTGATGGCGCCGCCGATCGGCAGCGGTACACCGAACAGCAGCTGCAGGGCGAGTGCGCCGCCCACCACCTCGGCCAGATCGGTGGCGATCATGACGGCCTCAGCCTGTACCCACAGTGCCAGCCTCAGGCGCCGGGGAAGGTGGTCACGGCACAACCGGGCCAGGTCCCGCCCGGTGGCGAGCCCGAGCTTGGCGGCCGTGGCCTGGACGAGCATGGCGCAGACGCTGGACAGGACGATGACCCACAGGAGTTGGTAACCGAATGCGGAGCCCGCCGCCATGTTGGTGGCGAAGTTCCCGGGATCGACGTACGCGCTGCCCGCGACGAACGCGGGGCCCAGCATCCCGATCCAGGACTGCGGGGCCGGTCTGATCGCGGACGTGTGGTGCGCAGCCGCCTTCAGCGGCGGCGACATGCTTGATGGCATGGAATCCCTCCGACCTTGGACTTGGGATTCGGCCGTCGAGGGCACCCGGCTGCGCGATCGATCGCGGCGGCGGGCCGAGGACCGAGAATGATCGGTCACCGCCCCGCTGTCAAGGGCCGAAAGATCATTCAGCGCCGCATCATTGGCAGCTAGGAACACAGGCGCGTAGTTGCCAGCCAGAACTGTGGCGCGAGGTACCTGTGGTGGGCATCATCGTTTCTGGGATTCGGCCCCGAGAGAATCGGGTCGCTCGCTTCGCTCTCTGTCTCCGTGTGACCGGAAAACGGCCCGCGCGGATCCGCCGCACAGCAATCCGCAATCCGCAATCCGCAAATCCACCACGAATGGAGATCCGTCATGCGCGTTTTCGCTCTGCTCCTCGCCTCGCTCGTCGTGCTCGGTGCGGCTGCCACGCACTCCGTCGGCGCACCGAACCGGTCCGTTTCGATGTCGTCCGAGGACGACACCTGGGGCTGGGGCTGATTGCGCCCTCCCTCGGCTCCGTCAAACCGTCAGTTCCAGCGACTGCCAGAAGGAAATGAAATGAAGCCGTTTCTGTATCACGTCCACGGAATGGGGCCGTTCGACTTCTCCTCTCTCACGCCGGATGACCTGATTCCGCTCAATCGGCTCGCGGAGGAACGCGGTCAGGAGATTCTGCCCACGGTGTTTCTGCGCCGTGGAATGCTTTCCGGTCTCGTCGACGTGCTCAAGCACTACGACGTGCTGCACAACGCCGGGGAATTGCCGAGCATCGCTGGATTCGCGGTCGAAGGGCCGCTGCTCGGTCCCGAGGGCGGAGTTCCGCAGGCCGGGAAATGGCTGCCCAGCGAGGAGGAGTGGCGGACGCTGGCCGGTCTCGGTGACCTCGGACTTCGCTACCTGGTCCTCGCTCCCGACGCCATGGAACTCGACGACCGAGTCGGCTCCGGCCTCACCTTCGCCGGACTGCTGGAGCTCTTCTACGACCACAACTGCCGCGCCGCTTTCGGGCACTTCCACCACGACGCCCCCGCGCGCAGCGCCCGGCGCACCCGGGACGTAGTCGCCCATCTGCACAGGGTGTACGAGTCCTCGCCGTATCTCGTCCTGACCGATCACCTCTACAACGACATGCCGCGCAACTTCACGCACTGCTGGCGCACCGCCGAGGAGCGCGCGCGTCGCACCGAGGAAATCACCCCCTTCCTCGCCCATGACTGGGAGACGTCCGACCTGGACGAACTGCTCGGCCCGGTGCCTGCCGCACTGCTGGACCTGACGCGGGCGGGAAAGCTCACCCCGTGCCTGAACTTCGACGGTCTGCACGTTGACCTGGACGTGTGCCGACGCACCGTCGAACTCGTCGGTGCCGGCCGGCTCGCCGCGCTCACCGACCACATCGAGGTCGGCTCGATGGCGGGCGAGAGCCTGCGCGTGGACGAGGTGGGTCTGTGGCGGCGCAAGGACGGCGTGGTCGCCGCCGGCACCACCGACTACGACCGCCAGCGGCTCAACATGCTCGCCGCCGGCCTGACCGAGGACGACGTCCGGGCCGTCTTCGCCACCGTCCCCCGCGCCGCCATCGCCTTCCGGCCGCGCCGGACGGGCGCCTGAGGAACACGGCGGGAGGAACGGGATGGAGAGCCGGAGCAGCCGCAGCTGGCCGCGGACGCTCGCACACCGCGCGATCACCCAGTCGGTGATCGCCACCGACCCGGACGCCTGGGTCAACGAGAGCTCCTGGCGCAAGGCGGCACCGGTCGCTTCCGAAGTGCGCCGTACCGTCGTGGAACTGCTGTCGGGGACCCCCGAGGCGGAGAGTCTGCTGGGACGTGCGGCGGTCTCGGCCGGTGCCTTCCGCGCCACGGCCGAGCGGTTGAGCCTGCGGCTGCCGGACTGCGGTGAGCTGTCGACGCGTCTGCTCGGCCAGGTGCGACAGGCGGAGGCACTGGGGCACGGCCGGATGTGGCTGGGGGAGCGCTACGCACCCCGGGCTGCGGAGGTGTCCGCCGCCGACCTGTCGCCCCGGCGTCCCGCCGGACCGGCACCGGGCGGTGGCACGGACGCCGAGCTGGCCGTGATCGTCCCGGTCGGCGCCGGCTCGCGCGCCGAGGGCCGCCAGCGGAACTTCGTCGCGGCCCTGCTCGCCGCCCACCGGCAGACGCTGGAGCGCGGCCGCTACCGGATAGTCGTGGTGGAACAGGGCCCCGAGCCGCGCTGCGCGAAACTCCTCCGGCCGCTCGCCGACGACTACGTGTTCGCCCCGAACCGCGGCCCGTTCAACAAGAGCTGGGCCCTGAACATAGGAGCGGTCCGCACCCCCGGGCAGCCCTACCTGTGTCTCCTCGACGGGGACAGCCTGCTCGAACCCCACCACCTGGAGCTGTTCCTGAGCAGGCTGC
Organism: Streptomyces sp. NPDC006739; assembly: GCF_042869815.1. NCBI lineage: Bacteria > Bacillati > Actinomycetota > Actinomycetes > Kitasatosporales > Streptomycetaceae > Streptomyces > Streptomyces sp. NPDC006739. Next base: position 57,596 of record NZ_JBIAGM010000008.1, read on the forward strand.
GGACGGGAGACTCCGCGTTCCTGCCGTTCCGGGAGGTGGTGTTCCTCGACCGGCCCTCCGGGGACACCGCGGTGGCCACCCTGATGCCCGGCGCCGAAACCGGCGGCCTCGACTGGAGCGAGCTGCGTGGCTTCTCCCTCCTGGAGGTCAAGGGTTTCTGCCTGTGTGTCAGCCGCTCCCGCTTCCTGGCGTGCGGCGGCTACGACGAGCGCTACCGGGGGTGGGGCGACGAGGACAACGAGTTCCACCGCCGCCTGGTGGAGACCGGCCCGGTCACCCGGCTCCCCGGCCGGCTGGTCCATCTGTGGCACGAACGGCCCCAGATGACGGGCCAGGACCAGCGCCGCCCGAACGCCCACCTGATCGGCACGCCACGACCGGCACCGCCCGTGCGCATCGGTGACATCGACAAGTACCGGCCAGAGCCAGACGTATCTGCTGAGGGAGAAGAACTCCATGCACAACACGGCCAGTGACCTGCCACAGGCTCCTGCGGCCACCCCGACCACCCAGGTCGCCCTGCGCTATCTGAACGAGCTCAAGGAGCAGGCAGAGCTGGCGGACCCCCTGAAGATCGCCGCGTTCGCCGACGCCGTCATGGAGGCCCTGGTGACCGGCGGCCGGATCCATCTCGCGGGCAACGGCGGAAGCGCCAGTACAGCCGCGCACATGGCGTGCGACTGGCAGGCCGCCTGCGCCCGCGCCGGCCTGACCGGAACCAGTGTCGTCAACCTCGCGGACGGACCGGCCACCCTCACGGCGCTCGCCAACGACATCGCGTACCAGGAGGTCTTCGCCCGTCAGCTCGAACTGGCTGCCCGCCCCGGCGACCTACTGGTGCTGCTCAGCGTCGGGGGCAACTCGCCCAACCTGGTTCGGGCCGCGGAAACAGCCCGCGGCATCGGCGTCCCGGTGGCCGCACTGCTCTCGGGGCACGGTGTCCTCGGTCACCTCTGCGACCTCCGAGTGGACCTCGGCGACGGGGACTACGGGCTGGCCGAGGACCTGCACCTCGCCGTGAACCACGTGGTCGTACGCGCCCTGTGCGGCGGCCTGCCCCGGCGCGTCATGTCGAACCGCTCGATGCACGGCGACGGTTCGGTGCTGCAGGCGGTCGGACATGGCTGAGCAGGCGCCCCCGGTCGCCGGGCTGTCCCTGGACGCCGGAGGTGTGCTGCTCGCCCCCGACCACCACAAGGTCGCCGTCCTCCTCGCACCGTTCGGCATCCGGGCCGGAGCCCACGAGGTGGACCGCGCCTTCCACAGCGGTGACGACGACGCCGGATTCCACCCCGGCGAGGGGCAGCCGGTCGTGGAGGCGTTCGCCCACCGGCTGGCGCTGCGCCTCGGAGCGAGCGAGGCGCAGGCCGAGGACGTCCGGGCCGGGCTCTACCGGGTCCTGGAGGAGGACTGGCTGCCGCGCACTCCCGATGTCACCGTCCCCGCGCTCGCGCGGCTCTCCTCCCGCATACCGGTCGTGATCACCACCAACAGCGACGGCCGGGCGGCACATCGGCTGCACCGGTACGGTATCGCCCACACCGGTGACGGCCGGGGCGCCAGGGTGCGGGCCGTGGTCGACTCCGGCGTGGTGGGATCGGCCAAACCGGAGCCCGAGATCTTCCACCAGGCGGCGCTTGCCCTCGGCGTCCCCCCGGAACGCATGCTGCACGTCGGCGACAGCACCCGGTCCGACGTACGTGCCGCACGCGCCGCGGGCTGCCCGGCGGCGCACTTCGATCCGTACCGGCGCTGCCCGGCGAGCGACCACGCCCACGTCAGAACGCTCGACGAGGTGGAGGAGATGCTTGTTCCCCTGAACCGGCGGGCATCAGTCCGCCCACCAACGCCACAACAGCACTACGCAGAAGGAACACGATGACTGCCGTCAATGGATCGCACGATGGCCGCAATGACGACGAGCCGCAGGAGGAGCAGGAACTGGCCGGCGGTGGCACCGCCCGGGTCTTCCGGGTCGGCCAGACCGTGCGCAAGCCGCTCAGGCCGTGGAGCCCGGCCGTGCACCGGGTGCTGGACCACGTCCGCAAGCAGGGGTTCGAGGACGCGCCGGCCGTGCACGGAACCGACGAGCAGGGCCGCGTGATCCTGACGTACCTGGAGGGAGCGGTCGGCAACTACCCGCTCACCGACGAGGTGCGCAGCGCGCGGGCGCTCGTCACCTCCGCCCGGCTGCTGCGCCGCTACCACGACGCGACGGTCGACCTCGCCCAGGACCCCGGTGACCACTGGCAGTTCGGCCCGGTGGAACCGGTCGAGGTGATCTGCCACGGCGACTTCGCCCCGTACAACTGCGTCTTCGACGGCGAGACGGCCACGGGCATCATCGATTTCGACGCCGCGCGCCCCGGCCCCCGCGCCTGGGACCTCGCCTACGCCCTCTACCGCTACGCCCCACTGGCCCACCCCGACAACCACGACGGCTGGGGCACGACGGAACAACAGGCGCACCGAGCCCGCGCCTTCCTCGACGCCTACGGCTGCACGCGCGAGGAGCGCGCCACGGTGATGGACACCGCGGCGCCCCGGCTGCAGGCACTCGCCGACTTCCTCCAAGAGCAGGCGGCGGCGGGCGACGAGCTTTTCCAGCGGCACATCGAGGAGGGCCATCTCGCCCTGTACGTCAGGGACATCGACTACATCCGCGACCGCGCCGAGGACTGGTCGCGCCTCGTCGTCGGGCCGCCCCGATGAGGGCGGCAGCCTGCCGGACGGTGATCGGGCCCGGTCCGCTCGTCGCGACCGGGACCGCCCACCCGAAGTGGCCCGCGCGCGGACTGTTGCTGTGCGACCGGGACGGCACGATCATCCGCAACCGCGACACCTATGTGCTGAGCACGGGCGACGTCGAGTTCCTGCCGGGCGCCGTCTCGGCCCTGCGCCGTGCGCACGAGTCGGGGCTGGTCGTGGTGCTCGTCTCCAACCAGTCGCCCGTGGGGCGAGGCATGCTCGACCCCGAGGAATGCCTGCGGATCAACCGCTACGTCACGGACGCCCTGGCGGCAGAGGGGGCGCCCGTCGCGGCCGGCTATCTGTGCCCCCACGCCCCCACCGACGACTGCGCCTGCCGCAAGCCCCGTCCCGGACTGGCACTGGCCGCCTTGCGGCGGTTCGGGCTGCCACCGCACCGTGCCCTGCTGGTGGGTGACAGTGCGGAGGACATGGGGGCCGCGGTCGCGGCACAGGTCGGCGGTGTGCTCGTGCGCACCGGCCGCGGCGCACGCCATGAACCGGCCGTCCGGGCCGATGCGGCCCTGACCGGCGTGCGGGTCGTCGACGACCTCGCGGCCGCGGTCGACCTCGTCGCCGGTGGCGGCGAACATCCAGCATCCCCGCACTCCGCGCCGCTGTCGCCGGAGACCGACTCGGAGGTGTCAGCCCAGTGAAGGTCATCGTCACCGGAGGGGCCGGATTCATCGGATCCCACGTCGTCGACGCGCTGTGCCGAGCCCGGTGCGACGTGCTCGTCATCGACGACTTCTCCACCGGAAGGAGGGAGAACCTCGCACCGGCCGTCGCCGGGCACCCGGAGCTGCGGGTGGTCGAGGCGGACATCCGCAGCCCGGAAGCCGCGGCCGTCGTCGAGGAGTTCGCCCCCGAGGTCCTGGTCCACTTCGCCGCGCAGATGAGCGTCAAGGTGTCCATGCGCGATCCCCGACTCGACGCCTCGGTGAATGTGCTGGGTCTGCTCAACCTGCTGGAGGCGGCCCGCCGCTCCGGCTGCCGCAAGGTCGTCTTCGCCTCCAGCGGAGGCACGGTCTACGGCGCCCCCGGGCCGGACGCGGCGCCGCGCGACGAGACGGATCCCCGGGTCCCGCAGTCCTTCTACGGCCTCACCAAGTCGGTGTCGGTGGACTATCTGCGGCTCTACCGCGAGCAGTACGGCACCGAGTACGCGGCACTCGCCCTCGGCAACGTCTACGGACCGAGGCAGGACCCGTACGGAGAGGCCGGCGTCGTCGCCATCTTCGCCGGGCGCATGCTGGGCGGCCTGCCGTGCGTGGTCAACGGCGACGGGCTGACCACCCGTGACTTCGTGCACGTGGACGACGTGGTCCGGGCCGTGACCGCCGCGCTGCGCACCGGGCACGGACTGATCAACATCGGTACCGGCACACCCACCTCCGTGCTCGACGTCCACGCTGCCGTGGCCCTGGCCGTCGGCAGCGACGACCGGCCGGAGTTCGGCCCGGCCCTGACCGGCGAGGTCCGCCACGTCTCGCTGCGCGTCGACCGCGCCGGGCGCGAGCTGGGATGGCGGGCCCGCGTCGGCCTGGACGAGGGAGTGGCGACCGTCGTCGACTGGATGCGTGACGCGCGGTCACGCGGCCTCGGAGCGGTGGCATGAGGACAGCGGGCGTCATCCTCGCGGCCGGCGCGGGCAGCCGGATGCGACCTCTGACCCACGCCCTGCCCAAGCCCCTCGTACCGGTGCTCGACCGCCCGCTGCTCCTCCACCTCGTCGACCGGATGGCCGCCGCGGGAGCACAGGAGATCTTCGTCAACCTCCACCACCACGCGGAACAGATCCAGCGGGTCCTCGACGACTACGACTGCCCCGTGCTCGTCCGCACCGAGGTGGAGCCCGAACTGACCGGCCCGGCCGGTGCGTTGACCCGGTTCGCGGACCGCCTGCGCTCCTACGACGCCGTCCTGGTCACCTCCGGCGACGTCCTCTCCGGCGACGATCTCGCCGAGGTCCGCGCCCGCCACCAGCGCAGCGACGCCGATCTCACCGTCGCGGCTGTCCGGCGCCAGGGCGCCCGGCATTTCGGCGTGCTCGACATCGGGGACGACTCGGCGCTGACCGGGGCCCGCGAGAAGCCGCCGGTACCGGACGAGGAGTGGCACTGGGTGAGCGCGGGCATCTACTGCCTCTCGGCCGCCGCGATCGACCGCATCCCGCGCGGCAGCGTGTTCGACTACGCGGCGGACCTCGTTCCGCTGCTGCTGTCCGAGTCACGCACGGTGGTCGCCGCCAGGCTGAACGGGTACTGGCGGGACATCGGAACGCCGCGGTCCCTGCGCGAGGCCAACCTGGACGCCGCCGCGGGACGCATCCCCTGGCTGGCGCCCCGCGGCACCGGCGAGGGAGTGCACATCGGCTCCGGAGCACATGTCGCGGGCACCGCCGTACTACGCGGCCCGGTGGTCATCGGCTCCGGCGCCCGGATCGGCGAGGGGACCTGGCTGGAGAACTCGGTCGTGCTGAGTGACTCCGTCATCCCCGCCGGCACCGTGCTCATCGACGCCCTGGCGGTGACGCCGGCATGAGAGTTCTCCTGCTCACGGCCAGCTTCCCGCCGATCACCGGGGGAGCGGAGACCTACGCACGGCTGCTGGCGGAGGGGCTGGTGACCCAGGGGCACGAGGTGACGGTGGTGACCGACGGCTTCCGCCTCCCCGAGACGGCCGTCGTGTCGGTGGAGAACGGAGTGCGCGTGATCCGGCTGCGCCGCTTCGCGTCCGAGGTCGACGTCCCGGGCAAACTGCCCTGGCGGCAGATGCAGTACGCCGCACTCGCGGAACTGAGCGAAGCGTTCGACCACCCCGACGACGCGGTGTTCGACGTGGTCCACGCCAACAGCCACGAGACCCTCGTCTGGGCGGCAATGATCGCGCTTCAGCAGGGCGCCGTCCTCGCGGCGTCGCTGCACGAGCAGAACCCCCAGCTGGAACCCTTCGGCGAGGGACGCTGTCTGCTCTCCTACCGGGCGTTGCCCGTCGACGTGTACTTCGCCGGCAGTGAGTTCTACGCCGAGCGGGCCACGGCCTACGGCGTTCCCGCCGAGCGGCTGTGCCTGGTCCACCACGGCGTGCCCGTCGTGGCGCCGGAGCCCGGGGCGGGCCGACGGCTCCGCGCCGAACTGGGTGTCGGTGCGGGGGAACGCCTCATCGTGTGCCCCGCCCGGGTGTACGAACGCAAGGCACAGCACGACCTGATCCGCGCCCTGCCCGCGGTCCTGGCGGCCTGCCCCTCGGCGCGCCTGCTGCTCGCCGGACGGACATCGGACCCCGGCTATGAGAAGCGGATGTGGGAGCTGGCGCGGGAGCTGGACGTCGTCGCTCCGGTCATCCGGAGGACCGACCTGCTCACCCAGGACATGCCGGCCGTCTTCGACGCCGCGGATCTGGTGGTCCAGCCGTCCCTGGAGGAGGGGCTCGGGCTCGCGGCCGTCGAGGCCATGGCCGCCGCCGTCCCTGTCGTCGCCACCGGGGTGCCCGGTCTGCGCGAGGTGGTCACCGACCGGCACGACGGCCTGGTGGTCCCGGTGTCCAGCCCTGACCGGCTGGCGGCGGCCATCGTCGAGCTGCTGTCCGACGACGCGCTCGGCCGGCGGCTCACCGCCAACGCGCTGCGCACGGTGGCCGAGCGTTTCAGCCAGGAACGGATGGTCAACGCGACGCTGGACGGCTATGCGCAGGCACGCACCGGGCGCCGCGGCGCGGTCCTCGCCCGGGGGTGCCCATGACATCCAGGCCGAGCCGGTGGCCGCCCGGCGCGCGCGTGCTGCTCAGGGAAACGATCGACGGCGCCACCTGGTGTGCGCGACCGGTCACCGTCGTCCACGACGACGGACGCCGGGTGGGACTGCGGCTGACGGCGGGCACCCAGTGGCTCGCCGCCCACGGGCCCGCCGGGCACCGCGCGCACACCTGGCAGCGGCCGTGGCACCTCGCCCCCGTCGAATGGACCGGTACGGACGCGACCTTCCTGATCGACTCCGGCCGGAGCTACGGCCTGGTGCTCTTCACGGCCCCGGGGTCCACGGAACCGGTCAAGTGGTACGTCAACTTCCAGGACCCGCTCCGGCGTCGCCCCTGGGGATTCGACACGCTCGACCGCGAACTCGACATGGAGCTGCTCCCGGGCGCCGGGCGGCCCGTCTGGAAGGACCGGGAGAAGTTCGGCGAACTCGTCCGGCGCGGGTTCGTCAGCACGGTACGGGCACGCGCGCTGATGCGGGAGGCACGTGCCGCCCGGCAGGCCGTCACCAGCCCCGAGGAGCGCGCGACCCTGCTCGGCTGGGCGGCCACCGCGTGCCCGGCGCCCGACCTGTGGCAGGTACTGACGACCCGGCCGGTGCCGGAAGACCTCCGAAGGGAACTGCGAGCTTTCCATGACCACGGCACTCGACAACACGCCACCCGGCCGTACACCCCGACCGACGCGGTCCGGGCCGCGGCGGGCGACGCCGTGCCCGCCTGAACCCACGGCGGTCATGGCGCGCGCCCCCCTGCGCGTCTCGCTGGCCGGCGGCGGCACCGACCTGCCGAGCTACGCCCGCGCCCACGGAGGTCTGGTGATCAGCCTGGCCATCGACCGTCACGTCGGAGTCTCCGTTTTCCCCCGGGAGTTCTCCGGAGGCGTACGAGCATCGTGGGAGGACACCGAACAGGTCCTCGGCGCCGAACACCTGCGAAACCCCTTCGCCCGCGAGGTATTCCGTCGCGCCGGGGCCACCGGCCCGCTCCAGGTCGCTTCCTTCTCGGACGCCCCCTCGGGCACGGGCCTCGGTGGATCGGGCGCTTTCACCGTCTCCCTGCTGCACGCCCTGCGCCATGCGAGCGCGGGCCCGGACGGCTCGGCCCGCGTCGACCGCAGGGCCCTCGCCGAGGACGCCGCCGCGGTGGAGATGACGGATCTGGGCCGCCCGGTCGGCAAGCACGACCACTACATGGCCAGTTACGGGGGTCTGCGTGCCCTGCACATCACGCGGGACCTGAACGTCCACCCCGAAGAACTGCCCCTGTCCCAGGAATGCGCCGAGTTCTTCCGTGAGCGGCTGCTGCTGTTCTACACAGGGCTGACCCGGGACGCCGGCACGGTGCTGCAGGAGCAGGCGAACCGGGCCACCTGCGGGGACGGCGGGGTCCTCGCGTCGCTGGACGCCATCCGGTCTCTCGGCACGGACATGCTGGAAGCCGTCCGGCATGGGCGTCCGGACGACGTCGGCCCGATCCTCCATGAGCACTGGACCCACAAGGCCCGGATGAGCCCCGGCATCACCACCCCCCAAATCGACAGTCTCTACCAGGTGGCCCGTGACGCGGGAGCCGAGGGCGGCAAGCTCCTGGGAGCGGGCGGGGGCGGCTTCCTGCTGGTCGCCGTCCGCCGAGGACAGGACGCCGCGGTGCGGGCGGCGATGGGGGAGCGGAACGCGAGGGAACTGTCGTTCGGGCCGGACACGACGGGCTCGCAAGCCGTCGGCCTGGCCCTGTGACACCGGATGGAGAGGGAGACGAGACCCATGAACACCTATCTGGCCGGGACGGTTCCCGACCTGCCTGCGCGGGCATCCGCGGACCAGAGCGGCCCCGTGACCGACCCGATCACCGCGCGAGTGGGGTTCACGTCGGGCAGGCGCTCGGCGCGCCCCCAGTCCGGTGCGGACGACTGCCCGTTCTGCCCCGGCGGAACAGAATGCCCGGACTCCTTCACCACCTGGGCCTTTCCCAACCGGTGGCCTGCGATCGGGGCCGGTCGCTGTGAGGTGATGGTGCACAGCCCCGAACACACACTGGACTTCGCCGGTATGACGCGGCCCCAGATCCGCGCCGTGGTGGACATGTGGGGCGAGCGGAGCCGGCTCATGGCGGCTCGCCCCGATGTGCGATGCGCCCTGGTCTTCGAGAACCGGGGAGCGGAGGCCGGGGCCACGGTCGCGCATCCGCACAGCCAGCTCTTCGGACTTCCTCTGGTCCCCGAGTTGCTCGGGGCCGAACGGACGGTCTCACGCGACACCTGCGCCGTCTGCGCGCCGGGACCCGAACGGCTGCTCGTCCGTGCCGACGCGCACTGGATCACCCGCGTCCCGCAGGCGCCGCCCGCTCCGTACTCGCTTCGTCTGTCGCCGACGCGTCACGTGGCGAGCATCGACGAACTGACCGACGCCGAGCGGGACGGACTCGCCGACGCGCTCGGCGGTGCCGTACGCGGACTCGACGCGGTGTTCGCGCGCCCGATGCCCTATCAGCTCTGGCTGCACCAGACCGGCGAGGCCGGAGGGCACATCACGGTGACCTTGGCCGGATTGTTGCGTTCCGCGAACAGGCTCCGGATACCGGGTGCGGCAGAGCTGGCCACCGGTCTGGCGTTCACTCCGGTCGACCCCGTCGCAGCGGCGGACGCGCTGCGCAACTGACCCACATCCGCCCGCTGCTGGGTGGTGAGCCCGTCGAGGGGCCTGTTCGGAGGAGGGCAAACTCATGTATCCCGTGCGCGGCGAACTGGTCCGCGCAGTCGCTCCCGGAATGCGGTTCGACCCGGGTCCGGATCCGCATCCGGATCTGCATCCGGACCCGGTCGCCTGCGGCCTGATGGATCCCCCGCGGGAGGCGCACAGCGTGGTGATCGAGCGGGTGCGCTGCCAGGGCGACCTGACCGGCATGGGCCTGATCGCCTTCGTCTCCGCGGCCTCGGCCGAAGACGCGGTCGCCGGAGTGAGGAAACGGCTGCTGGACCTCACCAGCGCGCCGTCCGGCCCGCTGGCAGGGTGGCTGCTCACCCACTGTGCGCTGGGCCTGCAGCTCGCCGACCGGCCGGACGACGTCAACCCGAGAGGTGCGGTGAACCAGTGATCCAGCCCATGGACACGGCTTTGGCCCCGGCCTGGAACCTGGACTTCACGCCCATCCGCTGCATCAGGCCCGACATCATGCGCCGCACGGTCCGCAGGGAGACGCCGAGCTGCCGGGCGGCGAACTCGTCGGCATGGCCGTCGGCGAGCAGCCGGAGCAACTCGCGCTCCTGCTCGCTCGGTGCGTCGTCGCCGTCCCGGACCTCGCTGCTCTTGCCGACCGGGGCCGCTCCCGTCCACACCTGCTCGAAGAGAGCGGTGCACACATCGACGATCCCGGGGTGCCGGACGAGCAGGGCGCCCTGCCGGGCGTCGTCCGCTCGGACGGGGAGGACCGCGGTCGCCTTGTCGGCGACGATCAGGCGCATGGGGAGAGCCGGCACGGTGCGGACCTCGGCACCCCCGCTCACCAGCCACTCCACGTACTCCATGGTGGGCCGGCTGTTGCGGATGCTCTCCAGGCAGACGGTTCGCATCTGCACTCCGCGGGCCAGCGTCACACGGTCCAGCGCCCGGCTGCTCTCCAGCACGTCGGCGGGCTGTGGGCCGCCGGGCGCGAAGGACAGCACGTCGGTCCGGGTGTCCTCGGCCAGCACGGCGAGCCGCTGCCTTGTGGCGTCCAGGCCCAGGATGTGCTCCACCAGAGGGAGAGGTTCCGGGTGCCCTGCCGTCAGATAGGCCGACGCCAGCTCCAGCACCTGCTCGCGGGCCTGGCGGATCCCCTGCCAGCGCTGTGCGACCTCCGCCTCCTGCATGGCGAGCAGTGCGCCCAGGCTCATCTCCGGATTGATCGGCACCCGGCGCTGGGAATGAGGCTGGTCGGGCGCGAGCAGAGCCTTGTCGGCCAGCTGGTCCAACGCGAGCCCGACGTCCTCCTCGCTCAGCTTCGACTCGACGGCGATGTCCCGAATGCCCCAATGCGGATTCTTCAGAAGTAAGCGGTAAACGTCCTGGCACGCGTCGTTCAGCCCGACGTATGTCAATGCCGAGACGCGCGGAGGCTCGGCAGGGCGGCTGGCTCCAGTCGACGGCATGGTGACCCCTATGGCTATACGCACGCGCCCTTCGCGGCGACGCGAGGCTGACCTTGACTGCGCGTCGTCGAAGCGCTTCGACACCGAACGGTCCTCGACTGTCGCATGATCACGACAGGTCAGTCAAGGATTCCGACTGTCGACGGCGGTCATTGGAAAGCAATCTCGCCACCACGGCGCATAGCTCGGTCGGGTCAAGTGAAGTGCTAAGACAGCGAACACTGGTTCGCTGTCGAGGCCGGGTGAGCGGCACGCAAGGAAGGTGTACCTCGGTGGCCACAGAACCCACTCCATCGTTCAAGGAAAGCCGACGGGCGGGGGTGATTTCTCGTGTTGCGCGAATGCTCCCGGATTCGGTACTGAGCCATGTCTACGGATTTCCGTCAATTCAACGCCTCGTCAAACGGCAGCTAGCTCACGATGGAATCCCGACTCGATGCGAACTCCCGGTTGTCAGCGGCGCCCTTGCGGGTGTCTACCTGGACCTGCGGCTACCGCAGGACGCCCCCATATGGCTTGGCGTCTATGAACGGTGGGTGCAAAAATCGCTGTTGAAAGCGATTCTCCCGGGGGGCGTGGTGTGGGACGTAGGGGCATTCGCCGGAAATCACACCCTGCTGATGGCCTCTGCTGTCGGCTCCAATGGACGCGTCTATGCCTTTGAGCCAGACACGGACAACCGCGCCAGGCTCGCGACCACGATCCATCGCAACAGCCTGGGAGGCAACATCACTGTCCTGCCGTACGCCGTACTCGGACGCTCGGGACCTGCAGACATCGACGCGTCAGACCCGCGGCCTGCCTGTCGCAGGGTTGTACCGATGGCCGGTGGGCCGGTGCCGGCATATTCACTGGATTCCCTTGCCGGAATGTTCGGGCCACCCGACCTCGTCAAGATAGATGTCGAAGGCGCCGAGTACGACCTCCTGAAAAGCGGGGGGAAGAACCTCCTCTCGTCTGTGAAGCCAAAACTTCTGATCGAGTGTGACCGGGAAAGTCAGGTATCGATAACTGCACTGTTGCGTGACAATGGATACCGTGTAACCGCGCGGCCGCGTGGATCTGATTACCGTGACCGGCGAGATGGGCTCACTGGTCCGCGCCATCTCATTGCCTCGGTCGCCGAAGGGGATGCGGTGACTGCCTCCCTCGGGTGAGTGTTGATCAGAAACTCAGGAGGGTCTCGTCCAGAACATATTGATCCGAAACGGCAGGTGTTCTGGTTCGTTGATGCCCGCGCGAGTGAACTGGTGGGGGAGGCACGGCAGTTGTCGCCGTCGGCGCAGGAGGCCCTTCGGCCGCGGGCGGTGGACGCGTTGGCGGCGGGCTGGACCCGCGAGGATGTCGCGGCGGTGTTCCAGGTCTCGCTCAATGCCGTGGACAACCGGTGGGCGAACTGGCCGGCCGTGGGCGTGAGGCGCTCGTGGCTCAGCCGCGTGGGCGCCGGGTCGGTGAGCGTTGGGTGCTCGATGGGGTCGAGCAGCAGGCGGTCCGGCAGGCCGTGCTGGATCACCGGTCCTGTGATCTGACGCTGGCGGGGCGGCTGTGGACGCGTGCTGGTGGGGGGTGGGGGGGACCTGATCGCGAAGCTGTACCGGGTGCGGCTGACCGAGCAGGGCGTGGGCAAACACCTGCGCCGCTGGGGTCTGTCGTTCCAGCGCCCGGACAAGCGGGCCGTCGAGCAGAACCAGGAGGCGGTGCGTGTCCGCCGCGAGGAGACGCGGCCGGCGATCCGGGCGAAGGTGAAGGCCGAGGGCGGCGAGGTCGCCGCCCGGGCAAACGGTTCTCGGTGAACGCGATGTCCGCGATCAGCACCAAGGGTCGCATGCACTTCATGGTCTTCACCGACACCTTCGACGCCGACGTCATGTGCCGCTTCCTGGACCGGCTCGCATGTCACTTTGAGCTCGTAACGTGATCATGCGACCCATTCGCAGTAGTCGTGTCGCGGTGGAGCGTCAACAGCAGAGCCGGACCCTTGACCGATCTGTCGTGATCATGCAAGAGTCGGGGACCGTCCGGTGTCGAAGCGCTTCGACACCCCTAAGCAAGGTCAGCCTCGTGTCGCCGCGAAGGGCGCGTGCGTATAGCCATAGGGGTCACCATGCCGTCGACTGGAGCCAGCCGCCCTGCCGAGCCTCCGCGCGTCTCGGCATTGACATGCGTCGGGCTGAACGACGCGTGCGTGGAGCGGATGCGCCGCCGCGTGGAGCGCTTCTCCACCGGCTCCTGGAAGGTGTTCCATCCCGCGGTCATCAAGGAGGCCCGGGCCGTCCTTGGGCACATCGAGGCGAACGACGGCCGCATCGACGTGAGGGACGAGCGGCTCCGGCTGCGCCCCTGCGGCAGTTCCTACGACGACCATCCCCTTTGGAAGGAGCTGGCCGATGAGGCCCACGGCTGGTCCCGGACCCTCACCTACTGAGACCGCAGCGCCCCCGGCCGGCGCGGTCAGCGTGCTGGATCTGTCGGGGCGAGACCTGAGCGAAGTCCCGGCGTCCGTACGCGGCCACACCTCGCTGCGCCGGCTGGACCTGTCGGACAACCGGCTGCCGCAACTGCCGGCCTGGTTGGGCCGGTTGACCGAGCTGACCTGCCTGGATGTCAGCGGCAACGAACTGACCACACTCCCGGCCGAGTTGGCGGACCTGCGGAAGCTGACCCGGCTCAGCGCGGACCGCAACCAGCTGTCGGCCCTGCCCAACCGACTGGGCCGGCTCACCGCCCTGACCTGGCTGAGCCTGACGGACAACCCCCTGCCCGGCCCGCCCGCCCGGGCGGCCGGCCTGCCGCAGCTGCGCTGGGGGGAGTTCCGCCGGCCGCACTGGACACCAGTCCTGGCCTGACGCCGCCGCCGGGGCACGGGACAACTCCCGCACCGGACCATCCCGTGCCCCCGCGAGCCGGCACGCCCCAACTTCGGAGCCCGAGCCGCCCCGGGCCGGCGAGCCGGCGCCTTGCCGAGTCCATCTCCGGGATGAGAAGACGAGGTCACGTAGAGAGTTCGCCATACGGTGCGCCTCAAAATGGCGTGAATTTCTTGGATATGGATCGGTCCAGATTCGGAAACAGTGGGGAGTAGATGCACAATGCCAAAGAACGGACTGTTCACCTCCATGGTGGCTCTGTCCGCCCAGCCGGACCGGATGTGCGTCAAGGCAGGTAAGGCCAACAAGGTGGGTGCCGCCCACCGGCAGGAAGGATTTCCACTCTCCCTGGACATGCTGCTCATCCTGGAGATCATGCTCCATGAGAGTGATCTCGCAGCGGCGGAAGCCGAGTTCACCGCGATGAGGAAAGCCCCGCTGGCGGCCGACGCGCAAGCCGCTGTGGATGAGCTCAGCTACAGTGGGGACACCTGCTCGGTATTCGCTCAGCATGGATCTTTGATCGTGCGGGATGACCGGAAGATGGCCCAGGTAGCGGACCTGACCGCACAGAGCTGTTCAACCCGGCAGGTGCTGCGGGCGCTGGGAATGCAGCGAAATCTGAGCCACGATCCAGAAACCCCGAACTTTCGCGAACTCTTCACGGAACTGCAGGAACGAGGCTTCCTGGTACCGCCAATTGGTGGGATCGACTGGGGCCAACTGCGCAGGCTGATACCGATCTGCCCGGCTTTCGGAATGTCTCGGGGCACCCCAATTGACCGTTACTACCTGGACCAGTTCATCGCCGAAATCCGCGATTCCGTTCAGGGAGATGTTGTGGAGATTGGAGGACTGGACAGCAACAAGGACGCCTACGGTTTCACCCGTGCTTCCGAATACCGCGGTCTGGATATCAGAGCGGCCCCCGGAGTCGCTCTGGTCGGTGACGTAGCGGATCTGGGAATCATCCCGGCGGGCTCTCTTGACACCATCCTCGCCTTCAACGTTCTGGAGCACACTGCGCGCCCGTGGCAGGTGGTCGACAACATGTGGCAATGGCTGCGACCGGGCGGTACAGCGTGCTGCATGGTCCCCAGCGCCCAACGACTGCACAGCGCGCCCGAGGACTACTGGCGGCCACTCCCAACAGCGTTGCGGGAGATGTTCAGTGCCTGGTCCGAACAAACCGTGCACCAGTACGGCAATCCGCTGAGTGTCATCGCGTCGCTCATGGGCATCGCAGCCGAGGAACTCGACGCCCTGGAACTGAGCACATACCACCCGGACTATCCGGTGGCCACTTGCATTGTCGCAAGGAAGTGAGTACGGGGCGGGTTGGCATCCTGCCGAGTCCCGGCCTTCGCCGGGGACGCCGGCTGAGCGTCGCTGTCGCGTGTTGCTCGGTCACTGCTTTTCGGGGCCTGCGAAGCGGGATGTTCCCGGCTGATCAGGTACAGGGTGGGCAGGCCGGTGGCCGGCGCGGCCGTCGTGGCCGTGTCGGTGCGCGGGCGTGACGGGAGCGGCAAGACAGGGGCCGGTGGGATCGGCAGGCGGCGATGCCGATGTCGGTGGGTGTGCGCGGCTGGTAGCGGGTGCCGGTGCGGATCGTTGCGTGGATGACGTTCACGCGTTGCCGGGCCAGGTGAAGGATGGCGGCCTGGGACAGGGCCCTTTGCGGAGCGGATTGCCGCGGTGGCGTGCGTGTTCGCCGCGGATGGAGGTCCCGGAGGACTGTGTGGCCGAGGTGAGTCCACCCGGCCCGCCCCCGGAATCTGGTCCGCGACTGGTCCGAGTGGAACTCCACTGGATGCCAGAGGGTAACGAGAAGAACCCGACTGATTGCATGGGGCAGCTATTGTGTCGGGTTGCCTGGAGCACACGATGCCCCCAGGCAACCGACTTCAGGCTCTAGAAGAACCCAAGTTTCTTCGGGCTGTAGGACACGAGCAGATTCTTCGTCTGCTGGTAGTGCTCCAGCATCATCTTGTGCGTCTCCCGGCCGATACCCGACTGCTTGTAGCCGCCGAAGGCCGCGTGCGCGGGGTAGGCGTGATAGCAGTTCGTCCAGACGCGGCCCGCCTGGATCGCCCGGCCCGCTCGGTAGGCGGTGTTGGCGTCCCTGGTCCACACGCCCGCGCCGAGACCGTACAGCGTGTCGTTGGCGATCTTGATCGCGTCGTCGAAGTCGTCGAAGGACGTCACCGAGACGACGGGGCCGAAGATCTCCTCCTGGAAGATCCGCATGCGGTTGTCGCCCTCGAAGATGGTCGGCTGGACGTAGTAGCCGCCCTTGAGTTCGCCGTCGTACTCGACGCGTTCGCCACCCGTGAGGAGCTTGGCGCCCTCCTGGCGGCCGACGTCCAGGTAGGAGAGGATCTTCTCCAACTGGTCGTTGGAGGCCTGGGCGCCGATCATGGTGTCCGTGTCGAGCGGGTGGCCCGGCTTGATCAGACGGGTGCGGGCCACGGCCGCCTCGAGGAACTCGGCGTAGTGGCCGCGCTGGACCAGTGCGCGGGAGGGGCAGGTGCACACCTCGCCCTGGTTGAGCGCGAACATCGTGAAGCCTTCGAGCGCCTTGTCGCGGAAGTCGTCGTCCTGTGCCCAGACGTCGTCGAAGAAGATGTTCGGGGACTTGCCGCCCAGTTCCAGCGTGACCGGCTTGATGTTCTCCGAGGCGTACTGCATGATCAGCCGCCCGGTCGTCGTCTCCCCGGTGAACGCCACCTTCGCCACCCGCGGGCTGGACGCCAGCGGTTTGCCCGCCTCCACACCGAAGCCGTTGACGATGTTGACGACGCCCGGCGGGAGCAGGTCCGCGATCAGGCTCATCCAGTAGTGGATGGAGGCCGGCGTCTGCTCGGCGGGCTTGATGACCACGGCGTTGCCGGCGGCGAGCGCGGGCGCCAGCTTCCAGGTCGCCATCAGGATCGGGAAGTTCCAGGGGATGATCTGCGCCACGACCCCGAGCGGCTCGTGGAAGTGGTACGCCACCGTGTCCTCGTCGACCTCGCCCAGCGAACCCTCCTGCGCGCGGATCGCTCCCGCGAAGTACCGGAAGTGGTCGATCGCGAGCGGGATGTCGGCCGCCAGCGTCTCGCGCACCGGCTTGCCGTTCTCCCAGCTCTCGGCCACCGCCAGCGGTTCGAGGTAGGCCTCCATCCGGTCGGCGATCTTCAGCAGGATGTCGGAGCGTTCCGTCACCGACGTACGGCCCCAGGCGGGAGCGGCCGCGTGCGCCGCGTCCAGCGCCCGCTCGACGTCCTCCGCGGTGCCGCGCGCGACCTCGGTGAACGGCTGCCCGTTCACCGGTGACGGGTTCTCGAAGTACTGTCCGCGGGCCGGCGGCACGTACTCCCCGCCGATGAAGTGGTCGTAACGCGCCTGGTAGGAGACGATCGCGCCCTCGGAGCCGGGCGCCGTGTAACGGGTCATGATGGTCTGCCTCCCGGTGAAGCGCTGCCCGCCGCTGGGCAGCTTCCGGCGCGAGGCTAGGCCGTCGTACGTTGCAGGTAGGTTGCGCGACCGCAGGCCTGGCCGTGCTGTCAGCGCGGTGTCCGGGGAGCCGGCGGCGCCGCCAGTTCCGTTTCCAGTGCCGTGAGCCGCGCCCGGATCGCCGCGGTGGGCCGCACAGCCGCGAGCGCCCGCCACGCCTCCACGTCCTCCTCGCCCCACGGCGCGTGCGCCCAGTCGGCGAGCAGATCGGGATCACGGCGGGCGATCAGCGCCGTCCGCAGGCCGTCGGTGAGCCGGTGCCTGATCCGCACCACCGCCGGGGCCTGCGAGTTGGGCAGCAGCGGGCCGGTGTACGCCCCCGCCGCCGCCGAGACCGCGCCCGCCGCCAGCCGCCGCTCCACCACCGTGGCATCGCACTCGACCGGCACGGTCAGCCGGTACGGCCGCGAGGTGAGCAGCCCCGGACCCAGCAACCGGCGCAGCCGCGCGAGTTCGGCGCGCAAGGTCACCGGTGTCACCGACTCGTCCGCGTACAGCGCGCACAACAGCTCGTCGCCGGTCAGCCCCTCGGGGTGGCGGGCCAGCAGCACCAGCAGTTCGCTGTGCCGGCGGCTGAGCCTGAACGGACGCCCGTCCAGGCGCAGTTCGGCCTCGTCGCGCCCCAGCGCGCTCAGCGTCGCCGTCTCCTCGCCGGTGCGCGGCGGGGCGAGCAGCGCGAGCTGCGACTCGGCGGCCCGCGCCACCGCCTGCACGAAGCCCAGGCTGTGCGGATGGGCCAGCCCGTCCCCGCCGGTGATGTCGACGGCACCGAGCACCCGGCCGGTGTGCGGATCGTGCACCGGCGCGGCCGCGCACGTCCAGGGCTGGACCTGCCGTATGAAGTGTTCGGCGGCGAACACCTGCACCGGCCGGTCCACGGCGACCGCCGTACCCGGGGCGTTGGTGCCGACCGCCGTCTCCGCCCAGCGTGCTCCGGGGACGAAGTTCATCCGGTCCGCCCTGCGGCGGGTCGCCGGATGCCCCTCGACCCACAGCAGCCTGCCGTGCGCGTCGCACACCGCGAGCAGATGCTCGCCGTCGGCGGCGAAGGTGCCCATCAGTTCCCGGAACAGTGGCATAACCCGGGACAGTGGATGCTCGGCGCGGTGGGCCCCGAGGTCGCCGTCGGTCAGTTCCACGCTCGCGCCGCCGTCCGGTCCGACTCCGGCCCGCGCGCTGCGCCGCCACGACTCGGCCACCACGGACCGCACCGGCCGAGGCACCGTGCCGGCCGTCGTGAACGTCTCGTGTGCCCGGCGCAGAACCCGGACGCGTTCGACAGGGTCGGCCCCCGGCTCCAGGGCCACCCATGGATCGGTCAACTCGTCCTCCCGGGACGGCGATGCGGCTGGGGACATCGTCACTCGGGGTGTTCGCGCGGACAACCGTTTCGACTGGGGCCCGGCCGAAATTGACCGGTTGCCGGTTGCCGGTTGCCGGTTGCCGGTTGTCGGGTGGCGTGGACGACGGATCGCGGCCTCAGGCCCTTTCCGCCACCGCCGCCGGATCGTCGAGGACGGCCCGGGCGACGGAGTGGGCGGCTCCCAGCAGCGGCCCCTCGGAACCCAGCCGGGACACCGACACCGGGCAGGCCGGTCCCGTGGTCCGATCGGCCAGCTCGGCCTCCAGCGACGGCAGGAGCCACGGCGAGAGCCCGGCCAGCGCGCCGCCCAGGACGACCGCCTCCGGGTCGAGCAGGTTGACCGCCCCGGTCAGGGCGATGCCGAGGGCCGTACCGGCGTCCCGCAGGGCCCGCCGCACCCGCTCGTCGCCGGCGCCGGCCCGCTCCGCGAGCAGGCCGACCAGGTCCTCGCGCGGTTCGAGACCGGCCGCGCGCAGAACCGCTTCCTCACCCGCGTACTGCTCCAGGCAGCCGCGCCCGCCGCAGGCACAGGGCGGTCCGTCGGGCCGTACGGGCACATGGCCCAGTTCGCCGGCGAAGCCCCGTGTGCCGCGCAGCAGCCGGCCGTCCACCACGACCGCCGCGCCGATGCCGATCTCGGCCGACACGTGCAGGAAGTCGCGCGGGGTGCCCGCGCCCAGCCACAGCTCGGCCAGCGCGCCGAAGTTGGCCTCGTTGTCCACGCTCAGCGGAGGGCCCGCGGGCAGCAGGGCACCGAGGTCGGTGTCATGCCAGTCGAGGTTCGGGGCGTGGACGACCGTACGTCCGTCGCGCGCCACCAGGCCCGGCACGGCGAGGGCGAGTCCGGCGGGCCACAACCCCTCCCGCTCCGCCTCGGCGACCACCTGGCGCACCAGCGCCGTCAGCTCCGCCACCACCGGCTCCGGCGCCCGGCCCCGGTTCGCGCCGTACCGCACCGCACGCGCGCGTACCTCGCCGCGCAGGTCGACCGCGCACACCCTGAGGTGGTCGACACCGACCTCCGCTCCTATCCCGGCCGGGCCGCGCCCGCTCACGGCGAGCGCCGACCCCGGCCGGCCCACCCGGCCGGGCCGTTCGGGGCCCAGCTCCTCCAAGAGCCCCCAGCGGACCAGCTCGTCCACGAGCGTGGACACCGCGGCCCGCGTCAGACCGATGCGCGAGGCGACCGCGGCCCGTGAGAGCGGTCCCTCGGCGCCGACCGCGTGCATCACCCGGGCGAGGTTGCGGCGGCGCATGCCCTGCTGGGTGTCCGGCAGGGCGCGACCGGCTCCGGGCGGTCGGGCCTCGTGCAGCGGTGCGGTCATGCCTCCGTCAATCCTCGTCCTTGGCCGCGCAGGTGTCCCCGAGCGGTGCATGGTCGCCGGGCGTGCCCGTCGGTGTCCCTCCGGGGCCGGTGAGCCCCTCCGACGGCGGCCGCCCGGTGAGTGCTCGGCCGCCCGATGGGCGTCCCGGCGGTCGCCGGGCGGTCAGGGGGTGTCCGTCCCCCGCTCCAGGAGCGGGGCCGCGTCGGAGAGTACCCCGGCGATCCGGGCCAGCGTCGCCTCGTCCCGCTCCACCGCCTCCAGCACCGGCCCGGCGGCCGTTTTCCAGCGACGGGCCACCGCCCCGGGATCCTCCCCGGTCAGCAGCCCGGCCGCCTGCGCGGCGGCACCCAGGGCGACCAGTTCCCTCGCCTCGGGCACCTGGACCGGCCGCCCCGACAGCCGCCGTACGGTCTGCTGCCAGGCCGTGCCCCGGGCGCCGCCGCCGATCAGCAGCAGCGGGGTACTGCGGTCCGCGTCCTCGTCCAGGACCAGGTCGAGCGCTCCCAGCAGCGAGTGGACCGCGCCGTCGTAGGCGGCTTGGAGCAGCTGGCCGGCGGTCGTGTCGTGACGCAGGCCGTGCAGCAGCCCGGAGGCGTTCGGCAGGTTCGGGGTGCGCTCGCCGTCCAGGTACGGCAGCAGGGTGACCGCGGTGCCGGGCTCGACGGCTTCCCGGTCCAGGCCCAGCAGGGCCGCGACGCGGTCCACGGCGAGGGTGCAGTTCAGGGTGCAGGCCAGCGGCAGCCAGTCGCCGTGCGCGTCGGCGAAGCCCGCAACCGTGCCGGTCGGGTCGGCGGGACGGTGCCTGGACACCGCGTAGACGGTGCCCGAGGTGCCCAGGCTCAGCACCGGGGTGCCCGGTCGCAGCCCGAGGCCCAGCGCGGCCGCCGCGTTGTCGCCGGTCCCGGGAGCGACCAGGGTGCCCTTGGAGAACGGCAGGTCGTGGTGTTCGCGCACGGTGCCGGCCACCTCACCGGGGCGCACCACCCGGGGCAGCAGGGCCGGGTCGAGTCCGACGTGGGCGAGGGTCTCCGGGTCGTACGCCTCGGTCCCGGACGCCCACCAGCCGGTGCCGGAGGCGTCGCCTCGGTCGGTCGTGCCCTGGCCGGTGAGGCGCTCGGTGAGGTAGTCGTGCGGGAGCCGTACCGCGTGGGTGGCACGGACCGCCTCCGGCTCGTGCTCGGCCAGCCAGGCCCACTTCGTGACCGTGAACGACGCCCCGGGCACACTCCCGGTCCGCTCCGCCCAGGCCTTCGGGCCGCCCAGCTCCTCGACCAGGCGGCGGGCCTGGGGCGCGGAGCGGACGTCGTTCCACAGCAGGGCCGGACGCACCGGCTCACCCTGCGCGTCCAGAGTGACCAGGCCGTGCTGCTGGCCGCCGATCGACACCGCGGCCGCCTCGTGCGCCGCGTCACCGCACTGCCGCAGTGCCTCGCACAGGGCGTCCCACCACTGACGCGGGTCGCTCTCCCGGCCCGCACCGGAGGTGACGGTGTGCGGCGCCTGGCCGCTCGCCACGACCTGCCCGGTGGCCGCGTCGACGACCAGCGCCTTCGTGGACTGCGTGGACGTGTCCACGCCGACGACGAGCGGACCCTCGGCTGCTGACATCGGGCTCTCCCTCTTCCGCGGCCGCGCGGCCTGTGCTGGGGGCTGTCAAAGACACCTTGCCGTCAAAGACATCTTGTCTCTTCCCAGAGGTGCGCTCGCATACTAATTTGTAAACGGCCATGACGAAATAGTCGTAAGCAAGCGAGGAGCCGCGGCATGAGCTACCAGCCCACCCCCGATGACAGGTTCACCTTCGGCCTGTGGACCGTCGGCTGGCAGGGAAGGGATCCGTTCGGCGACGCCACCCGCCGCGCCCTCGACCCGGTCGAGACGGTGCAGCGCCTGGCCGAACTGGGTGCCCACGGAGTGACCTTCCACGACGACGACCTGATCCCCTTCGGCTCCTCCGAAGCCGAGCGCGAGTCGCACATCAAGCGCTTCCGCCAGGCACTCGACGCAACCGGCATGGCCGTCCCGATGGCCACCACGAACCTCTTCACGCACCCCGTCTTCAAGGACGGCGCGTTCACCGCCAACGACCGTGAGGTGCGCCGCTACGCGCTGCGCAAGACGATCCGCAACATCGACCTGGCGGTGGAGCTGGGCGCGAAGACGTACGTGGCCTGGGGAGGCCGCGAGGGCGCCGAGTCCGGCGCCGCGAAGGACGTCCGCGTGGCCCTCGACCGCATGAAGGAGGCCTTCGACCTCCTCGGCGAGTACGTCACCTCACAGGACTACGACCTGCGCTTCGCCATCGAGCCCAAGCCGAACGAGCCGCGCGGTGACATCCTGCTGCCCACCGTCGGCCACGCCCTGGCGTTCATCGAGCGCCTGGAGCGGCCCGAGCTGTACGGCGTGAACCCGGAGGTGGGCCACGAGCAGATGGCCGGCCTCAACTTCCCGCACGGCATCGCGCAGGCCCTGTGGGCCGGCAAGCTCTTCCACATCGACCTCAACGGCCAGTCCGGCATCAAGTACGACCAGGACCTCCGCTTCGGCGCCGGGGACCTGCGGGCCGCCTTCTGGCTGGTCGACCTCCTGGAGAGCGCAGGTTACGACGGCCCCCGCCACTTCGACTTCAAGCCGCCGCGGACCGAGGACCTCGACGGTGTCTGGGCGTCGGCGGCCGGCTGCATGCGTAACTACCTCATCCTGAAGGAGCGGGCGGCCGCCTTCCGGGCCGACCCGGAGGTCCAGGAGGCGCTGCGTGCCTCGCGCCTCGACCAGCTGGCCGAGCCGACCGCCGCGGACGGCCTCCAGGCCCTGCTCGCCGACCGGACCGCTTTCGAGGACTTCGACGTGGAAGCGACCGCCGCGCGGGGGATGGCCTTCGAGCGCCTCGACCAGCTGGCCATGGACCATCTGCTGGGGGCTCGAGGCTGAACGCACGCGCGCGTGACACACCCACGCGCGCGTGACACACCCACGCGCGCGTGACACACGCGCGCGTGGGTGCCGCGCGAGGGACGGACGGCCCCCTCGTGCGGCACGCGTCGGCCACGGAAGCCCACGGTGGCGCCCGAGGGCGGCTGCCGTTCCGGTCGAGGCCGCCCGCGCCGTCGCCGTTTTCCGTCCGCCCCGGTCCGTCAGGAACTCTCCGAGCCGGGTCGCGCCGACTCCAGTGCCGTCGCCGGATCGCGGTCCGCGTCTCCCGCCGGAACCCAGCGGCTACCCTCGTCGCGGTACGGCCACCAACGGCCGTCCCGCCCGAGGCGCAGCTGAACCGGTTCGTCCACCACGGTCCAGCGGTTGCCGCTCGACCGGAACGACGGCCGCTCGTCCTCGTCCCACGCCGCTGCCAGGGACGCACGCGCGCGTGCGAGCGCCGCACCCTCCACCCGCCACTCGCCGTCGAGCACGGACAGAGCCTCCGTACCACCCGTACGCCAGGCCCGGACGGCCACCGCCAGCCCCTCCCGCCCCCGCCCCGACCCCTCGGCGAGCCGATCGGTGACAGTGCCGGGAGGTGCCCCGTCGGCAAGGCGTACGGCGTCCTCGCCGACCGTCAACTCCCGCAGCGGCAGCACGCCTTCCCCGCCAGGCCGGAGTGCCCGGGCGAGCAGCCGGTGCGCCTCCGCGGCCGTTCGCGCGGCCAGGTGTGCCAAGGCCTTCGGATCGATCCCGGGAGCGGGCTCGGTCTCGGCGGCCAGGGACGGCGGCGGTCCCGGAGCGGCTGGAAGGCCGGGCGGTTCGGGCAGCGGAGGCGTGATGCCCGCTGCCGCCCAGGCTTGCGCCGCGTCCACTCCCGCCGCGCCCACCGCCTCCTGTCCCTCCTGCGTATCCACTCCCTCCACCGTGTCCGGCGTCCGCGGTGGGGTGGTGCCGCGCAGGTCCAGCTCGGCGAGGAAGGCGCCTCTGCCCCGGCCGCGCATCAGCAGCAGGACGAACGGATCCTCGTCCAGCAGGCGCGCCACCTGGTGACAGAGGGCCGCCGTGTGCCCGCAGTGGTCCCAGGTGCCGCAGTCGCACTCCGGTTCCAGGTCGCCGAGGCCCGGCAGGAGGCCGATGCCGGCCGCCGCCGCGTCCTCGACCAAGTGCGGGGGCAGTTCTCGGTCGAGCAGCGCCGCCAGGTGCCCGGCCCGCTCCAGAGCGAAGTCCAGAAAACGGACCCACTGGTCCTGGGACAGCTCCGGCACCAGGACGTCGGCCCGGTGCTGGGCGCCTCCCGGGTCACGGACGACCGCCGTGACCCGTCCCGGGCGCACCGTCACCGCTCCCACCGCGCCCGCGCGCGCCAGCTTGCGGCCCGCCTTCACCGGCGTGGTGTCGAGCGCCCCTTCCTCCAGTGCCCGCAGCCAGGACCGGCCCCACCAGGTCCGCGCGAAACCCTGCCCGCGCGCGGGCGGCGACGCGTCGAAGGTGCGCTCCGGGCCTCGGTCGTGCCGGGGGTCGTATCCGCTCATCGCGCCTCCCCGCGCAGTTCCACCAGTTCGGCCAGCTCCGCGTCCGTCAGCTCCGTCAGCGCGGCCGCGCCGCCGCCCAGCACCGCGTCGGCGAGGGCCCGCTTGCGGCTCAGTACCCGCGCGACACGTTCCTCGACGGTTCCCTCGGTGATCAGCCGGTGCACCTGAACGGGCCGCGTCTGTCCGATGCGGTGGGCGCGATCGGTGGCCTGTGCCTCGACGGCGGGATTCCACCAGCGGTCGTAGTGCACGACGTGCTCGGCCCGGGTGAGGTTCAGGCCGGTTCCGGCGGCCTTCAACGACAACAGGAAGACGGGCACTTCGCCGTCCTGGAACCGGCGCACCAGTGCCTCTCGCTCGTCGACCGGCGTCCCGCCGTGCAGGACCCGCGAGGACACCCCACGGGCCGTCAGATGGCGTTCCAGGAGGCGGGCCATCCGCACGTACTGGGTGAACACCAGTACGGCCGCCCCCTCCGGGAGGATCGTGTCGAGCAGTTCGTCCAGCAGTTCCAGCTTTCCCGAACGTCCCGCGATCCTCGGATCCTCCTCCTTGAGGAACTGCGCCGGATGGTTGCAGATCTGCTTCAGACCGGTCAGCAGCTTCATGACCAGGCCCCGGCGGGCCATGTCGTCGGCCACCGCGATGCGCTCCAGCGTCTCGCGCACCACGGCCTCGTACAGTCCGGCCTGTTCCCGGGTCAGCTGGACGGCGTGGTCGGTCTCGGTCTTCGGGGGCAGCTCCGGCGCGACTCCGGGGTCGGACTTGCGGCGGCGCAGCAGGAAAGGCCGGACGAGACGGTTGAGCCGCTCGGCGGAGGCAGGGTCCCCGCCTGCCTCCACGGGCCGCGCGTACCGCGCGCGGAAGGCGCCGAGACGCCCCAGCAGGCCCGGAGTCGTCCAGTCCAGGATCGCCCAGAGCTCCGACAGGTTGTTCTCCACCGGGGTACCGGTGAGCGCCACGCGCGCGTGTGCGCCGAGGCAACGCAGCGCACGCGCGGTCGCCGAGTACGGGTTCTTCACATGCTGGGCCTCGTCGGCGACGGCCAGGCCCCAGGGCACCTCCGCGAGCCGCCCGGCGTCCAGCCGCAGCGTCCCGTAGGTCGTCAGGACGAACGCGTCCTCGGCCAGGGCGTCCAGGGCACGCCCGGCACCGTGGAACCGGCGCACCGGCACGCCCGGGGCGAACTTCTCGATCTCGCGCTGCCAGTTGCCGAGCAGCGACGCCGGGCAGACCACCAGCGTCGGCCCGGCGGCCGAGGCGTCCGCCTGCCGGTGCAGATGCAGCGCGATCAGCGTGACCGTCTTGCCCAGCCCCATGTCATCGGCCAGACAGCAGCCCAGGCCCAGGGCGGTCGTGCGGGCCAGCCAGTCCAGACCGCGCAACTGGTAGTCGCGCAGTGTGGCGGCGAGGGCGGCCGGCTGTCCGACCGGCTCTCCCGTCATCGGGCCCGCCAACCGCTCCAGCAGCCCCGCCAGCCATCCCGTGGGCCGTACGTCGACTCGGTGCCCGTCGACCTCGGCCGAGCCCGCCAGGGCGGCGCCCAGCGCCTCGACCGGGGTGACGGTCCTGTCCTGCCGGGCGCTGGTGCGGGCGCGGTGCGCGTCCTGCGGGCCGATCAGCACCCACCGGTCGCGCAGCCGGACGAGCGGGCGCTTGGCCTCCGCGAGCCGGTCGAGTTCGTCGCGGGACAACTCCTGTCCGTCGAGCGAGAAGCACCAGCCGAAGGTGAGCAGGGCGTCCGCCGACAGAACCGGCCGGGACGCCGAAGCACCCGCCTTCGCCGCTGCCCAGTCGTCCGCCGTCCCGTCGTCCGGTGGGCCGACGACCGCGTGCGCGGTCAGCCCGCGTGACAGTTCCTTCGGCCAGTGCACGTCGACACCCGCTCCTGCCAGCGCCCGCGTGCCCTCGCCCAGCAGTTCGGCGGCCTCCTCGTCGGCGAGGCCGACGGCGTCCGGCACATCCGTCGCGAGCAGCGCCGCCAACGGTGGCCAGGCGCGGACCGCGCGGCGCAGAGCAAGCAGGACGTCCCTGCGCGCGCGGGGGCCGAAGGCCTCGCCCGCAGGCCCCGTGCCCGCCCACACGTCGGCGGCGTCGGCGACCACCCCGGACCCGCTCGCGCCCTGGACCTGGAGCACGGCACGGAACCGCTCAGGAGCGTCGTCGCGCACGTCGTCGCCGAGACCGGACACCTCGACGCGCAGCGACAGCCGTACCCCCGTGTCCTGGCCCGCGGCGAGGTCGTCGGCCCAGGCCCGCTGGGCCGGCAGGTGCTGTGGCTCCGGCGCCGCGTATGCCGGGCCGTCCGTCACCAGGGGGGCGGCAGCGGAGCGCGGGAGGGTGTCGGCGACCGCGTCCAGGAAGGCGCGCAGCAGTCGCTCCGGATCCGGGAGCCGGGGCGCTCCGGTGTCGGCCAGGGGCACCGCGTGGGCCTGCGGCGGCATGGCGGCGGCGAGTTCGCGGACCAGGTGCGCATCCGCGGCGGACAGCGGTCCCACGCGCCAGGCGTCGTGATCGCCCTGGGACAGGCCGGGCAGCAGCAGGCCGCGGGCGAGGAGGTGCAGGGCCAACGCGCCGGCCGTGCCCCAGAAGGCGGTCGCCGGGTCCGCGCCAGGGCTCACGCGCGCGTGCAGGAGCAGGGGCAGCGCGGCGCGCACCGGCAGCAGCAGCGCGGGCACTCGCACCCGCTCGACGCCGTTCCCGCTGGGCAGCACGACGCTCAGGTCCGCCGTACGACCGGGTGCGAGCACGGGTGGTAACTCGCCGTCCGGTCGCCAGAAGGCCACCCGGCCGGCCCGGGCGGGGCCCGACGGCTCGAACACGGCGCAGGAGCGGAGCAGTTCGGTCGTCTCGGAGGCTGGTGCCGTGGGAATCGTCTGCACAGCTCGACGCACTCCTCAAATTTGACTACTGGTTCGGAGTCGCCGAGGGTACAGCACCTCGACGACCCGCCCGGAATGGCTACGCTGTGACCCGGGCCACTTCACGAAGTGTTCGACGCGTCTTGTTCGACGCATCTCGTTCGACGGGCGCCGAAGGCGCCGCCCGTGGCGACCACTAGGGGTCGCTTCTCAGGGGGGTCTCGGGGTCGCGGACCGGAACCGCGGGGAGCACGGGGCCGTTCTCAGATCAGAGAGCGGCAATGGCCGCGAAGGAGGCGACGCTCATGTCGAAGAACGCGAAGATCGCCGCAGGAGGTGTGGCGGTCGGGCTGATCCTGCTGATATGGCTGCCCTGGTGGGTGACGTTCTTGATCGTGCTGGGGATCCCGGTGGCCGCGTACCTCACGCTGGACCCCTCGCAGCGGCGTCGGCTGCGCCGGGTCGCCCGCAAGGAGATCGGCCGCTGAGCGACCGCGGCGCGGCGTGCGGAGCCGTACGGTGGGGCCGGGTCGTCGCCGTCTGCGGGCGGTGGCGGCCCGGCCCCCTCAGGACGGCCGTACGGCCATCTTGTCGAGTGCCTCCAGGAGGCCGGGAAGCTCGGGGCCCCGGCCCACCGGCAGGACCTCGCCGGGTTCGTCGTCGAGCAGGACGAACGCGATGTCGTCGGTGCGCGCCACCATCGACCAGCCGGGTCCGTCCGCGCGCAGCGTCCGTGCCTCGCCCGGGGCGAACGACGAGCGGACCCGGCCGAGCGGAGGCGGCGTGTCGACGTAGGTGCGAGCCTCCGCCAGTACCCGCCGGATACCGGGGTGGCCCTTCGGCGCGTTCTCCTCGGAGCCGTTGGCGGAGCCGGTGGCGGAGGCGTCCGCGGGGGTGCCCGGGGAGCCGTCCGCGCCGTCCCGCGGGGTCTGCGCCGCCTTGGGGGAGTCGTCCGGTGCCGGGAAGTCCGAGTCGTCGATCTGGCCGCGCCACACGGCCCACTGCAGCGCGATCTCGTCGGCGCCCAGACGCCGCTGGGCCGGGCCCCAGGAACTGGTGTC
This sequence comes from Streptomyces sp. NPDC006739, assembly GCF_042869815.1. Classification (NCBI taxonomy): domain Bacteria; kingdom Bacillati; phylum Actinomycetota; class Actinomycetes; order Kitasatosporales; family Streptomycetaceae; genus Streptomyces; species Streptomyces sp. NPDC006739. The sequence goes on from NZ_JBIAGM010000008.1 coordinate 85,652, forward strand.
GGGCGGGCTCAGCGGGGGACGGTCCGCGACATCGGGGCCGGGGTCGTGCGGCGCGGGTATGCCCGGAGCCGCGACGGCGACGGCGAGGGGCCAGCCGGGCAGGGCGGCGACGACCGTGCGCTCGTCCGGTGAAAGGTCGTACTCCATGCCGCAGTCCCAGGACGCGATCGCGACGGCGACCAGCGACACGTCGTCGATGACGACCGTCCAGCGCGCGCCGTCGCCGTCCTGGCCGAGCACCAGGCCGTACCCGTCGGCACGCGGCGCGAGTGCGAGCGCCGCGCACGCCTCCGGATAGTCGTCGCCCAGCACGCTCGGAAACTGCGCCGGCGTCAGCAGTATCGCCGTGAGCACGTACAGCGCATCGTCCGCGGTGGCGACGGCCTCCTCTTCCGTCTCGGCCATCCCAGCCTCCCCATCGGTTCGTCCAACGGCGCGCACCCTAGTGCGAACGGAAGGCGCTTGTCACGGCACCCCATACAGGCGGAGCTGCAGTTTTCCACCTGTTCGGGGGCGAAACGGCCCAGGACGCAGACCCGGCCCGGCGTATCGCGGCCGAAGGCGGTTCGCCGGCGCCGTACGACGGTGGCCCGGGGGACACCCGGGCCACCCGGGGCACATGGGCGCCGACGTTTCGAACACGTTGTGTGCGGAGTGTGGTCCTCATTCCTCGCGGACGGCCAGCGCGAGGAAGCGGGCGTCCTCGTCGACGTACGACGTCATGCGCCATCCCGAACGGGCCAGGAGCGGGCCGAGGTTGGCCTCCGCGCGCAGGTCGTCCGGGGTGATCCGGCGGCCCTGGCGTGCCGCGAGCGCAGCCCGGCCGATGGGGTGGAACAGCGCCAGCGTGCCGCCCGGCCGCACCACGCGCGCCAACTCCCGCAGGTTCTCCACCGGGTGCGGCAGATGCGCGACCAGACCCGCCGCGAAGACGGCGTCGAAGGTGCCCGACCTGAGCGGGAGTGCCCCCACGTCGGCGAGCAGCAGCGTCCCCTCGCGGTCCCGCCCGGCCCGCACGGCGGCCCGCAGCATCGCCGGGGTCAGGTCGAGCCCTACGAGCACGCCAGTGGGCCCCACGGCGGCGCGCAGCGGCGGCAGGGCGCGCCCCGTGCCGCAGCCCGCGTCGAGCACCCGGTCGCCCGCGCGCAGCCCCAGGCCGGCCGCCGCGGCCGCGTAGGCGGGACCGTCGTCGGGAAACCTGCTGTCCCAGTCGGCCGCCCGCGCGGTGAAGAATTCCTGGACATGCGTGTGGTCATCGGTCATGTGCGGCATGATCCCTCACCGGCACGGATGACCCTCCTGTGCACACGTTCGAAAGTGAGGCGATCGTTCCGGCACATCTCTGCGTCATATTGCGGCACCTTTCGAAATGCGCGCCCTTTGTGCGCCCGTGCCCCCGCTAGCGTCCCGGGGCCATGGGACACCTGCACCACGCCACCTTCGGCTGGCTGACCCCCGTACTGTCGTACGTGATGGCCTGCATAGGCGCCGCCCTCGGGCTGCGCTGCACCGTCCGCGCCCTCGGCACCACCGGCCGCTCGCGCCGCAACTGGCTCGTCACCGCCGCCACCGCGATCGGCACCGGCATCTGGACCATGCACTTCGTGGCGATGCTCGGCTTCGGCGTCAGCGGCACCGACATCCGCTACGACGTGCCGCTGACCATCCTCAGCCTCGTCGTCGCCATGGCCGTCGTCTGCGCCGGCGTCTTCGCCGTCGGCTACAGCCGGGACCGCAACCGCGCGCTCCTCCTCGGCGGCCTCACCACCGGACTGGGCGTCGCCAGCATGCACTACCTGGGCATGGCGGCGGTCCGGCTGCACGGGCACGTGAGCTACGACCCGGTACTCGTCGGACTGTCCGTCCTGATCGCCGTGCTCGCGGCGACCGCGGCCCTGTGGGCTGGCCTCAACATCAAGTCCCCCGTCGCGGTCACCCTCGCATCCCTCGTCATGGGGGCGGCCGTCAGCAGCATGCACTACACCGCGATGTTCGCGGTGAGCGTGCACGTCACCCCCTCCGGCCAGGCGCTGCCCGGGGCCACGGCGATGCAGTTCATCTTCCCCCTCGCCGTGGGCCTCGGGTCCTACCTGTTCCTCACCTCGGCGTTCGTCGCGCTCTCGCCGACGGCCGGGGAGCGCCGGGCGTCCGCCTCGGCCCAGCGGTCCGTCGAGAGTGCCGCCCGTTCGTGAAAGCCCGGCCGGGCGAAGCGCGCCCCGACCCACTCCCGAGCGAGGAGGCCATGCGTACACCTCGTAGGAACCCCGTCACCGGCACGGAGACACCGCCCTCGCGGCCGCCGCGCGGCCGCCGCGCGCACGCCGGGCCACCAGCCGACGAAGGCGCCACCGAAACCGTCGGCGCCCTGCCGGACGACGCGCCCCCGCGCGCGGGACGCCGGCGGATCCGTCCCCGGACCGTGCGGGCGAAGGTCATCTGTCTGCTGATGGTCCCTGTCGTCTCCCTGCTCGCCCTGTGGGCGTACGCCACCGTCAGCACCGCCCAGGACGTCGCCAGGCTGCGCCAGTCGCAGCGCGTCGACGCCGAGCTGCGCACACCGGTGGCCGCGGCGGTCGCCGCGCTGCAGACCGAGCGCGCCGCCGCCGTGCGCTACGCGAGCGACCCGCGCGCCGTGGACAGCGGCGACCTCAGGAACCTGGCGACCCGCACCGACCTGGCCGTCGCCAGGCTGCGGCTCGGCGACGGCCACACCGTGGCCGACAGCGAGGAACTGCCCGCGGACGTCGCGGAGCGCCTGACGTCCTTCGTCACCGCGGCCGCACACCTGAGCACCCTGCGCACGGCCCTTTTCGACCATCGGGCCGGCTGGAACAAGGCGTACGGGCAGTACACGGCCACCATCGCGTCGGCCTTCGCGGTGGACGGCGCCCTCACCGGCATCCAGCGGGCCGACGTCGGCTCCGACGCCCGCGTGCTCCTGGAGTTCAATCGCGCCCAGGAAGCCCTCTCCCAGGAGGACACCGTGCTGGGCGGTGCACGGCTCTCCGGCGGCCTCCAGGGCGAGCGCCTGCGGCTGTTCACCGGAGCCGTCGCCACCCGTCGGGCCCTCACCGAGTCGGCCGTCACCGACCTGCCCCAAGCCCAGCGCGCCGCCTGGCACGACCTGACCGGCACCGGCACCTACACCCTCCTCACCACCGCCGAGGACAAGGCCCTCGCCAGCCCGCCCGGCGCCCGGGCGGTCGACGCGGCGGCCCCGGAGGCCACCTGGAACGCCGCCCACGCGCGCGTAACTGACGGGATGCGCGGCATCGCGACCGACACCGGGCAGGCCGTCGCGGGCCGCGCCGACCCGTTCGCGCGGGGGCTCCTCACCCCGGCGGGCGCCGCCGTCCTCCTCGGCCTCGCCGCCGTCGCCGCCTCGCTCGTCATCTCCGTACGCATCGGACGCGCCCTCGTCGTCGAGTTGGTGAGCCTGCGCAACACCGCCCTGGAGATCGCCCGCCGCGAACTGCCCGAGGCGATGCGCAGACTGCGGGCGGGGGAGGAGATCGACATCCAGGCCGAGGCACCGGCCGGACCGCCCGCCGAGGACGAGACCGGACAGGTCGCCGAGGCCCTCGGCACCGTCCACCGCGCCGCCCTGAGCGCCGCCGTGGAGCGCGCCGAACTCGCCAGCGGCATCTCCGGTGTCTTCGTCAATCTCGCCCGCCGCAGCCAGATCCTGGTCCACCGCCAGCTGAGCCTCCTGGACAGCATGGAACGCCGCTCGGAGGACCCGGGCGAGCTGAGCGACCTCTTCCGGCTCGACCACCTCACCACCCGTATGCGGCGCCACGCCGAGAGCCTCATCATCCTCTCCGGAGCCGCACCCGGCCGGGCCTGGCGCATGCCGGTGTCCCTGACGAACGTCGTACGTGCCGCCGTCTCCGAGATCGAGGACTACGCGCGCGTGGAGGTACGCCAGCTACCGGAGGCAGGCGTCATCGGCGCGGCCGTCGCCGACCTCACCCACCTGCTCGCCGAGATCGTCGAGAACGCCGCGCAGTTCTCACCACCCCACACGCGCGTGCGGGTCACCGGCGAACCCGTGGGCAACGGCTACGTCCTCGAAGTCGAGGACCGCGGCCTCGGCATGGGCGCCGAGACCCTCGCGGAGGCCAACCGGCGCATCGAACAGTCCGAGGCGCTCGACCTATTCGACAGTGACCGCCTCGGGCTCTTCGTGGTCAGCAGGCTCGCCGCACGGCACGGAATCAAGGTGCACCTGCGCACCTCCCCCTACGGAGGCACCACCGCCGTGGTGCTGCTGCCCACCACGCTGCTGCACACCAAGCCGTCCGACGGCGCCCACCGGCCGGCGACGGATGCCGAACCCGTACCGCGACGCGACCACGCGCGCGTGCCCGACGAACCAGCGCGCCAGGAGGCCGTCGCCGCACCGGCCGACCGTCCGGCCCTCGTCACCGCCCCGGCGTCCCCGGGCCCCGCGAACGACACCCCACCTCCCGGAGTGACCACCTTGAGGCTGCACCGTCCAGCGGACGACCCGGAGTCCTCCGAAGATCTTCCCCGCCGCGTCCGCCAGGCCAGCCTCGCCCCCCAGCTCCGCCGCCGGCGCCCCGAGGAACCGGCCCGGTCACCGGCTCCCGGCGGCGACGAGCGGCGCACCCCCGAACTCGTACGGGACCGTATGGCGGCCTACCGGGACGGCTGGACACGCGGCGGCGGCAGACAGCCCGGCCGCGCCGCCCCGGAACCCGAAACGGGCAGCGACAGCAGAGAAGGAGACACCACATGATCCAGGATGCGAACACGGGGGCAGCCCAGCGATCCGGCGAACTGGACTGGCTCCTGGACGATCTGGTGCTGCGGGTGACCGAGGTGCGGCACGCCGTGGTGCTGTCCAACGACGGCCTCGCCGTGGGCGCCTCGACCGGCCTCGCCCGCGAGGACGCCGAACACCTCGCCGCCGTCGCCTCCGGGTTCAACAGCCTGGCCAAGGGGGCGGGACGGCACTTCGGAGCAGGCGGCGTACGCCAGACCATGGTGGAGATGGACGAGGCCTTCCTGTTCGTGGCCGCCGCCGGGGACGGCTCCTGCCTCGCGGTGCTCACCGCCGTGACCGCCGACATCGGGCTGGTCGCCTACGAGATGGCACGGCTGGTCAAGCGCGTCGGCGAGCACCTCTACACGGCACCGCGCGTCGCCGCCCGGCCGCCCGCCGCCGGATGAACCGAAGGGCGCCACCCATGAGAGAAGACACGACGGACGCCCCGCGCGAGCAGGGCAGCCAGTGGTACGACGGCGAGGCCGGCCCCCTGGTACGGCCGTACGCCATGACCGGCGGACGCACCAGGCCGGGCCCCACCGGCGTACGGTTCGACCTGATCGCGCTCGTCACGCTGGACCCCGGGGCAGCGGCGGTCGACGACGACACGGCACTGGGCCCGGAACACCGGGCGCTGATCGACCTGTGCCGCACGGAAACGCAGTCCGTCGCCGAACTCGCCGCGGGCGCCGACCTGCCCGTCGGAGTGGTGAGGGTGCTCCTCGGCGACCTCCTGGAACTCGGCCGCGTCACCGTCAGCCGTCCGGTGCCACCGGCGCAGCTTCCCGACGAACGGATTCTGCGCGAAGTCATCGAAGGGTTGAGGGCACTGTAGATGAAGGGTGACGAGATGAAGCCTCACGAGGAAGACGCCGCCGGCGACATGTCCGCCCTGGCGCTGAAGATCCTGGTCGCCGGCGGATTCGGCGTCGGCAAGACGACCCTGGTCGGGGCCGTCAGCGAGATCCGCCCGCTGCGCACCGAGGAACTGCTCAGCGAAGCGGGACAGTTGGTGGACGACACCGACGGCGTGGACCAGAAGGTCACCACGACCGTCGCCATGGACTTCGGACGCATCACCATCCGCTCCGGGCTCTCCCTGTACCTCTTCGGCACCCCGGGACAGGACCGCTTCTGGTTCCTGTGGGACGAACTGTCCCAGGGCGCCCTCGGCGCCGTGGTCCTCGCGGACACCCGGCGCCTTGAGGACTGCTTCCCGGCGGTCGACTACTTCGAGCACCGCCGCATCCCGTTCGTCGTCGCCGTCAACTGCTTCGCCGGGGCCCGCGCGTACGGCGCACACGACGTCTGCCGCGCCCTCGACCTCGACCAGGGGACACCGGTCGTGCTGTGCGACGCCCGCGACCGTGACTCCGGCAAGGAGGTACTGATCCGCCTCGTGGAGTACGCCGGACGCATGCACACCGCCCGGCTCCTCGACTCCGTCGGCTGACCCGCGCCCCTCAGCCGGCCAGCGCCCTCACCGCCACCACCTTGTCGACGGGCACCCGCACCAGGAGCTCACCCGGAACGCCGTTGCGGGCACCGAACTCCTCGGCGCGTTCCTCACCCATGTAACGCGCCGCGATACGGGTGGCCCACAGCCGCACCTCGTCGAGATCCTCCGACAGACGCGCCCGGCCGTTCAGCACCACGAAGTCGAACGGCGGCCGGTCGTCGTCCACGCACAGCGCGATCCGGCCGTCACGGGCCAGATTGCGCCCCTTCACGGTCTCCTTGCCCGTGTTGAAGACCACGTCGTCCCCGTCCAGCAGGAACCAGATCGGTGCCACGTGGGGACTCCCGTCGGCCCGCACGGTGGACAGCTTCCCGGTGCGGGTACCGTGCGAGACGAACGCCCGCCATTCCTCGTCGGTCATCTTCTGTGCCATACGCCCATTTTCCTTGCCCGGACGGCGGACGTGGGGAAGGCTGGCGGACAGATCCTCCAGCCAGGGGGAGACATCACACGGGGAGACGGAAGATGGCGCAGAACCAGGGACTCGGGTGGCTCCTGGACGATCTGACCGAACGCGTGGACCACGTGCGGCACGCACTGGTCCTGTCGAACGACGGGCTGGTGACGGGAGCGAGCACGGGCCTTCGCCGCGAGGACGCGGAACACCTCGCCGCCGTCGCGTCCGGACTGCACAGCCTCGCCAAGGGTTCGGGACGCCACTTCGGCGCGGGCAGAGTGCGCCAGACGATGATCGAGTACGACGACGCGGTCCTGTTCGTCACGGCGGCCGGCACCGGCAGCTGCCTGTGCGTGCTGAGCGGGGCGGAGGCCGACATCGGCCAGATCGCCTACGAGATGACGCTGCTCGTCAACCGCGTCGGCGAGCACCTCGGCGTGGACGCCCGCCAACCCGAACGCACCCCCACCGTGGACCTCTGACCTGCGCATTCACTGTTCCTCGTGGAGTTATCCACAGGCTCGCCACGAAATCCGGGAGACCGGCTACGGTTTTTCCACGGCGAGCGCACACGGCGTGAGCCGCTGACTCCACGGGGGAGTACGACCATGACGAGCACTGTCTTCACCCAGTCCCGTCTCCTCACCTGCGCGCCCAGCCGCGCCGCCCGCGAACTCGAACTCAAGCGGGGCGAGTTCGATCTCGCCGTCCACCTCGGCCGGATCCGGACCGTGCCCGACGAGGGAGGAGGCGGAGGACGCCGGGTCGACCGCGCCGAGATCGACCGGCTGCGTGCGCGGGACGGCTTTCCCGAGGCGCTGCGGGAGAGCGTCAGGGCGGTGGGCACCGCGGAGGGCGCGACCCTCATGAACATGCCGGCCGGCAGGTTCACCCGGCTCGCACGCCTCGGCCTGCTGGTGCCCGTGAAGTTCTACCTCAACCGGTACCGGGCCGTGGTGTGGCTCTATCTCGCCGAGGACCTGAGTCAGTTCGCGGCCGACGAGAGGAACGCGGCCCTGCTCACGGGCCGGACGCCCGAGGAATTCCGCGACCGGCTGGCCAACGGTGTGGACCTGCGGGCCCGCAACTGGCGGGGACGGCACCTGGGCTTCCTGCTTCGCCAGTCCGAAGGGCCATGGGCGCGCGCCGGAGCCCTGGCCGCCTTCCTCAGCCCCGTCGAGGTCGCCGACGTGGTCCACGACCCGTACGAGCGGGCCCATCTGCACCGGTTCCGGCCCGGTCCGCCCGCCCATGGCGTGCCGGGATCGCCCTCCGCCCACCTGGCCGAACAGATCATGACGGCCGAGGCCCCGGACGAGATCGGCTGGCTGCGGAGCGACCTGGCCCGCGCGGTGGAGGAGGCCCGCGCGCACTCGCCCGCACCCCGCCCGGCCGCCCGCCACACCGCGCCGACAGCACACACCGCTCTCGCGCCGCCCGAGGCCCTGACCGCGTCCACGGCAGGCGCGCCTCGGCACGAGGTGCCGAACCCCTCCCGCGGACCGCTCTCCTGGCTGCGCCGCAGAAGCCCCCGGCCCGAGGAGACTGAAGCCACCGCGCCCTGAACGCATCGGCAGACCGCGGGTCAGCCCAGCTTGCGGAACAGGCCCTCCTGCACCACGGACACGATCAGTTGCCCTTCGAGGTTGTAGATGCGGCCCCGGGCCAGGCCCCGGCCGCCCACCGCGATCGGTGACTCCTGGTCGTACAGGAACCACTCGTCCGCACGGAACGGCCGGTGGAACCACATCGCGTGGTCCAGCGAGGCCATGTCGAAGTTCCTCGGGCCCCACAGTGGCTCGACCGGAATGCGGACGGCGTCCAGGAGGGTCATGTCGCTGGCGTAGGTCAGCGCGCAGGTGTGGACCAGCGGGTCGTCGCCGAGCGGGCCGACCGCGCGCATCCACACGGCGCTGCGCGGCTCGGCCCCCTCCACCTCCTCGGCGTTCCAGCGCAGCCGGTCGACATACCGGATGTCGAAGGGCTGGCGGCGCGCCATCCGCTCCAACTGCTCGGGCAAAGCGCCCAGATGACTGCGTATCTCCTCGGTGACCGTCGGCAGGGTCTCCGGGTCCGGTATCACCCGGGCCGGCGGCAGCTGGTGCTCGAACGGTCCTTCCTCGGGCTTGTGAAAGGAGGCGGTGAGATTGAAGATCGTGCGGCCCTGCTGCACGGCCGTGACCCGGCGTGTGGTGAACGACCGCCCGTCGCGGACCCGTTCCACCTGGTACACGATGGGCACGCCCGGCCGGCCCGGGCGCAGGAAGTACGCGTGCAGCGAGTGCACCGGGCGGTCGCCGTCCGTGGTGCGCCCGGCGGCGACCAGTGCCTGGCCCGCCACCTGGCCCCCGAAGACTCGTTGCAGGGACTCGTGCGGGCTCAGGCCGCGGAAGATGTTGACCTCGATCTGCTCCAGGTCGAGCAGGTCGACGAGTCTCTCGGCCGGGTTCGTCATGGGTGCGATTCTCCTGTGCTCACAGCTGGCCGACATCGGTGACGCGGACGACCGCGCGGCCCTCGGCGTCGGAGGCCGCCAGGTCGACCTCCGCACTGATGCCCCAGTCGTGGTCGTCGTTCGGGTCGTCGAAGATCTGGCGGACCCGCCACAGTCCGTTCTGCGGCTCCTCCTGGATCACCAGCAGCTTGGGGCCGCGGGCGTCGGGGCCGGTGCCGAGGTCCTCGTACTCGTCCCAGTACTTGTCCATCGCCTCGCCCCAGGCCTGCGCGTCCCAGCCGGACTCGGCGTCCAGCTCGCCGAGTTCCTCCACCTGGTCGAGGGCGGCGAGTTCCACGCGACGGAACAGGGCGTTGCGGACCAGGACCCGGAAGGCACGCGCGTTGGTGGTGACCGGCTTGACCTCGTCGGCCTTCTCCTGGGCCTCCTCGGCGGTCATCTCCTCCGGGTTGGCCAGCTGCTCCCACTCGTCCAGCAGGCTGGAGTCGACCTGGCGCACCATCTCCCCGAGCCATTCGATCAGGTCCTGGAGGTCCTCCGACTTCAGGTCGTCGGGGATGGTGTGGTCCAGGGTCTTGTAGGCGCCGGCGAGGTAGCGCAGCACGATGCCCTCGGTGCGGGCCAGCTCGTAGAAGGAGACCAGTTCGGTGAAGGACATCGCCCGTTCGTACATGTCCCGGACGACCGACTTCGGCGACAGCGGGTGGTCGCCGACCCACGGGTGGCTCTTGCGGTAGGTGTCGTACGCGTGGAAGAGCAGCTCTTCCAGGGGCTTCGGGTAGGTGATGTCCTGGAGGCGCTCCATGCGCTCCTCGTACTCGACACCGTCCGCCTTCATGGCGGCCACCGCCTCGCCGCGCGCCTTGTTCTGCTGGGCGACGAGGATCTGCCGGGGGTCGTCGAGGGTGGATTCGACGACGGACACCATGTCCAGGGCGTAGGACGGCGACTCCGGGTCGAGCAGTTCGAAGGAGGCGAGTGCGAACGTGGACAGCGGCTGATTCAGCGCGAAGTCCTGCTGCAGGTCGACCGTGAGACGGACGATGCGGCCCTCGGCGTCCGGCTTGTCGAGCTTCTCGACGATGCCGCCGTCCAGCAGCGAGCGGTAGATCGCGATCGCCCGCCGGATGTGCCGCAGCTGCTGCCTGCGCGGCTCGTGGTTGTCCTCCAGGAGGTGGCGCATCGCCTCGAACGCGTTGCCCGGCCGGGCGATCACCGACAGCAGCATGGTGTGCGTCACCCTGAAACGCGAGGTCAGCGGCTCCGGCTCGGAGGCGATCAGCTTCTCGAACGTGTTCTCCGTCCAGCCGACGAAACCCTCCGGCGCCTTCTTGCGCACCACCTTGCGCCGCTTCTTCGGGTCGTCGCCCGCCTTGGCGAGCGCCTTCTCGTTCTCGATGACGTGCTCGGGCGCCTGCGCGACCACCAGGCCGGCCGTGTCGAAGCCGGCCCGGCCGGCCCGGCCGGCGATCTGGTGGAACTCCCGGGCGCGCAGGGTGCGCACGCGGCTGCCGTCGTACTTGGTGAGCGCGGTGAACAGCACCGTGCGGATGGGCACGTTGACGCCGACACCGAGCGTGTCCGTACCGCAGATGACCTTCAGCAGACCGGCCTGCGCCAGCTTCTCCACCAGACGCCGGTACTTGGGCAGCATGCCGGCGTGGTGGACGCCGATGCCGTGGCGGACGTACCGGGAGAGGTTGCGGCCGAACTTCGTGGTGAACCGGAAGTTGCCGATCAGCTCGGCGATCTGGTCCTTCTCGTCGCGCGAGCACATGTTGATGCTCATCAGCGCCTGCGCCCGCTCCACGGCCTGCGCCTGCGTGAAGTGCACGATGTAGACCGGCGCCTGCCGGGTCTCCAGCAGATCGGTGAGCGTCTCCGTGAGCGGGGTGAGCTGGTACTCGTAGGACAGGGGCACCGGGCGGGTCGCCGAGCGGACCACCGAGGTGGGGCGGCCGGTGCGGCGGGTGAGGTCCTTCTCGAAGAAGGACACGTCGCCCAGGGTGGCCGACATGAGGATGAACTGCGCCTGGGGCAGTTCGAGCAGCGGGATCTGCCAGGCCCAGCCGCGGTCGCCCTCCGCGTAGAAGTGGAACTCGTCCATGACGACCTGGCCGACGTCCGCCTGTTTGCCGTCGCGCAGCGCGATGGACGCCAGCACCTCGGCGGTGCAGCAGATGACCGGGGCGTCCGCGTTGACGGACGCGTCGCCGGTGAGCATGCCGACGTTCTCGGTGCCGAACATCTTGCACAGCTCGAAGAACTTCTCCGACACCAGCGCCTTGATCGGAGCCGTGTAGAAGGTGACCTCGTCCCGGGCCAGCGCGGCGAAGTGCGCACCCGCGGCGATCATGGACTTTCCCGAACCGGTGGGGGTCGACACGATCACGTTCGCCCCGGAGACCACCTCGATCAGCGCCTCCTCCTGGTGGGGGTAGAGGGTGAGACCGCGCTCCTGGGCCCACGACTCGAAGGCTTCGTAGAGGGCGTCGGGGTCGGCGGTCGGCGGCAGCTGATCGATGAGGGTCACGCACCCATCTTGCCTGGCCCGGTGGCCGATGGGGGAATCGGCTGCGGGCACGAAGATCATGGCAGCTACGCTGTGTCGCCGACGGAGCGTCAACGCACCCGGTCAACTGGACAGCGGCACACGAGGAATGGGGCGGGCAACGGCCATGATGGGACCAGCACACTCACTGTCGGGGGCCGCGGCCTGGCTCGGCGTCGGGGCGGCCGCCGCCGCGGCCGGGCACCCGATGCCCTGGCCGGTCCTCCTCGTAGGCGCCCTGATCTGCGCAGGAGCCGCGCTCGCTCCGGACCTGGACCACAAGGCGGCCACCATCTCGCGGTCCTTCGGGCCGCTGTCGCGATGGGTCTGCGAGATCGTGGACAAGCTGTCGTACGCCGTCTACAAGGGGACCAGGATGAAGGGCGACCCGCGCCGCTCCGGCGGCCACCGGACGCTGACGCACACCTGGCTGTGGGCGGTCCTGCTGGGGGCGGGCTGCGCGGCGGCGGCGATCACCGGCGGCCGGTGGGCGGTGCTGGCGATCCTCTTCGTGCACATGGTGCTGGCCATCGAGGGGCTGCTGTGGCGGGCGGCCCGCGGCTCCAGCAGCGACGTCCTGGTCTGGCTGCTGGCGGCGACCACTGCGTGGATCCTCGCGGGCATCCTGGACAAGCCGGGCAACGGCTCCGACTGGCTGTTCACCGCGCCGGGCCAGCAGTACCTGTGGCTGGGGCTGCCGATCGTGCTGGGCGCGCTGGTGCACGACATCGGGGACGCGCTGACGGTCTCCGGCTGCCCGATCCTGTGGCCCATCCCGCTGGGGCGCAAGCGCTGGTACCCGATAGGACCGCCGAAGGTGATGCGGTTCCGGGCGGGCAGCTGGGTCGAGCTGAAGGTGCTGATGCCCGCGTTCATGCTGCTCGGCGGAGTGGGCTGCGCCGCCGCCCTGAACATGATCTGACCAGCGGATCCGGGCGGGGGGTGCGGGTCAGGAGGTTTCGCCGGCCTCCCGGCCAGCCCCGCCGTAGCGGCGCTCGGACCGGGCGATGCGGCCCTCGGCGTCGACCGTGCGGGCCGTGCCCGTGGAGAAGGGTTGGCTCTCGGCGGAGATCGGCTCCTCACGCGGGCCGGTCGGGCGGGGGATGTCCGGGTCAGCCGTACAGGGAGTCCTCGTCGACGATGTGCATCGCGGCCTCCTCGGCGGAGGCGGCGGCGCCGTCGATGCCGACGTCGGTGGCGACCAGTGCGCTCTCCTCGTCCTCGTGCGCCCCCTCGTCGGGGGCGACGAGCCGGCCGGAGCGCAGGGCGCCGACCTCGTTGTCCAGTGGCTCTCCGTCGCTGCTCTCGCAGTCACCGATGCCGTCGCCGTCCGCGGGGGCGGGTTCCGGCGTCTCCTCGGCGAGCCGCTGGTCCAGGGTCTCGCCCCGGTGCCGCTCCGCCGCGGTCACTCCGGTGTGCTCCACCGCCCACGGCCGCTCCGGCGGGGACCAGCCGCGGTCCAGGGGATCGTCGACGCCGTCGGAGTCCAGGGTGTCCTCCACGTCGAGCACTCCCGAGTCCTCCCGGATCTCGGACTCATCGGGCTGGTATACGTCGTCTCCCCATCCGTCGGCGCTGTCCACGGGTACCTCCAGGTGGTGGGGACGGCCCGGTGTCACCGCGAGCGGCGGCGGGCCGTCGGCACGCGCGGCGCGGGTTCCGGACGCGAACCGGACGGTCCCCGGGCGTTGCCCGTGCCGGTGCCGCTATCCAGCCTTCCACCCCTGTTCGGCACCGCGCAACGGCACGGGCCCAGGCCGGCCTCCCGGCGGCCCTGCCCTCCTGGATCGGGGGCAGGGCCGGGCGGCCGGCCGGGCGGCCGGAGCGAGGCCGCCCGTACGCTCCGGACCGCCCCCGGGGTTCGTCGATCCCGGTCAGCCGAGGCCGAGGGAGGACAGGGCGGTGGTCCAGTCTTCGGCGATGGCGCTGCGGGCGTCGTCGAGGCTGACCGTGCCGTCGCAGACGGCCTTCTTGAGCTTGTTCTCCACGGAGTCCTTGCTGGCGGCGGTCTCGTTGCCGTACCGGGGCTCCGGCCACAGGTTCTGCGCGCTCTTGGGGGCGCCGCCGAGTTCCAGCGGGACCAGGTGGTCCTCCTCGTAGTCGGCCGTGCTGGTGTCCGAGTAGCCGTACTGGGCGATCTGCTGGATCTTCAGGGCGCTGGTGTAGGAGCTCGGGGGCCGAACGGTGGAGGTCCAGCCGGAGACGCATATCGTCGAGTCGATCGTGGACTGGGTGACGTCCGGGTTGTAGGCGCCGGGCTGGCAGGTCGGGTCCGGCAGCGGCAGGTAGGACTGGGAGCAGCCGGCGGCATGGGCGGCCGGGCCGGTGCTGAGGATGAGGCCGGCGACGGCGAGGGTGAGGGACGTGGTCGTGGCGGTGAGGCGGCGCGTGGCACGCATGGGGGTCTCCCGCGGTGGGCCCGGGGGATCCGGGCAGGCGTGTGCATGACAGCACCGCGGTGTTCTATGCGGGTAGACCCATTGGTTGAAGAATCAGTGAACTCGGGGAAGTCTTACCGCCCCATGACGGCTGCTTGCCCAACCACTGGTGGGTTGTTGGGAGTTGCTTGGTTTCCTGCCGGACCCGGCTCCCCCTGCCGGGTCCCGCTCATGGATTCCGTCGACCGGGGTGGCCCTGGCGGCCTCAGCCGTGCCAGGACCGCCACAGCGCCGCGTACGCCCCGTCCGCCGCCACGAGTTGCTCATGGCTGCCCAGTTCGCTGATGCGGCCGTTCTCCACCACGGCGATCATGTCGGCGTCGTGGGCGGTGTGCAGGCGGTGGGCGATGGCGACCACCGTGCGGCCGTCGAGGACGCGGGCCAGGGAGCGCTCCAGATGCCGTGCCGCGCGCGGGTCGAGGAGCGAGGTCGCCTCGTCCAGGACCAGCGTGTGCGGGTCTGCCAGCACCAGCCGGGCCAGCGCGATCTGCTGGGCCTGCGCCGGGGTCAGCGACAGCCCGCCGGAGCCCACCTCGGTGTCCAGGCCCTCGTCCAGCGCCCGTGCCCAGCCGTCCGCGTCGACCGCGCCGAGTGCGGCCCACAGCTCGGCGTCGGCCGCGTCGGTCCGGGCCAGCAGCAGGTTGTCGCGCAGCGAGCCCACGAACACGTGGTGCTCCTGGTTGACGAGGGCGACGTGCGAGCGGACGCGTTCCGCGGGCATCCGGGACAGCTCGGCGCCGCCCAGGGTGATCCGGCCGTCCCGGGGCGCGTAGATTCCGGCCAGGAGCCTGCCCAGCGTGGACTTGCCCGCGCCCGAGGGGCCGACCAGGGCCAGCCGGGTCCCTGGCGCGACGTCGAGGGACACCGAGCGCAGCACGTCGACGCCCTCGCGGTAGCCGAAGCGCACCCGGTCGGCGTGCACGTCGCGGCCGTCGGGGGCGAGCGCGGCCTCCCCGGCGTCGGGCTCGATCTCGCGCACCCCGACCAGGCGGGCCAGCGACACCTGGGCGACCTGGACCTCGTCGTACCAGCGCAGGATCAGGTTGACCGGATCGACGAGCATCTGCGCGATGAGCGCACCGGTCGTCAGCCGGCCCACACTGATCCAGCCGTGCAGGACGAAGACACCGCCGACCATGAGGACCGAGCCGAGCACCAGCACGTGCACGGCGTTGATCACCGGGAAGAGCACGGACCGCAGCCAGAGGGTGTACCGCTCCCAGGCCGTCCACTCCTTGATCCGGCGCTCGGAGTGGGCGACACGGCGGGCGCCGAGGCGGTGCGCCTCGATGGTGTGGCCCGCGTCCACGGTCTCCGCGAGGGCGGCGGCGACGGCGGCGTACCCGGCGGCCTCGGAGCGGTAGCCGGCGGGCGCCCGCTTGAAGTACCAGCGGCACCCCAGCACCAGTACCGGCACGGCGATCAGTACGGCGGCCCCCAGCACGGGAGCCGTGACGACGAGCCCGCCGAGCAGCAGCAGCGCCCAGACCACACCGATCGACAGCTGCGGCACCGCCTCGCGCATGGCGTTGGCCAGCCGGTCGATGTCCGTGGTGATGCGGGAGAGCAGGTCGCCGGTGCCGGCCCGCTCCAGGACGCCCGGCGGCAGCCCCACCGACCGTACGAGGAAGTCCTCGCGCAGGTCGGCCAGCATCCGCTCGCCGAGCATCGCGCCCCGCAGCCGCACCTCCCGCACGAACACCGCCTGCACCACCAGGGCCAGCGCGAACAGCCCGAGGTTCAGGCCCAGATGCAGCTGCGCCGCCCGGTGGGAGACCCGCTCGACCAGCGCGCCCAGCAGGTACGGGCCCACCATGGAGGCGACCACGGCCACCGTGTTGACGCCGACGAGGAGCAGGAAGGCCCGGCGGTGGCGGCGGAACAGCTCGGTCACGTAGGCGCGGACGGTGGCGGCGGAACCGACGGGCAGGGTGGTGGCCGTCGTCGGGGCCGCCGGGTCGTACGCCGGTGGCACAACGCCGATCATGCGCTCTCCTCGATCTCTTCCAGCTCTTCCAGCTCTTCCAGCTCTTCCAGCTCTTCGAGTGCTTCGAGCCCTTCCGGCTCCTCCTCGGTCTCCCGGGTCACCACAGCCCGGTACCGGGGTTCGCTGTGCACCAGTTCGCGGTGCACGCCGACCGCGACGGCCTCGCCCTCGTGGACGAGGACGACCCGGTCGGCGCGGTCCAGCAGCAGCGGCGAGGAGGTGAAGACCACCGTCGTACGGCCCGACCGCAGCCGCCGTACGCCGTCCGCGACCCGGGCCTCGGTGTGCGAGTCGACCGCCGAGGTCGGCTCGTCCAGGACCAGCACCTCGGGGTCGGTGATCAGCGACCGGGCCAGTGCCAGCCGCTGGCGCTGGCCACCCGAGAGCGAACGTCCGCGCTCGGTGATACGGGCGTCCATCGGGTCGGCGGCCTCCAGCGACCCCTGCGCGAGCGCGTCCAGGACGTCCCCGCACTGCGCCGCCGCCAGCGCCTCCGCGGCGTCCACGGCGCCGGACGCCGGCACGTCGAGCAGGTCGCGCAGCGAACCGGACAGCAGCACCGGGTCCTTGTCCTGGACGAGGACCGCGGTGCGGGCGGAGTCCAGGGGCAGGTCGTCGAGCGGTACGCCGCCGAGCAGCACCGCCGGACCGGACTCGGCGGGGTGGCCGCCGAGGCGTTCCGCGAGTCGCCCGGCCGCGTCCGGGTCGCCGCACACCACGGCGGTGAGCCGGCCCGCGGGCGCGAGCAGACCCGTGGCCGGGTCGTACAGATCGCCGCCCGGCACCTCGGCCGCGCGCGAGCCGTCCGCGTCGGTGGCCCGCTCCAGGGCCAGCACCCGCGCGGCCCGTTTGGCCGAGGGCCGCGAGAAGGAGTAGGCCATCGCGATCTCCTCGAAATGGCGCAGGGGATAGTTCAGGATCATCACCGCGCTGTACACCGTGACCAGTTCGCCGACGGTGATCCGGCCCTGGCGGGCCAGCTGGATGCCGTGCCAGACGACCGCGATCATCAGCAGCCCGGGCAGGAGCACCTGCACCGAGGAGATCAGCGACCACATCCGGGCGCTGCGCACGGCCGCGTGCCGTACCTCCTGCGAGGCGCGGCGGTAGCGGTCGAGGAACAGTTCCTCGCCGCCGATGCCGCGCAGCACGCGCAGCCCGGCGACCGTGTCCGAGGCCAGCTCGGTGGCCCGGCCCGCCTTCTCGCGCTGGAGGTCGGCGCGGCGCGTCGCCCGGGGCAGCAGCGGCAGTACCGCGAGCGCCACCACCGGCAGGCCCACCGCGACCACCACGCCGAGGTCGGGCTGGTAGACGACCAGGCCGGCGCAGACCACGACGACCGTCAGCGCGGCCGCGGTGAAGCGGGAGACGGCCTCGACGAACCAGCCGATCTTCTCCACGTCACCGGTGGAGACGGCCACCACCTCGCCGGCGGCGACCCGCCGGGTCAGCGCGGAGCCCAGCCGGGCCGCCTGGCGCGCCAGCAGTTGCTGGACGCGGGCGGCGGCGGTGATCCAGTTCGTGACCGCGGCCCGGTGCAGAAAGGTGTCGCCGAGCGCGATCCCCACGCCGCACAGCAGCATCAGACCGCCCGTGAGGGCGAGCCGGGCGCCGGAGCGGTCGACGACTGCCTGGACGGCGAAGCCCACGCAGAAGGGCAGCGCGGAGACGGAGACGAAGTGCAGCAGGCCCCAGGCCAGCGACTTGAGCTGGCCGTCCAGCTGATTGCGCCCCAGCCACCACAGGAATCGGGGACCCGAACGGGTGTCGGGGACGCCCGGGTCGGTATACGGAAGGTCTTGAATCTGCATGACGTCCCAGTGGATTCGTGTCAGAAGGCGGGGGATCGGGATGCGGCCGGAGCGGAGGGGGAACGGCGACTTGCCGTGAGTGGCCCGCGTCGCAGCGTGGTCAAATTCACCGGCCAAATCAAACGGTTTTCCCCGGCGGCCCAGGAAATCCGGGCACTTCCGGCCAGGAGACTCCGGGCCGTCGTGCCACCATGAGCCGGTGCGGATGAGCGGTGTGTGGCGTGTGACGGTGGCGACGGCAGTGCTGGGAGCGCTGGGAGCCTTGTCGGCCGCCCTCTCCGCGTGCGGCGGCACAGCGGCCGGGGGCGAGGCCGGCGCCCAGCGTGAGGCCGGCGCCCGGGGTGAGGCCGTCCGCACCGCCGCCCCCGGTCCGGTCCCCTCCGCGGCGGCCGACCCGACCCGTGTCCCGGGCGTCGGCGACAACCTGTACCGGCGGATTCCCGCCGACTCCCGCCAGGTCGTGGCCGTCTACGGCGACACGGAGAACTCGCCCGACTCCACGGTCGTGCTGTACACCCGGCACGGCTCCGCCTGGCGGCCGGTCCGCGCCTGGGCCGCCCACAACGGCCGCCACGGCTGGACCACCGGCCACCGCATGGGCGACGGGCGCAGCCCGGTCGGTGTGTTCACCCTGACCGACGCGGGCGGCGTACTCGACGACCCCGGCGCCAAACTGCCCTACGACCACAGCGCGGAGTCGTACGCGACACCGGACACCTGGGACGAGGCGCACCGGCACGACTTCGACTACGTCATCGCCATCGACTACAACCGTCTCCGGGGCACCCCGCCGGCCGACCCCACCCGCCCCGAGGGCGAGGACAAGGGCGGGAACATCTGGCTGCACCTGGACCACGGCAGCGGCACCTCGGCCTGCGTCAGCGTCTCCAAGGAGGCCATGGAGTTCCTGCTGCGCACGCTCGACCCGCGCCTGCACCCGGTGATCGTGATGGGGGACAGGGCCGAACTGCGGGCCTGAACCGTCCGAGGCCTCATTGCGGGGGCGCCCGACTCCCCGTAGAACACGGCCATGAGAAGACCGATAGTCATGTCCATGCTCGCCGGGGCGGCGCTGGTGGCGAGCACCCTCTTCGGCGTCGGCGCGCCCTCCGCCCGGGCCGTCGACGTGCCGGCCGAGTTCGGCACCGACTGGCACGACCCGGTGACCGCGGCCCCGCCCGTCGCCACCCCCCACACCAAGTCCTGCCGGGTCACCCTGGCCGAGGCCCAGTTCCGCGACTTCACCCCCTACCGGGGGACGTTCACACCCCCGAAGGGGTGCGGCGACCACTGGAGCAGGGTCGTACTGCGTCTCGACGGCAAGGTGAAGGGCCGTCAGTACGACCGGCTCGGCTATCTCCATGTCGGCGGGGTCGAGATCCTGCGCACCTCGACCCCCGAGCCCTCGCCGGACGGCATCGAGTGGCACGTCGAGAAGGACGTCACCCGCTACAGCGACACCTTCCGCGCCCCGAGGGACGTCGAGATGCTCATCGGCAACGTCGTCGACGACACCTACACCGGCGTCATCGACGTCAGGGCCACCCTGACCTTCTACGCGGGCCGCCCCGCCGCTCCGGCCCCCGACCGCGTGCTCACCCTCACGAACACGCCCGACGGCACGACGACCCTCACCACCCCGCGCAACAGCGAACGCATCGTCGCCGAGGTGTACGCCACCGGATCCGGCGGCGGCTGCGAGGAGTTCTGGTACCTGACCGTGGCCGACCCGGCCCCGTACTCCTGCAAGGCCGACCACGGCCCGTACCGTGAGGTGCAGGTCACCGTGGACGGCCGGCTCGCCGGGATCGCCGCGCCGTTCCCGCACGTGTGGACGGGCGGCTGGTCCAACCCCTTCCTCTGGTACGTCGTTCCGGCACCGCGTGCCTTCGACGTCAAGCCGGTCGAATACGACCTGACGCCGTTCGCCGGGCTGCTCGACGACGGACTCCCGCACCGGGTGCAGGTCTCCGTGGTGGGCGTGCCCGCGGGGCAGGCCGGCTGGAGCACCCCCGTGAACGTGCTGGTCTGGCAGGACGCGCATCGCGCGCACGTCACCGGCGCCCTGACCGTGGACAGTGCGACCGCTCCGGCCGACTCCTCGACCTACACGCCGGGTTCACCGGCCCGGGTGGACACCCGGGCCGGGCACCGGCTCACCGTCGCCGGGTACGTCGACACCTCGCACGGCCGGGTGACCACCACCGTCAGCCGCACGCTGGCGAACACCTCCGTCCACCGCTGGACCGACGGCGAGACGACCGACGGACTCGACGCCACCTGGACGGACGACCAGAGCGTCACCGTCGACGGACACGGAACGGCGCGGACGACGTACACGCACCGGACGTACACGATGAGCGGAGCCACCACCCTCGGTACGGACAACCGGCTGCGCACCGTACTGACCCTGGGCGACCGGGCGGCGGTCGAGGAGCGCTGGGACGGCCGGCGCGCCACGTGGTCCCGGCTCGACGACACCTACGCCGGCGACGCCGCCTACACCGTCGACGTACCGCGCGACCAGCGGCACGCGGTCGCCACCACGAGCGAGCGCTACCGCCGCTACGGCTCGGACGGCTGCTACGACCGTTCGCTGACGGCCGTTCAGGGAGTGCTCACGCGGGACATCAGCCGCTGCTGAGGCCGCCGAGGTGCGACGCGTCACGCGCGGCAGGATTTACCTGGCCGCAACACCGTGGTCTTCGGGAAGAGCGGCCGGACCACCAGAGTGATCGGTACGGAAGCAGCTTTCCGTATCGCAGAAGTCTTTTCGGGGCCTCTGCGGTGTCCACGTCCCACTAGGAGTGCCCGTGCCGCCGACCGTTCCGTCCCCGCCGCGACGCGTCGCACGCATACTGCGAACCTCCCTCTTCGCGCAGGTCGCCTGCGCTCTCGTGCTCGGTGTCGTCGTCGGAAGGCTGTGGCCCGGCTCGGCCGCGGCCTTCCAGCCGCTCGGCGACGGTTTCGTCCGCCTCGTCAAGGCGGTCATCTCGCCGCTGGTGTTCTGCGTGGTGGTCGTCGGCATCGCCAGGGCCGGTGACCTGAAGGCCTTCGGGCGGATCGGGCTGAAGGCCCTGATCTGGTTCGAGGCCGCCTCCACCGCCGCCCTGCTGCTCGGCCTGGTCGCCGCCAACCTCGTCGCACCCGGTTCGGGGATGCGTGTCGACCCGGCCGGGCTCAACGCCTCGGCCCTCGACCGGCAGACCCAGGGCGGCTCCCTGCCCTCGGCCACGGAGTTCGTCCTCGACGCGCTGCCCAACAGTTTCGTCGGCGCCTTCGCCGACAACGCGCTGCTCCAAGTCCTCGTCCTGGCCTGTCTGGTGGGCGCCGCCCTGCTGCACCTCGGCCACACCAAGGTGCCCGGGATCCTGTCGGCCGTCGAGCAGGCGCAGGAGGTGGTCTTCACGGTCGTCGGCTTCGTGATGCGGCTGGCCCCGCTCGCCGTGTTCGGTGCGACGGTCCATCTGATCGGCCAGTACGGCCTGGGCGTCATGAAGACCTACGGCAAACTCATCGTCCTGTGCTACGCCGTCGCCGTGCTGTTCCTCGTCCTGCTGGCCGTCGCACTGCGGCTGGTCAGCGGCCTGAGCCTGTGGAAGTTCGTGCGCTACACCCGCGAGGAACTGCTGCTCGCCCTCGGTACCGCCTCCAGCGAGACCGTGATGCCGCGCATGATGCAGAAGCTGCGCCGGGCGGGCTGCCGGGACGACGCCGTGGGCCTGGTGCTGCCCACCGGCTACTCCTTCAACCTGGACGGCGCCTCCATCTACCTGTCCATCGGCACCCTGTTCATCGCCCAGGCGGTGGGAGTGGACCTGAGTCTCGGCCAGCAGATCACGGTCGTCCTGGTGCTGATGCTGACCAGCAAGGGCATGGCGGGCGTCCCCGGTTCGGCGTTCCTCGCGCTGTCCGCGACCGCCGGTTCCCTCGGCGTGATCCCCGCCGGGGCCGTCGCCCTGTTGCTCGGCGTGGACCGCATCATGGACTCGATGCGCGTCACCACCAACCTGCTCGGCAACTGCGTCGCCGTGTTCGCGGTGTCCCGCTGGGAGGGCGCGCTGGACATCGAACGGGCGAAGAAGGTACTGGACGGGGAGACCGCGTCCGTGCCGGAGGAGGCCGCGGGCGAGAATCCGGAGGTCCCGGTCCGGGCCGCCCGGGAGGCCGCTGCCGAGGCCGGCTGAGCGGACCCGACCCGTCGCGGCTCCCCCTCCGGAACACGGAGGGGGAGCCGTCGCGCTGTCACGGGCGACGCAAACGATTCAGCAGCGCTTGACGGCTTCCCCGTCGATCAGCGTGTCCAGCAGCACGCCGAGCACCGCGCGCTCCTTGTCGGTCAGCGGCGCGAGGATCTCCTCCGCCGCCGACCTGCGCGCGCCGCGCAGGGCGCGCAGCGTCCCGTGACCCTCGTCGGTCAGCTCGATCCGGGTCACCCGGCGGTTCGTCGGATCCGCCACCCGGCGCACCTTGCCGCTCGCCTCCAGGCCGTCGACCAGCGTCGTCACCGCGCGCGGCACCACCTCCAGGCGCTCGGCCAGGTCGGCCATGCGCGGGGGAGAGGCGTAGTGCGCGAGGGTGCGCAGCAGGCGGGACTGGGCCGGGGTGACGCCCAGATCGCGCTGTTCGAGATGGCGCTTCTGGATGCGGTGCACCCGGCGGGTGAGCCGCAGCAACTGCTCGGCGAGCAGACCGTCGGAATCTGGGCTGGTCATGCGGGAACAATATCAGGACCTTATTCATTGTGAGTATAGGTAACAATGAGCTACGATCCATCGGTCGTCGTCGGCGCACTCCGTGCCGGCGCCCGTTCACTTCCGTAGGAGCCCATGCATCCCGACCGCCAACCCTCCTGGACCCCGCCCGCCGACGCCGGGGAGCAGCCCCGGCAGGTGCGCCGCATCCTGAAGCTCTTCCGTCCCTACCGCGCCCGGCTCGCGGTCGTCGGCCTGCTGGTCGGCGCCGCCTCCCTGGTCTCGGTCGCCACGCCGTTCCTCCTCAAGGAGACCCTCGACGTCGCGATTCCCGAGCGCCGCACCGGCCTGCTCAGCCTGCTCGCCCTCGGCATGATCCTCAGCGCCGTCCTGACCAGCGTCTTCGGCGTGCTCCAGACGCTGATCTCGACCACCGTCGGCCAGCGCGTCATGCACGACCTGCGCACCGCCGTCTACGGCCGTCTGCAGCGCATGTCGCTCGCCTTCTTCACCCGGACCCGCACCGGCGAGGTGCAGTCCCGGATAGCCAACGACATCGGCGGCATGCAGGCCACGGTGACCTCCACCGCGACCTCCCTGGTCTCGAACGTCACCAGCGTGGTCGCCACGATCGTCGCGATGGTCGCCCTCGACTGGCGGCTGACCGTCGTCTCCCTGCTGTTGCTGCCGGTGTTCGTGTGGATCAGCCGCCGGGTCGGCAACGAGCGCAAGAAGATCACCACCCAGCGCCAGAAGCAGATGGCCGCGATGGCGGCCACGGTCACCGAGTCGCTGTCCGTCAGCGGCATCCTGCTCGGCCGCACCATGGGCCGCTCCAACTCCCTCACCGCGTCCTTCGCCGAGGAGTCCGAGGCCCTGGTCGACCTCGAAGTGCGTTCCAACATGGCCGGGCGCTGGCGCATGGCCGTGATCACGATCGTGATGGCCGCGATGCCCGCCGTCATCTACTGGACCGCGGGGATGGCCGTGCAACTGGGCGGACCCCGGGCCTCGCTCGGCACCATCGTCGCCTTCGTCTCGCTCCAGCAGGGCCTGTTCCGCCCGGCCGTCAGCCTGCTGTCGACCGGCGTCCAGATCCAGACCTCGCTCGCCCTCTTCCAGCGGATCTTCGAGTATCTGGACCTGCCCGTCGACATCACCGAGCGGGAACGCCCCGTCCATCTCGACCAGGTCAAGGGCGACGTCCGCTTCGAGAACGTGGAGTTCGGCTACGACGACAAGGGCGGCCCGGTGCTCGACGGCATCGACGTCACCGTCCCGGCCGGCGCGAGCCTGGCGGTCGTCGGGCCGACCGGTGCCGGAAAGTCCACGCTCGGCTATCTGGTGCCCCGTCTCTACGACGTCACCGGGGGCCGCGTCACCCTGGACGGCGTCGACGTGCGCGACCTCGACTTCGACACGCTGGCCCGCGCGGTCGGCGTCGTCTCCCAGGAGACGTACCTCTTCCACGCCTCGGTCGCCGACAACCTCCGCTTCGCCAAGCCCGACGCAACCGACGAGGAGTTGCACGCGGCGGCCCGGGCGGCCCAGATCCACGACCACATAGCCGCGCTGCCCGACGGCTACGACACGGTGGTCGGCGAACGCGGCCACCGGTTCTCCGGCGGTGAGAAGCAGCGCCTGGCCATCGCCCGCACCATCCTGCGTGATCCGCCGGTGCTCATCCTCGACGAGGCGACCAGCGCGCTGGACACCCGCACCGAACGGGCCGTCCAGGAGGCCATCGACGCGCTGTCGGCCAACCGGACGACGCTCACCATCGCCCATCGCCTCTCCACCATCCGCAACGCCGACCAGATACTCGTCCTGGAGTCCGGGCGGGTGGCCGAACGTGGCACGCACGAGGAGCTGTTGGAGCGCGACGGACGGTATGCGGCCCTGGTGCGACGGGACGCGGAGCTGGAGCCGACAGGCTGACGATATGCCGGATTTAGGATGATATGCGGGATACCGTGCCCGCATGCAGATGAACACTCGGCCACGGAGCACGGTGCGCACGATTCGACTGACCCGCCGGGGCAGACTCGTCCTCGTCGTGACCGGCGCCGTCCTGGCCGGCACCGCCGTGGCGGTGCCGCTGCTGAGCCCGGACAACGGCGGGGAACGCAGGACCGCGACCCTGGTGATCCCGGAGGGGTGGCGCGCGAGCCAGGTCTACGACGCCGTCGACAAGGTCCTCGCCCTGCCCGCCGGCACCACCGGGAAGTCCGTCGGCAGTGCGGCCCTCAAGCTGCCGAACGAGGCCCGGGGCAACCCGGAGGGGTACCTCTTCCCGGCCACGTACCAGGTCGACGCGAAGGCCACGCCCCAGTCGCTGCTGCAGTTCATGGTCGACACCGCCGACGAGAAGTTCAACGGGGCGCCGATCGCGGCCGGCGCGCAGCGCGACGCGATGAACCTCTACCAGGCCGTCACCATCGCGAGCATCGTCCAGGCCGAGGCCTCCTCCAAGGCCGACATGGGGAAGGTGGCCCGGGTCGTCTTCAACCGGCTGCAGCACGGCATGCCCCTGCAGATGGACTCCACCATCCACTACGCGCTGCGCCGCGGCACCCCGCGGACCACCGCGGACGACACCCGCGTGGACAGCCCCTACAACTCCTACCAGCGCATGGGCCTGCCGCCGACGCCCATCGACAACCCGGGGGAGGACGCCATGCGCGCCGCGATCAACCCGACGCCGGGCAACTGGCTGTACTTCGTCACGGTCAAGCCGGGTGACACCCGCTTCACCGCCGACTACGCCGAGCACCAGCGCAACGTGGCCGACTTCGTGGCCCGCCAGATGAGCACCGGCCGGCCGCAGGGCGCGAGCCCGGCCCCCCTCCCGCCCCGGACCCCGCAGACCGCCCGGTGAGCGGGCGGCGGCTCACGCGGCGACCGGCTCCTCGGCCAGCAGCCGCCTGATGTCCCGTACGGCCGCGCGCCCGGCCCGGTTGGCGCCGATCGTGCTCGCCGAGGGGCCGTAGCCGACCAGGTGGATCCGGGGGTCGGCGACCGCGCGGGTGCCCTCCATGCGGATGCCGCCGCCCGGCTCGCGCAGCCTCAGCGGCCTGAGGTGGTCCAGGGCCGCCCGGAAGCCGGTCGCCCACAGGATGACGTCGGCGTCCACCCGCCGTCCGCCCGGCCACTCCACCCCGTCCGGGGTGATCCGCTCGAACATCGGCTGCCGGTCCAGGACCCCGTCCGCGAGGCCCTTGCGGACGGCGTCGTCGAGCGGCAGGCCCGTGACCGTGACCACGCTCTTCGGCGGCAGCCCCTGCCGGACCCGTTCCTCCACGAGCGCGACCGCCGCCCGGCCCACCCCCTCGTCGAACGGTCCCTCGCGGAAGACCGGCGGCCGCCGGGTGACCCAGGTGGTGGCCGCCGCGTACGGGGCGATCTCCAGCAGGTGCTGGGTGCCCGACGCCCCGCCGCCCACCACCACGACCCGCTGCCCGGCGAACTCCTCGGGGCCCGCGTACCGCGCGGTGTGCAACTGCCGCCCGCGGAAGGTCTCCTGGCCCGGGTAGCGCGGCCAGAACGGCCGGTCCCAGGTACCGGTGGCGTTGATCAGGGCGCGCGTCGACCAGGTCCCGTCCGAGGTCTCGACGAGCAGCCGCCCGTCCGCGCCCTCGCGTACCGCCCTGACGTCGACAGGGCGCCGTACCCGCAGGCCGAAGGCGCGTTCGTAGCGGTCGAAGTAGTCCCCGACCACCTCGGCGGACGGCCGCGCGGGATCGGCGCCGGTCAGCTCCATGCCCGGCAGCGCGTGCATCCCGTGGACCCTGCCGTACGTCAGCGACGGCCAGCGGAACTGCCAGGCACCGCCCGGCGCGGGGGCGTGGTCGAGGACCACGAAGTCGCGGTCCGGCTCGAAGCCGGTGCGCCGCAGGTGGTAGGCGCTGGAAAGACCCGCCTGGCCGGCGCCCGCGACGACCACCTCGACCTCATGTGTGTTGTTCACGTTTGTACGAACATCGGGGTGGGCGTCGATCTTCCCCGCGGTCGGTCGGTCGCCTCGGAAAGCCATGGAACCCGGCGTATGGGTAAGGATGGGGTCATGTCAGATGTCTTCACCACCCGAACGCTGAACGTCGCCACCGGCTCCCGGGAGCGGGTCGTCGACCTCACCGACGACTGCGCGGCCTTCCTGCGCGAGGCGGCGGCCGGCCGCGACGGCCTGCTGAACATCTTCGTCCCGCACGCCACCGCGGGCATCGCCGTCATCGAGACGGGCTCCGGCAGCGACGACGACCTGCTGGCCGCGCTGCACACCCTGCTCCCCGCCGACGACCGCTGGCAGCACCGGCACGGCAAGCCCGGCCACGGCCGTGACCATGTCCTGCCGGCCCTGGTGCCCCCGCACGCCACGCTCCCGGTCGTCGGCGGGCAGCTGGAGCTGGGTACCTGGCAGTCGGTGTGCCTGGTCGACACGAACACGAGCAACACGGACCGCCGGGTCCGGTTGAGCTTCCTGGGGTGAGTGCCTTCCTGCCTCCACCTCCACGGCAGCGTCGTCTCACCGTCCGTGTTCGCCGCGCGGCCCGCTGGTGTGGGCGAAGCGACCCCCGGTGGTATTCAATGAGGTGTGCGGTAGGGATCTCGGGGCTCCGTCGCACGGGTCCGAGTACGGCCTCGGCGCTGTGCCGGGGATTGCTGAGAGAGCCGCATGGACTCCACACCCTCCCCCTCGTCCCCTTCGCCGTTCGACCTGGTCAGCAGCGCCCTGGGGCGCTACATACCGCGCGGCGGAGCGGCACCGGCCGCCGGTCCTGACGACGAGCGGGGCGAGCGCCCCGCCCGCCCGCGCGTACCCGACGACCCGGCGGCCGGCCGTCAGGACCGGATTCTCGGCGTGGTCAACCTGGACGGCGACCTGAGGATCACCCGCTGCAATCTGGACGCCCCCGTGTTCGCGGGTCTGGACCCCGCGCCCGGGAGTCCCTTCGTCGATTTCCTGCCCGCCGGGGACGTACCGACGGTCACCCGGCGGTTGCGGCAGGTCCTGGAGACCGGTGAGGCGCACGTCGCCCGGATCCAGCGCCTGCGGCGCGCCGACGGGTCGGAGCTGGTGGTCTCGATGAGCATCCTGCCCGCCGCGGTGCCGCAGGAGGGCCTGACCGTCTCCGTGATCGCCATGGCCAGGAGGCTGCACCTGTACGCCGCCGAGACCGCCATCGGCACCTCGCTGGACGTCGGCGAGACCGCGCAGTCGCTGGCGGAGTCCCTGCTGGCCTGGGGGGACGTGGCCGCCGTCGACCTCGACTTCGCCGTGTGGACGGGCGAGGGAGTCCTCGGTCAGTCACAGGGGCGCATCCGGCTGCGGCGGGCGGCCCTGGTGCCGGACCGGGCGTGGCCCGAGGGCTATGTGACACCGGGCGACGACCTTCCCAGCGACGCGAGCCGCCTGCTGGCCCAGGCGGTGCGGCGGGACGACGCCCCGCAGGCCCTCGTGATACCCGACCGCGAGGCGGTCGAGCGGGTGCTGGGCAGTCCGCGAGTGATGCGTGCCCTGGTGCCGGGCGACCGGTCGGTGGGTGTGGCGTGCATACCGCTGGTCCTGGACGGCGTCCCGCCCGTCGTCCTGGGCGTGGCGGAGATCTGGCGGCGGGCGGACTGCCCCTTCCGCGACAGCGAGCTGTTCGACCTGCAGGAACTGGTCGCCAGGACCGCCCACCACATCGACCTGGCCCGTCAGCACCAGCGCGAGCACACGCAGGTGCTGGCACTGCAGCGCAGGCTGCTGCCCCGGGCCGGCGGCGACACCATCGAGATCGCCAGCGTCTACCAGCCCGCCACGCCCGACAGCGCGGGCGTCGGCGGGGACTGGGTGAACAGCTTTCCGCTGCCCGACGGCCGTACCGCGCTCGTGGTCGGTGACGTGGTCGGACACGGCCTGGGGGCCGCGGCGACCATGGGCCAGCTGAGCATGGAGGCCCGCGCGCTGCTGTCGGCGGGACTCGCGCCCGACGAGGTACTGGAGCACCTGGACGAGACCGTGACGCTGCTCGACGACGCGGAGTCCGGGCTGGCGGCCGGCTACAGCGCCCTCGGGTCGACCTGCTGCATCGCCCTCTACGACCCGGTCAGCCACCGAGTGACGATGTCCAGCGCCGGCCACCTCCCCCCGGTCCTCGTCTCCCCGGACGGGCGAGCGGGCCCGCTCGCGGTCCGCCCTCACCCCGGGCTCGGCGCCGAGTTCGCGCTGCGCGAGCCGTTCGACGTCCAGGTGTTCGGCGCGCCCCCGGGCTCCCTGCTCGCCCTGTACACCGACGGTCTGGTGGAGGATCCGGCACTGTCGATCGACGAGGGCATCGGAAAGCTCGCGGACGTCGTGTCCACGGTGCATCCCTGGGACTCCCTGCAGCAGGCCGCACGGCACGTGGTGTCGGCGCTGGCACCCGTGCGCCAGCGCGACGACGTGACCCTGCTGCTCGCGCGGATGATCGGCTACCGCAAGGGCGACACCGCGACCTGGCGGCTGCCCGCCCGCGACGACGCGCCCGCCCGCGCCCGCTCGCGGGTCTTCCCGCTGCTGCGGCAGTGGCGTCTGCGGGAGGACACCCGGGACGATGTGCTGCTGCTGGTCAGCGAGCTGGTCACGAACGCGGTGCGCTTCGCCGCCGGTCCCGTCACGGTGCGGCTGATCAGGTCCGGTCACGGCCTGCTGTGCGAGGTGGGCGACACCGGCAACGGCAGGCCGCGGCTGCGCCGGGGCGGCCCGCTCGACGACGGGGGGCGCGGCCTGCAGATCGTGCACCGGCTCACCACCCGGTGGGGCGTGCGGTGGACGGACACCGGCAAGGTGGTCTGGGCGGAAGTCGGCAGATGACCCGGCCGCGGGCCGGGAGTGCGGCCGGCGTGCGGGAGCCCGGCCAGGGCAGGAGAGGCGTACCCGTGGCCCGGCGCCACCGTTACAGCCACTCCCCTTCCAGCGCGGTGGCGGTGAGACCCGGGGCCGCCGCGTACAGGACGGCCCGACTTCCCGGCTTCTGCCCGGCGTCGTGCGCCCGCCGCAGGATGTCGAACACGGCGGCGCCCCCGCGGTTGCCGCTGGTGTAGCTGTCCCGGCTGTACTCCAGCAGCCCGGACGGCCACGCCTCGGGCATCGTCTGCTCCATGTACTCCAGCACCCGGGTCCCGCCGGGGTGCGCGAGCAGCAGGTCCGGGTGCCAGGAGTCGGGGTCGTCCTGGTATCGGACGCGCAGCCACTCCCACATCGCGGTGACCGTCTCCTGCACGGCGCGCGGTCCACGCCGGTCCATCACGAAGTGGGTGCCGTCCGCCCGAGTCTCCAAGCGGTGCAGGTCCTGGGTGCCGGGCAGGGTGTGGTGCCAGGAGGCGTCCAGCCGCAGCACCGACTCGCGCCGCGGGCGGCCCGTGACCACCGCGGCGACCGCGGTGTCCGCGAACAGCAGCCGGACGATCAGGGACTCCAGGGTGTCGTCCGAGGGCTGGTAGGTCGTGCTCAGCGCCTCCGCGATCACCACCAGGACCACCCGGTCGGGGTCCGCGGCCACGAGGTCCGCCGCCAGCGCCAGGGAGCGGGTACCGGCGATGCAGGCCCACTGCGTGGCCGGCAGCAGCATCACGTCGTCGCGGAGCCGGAGCTTGTTGGCCAGGGCGATGTCGAGGCCCGGCAGTGCCGGAGTGGTGGAGTGACTGGTGATCAGACAGTCGATGTCCGCGGCGTCCAGCCCGGCGATCTGCAGGGCTCCGCGCGCCGCACGCTCCCCGTACGCCTGCACGGCCTCCCAGGCGGGTGCGGTGCGTTCCTGGACGGTCTGCGGCCCGGGTATCGCCTCGAGTGCGGCGATCACACGGTCCACCTCCGGCCGGCTGAACCCGTCCCGCGCCAACGCCTCTTGGGCCGGCCCGGTGCCGACGGCCCCCAGGCCGCCGCCGCTGCCGGGCGCGACGGCGGCTTCCAGCGGCAGCATCCACCCGCGGGTCTCGATGCCGGTACTGGCCGCGATGCCGTCGATCCGGGGCGCCCACGCGGCGTGCGGATGCCGGTCGCGCACCTCCGCCACGATCTGGCTGGTCCGAACGCGGTGCTCGCCGTGTATCACGGCAGGAGGACAGAGGTAAGCGGCCATCAGGATGCACCTTTCCAGGGGAAAAAGTAGAAATGTCCCGAGTGGTGTGTCATGGGTCACTTTGCGACTTCATGCCCAAGGGGTTGCCGAGGGGCTCCACTTCGAGAGTCGGTATCCGCTTCGAGCATGGACGCTAAATGGACATTTCCGCTGTGATGCAGACAACTTAGGCGGCTGTGGGTATGCGTGACACAGCACACATGGCAACGCCTGATGCAGCCTGATGGTGTGTTGGGTCCGGGGCGCCGCCCTACCCGTTCGGGTTGCAGTCGTAGAGGGTGAAGCTGCCGTCGGTGCGACGGCCGTAGGCGGCGGGCCGGATGCGGGCGCAGTGGGACTTCACCCAGGTGGTGGCGGCGGTGGTGGGGCGCTGGGTGGTGAGCAGGGCGTAGCGCAGCTGGTGGGCGGAGATGAGGCCGCCGAGCTGCTGGGCGGTGGGGAAGGGGGTGCTGCCGGTGAAGCCGCCCATGACGAGGACGGGCTCGGACTTGGCGCGCAGCAGGGGCTCGGCGGTGTAGGCGGCCTGCGTGGCCAGCAGGTACTTCTCGCCGTGGCGGTGCGTGGTGAGGTAGTCGAGCAGGGCGGTGTCGCGGGCGCTGGGCCGGTCGAGACCCACCCGCCGCGGGACGTGGCGCAGATGGGCGTTGGCGCGGTAGGCGTTGCCGACCGGACCGGCCGTCGGGGAGGTGGCGGCGCCCGCGTAGAGCGGGTTGAGGCTGGCCAGAGCCCACCCGGCCGGCACCACCAGGGTGGCCGCGATCCCGGCGGCGAGGGCGCCGTGGACCATGCGCGCGGAGGTACGCGGCCCGCGGCTCCACAGGCCCGCCACGCCGCACATGGTGAGCATGACGGCGACCGGCAGCAGCCAGGAGACGAATCGCGTGGGCCAGTCCAGCACCAGCGCCCACGCCACCGTGAGCGTGATCGCCGCGGGCAGTGCCATGTGCCGCCGGCCGCCCGCCCCGTGCTCCGCTTCGCGCCCCGGCTCGTGGTGCGCCTCGTACTCCCAGTGGAAGAGCGCGAGGCCGCCGCCGGTCAGCGCGGCGAGCGCCGGGGCGATGACGGCCGTGTAGTAGGCGTGGTTGCCGTTGGAGACGCTGAACACCAGGGCGTGCACGGCCAGCCAGCCGCCCCACATCAGGAATCCGGCGCGCATCGGGTCGGTTCGCGGCCGTCCGGTACGCCAGAGGACACCCAGGACCGTGGCGAGCACGGCGAGCGGCAGGAACCAGGCGATCTGCGGGCCGATCGTGTGGTTGACCAGCATGTTCCAGCCGGTGTTGCCGGTGGTGCGGCTGGCCGCGGTGCCCGCGACGGCGCCGAACGCGGTGGCGTCGCTGCTGAAGCGGCTCAGGCCGTTGTAGCCGAAGACCAGGGCGAACGGATTGTTGTCGGAGGTGCCGTCGAGGTACGGGCGGTCGCCGGCCGGTGTCGCCCAGGCGATCAGCACCCACGAGCAGGAGACCGCCAGCGCGACCGCGCCGGCCAGCAGGACGCGCAGCGCCCGCTTCAACGGCGTGCCCGGCGCGACGAGTTGGTACACGCAGGCGAAGACGGGCAGCACCAGCCACGCCTGCAGCATCTTCGTCTGGAAGGCGAGCCCGACCCAGATCCCGCAGGTGATCAGGGGCAGCAGCCGCTCGGTCCGCACCGCCTTCTGCAGCGCTCCGGCCGCCGCCACCAGGAGCAGGGTGAGCGCGGTGTCCGGGATGGTGGCCCGGGTCAGGACCACGGTGACCGGGGTCAGGGTGAGCGTCACCGCGGCGATCAGCGCGGCGAACGGACCGGCCCACACCCGTACGATCCGGTGCAACAGCCATACGGTCAGCACGCCCTCGACGACCTGCGGAAGCGCGGCCGCCCAGGTGTGCGGGCCGAAGAGCCAGACGGAGACGGCGTCCGGCCAGAAGGCGCCGGGCAGCTTGTCGATGGTGATCGAACCGGCGGTGTCGAGCCCGCCGAAGAAGAAGGCGCTCCAGCTGCCGGCCATCGACCGTATCGCCGCACCGTAGAAGGGGTGGATCGCGGCCTGCCCGATGCCCCAGGAGTAGATCACCGTGGCGACGACCAGCACCGCGGCGAGCGCCGGGCGTTCCCAGCGCGGGGCGTCTTCCGGGCGGCCGGAGGGGCGGTCGGCCGCCCGGCGGCCTCGGCGCGCGCCGGTGGGCTGGACGGCGGGGATGGCGGTCATGGCAAGGGTCCTCGGATCTGCAGTTCAGGTCGGGCGGCTGGGCACGGGCGCCGGCATCACAGGCGGCGGGCCGCCCGGAAGCCGCGGGCGTAGAAGTCGGTGCCGTCCAGCAGCGAGCGGCCCGAAAGGTCGCCCAGCGTGGGGCCGTTGGCGGCGGAGCGGCTGGAGTAGAAGCGGTGCCTGCCCTGGTCGTCGAGCCCTATGTACATCCCGCAGTGGTCGATGAACCCCGGCCGCTCCTTGATGATCGCGAAGAAGACGAGGTCGCCGGGTTGCAGCGCGCCAAGATCGGTGGGCTGCTCGCCGGTGTCGGGGATCACCAGACGGCCGGGACCGTAGGCGGCGATGGCGAAGGCGCGGCGCGGCAGGCCGGTGCCCCGGGTGTTGGTGTTGTGCAGGGGCAGGCCCATGCGGTAGCCCCACACCAGGCGCTGGAAGCCGGAGCAGTCGACGTCGCCGTAGCGGTCCTTCTCCGGCTGCACGCGGGTGCCGTCGGGGAAGGTCCAGGGCACGCCCAGATAGTCGTAGAAGTCGGACTGTTCGTCGTGGTAGGCGAAGTCCAGCGGGTTGTTGACCTTGGAGTTGCGCGGGCCGAAGTGCGCGGTGCCCGCGTAGCGCACGCCGGCCGCGTTGTGCTTGTCGGCCGCCCCGACGCTGCTGTACTCGAACGCCACCGCGAAGACGTCCGGGCTGGTGTCGCCGAGCGCCTTGCGGAACCAGCCCTTGAACCAGGCGGACTTCTCCATGCCCCGCTGCCAGGTGTGGGGCAGCACCCGCACCCAGGCGTCCGTGGTCACGCTGGCCTCGGTGGTGCGCGGCTCGCTGAAGGTGCGACTGGCTCCGGTGAGTACGGCCGTGCGGGCTCCGTCGGTGAACGTGGCGAGCGTGCCGCCGTCGGCGGAACGGACCACGGTGCGGTCGGGGGCGGACAAACGCTCGAAGCTGTGGCCCCCGGTGGGCGGAGCGCTCGGACCGCTGCCCGTACCGGCGGCGGCCGCACCCCCGCGGTCGTCGCCGCCGCGCCCGGAGTGCTCCCAGGCGTACCCGCCCGCCACCCCGGCGGCCGCCACGCCCGCGATCGTCCCGAGCACGGCGCGGCGAGTCGGGCGGTTGCGTCCGCCGGCGGGTTGGGAGTGCATGGCCGATCCTCCTGGAGGTGTGGGGTGAGAGGGGGTGGGCGGGTCAGCCGGTGGGCAGGACGCCGATCAACAGCCCGCAGACCAGCACCACATAGGTGGCCAGCGTCACCGCCGTGGTCGAGATGAGGGTGGCCGCCATCGGCTGGCGGACCATCTGGTACGAGACCAGGCCGGGGACGATGAAACCAAGGGTCTGTGACGTGTACAGCAGCGGAAACTCATGGCTGAGGGCGAGCATCACGGTGGTCTGCATCAGCACCGCGCACAGCACCACGGCGGCGAACAGCCGCTTGCCGTAGAGGATCACCGTGCGCTGCACCAGCTTCGTCAGGAAGTACGTTCCCGCCGCCACGGCGACCATCAGGCCGGCCATCTGCACGTCGGTGACGAGTGTGAGGGCGATCCACCCCGGGGTGATCATCCCTCCGGGGGAGAGGTTGGTGGTCAGATAGCAGACGAGCGAGAAGACCAGCCCGAGGGCGATCCCGAGCGCGGCGGTCTGTGCGGTGAGGTTGGCGGGGATCACGGGTTCCTCGGGGACTGGGACGGAGCGTAGGAGTGGTGCGGGTCGTCTTCGGCGCGCTCGCCGTCGGCGCGGCCCTGGCGTTCGGCGGCCCGGCGGGCGAGGTCACGCGGCTCCGGGATGCGGAAGGCGTACGTCGGCGCGTCCAGCGGGGCCACCCAGCTGAACGGCTCGGGCTCGGGCGGCCGGGCCGTGGCGATCCGCGGCCGGGCCAGCGCGATCTGCATGGTCTCCTGGTCCAGACCGTCGCCGTCGGGTACGGCGTCGAACGGGTCCTCGGAGTCGTCCAGCGGCAGCTCGGCGAGGCATTCCAGGAACAGCTCGCCCCGGCCGTGGATGTTGCCGATCGCCACCAGTGAGGAGACCGGGCCGAGTTCGGCGAGGATCGCGGCGGTCAGCTCCTCGGGGTCCCGGCGGTCGCCGCCGAGATCCACCACCCGCCCGGTGAAACCGGCCGGAACGGCATCGCGGGCGCTCTTGGTCGGGTGGCCGATCAGGAACACCGCCTCGGCGCCGAGGTCGGGGACGATCGCGCCCATCTGACCGTTGCGTTCCACGCGGTCCGGGCGGCAGTTGATGACGACGTTGAGGGGCTGCCTGATCGCGCCCAGGTCCTCCAGCTGCTTGACGTTCATCAGCGTCGACTCGGGATCGTTGGCCGCGAAGACGTTGGCGAACCGCAGCCGCTTGCCCTCGGGGGCGACATAGCGCTCCACCGACAGCACGCCCGGGTCGGGCGGTGCCTCCCACATGCCCTGCAGCGCCGTCTGCCGGTCCACGCCGAGCAGTTCGGCGACGGTGAGCGCGATCGCCACGTTCTCCTTGAAGGTGAACCAGCTGAAGCCGCGCAGCTCCTCGTCGCTGACCGTCTCCGGGTCGGCGTAGACCAGCCTGCAGTTACGGGCGTCCGCCTCCTCCTGGAGGATGTGGAAGCGGTCCTGCTCCGCCGTCACGCACACCCCGTCCACCGGCATCGAGCGGGAGAGCGAGCGGGCGACGTCGTCCAGCGTCGGCCCCATCTCCTCCAGATGGTCCTCGCGGACGTTGCACAGCACGCCGATCGTGGAACGGATCAGCTTCTCCTGGTTGATCTCCTGCAGCGCGGGCATCACCGCCATGCACTCGATCACCAGCGCGTCCGGCCGGTAGGTCGCCGCCCGGCGCACGATGCCGATCTGCTCGACGATGTTGGAGATCCCGAACTTGCGGTACACCGGCTCCTCGGTGGCATCCGGATGGATGAACCGGGCCGCCGTGCCGGTGGTCTTGGCCACCGTGACCAGGCCGCCGCCGCGCAGCGCGCCCGCGCACAGCCGGGTGATCGAACTCTTGCCGCGGATGCCGTTGACCAGCACCCGCGTCGGTATCTGCTCCAGCGAGTCGAAGTGCCGCCGCTGCTCCAGGATTCCGGCGATCCAGAGTGCGGCGCAGCACAGGAGGACTATGACATAGAGGAAGAGCACGCCTGTTCCGTCCTTCTACCGCTGGAGGGTGTTCTCACGCAGGGGCCGCGAGGGCCCGGCGGCGTGGCCGGATCTGGCCGCCCGGTCGCGCTCCGCGAGGGCTTGGCGCGTCAGCTCCAGGCTGCGGGTGATCGAGCCGATCTCGTCGTGGTTGACCGGGTGCAGCACGGTGCGGCGGTCGCCGCCGGCGAGCCGTTCGACGAGCACGGCGACCGCGCGCAGCGGACGGATCACCACGACGTGCAGCCAGCCCAGGCAGGCCGCGCCCAGGGTGAGGCCCAGGATCCCGGCGAGCATGGTGCGCTGCTCGGCCTGCACCGCGGGGATCTGGAGCGCGGCCGCGGGCTCCGCGGTCACCACGTGCCAGCCGAGGCGGGCCGTCGGGCCGCTCTGCGCCAGTGGTGCGGCCGCGTCGAGCGAGGGGCCGGAGGACGTGCGGAGCACCGCCGAGGTCGCGGTGCCCGCGGTGCCCGCCGCGCCCTGGGTGGCGCGGGCGAGACGGGTCAGTCCGGCGTCGGGCAGCGACTGGAAGGCGCGGTATCCCACGCTCGACGCCAGCACCTTGTTGTCCCGGTCCGTCACCCAGACGCTGCCCAGTTTGGGCCTGGGCAGAATGGAGTTGAGCGCGTGCACGTCGATCTCGCCGAACAGCACCACCCCGGCCGCCGGGGTCTTGCCCCTGGCGGCCTTGACCTGGGCGTAGGCGGCGATCGCCGGGATCTTGCCCGAGGTGTTGACGGTGGTGATCCCGCCGCCGTCGGGCACGTGGACGAGGGTGCGCAGCGGTGTGCCCCCCACCCTCAGCGCGATGGCGCCGGAGCGGTCCAGGAGATACAGCGAGCGGTAGTGCTTGTGGTCGGCGAGGGTGCGCCGCAGGACCTCGGTCTGGGCGGCCCTGGTCTTGCCCGGCAGGGCGGCGGCCACGTCGTTCAGGTCGGTGTACGACTGGTCGAGGGACTGCCGGATCCGGTTCGTCGTGATCTCGGTGCGCGTCTGCTGGGCGGCGAGGACCGGGGCCGGAACCGCGGTCGTGGTGTCCGCCCGGTTCAACAGGAAGATCATCGGCACCGACCAGCAGGCCACCACCAGCACCCCGGCCACGGCCAGCGCCCGGTAGCCCGGTCCGCGCCGGGCCGGGAACTCCTGCGGGCCGATCTCGCCGAGCAGTTGCCGGCGCAGCGACTCCAGGGCCCGCCCGATCCGGGCCAGTTCCCCGAAGCCGTGCACCGGAACCGGCCGGGACAGCTCCTCCCACGCGGCCGGCCCGTCCTCCGTCGCGCTCCGGGCCAGGCGCCCGGCGGACAGATACAGCCGCAGCAGGGGCTGCTGCACCAGGAAGTGCAGTGCCAGCGCGAGCAGCAGCGCGACCGCGGCCAGCGCCCCGGCGGCCTCCAGCGCGAAACGCGAGTAGTCGGCGGCGCCGGTCGTGGCGGGTACCGAGCGGGAGGTGAGCACCACCAGGCCGAGGCCGTCGGTGTCGCCCGGACCGGTCGCCGAGGCGACCTGGGCCCAGCCGGCCACCGTGCTCCGGCTGTCCGTGCCCGCCCCCAGCATGCTTCCCGAGGCGTCGGTGCCGCGTCCCGACCCGTTCGCCGCGCGGGCCGCCGCCGTGGGCAGACCGCTGTCGGCGGCCGACGACGCGGTGCCGTGGGTCGTGGTGGCGAGGGCCGTACCGCTCGCGTCCAGAACCTGGGCGGTGCGTCCGTCGCCGTACGTGGTGAGGGTGGGCAGGGCCTCGGAGACCACCAGCAGCCACTGCCGGTCGGTCCGGCTCGGGGTCTGGTTCTGGTCCTGGTTGGCGTCCACCTGCTGCGCGGGCAGCGTGACCTCGGCGAAGTACAGGAGTTCACGCGCGCCGCCCGACGTCACCAGCCGGGGCGGGATCGTGACGTGCCCGGACGCCGTCGTGGAGACGTGCACGCCGGCCAGCGGGACCTGCTTGCCGCCG
The DNA here is from genome assembly GCF_042869815.1 of Streptomyces sp. NPDC006739. Taxonomy (NCBI): domain Bacteria; kingdom Bacillati; phylum Actinomycetota; class Actinomycetes; order Kitasatosporales; family Streptomycetaceae; genus Streptomyces; species Streptomyces sp. NPDC006739. Next base: position 123,662 of record NZ_JBIAGM010000008.1, read on the forward strand.
GTCGCCAGCAGCTTGCCGGTGCGCGCGTCGAGCAGCGCACTGCCGCGGACCGCCTTCCTGGCGGAGGTCAGCGCCTTGAGCGTGGACGCGGGAGTGGAAGTGTTCGTCGTCGGGTAGGCGTTGGCCGTACGGCGCAGGGTGCTCGCCTCGACGTCGATCGCGGTGCGTGTCGACAGCGCGGTGTCCGCGGCGATCTGCTGTTCGCTGTCCAGCACGGCCTGCGGTACCCGTGTCGCGTGGATGCCTTCGAGGCCGATCACGGTCAGGGCGGCGACCACCAGCAGGAGGACGACGAGCGAGGCTATGGGCGGGCGCACCCCGCCAAGCATCGGCATGTCGGCGCGGCGGCGGATGCGGTGTCGGCGCGGCGCCCGGGGTGCGGAGGGCAGGGGAGGGGATCCTTTCTCAATCGGCGTCGAGCGCCTGAATGTTCGATGCAACGAACACTTTAACTGCATGCGATCACATAACCATCACACTTTCGTCCCCGTGTCGTATGTGCGGACGGGGTACTGGGCGACGGCCGACGCATGCGGTGCCGCCACCCCCTGGGACGCCGAAGGGCGGACCCGTGAACAGGACCCGCCCTTCGGGATGCCCGGTGAGTGTGCGGCCGGATGTCCGGTCAGCGGACGAAGGAGATCTCCGGATAGCTCTTGGCGGGTCCGTCGAGCAGGGTGCTGTGCTTCTTGCGCAACTCCTGGTCGAAGAAGGCGGCCAGGTAGTCACGCTGGACCTTGACCGCCCGGTTGGGGTCGATCGTGCCGAACTGCTGCTGGAGCTGGGCCTGGGAGAGCCCGAGCAGGCCCGCCTCCTGGGGCACCATCCACTCGTTGTCGCTGAAGGACAGGTGCGCCGCGCCATGGAGCTGGACGTCGACCCGGTATCCCTTCAGGTGCGACCACAGCGTGCGCCACGACCCGTCGTTGTTGCGGTTGTGGGTGCCGGAGCTGAACAGCATGAAGGGGCGGTCCAGGTCCTTGCTCGGCGCCGTCCCGAAGAACTGGCCGTCCAGGTCGGCGCCGGCGGCGATCCGGTGGTCGAGCTGCATGGCGGTGTCGACCGCCGCGCCGCCCAGCGACCAGCCGAACATCCCGATACGGGACATGTCGACCGCCTTCGACAGCCCCGTGGGGAGCGTGGCGTGACCGGCGTCCGGGTTGCCGCCCTGGCTGATCGTGCCGAGCCGGTTGATGACGAACCGGATGTCGGCCGCGCGCACGTTGAGCGTGTCGGAGGAGTGGGCGCCCGCCGGCATCGTGTTGACCTCGACCCGGTTGCCGGGGAACTGCACCTCGTTGGCGTCGTGGGTGTGGTCGACGGTGACGACGAGGTAGCCGCGGCTGGCGAGGTCCTGGGCGAGCGCGGTGCCCATCGCCCGGTCCGAGTGCAGCCCGGTCGAGTACAGCAGGACGGGCAGCTTGCCGAGCGAGGCGTTCACCGGGGCGAGGACATGGCCCGCGGTCGTCGGCAGGGTCACCTGCTGCGGCGACAGTCCGCGCGTGGCGAGGAAGTGGGCGCCGGAGACCGACGGCATCCACGGCGCCTGGTAGTGCCCGGCCGTGTTGGTGGCCGGGTACCACAGCGAGACCATCAACTCGCGGGACTTGCTGCCCGGAACGTACGGATCCGTACGGGACGTGTCGACCAGGTGCAGGCCGACCATGCCCACGCTGTACGGCCCGGTGGGCGCGGGCATGTTGAGCTGGAGGGCCGAGCCCGCGGTGCGGCCGGACGACGTGAGCCCCTCGGGGTGTACGGCCTTGTGGTGCAGCGGCGCCTCGTCGTTCTCGGGTGCCCAGGGCGTCTTCGGGTCGGGCTGGTCGGGCTGGTCGGGCGAGAATCCGGTGGCCACGGGCTCGTTGGACGTCTTCCCGGCGGCCAGCGCCGGCGTCATCCCCGCACCCAGGGCGAAGGCCAGCGCACCCGCCGTACCGACCGCTCTGGCGATCGCTCTGCGATGTGGGCGCGGGCGGCGGTGTTTCATGGAACCCCCTTGTGTTCAGTGATCGTAGAACGAGCGATCGACTGCCGCATACGGTACCGCCGCGGCGGTACTGCTCCGCACGCCGGGCCGTGCCCCGGCGGCTGGAGCGCACCCGTCATGTCGAGGCGCCCGGCGGCGGGTTGGTCCGTGGCGGTGATCACGCTCCCCCGGAGCCGGGGCGGTGCCCGGTCAGGAGGGTGGAGGCCGGGTCCACGGTCGTCCTGCCGCCCCAGGCCGGCGACGGGCGCCCCAGGGCCGAGGCACAGGCCCACACGTGCACGGGCGCGGGCGCCGGCCCGAGGCAGGGGCTCGCGCCGGGCGGCGTGCGCCGCCGCGTCACCGCACCGGTCCGCCGCGCATTCCCCCCGTCCGCCGGGGAGCGAACAAATGCTCAATAACGTACGGTGTGATGGACGCAGCAAGCCGGGCTCGCCGTGGGGAAAGCGGGAGCACAGCACGCGGCAGCCCCGCCTCGTCCAGGCCGGGAGAAGAAGCATGACCATACGCGTCCGGCAGCAGCCCAGGAGCCGCCGCCCAGTACTGCGCACCGGGGTCCCACTGGTCACTCTGGCGCTCGCCGTCACCGCATGCGGTGCGTCGGTCGCGCCCGGGGCGATGGCCGACTCCCCCCGGTCCACCGCCGCCGGCCCGGCGGCCACCTGCACCGACCGGTACCTGTCCGGCATGACCACCGCCCAACGCGCCGGGCAGCTCCTCATGGGGGGCGTCTCCGCGGCCCAGCCCGACCAGGCCCAGCTGCGCACGCTGCGCGACAACCATGTCGGGTCCGTCATGCTGACCGGCCGCAGCACCGCCGGTACGGCGGCGACCAGAAGGCTCGTCGACGGTTTCCGGGGCCAGGCGGACCGGGTCGCCGGCCGGCAGATCGGCCTCCTGGTCGCCACCGACCAGGAGGGCGGCCGGGTACAGGTGCTCCGGGGACCCGGTTTCTCGGCCATGCCCACCGGCCTGTCCCAGGGCGGCCTGCCGACCGCGACCCTGCGCACCGAGGCCGCCGCATGGGCCCAGCAGCTCAAGTCCGCCGGAGTCGACCTGAACCTGGCACCGGTCGCCGATGTGGTCCCGGCCGCGCTGGGCACCCGGAACATCCCCATCGGCTCGTTCCAGCGTGAGTACGGTCATACCCCGGACGTCGTCACCTCCCACACCGCCGCCTTCGCCGCCGGCTTCGCGCAGTCGGGAGTGATGACCACGCTCAAGCACTTCCCCGGGCTGGGCCAGGTGATCGGCAACACCGACACCACCGCCGGCGTGGTGGACTCGGTGACGACCGCCGGCAGCGCCGCCCTCACGCCGTTCCGGGCCGGGATCCAAGCCGGCTCGCCTTTCGTGATGATCTCCTCGGCGACCTACACGAAGATCGACCCCAGGCATCTGGCGGCCTTCTCGCCGACGGTCGTCGATCAGCTGCTGCGCGGCCGGTTCGGCTTCAGGGGAGTGGTCATCTCGGACGACCTCGGCAACGCGGTCGCGGTACGGTCCTTCAGCCCCGGGCAGCGGGCCGTGAACTTCGTCGCGGCCGGCGGAGACATGATCCTCACGGTGCGGCCGAGCACCGTACCCGCGATGGCACAGGCCCTGCAGACCCGGATGCGGCAGGACGCCTCGTTCCGGGCCAAGGTCGACGCCGCCGTGCGACGGATACTCGACGCCAAGCGCAACGCGGGCCTGCTCGACTGCCGATGAGGGCGTACGACCGTCCGCCCCGGCCCGTGCTCGCCCGACCCGTCGCGACGTCGTGCGGACCGGGCAGGCCGGCCCGAGCTGGAAACGGTGAGCCGAGATGACCTCGAACCGCGCCGAAACCACCACTCCCGGCCCGGCCGGTGCCGACAACGGGCCCGCCGTCTCCCGTCAGGAGTTCGACGCGCTCTTCGCGGCGGTGCGCACCTGGGGGCGCTGGGCCCCGGCCGACCGCGGCGCCTGGAACCGGGTGACCGCGGACCACGTCAGGGGGGCCACGAGCGCGGTGCGGTCCGGCAGGGTCGTGCCGATGGCGCTGCCCTGGAACACCCGGCCCGGCCCGGACAACCACAGGCCCGCCCTGCACCACATGACCGACCTCGGGGACGTGGAGGCCCCCGAGCCCTCCACCCACAAGGACTTCATCGCCGTCGACTACCACGGCAAGGCGGTCACCCACCTGGACGCGCTGAGCCACATCGCCTACCGGGGGCGGCTCTACGACGGCCGGGCGGCCCGCGAGGCGGTGGATGCCGCGGGTGCCCGCTTCGGCGCGGTGTCGGCGCTCGGGCCGCTCGTCACCCGGGGTGTGCTCCTCGACCTCCCCGCCGTGTTCGAGATCCCCTGGCTGGAGCCGGGACAGGCGGTGCACGCCGGTGACCTCCTCGCGGCCGAGCGGGCGCTCGGTGTCACGATCGCCGAGGGCGACGCGGTACTGGTGCGTTCCGGACAGGTGCGCCGCCGCCGTGAGCTGGGTGCCTGGGACTCCGGCGCGGCCGGCGCGGGCCTCCACGTGGACGCCGTACCGCTGCTGGCCGAACGGGGCATCGCGCTGCTCGGCGGGGACGGCGACAGCGACGTACGGCCCTCGCCCGTGGACGGCGTGCACTCGCCGGTGCACGCCCTGGCCGTGGCCGCGATGGGGGTGCCCCTGCTGGACAACCTCGACCTGGAGGAGCTGTCGGGCGCGACCGCCGAAGCGGGACGCCATGAGTTCCTGCTCGTCGTCGCCCCGCTCAACGTCCCCGGCGGGACGGGTTCGCCCGTGAGCCCGGTCGCGGTGCTCTGACGAGGCGACGGCCCCGGGGCCGCCCGCTCATCGTGACTCGTGCCCGCAATGACCGTATCCTCGTCAATGTCAGATTTTTCCGGAAGTGGATTGACGGGCGTGAGCGAGGCGAAGCGTGGTGCGGTCCGGCGGGGAACCGACGCCGACGGGACGTGCGACAGGCGGCACGGGGCCCGTCCGTTTCCGTGAGCGGTTCCTGCAGGGTGAGCGGGTCGACGCAGGTGTGCGCACGTCCATCCTGAACTCCTGGCAGCGCTGCCGGTCCCTGGGCCTCTCGCCGGACCAGTCCGACCTGCCCTTCCGGGACGACTTCGACCTGGGCGGCCGGATCGTCCGCGCGGCCACGCCGGTGCTCGACCGGCTGCAGGCCCGGTTCTCCGGCAGCGAGATGAACATCTCCCTCGCCGACGCGAACGGTACGGTCCTGCTGCGCCGCTTCGGCCGGGCCTCGCTGGCCAGAACCCTCCCGGCGATCCAGACCGTCCCCGGATTCGTCTTCGCCGAACAGGTCGCCGGCACCAACGGCATCGGCCTCGCCCTGGCCGAGCGGCGGCTCATCCGGGTCCACGGCGCCGAACACTTCGCGGAGCGCTCCCAGCAGAGCGCCTGCCTCGCGCTTCCCGTCCGCGACCCGCTGAACGGGCGCATCGAGGGCGTCCTGTGTCTCGGATTCCCGCGCAGCGCCGCGTCCCCGGCACTGGTCGGCGTGATCCGCAAGGCGGCGGCGGCCATGGAACGACGACTGCTCGCCCAGAGTTCCGCGCGGGAGCGCGCCCTGCTGCGCGCGTACCTGGCCGCCGAGGCGGAGACGGCCACCGGCCTCCACCACGGCGTCGCGCTGGACGACCTGACCCCGCAGCTGTGCCCCCGCGACCGGGCGATCCTGCGGGAGAAGGCCACCGAGCTGATCTCCCGGGCCTACCGGGCCGCCGTCGACGTGACCCTGCCCGACGGCCGGCGGGTCACCCTGGTGAGCCGTCCCATGACGAGCGCCTCCGGGGTGCGGGGCATCGCCATCGAGGCCGTCCTCCCCGGCCCCGCGACGGCGGACACCCTCGTCGTCCCGCACCGGCTCGACGCCCTGCCGGGCCGTATCGTCGAGCCCGCCGCCGTGTCCGCGCTTCCTTCCCTGGCGCGCCTCTCGGTCGCCGCGCCGGCCATGGCCGCCCGGGACGGCGGGGGCGCCACCGCCGGCGCCAACGGCGGGACGAGGGCTCCCGCCGGACCACCGCCCCCGGCCCGGGGGCTGGTGATGGTGGGCGAGCCGCGGGTCGGGACGTACGCCCTGGCCGCGCGCCGCCGCCTGGAGCTGCTGTCCGAGGCCAGCACCCGGATGGGCACCACCCTGGACGTGCGCCGCACCGCCGAGGAACTCGCCGAGACGGCGGTCCCGCGACTGGCCGACTACGTCACCGTCGACCTGCCCGAGGCCGTACTGCACGGCGAGGAGTCCACCGACCCGCTGGGCGACCTGCACCGCACGGTGGTCCACGGCATCCGTGACGACCTCCCTTTCATCCCGGTCGGCAAACGGGCCGACTTCGGTCCGACCACGCCCCAGCTGCGCTGCCTGACCGGCGGGGAGGCGGTGCTGGAACCGGACCTGAGGGCCGCCGCGGGCTGGCTCGCCCACGACCCCGAGCACACCGAGGCCCTGCTCGCCCATGTGCACTCCCTGATCGCGGTCCCCCTGCTCGCCCGCGGCGTCGTCCTGGGCGTCGCCAGCTTCTACCGCGCCGAGGACCCCGCCCCCTACGGCGACGACGACCTGGCGCTGGCCCAGGAACTCGCCACCCGCGCCGCCCTGTCGGTCGACAACGCCCGGCGCTACACGCACGAACGCGCCATGGTCCTGGCCCTGCAGCGCAGACTGCTCCCGCACGGCCTGCCCGACCAGGACGCCGTCGAGGTCGCCCACCGCTACCTGCCCGCCGAGGCCGACGTGGGCGGCGACTGGTACGACGTGATCCCGCTCTCCGGCGGCCGGGTCGGCCTCCTCGTCGGCGACGTCGTCGGCCACGGCATGCTCTCCGCCGCCACCATGGGCCGGCTGCGCACCGCCGCCCGCTGCTACGCCGAACTCGACCTCCCGCCCGACGAGGTCCTCATCCACCTCGACAACCTCGTGGGGCGCCTGGACCGGGAGGACCCCGACGGCGGGGGCGCCGGCATCATCGGCGCGACCTGCCTGTACGCCATCTACGACCCCGCCTCCCAGCAGTGCGTCATGGCCCGGGCCGGCCATCCCCCGCCCGCGCTGGTCGCCCCGGACGGCACCGTGACCTATCCCGATCTGCCGGCCGGCCCCCCGCTCGGCCTCGGCGGTCTGCCCTTCGACACCGCCGAGGTCCACCTGCCCGAGGGCAGCCAGCTCGTCCTCTACACCGACGGACTCATCGAGGACCGCCACCGTGACGTCGACGTCATCCTCGACCGGCTGCGCGGCGCCCTGGCGCACGCGCAGCGCACGCCCGAGGAGACCTGTCAGGCGGTCCTGGACACCGTGGCGCCCGCCCGCCCCTGCGACGACATCGCCCTGCTCGTGGCCCGCACCCGGGCGCTCGACCCCCACCGGATCGCCACCTGGGACCTGACCGCGGACCCGGCCCTGGTCGGCGAGGTCCGCGCGGCGGCCCTGCGGAAACTGACCGACTGGGGACTCGACGAGACCGCGTTCGCCGCGGAACTGATCCTGAGCGAGCTGATCACCAACGCCATCCGTCACGGCGCCGGCCCCATCCGGGTACGGCTGCTGCACGACCGCACCCTGATCTGCGAGGTCTCCGACACCAGCAACACCGCCCCCCATCTGCGCCGGGCGTCCGCCACCGACGAGGGCGGGCGCGGCCTGTTCCTGGTCGCGCAGCTGTCGGAGAGCTGGGGCACCCGCTACCTCCCGCAGGGCAAGGTCATCTGGGCGGAATGCGGACTGGACGCCGGCTGAGGCATGGTGCCCGAAATATTGTGATTTGTTGAGCTACTATCCCCACGTGTCGGGAGCGTCGTGTGCGCCCTTCGGGGCGGAACCCCTGGTCCGCGTCCGCGGGCTCACCAAGCGGTTCGGTGGGACCCTCGCGCTGGCCGGGGTCGACCTCGACGTGCATCCCGGCAGCGTCCTCGCCCTCCTCGGGCCCAACGGCGCCGGAAAGTCCACGCTCATCAAGGTGCTCGCCGGAGTCCACCAGCCGGACAGCGGGCGGATCACCGTGGACGGACACCCCCTCGGGACCCATGCCGCCTCCCGCGCCATGTCCTTCATCCACCAGGACCTCGGCCTCGTGGAATGGATGACCGTCGCCGAGAACATCGCCCTGAGCACCGGATATCCACGCCGGGCCGGACTGGTCTCCTGGCGGCGGACCCGGGAGCACGGCACCGAGGCCCTGCGAACGGTCGCCGGACATCTCGACCCCGACGCGCCGATCGCCCGACTGGCCCCGGCCGAGCGCTCCCTGGTCGCGATCGCCAGAGCCCTCGCGGCCCGCGCGATGCTCATCGTCCTCGACGAGCCGACCGCCCGCCTCCCGGCCACCGACTGCGCCCGGCTGTTCCGGGTGCTGCGCGACCTGCGCGACCGGGGCCACGCCATCCTCTACGTGACCCACCGGCTGGACGAGGTGTACCAGGTCGCCGACGCCTTCGCGGTACTGCGCGACGGCCGCCTGGTGAGCCACGGTGCGCTGGCGGGCCACAGCCCCGTCCGGCTGGTGCGCGACATCGTCGGCGAGGAACCGGCTCCCGCCCCCCTCCCGGCCGCCCCGGCCGCAGGACCGGCCGTCCTGGCCCTGGAGGACGTACGGACCGCCGCCGCCGGCCCCGTCAGCCTGGAACTGGCGGCGGGGGAGGTGCTGGGCCTGGTCGGCCTCTCGGGCGCCGGGCACATGGACCTCGGCCGGGCCCTCGCCGGCTCCCACCCCCTGCTCGGCGGCAGGACCCTGCTCGACGGCCGCCCCTACCGTCCCCGCACGGTCGCCGACGCGGTCCGGGCCGGTGTCGCCCTGGTGCCCGGCGACCGGCAGCGCGAGGGCTGCCTCGCGGAACGGACCGTACGGGAGAACCTCCTGGCCAACCCCCGGGCGGGCGGCCGGCCGGCGCCGCGCTGGATCGGCCCCCGCCGCGAGCGTGCCGAGGCGACCGGTCTGCTGGAGCGGTTCTCGGTGCGGCCGCGCGACAGCGAGGCCGTCATCGTCACCCTGTCCGGCGGGAACCAGCAGAAGGTCATGCTCGGCAGGTGGCTGCGCGCCCGTCTGCGCCTGCTGATCCTCGAGGACCCGACCGCCAGCGTCGACGTCGGGGCCAAGGCCGCGATCCACCGGCTGCTCGACGAGGCGCTGGCCGGGGGTCTCGCGGTCCTGCTCGTCTCCACCGACTTCGAGGAGGTCGTCGGCGTGTGCCGACGGGCCCTGGTCTTCGTCCGGGGGACCGTGACGGCCGAGCTGGGCGGCCCCGCCCTCACGGTCACCGGGCTCACCCGGGCGGCTTCGGCCCTGCCCCCGTCCGGAACCGCGACCCACCCGTGACCGCCCCGCCCCGACGCCCGAGAGGTCCGAGCGGTCCGTGGCGCCCGCGCGGCCCGGCCGGACACCTCGTCGGCGCCTACGGTCTCCTCGGCCTCACCGCCCTGCTGTTCCTGGTCTTCTCCCTCGCCCTGCCGCGCACCTTCCCCACGCTGGACACCGTCGACGCGATCCTGTCCAACCAGTCGATCCCCGCCGTCCTCGCGCTCGCCGCCACCGTCCCCATCGTGACCGGAGCGTTCGACCTCTCCCTCGGCTACGGCCTCGGCCTGGCCCACGTCATGGTCATGCAACTGGTGGTCAACGACGGCTGGCCCTGGCCGCTCGCCTGCCTCACCGTGATCGCCGCGGGGCTCGTCGTCGGGGTCCTCAACGGGGTCGTCGTCGAACTCGGCCACATCGACTCCTTCATCGCCACCCTGGGCACCGGCAGCATGCTGTACGCCGTGACCGGCTGGGTCACCGGCGGCGGCCGGATCGTCCCCGGCCCGCAGGGCCTCCCGAAGGCCTTCACCGGCCTCTACGACTCCACCGTCCTCGGCCTTCCGGTCCCCGCCTTCTACGTGCTCGCCCTCGCCGGCGTCCTGTGGCTGGTGCTGGAGCGGCTGCCGCTCGGCCGGTACCTGTACGTCGTCGGCTCCAACCCGCGCGCCGCCGACCTCCTCGGCATCCCGGCCCGCCGCTGCACCGTGTACGCCTTCGCCGCCTCGGGGCTGATCGTCGGCTTCGCCGGGGTGCTGCTCGCGGCCCAGCAGCAGATCGGCAACCCGAGTGTCGGCCTCGACTACCTGCTGCCCGCCTTCGTCGGCGCCCTCCTCGGCGCCACGGCTATCAAGCCCGGCCGGCCCAACGCCCTCGGCACCGTGGTCGCCGTCGCCGTCCTCGCCGTCGGTCTCACCGGCATCGGCCAGCTGGGCGCCGACTTCTGGACGGTCCCGCTCTTCTACGGCGGCACGCTGCTCATCGCCGTGGGCCTGGCCGGCTACTCGGCCCGCCGCCGGCTGCGCGCCGCCCCCCTCGCGGCCCGCGACGCGCCCACCCCACCGCACGGCGACGGCACGGCGGGCGGCCTTCCATGAAGTGTCGGCGCGGGCGTCGCCGTTCGGCGCCGGCCGCCGTCCTCCCGCTCATCCCTCCGCGAGGAGCTTTCGTGCACCGCACTCCCGCCCGCACCCGCAGCCGCGCCCTCCTGGTCTCGGCGGCCGTCCTGGCGGCCGGTTGCGGGAGCGGGTCGTCGAACGGGCCGGCCGGGGAGCCCTCCTCGGGGCCGAACGGCTGCCCCGCGGTGCACGCCCGGGCCCAGGCCGCCGTCGGCCGGGCGGAGCGGGCCGACGTCCCCTGGAAAGGGCCGGCCGGCGGCCCCAGGGCAGTGTCCGGGAAGACCCTCGTCTACGTCGCCCAGACCATGACCAACCCCGGAGTCGCGGGCGCCGCCGACGGGGTCCGGGAGGCCGCGCGGGTCGTCGGCTGGAACGTCCGGGTGATCGACGGCGCGGGCACTCCGGCCGGCATCCAGGCGGCCATGAGCGAGGCGGTGACCCTCAAGCCCTCGGGCATCGTCATCGGGGGCTTCGACCCCGGCTCCACCTCACAACAGGTCGCGCGGGCCGACGCGGCGGGCATCGCGCTCGTCGGCTGGCACGCCGTCGACGCTCCCGGCCCCAGCCGCAGCCCCAGGCTGTTCACCAACGTCACCACCGAGGTCACGGACGTGGCCCGGGCCGCCGCGCGCTGGGTCGTCGCGCGCTCCGCCGGCCGCGCCGGGGTCGTGCTCTTCACCGACGACTCGATCCCGTTCGCCAGGAACAAGGCCGAGCTGATCAGGAAGGAACTCGCCACCTGTCCGGGCGTGCGGCTGCTGGCCTACGAGAACATCCCGATCCCGGACGCGAGCAGCCGTACGCCCCGGGAGATCTCCTCGCTCCTGTCCCGCTTCCAGGACCGGTGGACCTACTCCGTCGCCATCAACGACCTCTACTTCGCCGACGCGGCCCCGGCCTTCCGCGCGGCCGGCGTGCCCGGTTCCGGACCGCCCTTCAACATCGGCGCCGGGGACGGCGACCCCTCCGCCTTCCAGCGCGTCAACAGCGGGCAGTTCCAGGCGGCCACCGTGCCCGAGCCGCTGTCGCTGCAGGGCTGGCAGATCGTCGACGAGTTCAACCGCGCCTTCTCCGGCCGTCCCGCCAGCGGCTACGTGGCCCCCGTGCACATCGCCACGGCCGCCAACAGCCACGGTGCCACCTCCTGGGACCCCTCGGGCTACCGGGAGGGGTACCGGAGGATCTGGGGCCGAACGGCACCGTGAGCAGCGAGCGTCACCGGCATCCGGAGATCCCGTCGACGACGTGACGGAGGAAGCCCGCCGCCGTCCCGCCGTCGCAGACGCGGTGGTCGAAGGTCAGCGACACGTGGACGACCTTGCGGACCTCGACGCGGCCGTCCCGCGCCCACGGGCGGTCGGTGATGCGGCCCACCCCGATCATCGCCGCCTGCGGGTGGTTCAGGATCGGTGTCGCCCCGTCGACGTCGAAGCCGCCGTAGTTGTTCAGGGTGAACGTGCCTCCGGTGCGGTGCGCGGCGGGGAGCGTGCCGTTGCGGGCGAGCCGGGTGAGCCGCGCCAGTTCGCCGGCCAGTTCGTCGAGCGCAAGCCGGCCGGCGTCCCGGACCACGGGGACGACCAGACCGTGGTCGGTCTGCGCGGCGAAGCCGAGATGGACCTCGGGCTGTCGGACGATCTCCTGGCGGTCGGCGTCGACCCGGGCGTTGAGGTCGGGGAAGGCGGCGAGCGCGTCCAGGCACGCCCGGGCCAGCAGCGGCATCAGACCCGTTCCGTGGACGCCGCGGGCGGCGAGCAGGCGGTCGGCGTCGGTGTCCGCCCAGATGGTCACGGCCGGTGTGTCCCGGTGCCCGCGAACGAACTTCCCGGCCGCCGGTCCCCAGGGGATCCGGGTGGCGGACGCGGCGGGGGCCGGCCCCGCCGGCGGGGTCCGTCCCGGCCGCTCCGACGTCCCGTAGCCGGTCAGGACGGCGCCCGAGCCGGCTGCCTCGGCCGGTTCCTCCACGGTGAACAGGGGCGCCCCCACCCCGACGACCTCACCGGGCCGGCAGTGCACGGCGGTCACCGTCCCGGCGTACGGACTCGGCAGCGCCACCACGGACTTGGCCGTCTCGACCTCCACCACGGCCTGGTCGTGCGCGACCGGGTCGCCCACGGCGACCCGCCACTCCAGCACCTCGGCCTCGGCCAGCCCCTCACCCAGGTCCGGGAGCCGGAACGTACGCCCCGGCCCGTCGGCGACGGCGCGCTCGGGGCGGTTGCCGGCCGGCCGTCGTCCGGCGTCGGCGGGCAACAGACGACGAAGGGCGTCGAGCACCCGGCCGGCGCCCGGCAGATGGGCGTCCTCCAGCAGCGGGGGCGGATACGGGATGTCCAGGCCGGTCACCCGCAGGACCGGGCCGCGCAGCGCGTCGAAGCAGCGCTCCTGCACCCGGGCCGCGATCTCGGCGCCGACCCCGGCGAAGCCCTGGGCCTCGTGCACCACCACACACCGGCCGGTCCGCCGCACCGACGCGGCCAGCGCCCGGTCGTCGAGGGGGACGAGGGTGCGCAGGTCCAGCACCTCGACGTCCAGGCCCTCGGCGGCGGCCCGGTCGGCCGCCCGCAGGGCCACGGCGACCGACGGGCCGTACGCCACGAGCGTGGCGTCGCGCCCGGCCCGGCGTACCGCAGCGGTGCCGAACGGCTCGGTCCGCAGCGGGAGTTCGAGCGGCTCCTTGGTCCAGTAACGTCGCTTGGGCTCCAGGAAGACCACCGGGTCGGGGTCGTCGATGGCCTCACGCAGCAGCGAGTACGCGTCCGCCGCCGTCGCCGGCGTCACCACCTTCAGACCGGCCGTGTGCGCGTAGTACGCCTCACTGGAGTCGCTGTGGTGCTCCACGCCGCCGATGCCGCCGCCGTAGGGGATGCGGACGACCAGCGGCAGCGCGAGCGCGCCCCGGGTGCGGTTGCGCATCTTGGCCATGTGCGAGGCGATCTGCTCGAACGCGGGGTACGCGAACGCGTCGAACTGCATCTCCACCACCGGCCGCCAGCCCGCCATCGCCATGCCGACCGCGAGGCCCGCGATGCCCGCCTCGCTCACCGGTGTGTCGAAGCAGCGCCGGGCACCGAACGTCTCGGCCAGCCCGTCGGTGACCCGGAAGACGCCACCGAGTCGCCCGACGTCCTCGCCGAGGACGACCACGCGGTCGTCCGCGCCCAGCGCGTCCCGCAGGGCCGTGTTGAGTGCCTGTGCCATCGCCGTGTCGACCGCCGCCATCTCAGCGTCCCCCCGACTCGGCCGACAGGAGGGCCTGTTGGTCCGCCAGATGCGGAGGCGGTGAGTGGTACACGTGGTCGAGGAGCGCGGTGGGAGCCAACTCCGGGTCGGCGGAGAGCCGTTCGCGGACGTCGGCGGCGTACGCCTCCGCGTCGGCCGCCGCGGCCTTCACGTCGTCGTCCGTCAGCAGGCCGCGCTCGCGCAGCGCCGACTCCAGCAGGGCGACCGGGTCGCGTGCCAGCCAGGGGTCCGACTCGGCGGAATCACGGTACCGGGACGGGTCGTCGGCGCTGGTGTGCGGACCCATCCGGTAGGTGTGCGCCTCGACCAGCCACGGCCCGCCGCCCGCCCGCGCGTCCTCGACGGCCGCGGTCAGCACGGCGAGGACGGCCGCCGCGTCGTTGCCGTCCACCTGCTCCGAGCGGACGCCGTAGCCGACTCCCTTGTACGCCAGGCTCGGCGCCGCGCACTGCTCGGCCGACGGGACGGAGATGGCGTACCCGTTGTTCTGCACCAGGAACACGACCGGAGCCCGCAGCACGCCCGCCAGATTGAGCGCTTCGTGGAAGTCGCCCTCGCTGGTGGCGCCGTCGCCCACGAGCGCGAGGGCGACGGTGTCCGCCCCCTTGAGGCGTTCGCCGTGGGCCAGTCCCGTGGCGTGGGCGGCGTGGGTGGCCAGCGGGGTGCACTGCGGTGCGGTGCGGTGCCGTACCGGGTCGTAGCCGCAGTGCGCGTCGCCGCGCAGCAGTGTGAGCGCCTCGACGGCGTCGATGCCCCGGGCGACCAGCGCGACGCAGTCGCGGTAGGTGGGGAACAGCCAGTCCGTGGCGCGCAGGGCGAGCGCGGCGCCCACCTGGCAGGCCTCCTGGCCGAGGCTGGAGGGGTGGACGGCGAGCCTGCCCTGCCGGGCCAGCGCCGTCGCCTGCTCGTCGAAGCGGCGTCCGAGGACCATCGTCCGGTACGCCTCCAGCAGCGACGGCGCCGACGGCCCGGCGTACGCCCGGCCCCCCGTCCGTGCCTGTTCCGCAGCCCCTTCGCGCCCCGGCAGAAGCGAAACCGGAACCGGGGAGGGGAGCCAGTGGGACGGATCCGTCCGGGTCCCGGAGTTCGTGTGCGTCGGCGTTTCGCCCATGGTCGCGCCAGCCCTTTCGTCATGGCCCGTGCGCCTCGGATGATCTCCGCGGCCGATGCTTTCGCAACCCCCGGGCGGGATAAGGCCGGATGAAGCGGAACTGAACAGTCCGTCGAGTCGCGGCCTTCGCAGCAAGCGCTTCCATGCGTCAACCGGGCGTCGGGAAAAGGTAATTCCCTCGTCACTCACCGGTTGGGAAGCGCCGGTTCCAATGGATCAGCGAGACGCGGCACTGCGGAAGGCAAGCGAACATGTCCGGAGTACGCCCGGGAACACGCCACTACACGGTCGTCTGTTCCTCCTGCGGGACCCGATACGAGGACGACGGCCTCCTCCTCGACTGCTCCGGCCGGCACGAGCCGGCCTTCCTGCGCACCGAGTACCCGGTGTACGGCACAAGCGGAACGCGCGCCGGCGGGGACACCGGCCTGTTCCGGCACGCCCCGCTGCTGCCGGTGGCGCGCACCTTCCCCGACGTGCCGGGCCCGGTGGTCCACCGGGCCGAACGGCTGGGCCGCCGCATCGGCCTCGACCGGCTCTGGATCGCCTTCAACGGGTACTGGCCGGAACGCGGGGCGTACCTGCCCACCTGCACGTTCAAGGACCTCGAGGCCTACACCGTGCTCGGCCGGCTGCCCGCCGACCCGCCCGTTCTGGTGATCCCCTCGGCGGGAAACACCGCCGCCGCCTTCGCCTGGGCCGCCACCCGCCACCGCGTACCCTGTCTGCTCGTCGTGCCCGCCCCGGCCCTGGAGCGGATGCGCTTCCCGGCCCCGCTCGACCCCTGCGTACGGCTCGTCGTCCTCGACGGCACGGCCACCTACAGCGACGCCATCGCCTGCGCCGACCTGCTCGCCGCGCTCCCCGGCCACCATGCCGAGGGCGGCTCCCGCAACGTCGGCCGCCGGGACGGCCTGGGCACCGTCATGCTGGCCGCGGCCGACGCCCTCGGGCGGCTGCCGGAGACCTATGTACAGGCCGTCGGCAGCGGCACCGGGGCGATCGGTGCCCATGAGGCGGCGGGCCGGCTGCGCGCGGACGGCGAGGCACCGCCCCGCCTGCTGATGTGCCAGAACGCGCCCTTCGCACCGCTGTACGAGGCCTGGCGATGTACCGGCGCGGCGGCCCCCGCCGACCGCGAGCACGAGCCGCTGGCCCGCGAACTGACCAACCGGCGACCGCCGTTCGGCGTGCGGGGCGGAGTGCGTGACGTCCTCACCGAGAGCGGCGGCGACGTGCTGTGCACGGACAACGTCGCCGCGCTCGCCGCCATGGCCCTCTTCGAGGAGGTCGAGGGCGTCGACATCGAGCCGGGCGCCGGGGTCGCCCTGGCCGCGCTGGCCGACGCGGTACGGACCGGCCGCGTCCGCCGCGACGAACTGGTGCTGCTCAACGTCACCGGAGGCGGCCGGGTCCGCCAGGCGCACGACCTGCCGCTCGTGCCCGCCCGGCCCTGGCTGCGCGTGCCCTGGCCCGGCATCGAGCAGGGACCCCGGGCCGTGGCCGAGCAGGTGGCGCGGGAGCTGTCCGGCCTCGCGGCCGTCGCGGAGGGCGCCCGATGACCGCACCGCGCGCACTGGAGCCGTCCGCCGCCCAGCTCTCCATGTGGTTCGGGCAGCGGCTCGACCCCGCCGGGCCCGCCTACAACGTGGGCGAGTACACCGAGGTCCACGGCCCTCTCGATCCCGTCCTCTTCCGGGCGGCGGTACGACAGGTGGTGGACGCCACCGAGACGCTGAGGGTCCGGTTCACGGCTGACCTCGACGAAGCCGGCACCGTCCGTCAGTTGGTGGACCCCGACCCGGCCTGGGACCTGCCCGTCGTCGACCTCACGGGCGACACCGACCCCCGCCCGGCCGCCGGGGAGCGGACGGCCCCCGGGGAGCGCCCGGCCGTCGGCGCGTGGACGGCCGCCCGGGCCTGGATGGCCGCCGACTTCGCCACGCCGTTCGACCTGGACCGGCCCCCGCTCTTCCGGTACGCCCTGCTCAAGCTCGCCGACACCCACTGGGTCTGGTACCAGCGCTACCACCACATCGCCGTCGACGGCTACAGCTGCTCCCTCGTCGCGCGCCGGGTCGCCGACGCCTACTCCGCACTCGTCGCGGGGACCCCCCACACCCCGCCGTCGGCGCCGCTGGCCCCGCTGGCCGCGGCGGACGAGGCCCACCGGACCGGCGAACGCGGCGCGAGGGACCGGGAGTACTGGACGCGCGCCCTCGCCGACCGCCCGGAACCGGTGAGCCTGTCCGCACGGCCGCCCCAGGTGGCCGGGACCTTCCTGCGGCGCACCGGCCATCTCCCGCAGGCGGCCGGGGAGTTGGTGCACACGGCCGCGGAGCTGGCCGGCACCCGCTGGTCGCGGGTGGTGCTCGCGGCCATCGCCGCCTACCTGCACCGGCTCACCGGCGCCCGGGACATCGTCCTCGGGCTGGCCGTCACCGCCCGCGAGAGCGACACCGAACTGGCCACGCCGGGCATGGCGTCGAACGTGCTGCCGCTGCGGCTGTCCGTACGGCCCGACACCGGCGCCCGCGACCTCGTACGCCGGACCGCCTCGGCCACCCGGGACCTGCTGGCGCACCAGCGCCACCGCGGCGAGGACCTGCGCCGGGAACTGGACTGGCCACAGGACGGACGGCGGTTCTTCGGCCCCGTCGTCAACATCATGGCGTTCGGCCCGGAACTGCGCTTCGCCGGGCACCCCACCACCCGCCACAACCTGTCCACGGGGCCCGTCGAGGACCTCGCCGTCAACGTCTACGACCGCGCGGACCGGCACGGCATCCGCGTCGACCTCGACGCCGGACCCGCTCACTACACCGATGCCGAACTCACCGCCCACCACCGGCGCTTCGTCGTCTTCCTGGAGCGGTTCGCCGCGGCGGTGACCGGCCCCGGCACTGCGGTGGGCCGGGTCGAGGTGCCCCTGCCCGAGGAGCGGGCGGAGAGCGGCACCAGGGGCCCGGCCGTGGTCCGGGCGGAGGGCACGGCGCGTACGGTGCCCGGTGCCTTCGCGGCCCGTGTCGCGGCCCACCCGGACGCGACGGCCGTGGTGCACGGCGAACGGGCGCTCAGCTACCGGCAGTTGAACGCGGACGCCAACCGGATGGCGCACCGGCTGCTGGGCCTCGGACTGCGCCCCGAGGACCGCGTCGCCGTCCTGATGCGCCGCTCGGACACCCTCCTCGCCGCACTGCTGGCCGTCCTCAAGGCGGGCGGCGCCTATGTCGGCCTCGATCCGCGCGCCCCCGCCGCCCGGACCCGCCGCATCCTGGCCGGGACCGGCGCGGTCGCCCTGCTGACGGACAGCGCGCTCGCCCCGGCGGCGAAGGAGGCGTACGACGGCCCGGTCGTCGTCACGGACGCCGACCCGGAACTCGCCGGCGAGCCGGACACCGACCCGCGCGTGCCCGTCCTGACGGACCAACTGGCCTACGTCAGTCACACCTCGGGCTCCACCGGCACCCCCAAGGGCGTCGCCGTCACCCACCACGACGTCACGGCCCTGGCCGCGGACCCGGCGTTCGCCGACGGCGGCCACGCCCGGGTGCTCGTCCACTCGCCGACCGCGTTCGACGCCTCGACGTACGAGATGTGGGTGCCGCTGCTGACCGGCGGCACGGCCGTGGTCGCGGGCCCGGAGGAGGACGTGGACGCCGCCGCCGTGGCGCGTCTCGCCGCACGTCACGGGCTGACGGCGCTGTGGCTCACGTCCGGGCTGTTCCGGCTCGCCGCCGAGCAGGACCCGGGCTGCTTCACCGGACTGCGCCAGGTGTGGACCGGCGGGGAGGCCGTCCCGGCGGCGGCGGTCCGCCGGGTGCTCGCGGCCTGCCCCGGACTGACCGTCACCGACGGCTACGGGCCGACCGAGACCACCACCTTCGCCACCGTCCGCCCCTGCCCTCCGGACACGGCCGTCCCCGACCCCCTGCCGATCGGCCGCCCCCTCGCCGGCATGCGCGCCCATGTCCTGGACGGCTCCCTCCGGCCGCTGCCACCGGGGACGGTGGGGGAGCTGTACATCGCCGGGCCGGGTGTGGCCCGCGGCTACCTCGGCCGGCCGGGCGCGACCGCCGAGCGTTTCACCGCCGACCCGTTCGGACCGCCCGGCGCCCGCATGTACCGCACCGGCGACCGCGCCCGCCTGACCCCGGACGGCGAACTGGAGTTCCACGGCCGCGCCGACGGCCAGTTCAAACTCCGCGGCCACCGCGTCGAACCCGGCGAGATCGAGACGGCCCTCACCGCCCACCCGGACGTCGCCCAGGCGGCGGCGGTCGTCCGCGAGGACCGGCCCGGCGACCGGCGCCTGGTGGCGTACGCGGTCCTGACGGAGGGCGCGGCGGTGGCGGCTCGGGCCGACGGTACCGGGCACCCCCTGCGCGACCACCTCGCCGCACAGCTGCCCGGCTTCATGGTGCCCTCGGCCGTCGTCGTCCTGGACCGGATGCCGTTGACCGTCAACGGCAAGCTCGACCGGGCCGCGCTGCCGGTCCCGCCGGCCGCCGCCGCGCCGGCCGCTGCCCCGCGCACCCCGCACGAGGAGGTCCTGTGCGCCCTCTTCGCCGAGGTGCTGGGCCTGCCCGAGGCCGGTCCCCGTGACGGTTTCTTCGCGCTCGGCGGTCACTCGCTGCTGGCCCTGCGCCTCCTGGGCCGGATCCGCGCCACCCTCGGCGCGGAGCTGACCCTGCTCGACGTCTTCGAGGTGCCCACCCCGGCCGGACTCGCCCGGCTGGTGGCCGGCGCCCGCCATGCTGCGGACACCGCGCCCCGCCCCGCCCCGCGACCGGCTCCGCGCACCCTCCCCGGTGACGTCCCGCTGTCGTCCGCCCAGCGAAGGCTGTGGTTCCTGGACCGGCTGGAGGGGCCGAGCGCGGCGTACACCATCCCGCTGGCCCTGCGGCTGACCGGCGGCAGGCCCGACGCCGACGCGCTGCGCGCGGCCCTCGCCGATCTGGTCCGCCGGCACGAGATCCTGCGCACCCTCTACCCGGACGCCGACGGCCGCCCCCGCCAGCGCCCGGTGGACGCCCTGCGGCCCGAACTCCACGTCGAGGACCTGGCGGAGCCCCGACTGGCCTCGCGACTGGCGGAGCTGGCCGGGCAGGGCTTCCGGCTCGCCGAGCAGGTCCCGTTCCGGGCGCACCTCCTCGTCCTCGGCCCCGAGGACCACGTCCTGCTCCTCGTCCTGCACCACATCGCCGCCGACGGCTGGTCCCTGGACCCCCTCGTCCGTGACCTGGCGACCGCCTACCGTGCCCGGCTGGCGGGACAGGAGCCCGACTGGGCGCCGCTGCCCGTCCAGTACGCCGACTACTGCGTCTGGCAGCACGACGTACTCGAACGCGAGCAGGACCGGACCCTCGCCCACTGGCGCGAGACACTCGCCGGGCTCCCCGACGAACTCCCGCTCCCCACCGACCGGCCGCGTCCGGCCGGCGCCACCCACCGGGGCGGTGACATCCCCGTCCGGCTGGACGCGGACCTGCACCGGCGCCTGCGCCGGCTCGCCGCCGACACCGGGACGACGGTCTTCATGACCGTGCAGGCGGGGCTCGCCGCCCTGCTCACGCGGCTTGGCGCGGGCACCGACGTCCCGCTCGGCACACCGGTCGCGGGCCGCGCCGACGAGGCGCTGGACGACCTGGTCGGCTGCTTCGTCAACACGCTGGTCCTGCGCACCGACACCTCGGGCGACCCCGGCTTCCGGGAACTGCTGGGCCGCGTCCGGGAGGCCGACCTCGCGGCCTACGCCCACCAGGAACTGCCGTTCGAGCGGCTGGTGGAGGCCCTCAACCCGCCCCGCTCGCTCGCCCGGCACCCGCTCTTCCAGGTGATGCTCGCCTTCCGCCCCACCGCGGGACCCCGCCTCGACCTCCCCGGACTGCACGCCCGCACGCTGCCCGTGGAGACCGGGGCCACCAAGATCGACCTGACCTTCAACCTGGCCGAGCAGCGCGCCCCCGACGGCTCCCCGGACGGCATCGAGGGCATCCTCCAGTACAGCGCCGACCTCTTCGACCGGCCTACCGCCGAGGCACTGGCCGCCCGTCTGGAACGGCTGCTGCGGGCCGCGGTCGACGACCCGGACCGGCCCATCGGGACGCTCGGCATCCTCGCCGACGACGAACTCCGCCGTCTGCTCGACGAGTTCAACGACACGGCCCGGGACGTTCCGGGCACCACCTTCCCGCGGCTGTTCGAGCGACGTGCCGGCGAAACGCCCGACGTCGTCGCGGTGACGGACCCCGAGCGCAGCCTCACCTACCGCCAACTGGACCGCGCCGCAGACCGGCTGGCGCGTGTGGTGACGTCGTACGGCGCCGGTCCCGGCCGCGTCGTCGCGTTCTCGCTGCCCCGGTCGGTGGACCTCGCCGTCGCCGTCCTCGCCGTCCTCAAGGCGGGCGCGGCCTATCTTCCGCTGGACCCGGAGCACCCGGCCGAGCGCACCGCGTACCTCCTCGCCGACGCCGACCCCGTGTGCGTGATCACCCACGACCGCCTGGCCCACGACCGCCTCACCGCCGATCGCCTCACCGCCGACCGCCTCACCGCCGACCGGCCCGCCGGCTGTCCCGTGGTCCCTCCCGACGCGTCGCCCGCCGACACGGACGTGCCGCTCGCCGAGGCCCGCCCCGCCGACCCCGCCTACCTCATCTACACCTCCGGCACCACCGGCCGCCCCAAGGGTGTCGTGGTCGAGCACCGCAACCTCACCACCTACGTGGCCCGGTGCGTCGAGGCGTACCCCGGCCTGCGCGGCACCTCGCTGCTGCACGCCACGATGTCCTTCGACGCCACCGTGACCACCCTGCACGGGGCGCTCGCCGCCGGAGGCCGGGTGCACATCGCCGGCTTCCACGAGGCGGGCGCGGCCCCGCCGGCCGGCGGCTACTCCTTCCTCAAGGCCACCCCCAGCCACCTGCCCCTGCTGCCCGCCCTCCCGCACGACCTGTCGCCCACCGAGGAGTTCATGCTGGGCGGCGAGGCCCTGGTCGGTGAGGCACTGCGCGCCTGGCGCCACGACCACCCCGGTGTGCGGCTGATCAACCACTACGGCCCGACCGAACTCACCGTCGGCTGCACCGACCACCGCATCGAGCCCGGCGACGACCTCCCCACGGGGCCGGTGCCCATCGGCCGGCCGATGTGGAACACCCGGGCGTATGTGCTCGACGCCCGCCTGAACCCCGTGCCGGTCGGTGTGGAGGGCGAGTTGTACGTCGCGGGCGACCAGGTGGCGCGCGGCTACTGGCGGCGGCCGGCGCTGACCGCCGAGCGGTTCGTCGCCGACGCGTTCGGGCCGCCCGGCGGGCGCCTGTACCGCACCGGTGACCTGGCCGTGTGGCGGGCCGACGGCACGCTGGAACTGCGCGGGCGGGCCGACGGCCAGCTCAAGATCCGGGGCCTGCGGATCGAGCCCGGCGAGGTCGAGGGAGTGCTCACCGCCCATTCCCTCGTCGCCCAGGCCGCGGTGGTGGTGCGCGAGGACCGGGACGGCGTCCGACGCCTGGTCGGATACGTCGTCGGACCCGGCGAGGCCGACCGCCCCGCCCTCCTCGCGCACGCCGCCCGGCACCTGCCGGCCCATATGGTCCCCGAGGCGCTGGTGGCGCTGGACGCGCTGCCGATGACGCCCAACGGCAAGCTGGACCGCGCCGCCCTGCCCGCGCCGCCGGCCGCCGCCCTCCGTTCGAAGGGCCGGGCGCCCCGCTCCGCGCAGGAGGAGGCCCTCGCCGCGCTGTTCGCCGACGTCCTGGGGATCCCCGCCGCGGAGGTGGGCGTCGACGACGGCTTCTTCGACCTCGGCGGTGACAGCATCACCTCCATCCATCTGGTGAGCCGCGCGCTCGCCGCCGGGCTGCGGCTGACCCCGCGTGACGTGTTCGAACAGCGCACGGTCGCCGCGCTCGCCGCCGTGGCGGCGGACCGGCCGGCCACCGGTCCGGGCACCCGACAGGACTCGCCGATCGGGCCCCTGCCCCTCACTCCGGCCCTGCACCGGCTGCGGGAACGCGGTGGCCCCGTCGGGGCGTTCAGCCAGTCGGTGCTGCTCGTCACCCCCGTGGACGCCGACGAGCGGCGACTGACCGCCGCGCTCCAGGCCGTACTCGACCACCACGACGTACTGCGCATGCGGCTGGCCCCCGACGGCCGGACGGCGGACATCGCGCCGCCCGGGACCGTCGACGCGGCCACGGTGCTGGAGCATTTCACGCCGCCCGCCGACTTCACGCGGGAACTGGGCCGGTCGGCGTCGCGACTCAGCCCGGAGAAGGGCCGGATGGTGCGCGCGGTGTGGTGCGACGCCGGACCCGGGCGGCCCGGACGGCTGCTGCTGACGGTCCATCACCTCGCGGTGGACGGCGTGTCCTGGCACATCCTGCGCTCGGACCTGGCCGCCGCCTGGCGCGGGGAGACGCTTCCCGAGCGCGGCACCTCCTTCCGGCACTGGGCCCGGCTGCTGCGGGACGAGGCCCGCACGCCCGGGCGGACCGCCGAGCTGGACATGTGGCGGGCGGTCTCGGACGCCCCAGGGCCCCTGCTGGGTGCCCGTCGACCGGACCCACGGCGCGACCTGTTCGGCGCGATGCGGCATCTCACCCGGCAGCTGCCGGCCGAGATCACCGCCGACCTGCTCACGACCGTGCCCGCCGCCTTCCACGCCGGCCCCGAGGACGTCCTGGTCGCCGCCCTGGCCGCCGCGTTCGTACGGTGGCGGCGCCCCAGGGACGGGCACCCGGTCCTGCCGCTCGACATCGAGCGGCACGGCCGCGAGGAGATCGCCGACGGCATCGACCTGTCACGGACGGTCGGCTGGTTCACCAGCGTCGTGCCCGCCCGGCTCGACCTCGACGGAGTCGACACCGCCGACCCGGGCCAGGTCCTCAAGACCGTCAAGGAGCAGCTGCGGGCCGTCCCGGACCACGGCATCGGCCACGGTCTGCTCCGCCACCTCAACCCCGAGACCGGTCCGCTCCTCGCCGCCCTCCCGGCTCCCGAGATCGGCTTCAACTACCTGGGCCGGGCGGCCCGTCCGGCGGACGGAGACTGGTCCGTCGCACCCGAAGGGCCGCCCGACCTGGGCGCCGTCCAGGACCCCGCCATGCCCGTGGCCCACGGCCTGGAGATCACCGCAGTGACCGCCGGGGACGGCCGCCTCGACACCACCTGGTCCTGGGTCCCCGGCATCTGGACCGAGGACGACGTGCACGCCCTCGCCGAGCTGTGGTGCGAGGAGCTGACCGCGCAGACCGGCAGAGGCACCGGCGTGGCGGGCGGGCGCACCCCCTCCGACCTGCCCCTGGTGTCCCTGTCCCAAGCAGAGATCGACGAACTCGAAGCCGAGTTCGGCCATGAGTGGAGGTAACCCACGGTGACTCGGTCCGGTTCCGGAATCGCCGACATCCTGCCCCTGTCGCCGCTGCAGGAAGGCCTGCTCTTCCACGCCCTCTACGACGACGAGCGGTCCCCCGACCTCTACGCGACCCAGCAGATCCTGGAGCTGGCGGGTCCGGTCGACCCCGCCGCCGTACGCGCCGCCGGCCAGGCCCTGCTCGACCGGCACCCCAACCTGCGCGCCTGCTTCCGCCGCCGGGACGCCGGACAGCCCCTGCAGATCGTGCCCACCGACGTCGAACTGCCCTGGTCCGAGGCCGACCTGTCCGCCCTCGGCGAGACCGAGCGCGCCAGGCGGTGGGAGCGTCTGCTGGACGAGGAACGCGCCCGCCGCTTCGACCTCGCCAGGCCCCCGCTCCTGCGATACCTGCTGGTCAAGTGGGCCACGGACCGCTCCCGCCTGATCGTCACCAACCATCACATCCTGCTCGACGGCTGGTCGAAGCAGCTCCTGGTGCGCGAGTTCGCCGCGCTGTACGCGGGCGAGCATCCGACCGCCCTGCCCCCCGCGCCCGCCTACCGCGACTACCTCGCCTGGCTGGGACGGCAGGACCGCACCGCGGCCGAGGCCGCCTGGCGCGACGCCCTGTCCGAGGCGGCCGAGACCGCCCCCCTCGCTCCCGGCGGGGCCGGCGCCACGGCCGTCCTGCCCCGCGAACTCGTCGTCGAACTCCCCGAGGAACTGACCGGCGCCGCCGAGACCACGGCCCGGTCGCTCGGCTGCACGCTCAACACGGTCGTCCAGGCCGCCTGGGGCGTGCTGCTGGGCCGGCTGACCGGCCGCACCGACGTGATCTTCGGGCAGACGGTGACGGTCCGCCCGCCCGAGCTGCCGAACGTCGCCTCCATGGTCGGCTTCTGCATCAACACGGTGCCCACCCGCGTCCGCTGGGACGAGGACGGCGCCGTCGCCGACCTGCTCACCGCGCTCCACCAGCGGCAGGCGGCCCTGCTCCCGCACCAGCACCTGGGACTCGCCGACATCCGGCAGGCCACCGGCGCCCGGGGCGAACTCTTCGACACCCTGCTGGCCTTCGAGAACCATCCGGCCGCGAACGACCCGGCGGCGTCCCGGGTCACCCAGCTCACCGGCCGCGACGCCACCCACTACCCGCTGACCCTCGCCGCCCTGCCCGGACCCCGGCTCGCCCTGCGCCTGTCCTACCGGCCCGGCCTGTACGACGAGACGGGCGCCCGGCGGCTCCTGGACCGGTTCGCCGCCGTCCTGGCGGCCCTCGTCGCCGACCCGGCGCGCCGCGTCGGCGAAGTCGAGGTCCTGCTGCCGGGGGAGCGGCAGCTGCTGCTGGGCGACCGGCAGGGCACGGCCCCCACCGGCGCGCCGGCCAAGACCCTGCCGGAGCTGTTCGCCCGCCAGGCGGCCCGCGCCCCCGAGGCCACCGCCGTGATCCACGAAGGCACCCGGCTCACCTACGCCGAACTCGACGCCCGCGCCACCCGCCTGGCCCGCGTCCTCGCCGCCCGGGGCGCGGCACCGGAGCGCCTGGTGGCGCTCGCGCTGCCCCGCTCACCGGAACTCGTGGTGGCGGTCCTCGCGGTCCTGAAGACCGGCGCCGCCTATGTGCCGCTCGACCCCGAGTACCCGGCGGACCGGCTCGCCTTCATGCTGGCCGACTCCGCGCCCGTGCTGCTGGTGACCACCGGCGACCTGCTCCCGGTCCTGCCCGGCTCCGAGGTGCCCGTGGTCGTACTCGACGACCCCGAGCCGTCCGAGGGGCAGCCCGCGCCGGAACCCGGGCCCGCGGAGCGGCCGGGGCCGGCGGGACCAACCGGGCTGACGGGTGATCACCTCGCCTATGTCATCTACACCTCGGGCTCCACGGGTCGCCCCAAGGGGGTGGCGGTGACCCACCGCAACGTGGTGCGGCTCTTCGACCACACCCGGCACTGGTACGACTTCGGCCCGGACGACGTGTGGACGCTGTTCCACTCCTACGCCTTCGACTTCTCCGTCTGGGAGATGTGGGGTGCCCTGCTGTACGGCGGCAGTCTGGTGGTCGTGCCGTTCGCGGTGAGCCGGGAACCCGCCGCGTTCCTGCGGCTGCTGGCCCGCGAACGGGTCACCGTGCTGAACCAGACGCCGTCCGCGTTCGCCGCACTGGTCCGCGCCGACGCGAACGCGCCGGACGACGGGCGGGAACTCGCCCTGCGGCACGTCGTCTTCGGCGGCGAGGTGCTGGACCACGCGCAGGTGGCCGACTGGTACACCCGGCATCCGGACGACGCCCCCCGCCTGGTGAACATGTACGGCATCACCGAGACGACCGTGTTCGTCACCGGACTCCCGCTCCACCAGCAGTGGGTGACGGCCAGTCAGGCGGACGGCATCGGGCACGCCATCCCCGACCTGCGGCTGTACGTCCTCGACCACCGGCTGCGACCCGTGCCGCCGGGGGTGACCGGCGAACTGTACGTGGCCGGTGCGGGGGTGGCACGCGGATATCTGAACCGGGCCGGGCTGACCGCCGGCCGGTTCGTCGCCGACCCGTTCGGCGTCCCGGGCGAGCGGATGTACCGGACCGGCGACCTGGTGCGCCGGCCGGCCGACGGAGGACTGGAGTACGTCAGCCGGGCGGACCAGCAGGTCAAGATCCGCGGCTTCCGCATCGAACTCGGTGAGATCGAGACCGTGCTCGCCGGCCACCCGGGCGTGGCCCAGGCCGTCGTGCTCGTCCGGGACGGGCGGCTCGTCGGATACGTGGTCGCCGACGGACCGGCCGCCGCCCTCGACCCGGCGGCCGTGCGACGGCACGCCGCCGCCGCCCTGCCGGACCACATGGTGCCGGCCGCCGTGGTGGCCCTGGACCGGCTGCCACTGACCACCAACGGCAAACTGGACCGGGCCGCGCTGCCCGAACCCGCCGGCGGACCCGGCGCGGGCCGGCCGCCGCGCACCCCGCACGAGGAGATACTGTGCGGTCTGTTCGCCGACCTCCTCGGGCTTGCCGCCCACCAGGTGGGCGCGGACGACGCCTTCTTCGCCCTCGGCGGCGACTCCCTGACCGCCATGCGGCTCGTCAACCGCGTCAAGGGCGTCCTCGGCACCGCGCTGCCCGTCCGGGCCGTCTTCGAGGCACCCACCCCCGCCGGCCTCGCCCGGCTGATCGCCACCGGCCCCAACGCCGACGGCCCCCGGTTGACGCCCCGGCCCCGGGATGCCGCGCCGATCCCGCTGTCCTACGCCCAGCAGCGCCTGTGGTTCCTGAGCCGGCTCGGCGGCGGGAACAGCACCTACACCGTGCCGCTGGCCGTGCGCCTGACCGGCCCCCTCGACCGGACGGCCCTCGAAGCGGCCCTCGCCGACCTCGTGGCCCGGCACGAACCGCTGCGCACCCTCCACCCCGACTTCCAGGGCGTCCCCTACCAGCGGATCCTCGCGCCGGACGCGGGCAGCCCGCGGCCGGCCGTCGTCCCGGCCACCGAGACCGGCCTGCCCGCGCTCCTGACCGCCGCCGCCGGCCACCGCTTCGACCTGGCCACCGAGACGCCCCTGCGCGCCACCCTCTACCCGCTCGGCGACGACGTGCACGTGCTGCAGCTCGTGATCCACCACATCGCCGTGGACGGCTGGTCCACGGCACCGCTGATGCGCGACCTGGAGACCGCCTACACGGCCCGTCTGGCGGGGGAACCCCCGGCCTGGGCGCCGCTGCCGGTGCAGTACGCCGACTACGCGCTGTGGCAGCGCGAGCTGCTCGGCGAGGCGAGCGCGCCCGACAGCGTGATGAGCCGGCACATCGCCTTCTGGCGCCAGGCGCTGGACGGCCTCCCGGACGAACTGCACCTGCCCGCCGACCGCCCCAGGCCCGCCGAACCCACCGGCCGGGGCGACCGGGTCCGCTTCGCCGTCGACGCCGGCCTGCACGCCGCGCTCGTCGACCTCGCCGCCTCCTCGCGGGTCACCGTCTTCATGGTGCTGCAGGCCGCACTCGCCGCCCTGCTGACCCGGCTCGGCTCCGGCACGGACGTGCCCATCGGCACGCCGGTCGCGGGCCGGACCGATGCCGTACTCGACGACCTGGTGGGCTTCTTCGTCAACAGCCTCACCCTGCGCACCGACACCTCCGGCAACCCCACCTTCCGCGAACTGCTCGACCGCGTACGGGACTTCGACCTGGCCGCCTACGCCCACCAGGACGTGCCGTTCGACCTCCTCGTGGAGGCCCTCAACCCCGAGCGCTCGCTGGCCCGCCACCCCCTCTTCCAGGTGATGCTGGCCTTCACCGGCCACACCTCCGGCCCCACCCTCACCCTGCCCGGTCTCGGGGTCGACCACGAATACGTCGAGACCGGGGCGGCCCGCTTCGACCTCTCCCTGTACCTCGGCGAACACCGCCACGACGACGGCACGCCGGCCGGCATCGACGGCGTCGCCGAATACAGCACCGACCTGTTCGACCCCGCCACCGCCGAACGGCTCTGCCGGCGACTCGTCCGCCTGCTGGCCGCCGTCGCCGCCGACCCCGGCCGCCGCATCGGCGACGCCGACCTCCTCGACGACGCCGAACGCGAGCAGCTGGACCGCTGGGGCACCGGCCCCGCCGAGGTGCCCGCGGCCTCGCTCGCCGAACTCTTCCGGCGCCAGGTCCGCCGGACCCCCGACAACCCGGCGCTCGACGGGCTGACGTACGCCGGACTCGACGCCCGCGCCGACCGGCTGGCCCGGGTGCTGGCCGGACGCGGGATCGGCCCGGGTGACGTGGTGGCGGTGCTCATGCCGCGTTCGGCGGACCGTATCGTCGCGCTCCTCGCGGTGGCGCTGGCCGGAGCGGCCTTCCTTCCGGTGGATCCCGGGCTGCCCCGCGAGCGCGTCGCCTTCCTGCTGGCGGACGCCCGACCCGCCTTCACCATCACGGACTTGGCGGTGAACGGGCTGCCCGGCGAACTGCCGACGGCGTACCACCCCCGGCAGGCCGCCTACGTCATCCACACCTCGGGTTCGACGGGCACGCCGAAGGGCGTCGTCGTCGAGAACCGGGGGCTGGCCGCCCTCGCCGAGACGCAGACCGACCGCTTCCGCCTCGACGCGGACTCCCGGGTGCTGCAGTTCTCGGCCCCCGGATTCGACGCGTCGGTGATGGAGCTGCTGATGGCCCTCGCGTCGGGCGGCACCCTGGTGGTGCCCGACGAGGCCGGTCCGCTGGTGGACGAGGCCCTGCACCGGGCGCTCACGGACGGGGCCGTCACCCACGCCCTGATCCCGCCCGCGGTCCTCGCCACACTCCCCGCCGGCGACCTCCCCACACTGCGGACCCTGGTGGTGGGCGCCGAGGCGTGCCCCGGCGAACTGGTGGCCCGCTGGGCGCCCGGACGCCGTATGGCCAACGCCTACGGACCGACCGAATCGACGGTGTGCGCCACCATCAGCGCGCCGCTCTCCGGCGACCAGGCCCCACCCGTCGGACGCCCCGTCGCAGGCACCCGGGCGCGGGTGCTCGACGCCTGGCTGCGCCCGGTCCCGCCCGGTGCGGTGGGCGAGCTGTACCTCGCCGGCGCCGGCCTGGCACGCGGCTACCTCGGCCGGCCCTCCCTCACCGCCGGGCGCTTCGTCGCCGACCCCTGCGGCTGCCCCGGCGAGCGCATGTACCGCACCGGCGACCTGGCGCGCTGGTCGGCCGACGGCGAACTGGAGTACGCCGGCCGCGCCGACGACCAGATCAAGCTGCGCGGTCTGCGCATCGAACCCGGCGAGATCGAGGCCGTACTCACCCGCCACCCGCAGGTGTCCCGCGCGGCCGTGGTCGTACGCGAGGACGAGCCCGGACGGCGACGCCTGGTCGCCTACGTCGTCCCCGAACCGCCCGCCGTGCCCGACCCGGCGGCGCTCAGGCACCACGCGGCCGAGGCACTGCCCGACTACATGGTGCCCTCGGCCGTCGTCGTCCTCGACGCCCTCCCGCTCACCCCGCACGCCAAGCTCGACCGCAAGGCCCTGCCCGCCCCGGCCCCCACCGCGCCCGCCGGCGGGCGGGAACCCGCGACCCCGGCCGAGCGGGTCCTCGCCGGCCTCTTCCGCGAACTGCTGAAACTCCCCGAAGTCGGCCTGGACGAAGGGTTCTTCACGCTCGGCGGAGACAGCATCTCCTCGATCCGGCTGGTGAGCCGGGCCGCCGAGGCCGGCGTGGTGATCACGCCCCGTGACGTGTTCGAACACCAGACGGTGGCCCGCCTTGCGGCCGTGGCCCGAGGACCCGTGGCAGCCTCCGACCCGGACGACGACGGAGTGGGCACGGTCCCGCTCACCCCGGTGATGCGATGGCTGCTGGAACGCGGCGGACCGGTCGGCCGGCTCAGCCAGTCCGTGCTGCTGACCGTCCCGGCCGACGCAGGCCTGCCTGGTCTCACCGAGGCGCTGCAGACGCTGACCGACCACCACGGCATGCTCCGCGCCCGCCTCACCCCGGCACCGGAACTGGAGGTCGCACCCGTCGGCCACCTCCGCGCCGCCGACCTCCTCGACCGACGGGACGTGAGCGACGCCGACGACCTGCACGCCGCCGTGACCGAGGAGTTCGACCGGGTTCTCGGCCTGCTGGACCCTGCGGCCGGCGTGATGTTCCGCGCGGTGTGGTTCGACGCCGGACGCGACCGCACCGGCCGGCTGCTGCTCGTCGTCCACCACCTGGCCGTGGACGGAGTGTCCTGGCGGATCCTCGTACCCGACCTGGAGGCGGCCTGGACGGCGATCACCGAGGGCCGCACACCCAAGCTCCCGCCCGTCGGCACCTCGTTCCGCCGCTGGTCCGTCCTGCTCGAGGAGGAGGCCCACCGGCCCGCGCGGGTCGCCGAGACCGAACGGTGGCACCGTGTGCTCGCCGCCCCGCGCACCCCGCTGGGCACCCGCCCCCTCGACCCCGCCCGGGACACCGCGGCCACCACCCGCTCGCTCCGCCTCACCCTCCCGCCCGCCACGACCGGCCCGCTCCTCACCACCGTCCCCTCCGCCTACGGCACCGGCACCCAGGACGTACTGCTGACCGGCCTCGCCCTGGCCGTCGCCGACCGGCAGGGCACCCCGCACGTCCTCGTCGACGTGGAAGGCCACGGCCGGGAGGAACTGGCACCCGGGCTCGACCTGTCCCGCACGGTCGGCTGGTTCACCTCCCTCTACCCGGTCCATCTCGACCTCGACGGCATCGACGTGCCGGACGCGCTGGCCGCCGGACCCGCCGCCGAGACCGCCGCCCGGCGGGTGGGCGACCTGCTGCGCGCCCTCCCCGACCACGGCATCGGACACGGCCTCCTGCGCCACCTCAACCCCGGCACCGCACCCGGCCTGGCCGCACCGCCCACCCCCGAGATCGGCTTCAACTACCTGGGCCGCTTCACCGCGCCCGACAACGGGCAGTGGAGCTTCGCCCCGGAGTCGTCGGCGCTCGGCAGCGGAACCGACCCCGGCCTGGCCGCCGCCCACCTCCTCGAAGTCAACGCCGTCGTCCACGACACCAGCGGCGGCCCCCGGCTGGTGGCCGACTGGTCCTGGCCGGACGGCGCGCTGACCGAACCGGAGGTACGGGCCCTGGCCGAGGCCTGGTTCACCGCGCTGACCGCGCTCGCCACCCGCGCCGGGCGCTCCCAGGCCGCCGGGACGGACCTCACCCTGACCGGCCTGTCCCCGGACGAACTCGCCGAACTCGCCGCGGGCCTCGACGGCTGACCCACCCCACGAAACGACGGTGACCACACGCCATGACGCAGCCCGCGCCGGCCGACGTACTGCCCCTGACCCCGCTGCAGGAAGGCCTGCTCTTCCACGCCCTCCACGCGCGCGAGAGGGACGCCCAGGACGTCTATCTCGTCCAACTGGTCCTCGAACTCGACGGCACCGTCGACCCCGTCCGGCTGCGCGCCGCCGGACAGGCCCTGCTCGACCGGCACCCCAACCTGCGCGCGGCCTTCCGCCGGCGCCGTGGCGGACGGCCCGTGCAGGTCGTCCCGCACCGGGCCACGCTGCCGTGGACGGAGGCCGAGCTGACCGGCCCGGGCGTCGACACCGAGGAGGAGTGGGCCCGGCTCCTGGACGAGGACCGGGACCGCGGATTCGATCCGGCCACCCCGCCGCTGCTCCGCTTCACCCTGGCGCGCACCGGTGAGCGGCGGCACCGGCTGCTCGTCACCCACCACCACATCCTGCTCGACGGCTGGTCGGTCTCCGTCCTGGTCAGGGAACTCATCACCCTGTACGACACCGGCGGCGACCCCGGCGCGCTGCCGCCCGTCCCGCCCTACCGCACCTTCCTGGAGTGGCTGGACCGCCGGGACCGTACCGTCGCCGAGGCCGCCTGGCGGACCGCGCTGGCCGGGGTGAGCGAACCGACCAGACTGGCCGCCCCGGCCGACGGCGCCCGGGACTCCGCGGTGTTCGCGCAGGCCCGGGCCGAACTGCCGGCCCGGACCGGCGCCGCCCTCACCGACCTGGCACGGCGGCTGGGCATCACGGTGAACACCCTGGTGCAGACCGCCTGGGCGATCCTGCTGAGCCGTACGACGGGCCAGAACGACGTCGTCTTCGGCACCACCGTCTCCGGCCGCCCGGCCGAACTGCCCGGCGTCGAGTCGATGGTCGGCCTGTTCATCAACACGGTGCCCACCCGCGTCCGGCTGCGCCCGGACGAACCGGTCGGCGGCCTGCTGCGACGGGTCCAGGAGGGGTACGCCGGCCTCCTCGACCACCACCACCTCGGCCTGGCCGACATCCAGCGCGCGGTCGGTGTCCCGGACCTCTTCGACACACTCGTCGTGTTCGAGAACTTCCCGGCCGGCACCGCCGGTCCGGCCGCCGACGGTCCGGACAACGACGGCCTGCGCGTCGTCGGGTCGGGCGGACGCGACGCCACCCACTACCCCGTGACCCTGGTGGCGTTCCCCGGTGCCCGGCTCCGGTTCCGGCTGGCCCACCGCGCCGACCTCTTCGACGCCGGCTGGGCGGACGCCACACTCGCCCGTCTCGTACGGATCCTGGAGGACATCGCGGCCGGCCCCGACCGCCCGCTCGGCCGCCTCGGACTCCTCACGACGCCCGCACCCGTCCAGCCCGGTCCCGCCCCCGCCACCCGCACACTCACCGAACTGTGGACGGCCCAGGTCGCGGCCACCCCCGACGCGGCAGCGGTCCTCGACCACGGCCGCGTCCTGACCTACCGCGAACTCGACGCGCGGGCCGAACGGCTCGCCCACCGGCTGACCGCCCTCGGAGCCGGACCCGAGCGGATCGTCGGCATCGCGCTGCCGCGCACGGCGGACCTGGTCGCAGCCGTCCTCGGCGCGCTGAAGTCCGGCGCCGCCTATCTGCCTCTCGACCCCGCCTACCCGGCCGACCGCCTCGCCCACATCATCGACGACGCCCACCCGGTCGTCGTGGTCACCACCACGGCCGAGGCCACCGCCCTGCCCGCCACGACGCCACTGCTCACGCTCGACGCCCTGCCCGTACCGGCCGGCGCTCCGGCGGCGCCGGCCGACGCCCACCCGGACAACGTCGCCTGCGTCACCTACACCTCCGGAACCACCGGGCGGCCCAAGGGAGTGGCGGCCACCCACCGCGGCGCCGTCGAGTTCGTGACCTGGACCCACACCGCGCTCGGCCCCGAACGGCTGGCGAAGGTGCTGTTCTCCACCTCGCTCAACTTCGACGTGTCGGTGTTCGAGATCTTCGCACCGCTGCTGTGCGGCGGCCGGATCGAGATCGTCGACAACCTGCTGGCCCTGACCGCCGGGGGCCGCGACGACTGGGACGCCACACTCGTCAGCGGGGTGCCGTCGGTCATGGCCACAGTCGTCGCCGACCGCCCGAACGTCCCCGCCCGCACCGTGGCCCTCGGCGGTGAGCCCATCCCCGGGCAACTCCTCGCCGACCTCGAAACCGCCTTCCCCGACGCGCGGATCATCAACTTCTACGGGCCCACCGAGGCCACCGTCTACGCCACCGCCTGGCAGTCCGACCTCGACCCCCACGGCAAGGACGGCCCGCCGCCCCTCGGCCGCACCCTCGCCCGCAACCGCCTCCACCTCCTCGACCAGGCCCTGCGCCCCGTCCCCGACGGGGTGACGGGAGAGATCTACCTGTCCGGCGGCGGACCGGCCCGCGGCTATCTGGGCCGCCCCGGCCTGACCGGACAGCGGTTCGTCGCCGACCCGTTCGGCGGCCCGGGGGAGCGGATGTACCGGACGGGCGACCTGGCGGTACGCGACAGCGACGGCCGGCTGCGTTTTCTCGGCCGGACCGACCACCAGGTGAAGGTCCGCGGCTTCCGTGTCGAACTCGGCGAGATCGAGGCCGTCCTGACGGAACACCAGGACATCGCCCAGGCGGCCGCCGCCGTACGCGAGGACCCGCGCGGCGAGAAGCAGCTGGTCGCCTACGCCGTACCGGTCACGGCCCGCACGCTCACGCCCGACGGGCTGCGCGCCCACCTGGCGCGGACCCTGCCCGCCCACATGGTGCCCACGGCGATCGTCGTCCTGGACGCGCTGCCGCTCACCGCGAGCGGCAAACTGGACCGCAGGGCGCTGCCCGCCCCCGGGACACCGCGACGGACGCACAGCGCGCCGCGCACGGAGCGGGAGGCGCGGGTGCGGACGATCGTCGCCGACGTCCTCGGCCTCGACCCCGACCGGGTCGGCGTCCACGACAGTTTCTTCGACCTCGGCGGCCACTCCCTGCTGGTGCCGCTGCTGACCTCCCGCCTGCGCACCGAACTCGGCGCCGACGTGCCCCTGCGGGCGGTCTTCGCCGCCCCCACCGTGGCCCGACTCGCCGAGCGGTCGGCCGACGGCGGGGCCGGCACCGCCCCCGGCTCCGGTTCGGCGGCCTCGGCCACAGCGGCCCTCGGGCCGGTGGTCGCGCTGCGCACCCGCGGCGACCGCGAGCCCCTGTTCTGCCTCCCGCCGGCCTCCGGACTGGCCTGGGGATTCGCCGGCCTCACCCGCCATCTCGCCCCGGACCGCCCGCTGTACGGACTGCAGTCCCGAGGACTGGTACCGGGACAGGCGCGGCCGGCCGGGGCCGCCGGGGCCATCGCCGACCATCTGGCCCGGATCCGCGAGCTTCAGCCGCGCGGGCCGTACCACCTGCTCGGCTACTCGATGGGCGGCCTGGTCGCCCACGGCATCGCGACCGCGCTGCAGGCGGCGGGGGAGGAGGTCGCCCTGCTGGCCATGCTCGACGCCTTTCCGGGCACCGGCCGCGGCCCGGCCCCCACCGACCGGGCGGCCGTCCTGCGCGGCCTGCTCACCGTCCTCGACCGCCCCCTGCCCGCGCCGCACGCCGACCCGCTGACCGACGCCCGGTTCACCGAGCTGGTGCGACAGGTGCCCGACCTGCCGGGCAGCCTCGACGACGCCGAACTCGCCGCACTGGTCGAGGTGACGGCCGACAACCGCCGCCTGCTGGCGGACTTCCCCCTCACGCCGTACCACGGCGACCTGCTGCTCTTCACCGCCGCGAACGACCCCGACGCGCAGCCCGGCCGGGCCGGCTCCTGGCGGCCGTACGTCGACGGCCGCATCGACCACCACGACCTCCCGTGCGCCCACGGCGAGATGACCCGGCCCGGCACCCTCGACCGGATCGGTCCCGTCCTCGACCGACGCCTCCGTGCCACCGCGACCCTTCCCCCATCCCCATCCCCATCCCCATCCCCATCCCCTTTTCCTTCTCCATCCCCTTCCCGAGTCCCTTCCGACAGGAGGAACCCCGCATGACCACCAACCCCTTCGACGACGACAGCATCGAGCACCTCGTCCTCGTGAACGACGAGGGCCAGCACTCGCTGTGGCCCGCCTTCGCCGAGGTACCGGCCGGCTGGACCGTGGTCCACGGCCCCACGCGGCGGGAGGACTGTGTGCGGTACGTCGACGAGCAGTGGACCGACATGCGCCCCAAGAGCCTCATCCGGGCCATGGGCGAGTGACCCGCCCGGTGCCGCGGTCCGCTCACGCTCCCCAGGCGGCCGCGCACAGCGCGCGGTCGACCTGGCTCGTGTAGCGGGCCGCGGCCAGCCAGGCGCGGGCGAAGCCGTCCGTGTCCGCCGGGAGCAGACGGCCGAAGACATCACGGGAGCGGTCCGCCGCCGCCGCGTGCAACCGGTCCAGGAGGTCGCCCGCCGTGGACAGACCGGCCCGGTGCAGACGGCGGCCGTCGGCGCCGGCGTTCCCGGGAAAGGCCAGCACCCGCCGGCCGCCGGAGGCCGCCTGCTGGACGCGGCGGCGGAGCAGGTGCAGTGGGGCCTCGTCACCGGTGAGGACGGCGGTGGGGCGAGCTGTCAGAGCGGCGGCAGGCGCGGGGGAGCGTGGCACGACGGGCAGGTCGGCGTGCTGGAGCCGGTCCAGCCCCAGGTCGACCCTGGCCCCGGTGCCGGCCGGATGCCCGGTGGCGAGGAACCGGGCACGCGGATGCGGGGCCGGGGTGAGACGGGCGACGATCCGCAGCCTGCTGCCCCCGGCGGCGGCCAGCAGCCGCAGGTTGTCCCGGTCGGGGAGCGCGGGATGGTCGTGGGCGGCGGTCAGCCGCAGCGGCAGGCCGGCGCAGTCGGCCAGCAGACAGTCGCCCGCCGCCTCGCGGGCCGTACCGGTGAGGGTGACGTCCAGGAAGAGCAGGTCGTGGCCGCCGCCCAGGGCACGGGAGACCTGCTCGGCCACGGGCACCGCCCACAGCCGGTCCAGCGGCTCCGCGCTCCAGGCCGCACCGGACGAGCGCACGGCTCGTACCCCCGCCCCCGCGCCGAGCCGCCCCGTCGGCGAGACGGTGGCCCCGGACACCGCGAGCCCCGCGCGCGACAGCTCACGGTGGGTCAGGGCCGTGTCGCCGACCCGTACCGCCCGGTCGGCGGCCCCCACCGCCCGTCCCGCGCCGCCAGGAGCCACGTCGGAGACCTGGTACAGGCGGCCCTCGGCATCGGCGGTCCAGGTGACGGCACCCGCGTAGCCGCTCGCGGTGAGCACCGGCTCGGAGAAGACGCCGTACAGGCGCAGGGAACCGTCCGGGGTGTACGGCTGCCGTACGGTGCCGCGCAGCGCGGTCAGTTCGGGGCCGCCGGCGTCCGGGACCCGATGGGCCACGGACAGGACCTCTTCGAGGCCGGTCACCAGGTCGGCGAGACGGTACGCCGGGTCGGCGGAGCGCGTCGCGCGCAGCGCGGTGACCACCGCGACGGCGGCGGTCGAGGCCCTGGGCAGTCCGGCCAGCCGCGCGGTGTGCGCGGCGCGCAGCAACTCCGCCTGGAGCACGCCGCCGGAGCCGTCCGGGCCCGCTTCGAGGACGGCCGAAGCGGCGGCCAGCACGGCGCGGGCGGCGGCGCGCTGCTCGGGGGTGGCGGTGGCGTCCTGGTCGGTGGCAGGGGTGGCGGAGGCGGTGGCGGTGGTTTCGGGCGGGGTCGGCTGGGCGGGGGCTTCCGCCACGGCGGGGCCGTCGGCCGAGGGGGAGGGCTCCGCGATCGGTGCCGCCGAGGCCGCTGCCGCGCGGTGAAGGCAGTCCGGGGCCAGCAGACAGCCGCAGCGGATGGCGTCGGCGCTGGTCACCGCCCCGCCGGGGGCGTGCAGTTCGACGTCGGTGCTGTCGTCGACGGAGATCCGCACGCTGTCGCCGTCGCGGACGGCGGGCCGGTCGGCGAGCTTGGCGATGCCCGCGTCGAGCCGCTTGCGCAGCCGGGGGGAGAGGGCCGCGACGAGTTCGGCGGTCACCGCCGGGGCCACCGGGGGCAGGTCCGGGCTCATACGATCTTCTCCCCTACCCAGCGGGCGAGTTCCAGCGGACTGAGGGCGGCGACGGGCATCCCCGCCGCGACGAGCTGCCCGGCGACGCCGGTGGAGTACCGGGGGCGGCCCGTGTCGTCGAGGCTCGCGCAGCCCAGGACGTGGCAGCCGGCCCCGACCAGGGCCCGGACCTCGGCGAGCAGCCCGCCGATCGGACAGCCCTCCTCGAAGTCACTGACGACCACGACCAGGGTGCGGGCGGGCACGGTGACCAGTTCGCGTGCGTGCCGCAGCGCGGCGGCGATGTGGGTGCCGCCGCCCACGCGGACCTCCAGCAGCAGGGACAGCGGGTCCTGGACGTGGTCGGTCAGGTCGAGGACCTCGGTGGAGAACGCCAGGAAGTGCGTGGTCAGGGTGGGCACTCCGGCCAGCACCGACGCGGTGAGCGCGGCCCAGACGGTGGAGGCCTCCATGGACCCGGACACGTCGGTGACCAGGATCAGCCGCCAGTCGGCGGTCCGCCGGGCCCGGGTACGGAAGACAGGGCGCTCGGGGATCACCCGCACGGCGCCGTCGGGGCCCCGCCGGGCGGTGGCCAGGTTGGCCCGCAGGGTGCGCGGCAGGTCGAGACCGCCGCCCGGGCGCCGGCTCGGCCGGGGCAGGGTGGTGCCGTGCAGCGCCGGACGCAGCCGGGTGGCCAGCTGCCGGGTCAGTGCGTCGACCAGACGCCGTACCAGCGGACGCAGCGCGGCCAGCCGGGCCTCCGGCAGCCCGCCGGCGTGCCGCAGCACCGACCGCAACAGGTCCACGGAGGGCCGCACGCTGTCCGGATCCAGCTCCGCGAGCACGTCGTGCCGCCCGGACGCGGCGGCCGCCGCCAGCACCTCCTCGCGCACGCCCGGCCCGAACAGCGCCGCCAGCTCCTCGGACCACTCCCGCGCCCCCGGATACGACGCCTCCCGCCCGCCGCCGGTCCCGCCCTCGGTGAGGTCGCCCCGGCAGCCCTCGCCGCGTCCGGTGCCGTACAGCTCGTCCAGCGCGGTGGCCAACGCCCTGGCGGACCGGGGCAGCCGGTCCGCACGACGGCCAAGCACCAGGCGCCAGCGGTCGGCGGGGGCCAGCCGGTGGGCTTCACCGGCCGTGGGACCGACAGCCGCGGATCGCCCGCTCTCCGCTGCGACCCGGCCTTCCCCGCTCCCCCCGCTCTCGCTTCCCGGCCCGCCCGTCCCTCTCGCTCCGTGCTCCGGGGAGGGTGGCAGCAGGCCCCATGCCCGCAGGGACTCACGGGCCGCGAGGTCCGCGCGCGTCCAGGCGGCCAGGGCCACCGGGTCCACCGCGCCGGTGTCCGCCAGGTGACGCTCGTCGACCCGCTCCTCGACGGTGTCGAGCAGGCGTCGGCGGGCGGCCGGACTGAGCGTGTCGAAGCCGCCGCGCAAGGCCGGGAGCCGGTCGAGGAAGTCCCGGTCGGACAGCCCCGACACCCGGTCCAGCAGGGGCTCCAGGGCGGGCGCGGCGGACTCCAGGAGCTGCCCAGCCGCCGTCAGCAGCCCGGTGAGCCGTGCGGTGAGCGCGGAGCGTGCCTCGGGGTCGCCGGCCCCGTCCACCCAGGAGGCGACCCGGCCGCCGAAGGCCCCGGGGTCCTCGTGACCGAGCAGCACACGTACGGCTCCGGCGGCGCCGCGCATCAGCGGGGAGCCGCCGACGGCCAGCCGGGCCAGGGCGTCGGTGAGCCGTATGCCGCCCGACCGGTCCGCACGATGGGCCAGTTCGAGCAGGGCGTGGGCGTCCGCCGGATCCTCCGACCCGGTGAGGCCGTCCACCTGGCGCACCGCGGCGGCGGTGAGCAGCTCGGCCACGGCGGCGGCCCGGTCGGTACGGTCCCGGTCGGCGCCGATCCCGGCGAAGTGCCCGGCCCGCAGCCGGTCCGACAACGCCAGGGCGGCGAGCAGTTCGGGCAGGGTGCCGCAGTCGGGCAGCACCTCGGCGACGTCGGCGAGCCGCTCGTCGGTCAGAGCGGGCAGACCGCACTCGGCCGCCTGCTTCAGCCCGCGCAGGGTCTCGGCCGCCGTGGGGCCGCCCTCGTCCCGCTCCGCCCGCCGCCGCTCGCGCAGCAGGCCCTCGGCGGCCTGGGCGGGGGTGACCCCACGCACTCCCGCGGCGGTCAGCATGGCCGCCGTGGCCGGCGTCCAGCGCACCTCCCAGCGCGAGGTGAGGGCCTCGCCGCCGGCCGCGCCGGAGACCTCCTTGGGCTCGCCGTACGGCACCGCGCACACCGTGAGGCGGCGCAGCAGGAGTTCGCGGCCGCGGTCCAGGTCGGAGCGGAGCGGGTCGAGGCGCAGGTCCCTCGCGGCACCGGGGCCGGCGTCCGCCGGGCCGGGCAGGCCCAGTGCCGCCAGCTCGGCCTCGACGGCCGGTGCCAGGCCGCTGCGCGGGGCGCCCGGGGCGGGCCGGCCGGCGCGCGTGCCGACCAGCACCTTCTCCATCGCCCGCGCGACGGCCCGGCCCCGCCCGTACGGCTCGCCCTGCGCCAGGACCGTCTGCACCGCCTCCACCAGCTCGCCCCGGCCCGGCGCGGGCAGCCCGCGCAACCGTGCCAGGTCCCCGGCGATCCGCACGATCTCACGCGCGTCGGCGGGCCCCGACGGATGCCCCAGCCCGCGCAGTTCGGCACACACCCGTACGGCGGCCCCGGTCAGCGCCTCCTCCAGCGCGGCGGGATCGCCCGCGGCGGTCAGGACCAGGTGCTGCCACTCCGGGTCCCGGATGCCCGCGGGGTAGCCGGAGCGTTCGTCGAGGAGGGCGTAGGTGTAGGGGATGAGGGAGGTGGTCCAGGCCTGCGTGGCGCCCTTCACCGCTGAGGGCCCGTCGGCTGTCGGCCCGTCGGCTGTCGGCCCGTCGGCCGAGGGCTCGTCGGCCGAGGGCCCGCCCGTGGCCGGCCCGACCAGCGCCGGTGCGTGAAAGGCGCCGACGACCACCGCCGCCCGCGCGCCGTCGGCGGTCGCGGCGGCCAGGCACTCGCGCATCCGGCGCTCACGCCGCAGGTCCAGCTCCGGCACCCCGCCCGACGCCACCGCGTCCTCGCGCAGCGCCCACCCGGTCAGCAGCGCGGCCCGCCGCAGCGCCTCCGGCGCCGAACCGGGAGCGACGGCCTCGACGAGCCGGTCCCACAGATCCTCACCGGGCCGCCCGGTGAGCCGGGCCCGCAGAACGGACTCGAGCCGGGGGCCGGCCACGGAGCCCTCGGCACCGGGCGTCCCGGCCACCCGGCCCTGCGCACTCCAGCCCCGGTCCGCCAGCGGCAGGTCGCACGCGATGACCGGTACGCCCCTGCGGGCCGCCCAGCGCACCGCGGCGAGTTCCGGGGAGAAGTCGGCGAACGGGTAGAAGGCCGGCCCGCCGCCCCCGGCTGCCGGAGCGGCGGCCAGCGCGACCGGTGCCCGGGTGTCCTCGTGGGAGAGCCAGGGCAGCCAGTCCTGCAGCTCGGCCGGGAGTTCGACGAGCAGCACCTGCGGATCGGCGGCGTCGAGCAGCGCCGGTACGGCCGCGGCCAGCGAGGGGGCGTGGTGGCGTACGCCGATGAGACAGGGCGCCGTCGGATCGGTGAGGGCCGCGACGGCCGCCTCGGGGGAGAGGTGGGGCACGGCCGTCAGCCCTCCAGGACCGTGCGCAGGTCCCACAGGGTGCGCCAGGTGGCGGAGCCCTGCTCGGCGCGGCGCCGGACGGGACCGTCCCAGTAGCCGCGCAGCCGGGCCGCGTCGGCCGGGTCGTCCTTGCGGACCACGCCGAGGAGGTGGCCGGGCAGCAGCCCGAGCACGTCACGGTCGCCCGGGAAGTAGGCGGCGGCCAGCCCCAGTGCGCCCGCGACGGACACCGCCTCCGCCGTGCTCATCACCGTGGACGGCCGCTCCACCTCCCAGCCCTCCGCCGACCGGCCCTCGCGCAGGTCCCGGAAGGCGGTGACCAGCGCCTCCAGCACGGCGTCGTCGACCTGGAAGGGCGCCCCGGCCCGCTCCACCGACGCCCGTGCCTGGCCGCGCACCAGCGCGGTCTCGGCGTCGAGGTCCGCGATGGGGCCGACGGTCTCGAAGTTGAAGCGCCGCTTGAGCGCGGCGGACATCTCCGAGACGCCCTTGTCCCGCAGGTTGGCGGTGGCGATGAGGTTGAAGCCCGGCGCCGCGTGCGCCAACGCGTCCGCGCCGCCCGCGAGTTCGGGCACCGCGATACGACGCTCGGAGAGCAACGACACCAGGGCGTCCTGCACTTCGGGCAGACAGCGGGTGACCTCCTCGACCCGGGCGATGGCACCCCGGGACATCGCGGTGAGCACCGGTGACGGCACGAGCGCCTGGCGGCTGGGCCCCTGGGCGAGCAACAGGGCGTAGTTCCATCCGTACTTGAGCTGGTCCTCGGTGGTGCCCGCCGTGCCCTGCACCACCAGCCCGCTGGTGCCGCACACCGCCGCGGACAGCAGCTCGGAGAGCATGGACTTGGCGGTGCCGGGCTCGCCGACCAGCAGCAGTCCGCGCTCACCGGCGAGGGTGACCACACACCGCTCCACCAGGGCCCGGTCGCCGACGAACTTGTCGTCCACCACGAGCCGGCGCGGCACGCCCTCGGGCGCCTCGGCGTCCTCGGGCAGCCGCAGGGCCAGGCCGGCGCTGCCCATCACGAACGTGACGACGGCACGCGGCGTGAGCCGCCAGGCGGGGGGCCGCGGCCCGGTGTCGTACGCGGCGAGGAAGGCCAGTTCGGTGGCGTACCGGTCCTCGGGCGGCACGATCTGGCGGGTCGCGTCGGGCGCGAGCGTGGTGGTCATCGGCGGTGGCCCTTCGAAGAGGTACGGGTGGCGGTCATCGGCGTCGTCCCCGGCGCGTCGCCCGCGTGGTCAGCTCCTCGTACGCCGGCGCCTCGCCCGCGCGCACGCGGTCCCAGGCGCGGGCGAACAGCTCGGGCACGGGGAGCAGCGGTATCACGTACCTCCCGCGGTCCACCGGGTAGAGCCCCTCCTTCCAGGTCTCCACCGGCAGCGCGGGGGACTTCAGGTCCCGCCAGCCGCCGGGCAGGAACAGGGTCCGTCCGGCGCGCGGGCGCTTGGCCTCGACGACCAGGTCCGTGGCGGCCAGCTCGGCCCGGGCCTTCTTCGCGCGGGCGGGCTTCCAGCCGGTCCAGCGGGCACAGTTGCGGTCCGTCGGGTCGGGCAGGGCCAGCAGCTGGAGGTAGAGCGCCGCCGCGTCGTCGCCCAGGCCGTGCGCCCCGGCGACCTCGGCGACCAGCGCGGGAGCGCCGACCGCCGGGTCCTGCGGGTACCCGGCGACGCCCTCGGCGCCGGCCGCGACGGACCGGGTCAGTTCGTCGGCCAGGAGCGTCCGCAGTGCCCGTGGGCCCTGGGCGCGCGCGGGGCCGACCAGCCCTTCGAGGAGTCCGAGCACGGCGTCGTCCGGCCCGGTGAGCCCGGCCGGGCGGACCAGCACGGTCTCCGTGTCGCGGTACCAGGGACGCAGCACCAGGGCCTCCCCGGCCCGGGTCAGCCCGTCCGCGCCGGCGCCGCCGGTCTCGGGCATCCCGTAGGCCTTGCGGAGTTGGACGGCGGTCGTGCCGCCCTTCTCCGCCCACTGGACGTCGAGGTTCAGCAGCAGCTCCGGGTCGGCGACGCGGCGGCGCAGGGCGGTGAGCGCGTCCGGCAGACAGGCGCGCAGGGGATGCCCGTACGGCAGCGCGTAGGCGAGCCCGGCGAGAGCCTCGACGGCGCCGGTCAGCTCGTGCCGGCTGGGGACGGCGGCCGGGTCCTTCGGCACGGGGGTGCCGT
Source organism: Streptomyces sp. NPDC006739 (assembly GCF_042869815.1). Taxonomy (NCBI): domain Bacteria; kingdom Bacillati; phylum Actinomycetota; class Actinomycetes; order Kitasatosporales; family Streptomycetaceae; genus Streptomyces; species Streptomyces sp. NPDC006739. The sequence continues at coordinate 167,308 of NZ_JBIAGM010000008.1, forward strand.
CCGGGCCGGGCTCCAGCACCGTGGTGCGGCTGAGCCAGGGCGTGCGCGCGGGATTGAGCACCGTCTCGGCGCACCCGGCGCCCACGCCGGCGAGGTCGGCCAGAAGGTCCTCGGGCACCCGGACGAACGAGCCGAACCGTTCGTCCCACAGCCGCCCCGCGGCCGCCGTGTCCGGGCCGGCCGTCCACAGGTCGGCGGGGTCGGCCGGCAGCAGCGCCCCCAACAGGGCCACCTGTTCCTCTCGTTCGAGCCCCTGGAGCAGCGCCATGGCGGCGTCCTTCTGGCGCGGCTTGAGCCCGATGGCGGCGAGCCCGTCCGCTCCGGGCGCCCCCGGCCGTCCGGCGAGCAGCACGGTGGACTGGAGGGGGCCGACGCTGTCGCGGGTCGCCTTCGTGAGCGCGGCGGGTGCGTCGGGCCGCCAGGGCGCGGCGCCCTTGTCCCGGACCAGCCGGACGACGGCGGTCAGGTGCTCGGCGGTGATCGCCGAGGTGTGCCGGGTCTCCCGTTCCAGGGTGAAGTGGGCGACCGCGCCGAACGCACCGGACGGGTCATGGTCCAGCGCCAGCCAGTTGACGCGGTCCCGCTGGGGTTCGACGCTCTGGCAGCCGAGCACGACCACGGTGCGTCCGTCCCGGCGCAGCACCTGTCCGGCCCGCTCCTGCTTGTCGTGCGGCTCGCCCAGGACGATCTCGCGCAGTGTGCCGCCGGGCGCGGCCAGCGGGCCCTCGGCCAGTGCCTCGAACAGCAGCATGAGCGCCTCCCGCTCGGCGGCCGGCAGGGCGGGCGAGGCGGACCGGTAGGCGAGCGCGCGCAGTGCGGACAGGACCGGCGGCCACACCAGTCCGATGCCCGGAACGGTGTGCTCGTCGCAGGCCCAGCCGTCGCCGGGTGCGCCGATCTTGCCGCGGCCCGGGAGCGGTTTGCCGTCGGCGGGTTTGCCGGACAGCACGTGGTTGACCGCCCGGATCTGCCGGAGCACGCTCCACTGCTCGCCGCCCCACCAGCCGCTCACGCCGGCGATGCCGGTGGCCGCCGCGTGCAGGTGGCGGTCGCTGCCGTGCCGGGGGCTGTAGTCGGCGAACATGCCCTCGGTGCGCTCCCGGGGCCGGCGCGGCCGTTCCTCGGGCGGATGCGCGAAGGAGGTGGCCGACTCGGTGATGCGCAGCGCGGAACGCACCAGAGAGGCGACACCGGCGAGCAGCCGGCCGTCGGTGAGGTCCGGCAGGGCGAGGGCCACGGCGCCGAGGACGACCTCGTCGGCGGGCGGTACGGCGGCCCTGGCGGCCTCGTCCGCGCCGGCGCGGTCCAGCGCCTCCTGCCGTCCGGTCAGGGCCTGCGCCGTGACCCGCAGCACGTCGGCCGCCTGTTCGTCGGTCAGGGCGCGCAGCACGGCCGAGCCCTGCTCGTCGCGGGGGCGCAGGGCGTGCCAGAAGGCTGCCGGGGGGACCCATCGGGTGCCGGCGGCGAACTCCCCGCCGCGCTCGGCCGGCGTCACCTGGCCCACCGCACCGCGCTCGGCGGAGTCCTCGCCCGCGAACAGGGTGATCTGCCTGAAGCCCTGCACGACGAGGAGTTCGCCGCCGGCCGGCAGCCGCAGCGGCCCCAGCGGGTGGACACCCTGGCCGCCGCGGGAGCGCGCGGGCAGGGACACCGTCCGCCCGTCCGGCGTACCGGCGGTCCTGACCGCCCCGGCCCCCTCGCCCTCGTCCCGCACCCAGCGGCCGAGGACCGTGCCGTCGGTGCCGAACGGGCTGTTCTCCAGGCCGGGCTGGAGCGGCAGCACCTCGCAGAGGCCGTGCAGCAGGGAGGCGTCCGCACGGATCCCGGACCGTAGCAGGGCGGGCAGCGAGGCACGCCCGTGGGTGCCGGTGACCGGGTCGTACTCCAGCCACACGGTGTCCCGGCCCTGCCTGCCCTCGCGCCAGAGCGTGGTGCCGTCGCCCAGCACGGGACGGCTGGGCGGCAGGACCGTGTCCCCGGCGTGCAGCGTCCGGCCACCGGTGGCGCGACCGCCGCCGGGCAGCGGGATCGACGGGTTACCGGTGTCGATGCCCGACCACCAGGTGGGGATCTGCTCACCGCCGAGGTCGAACACCTGGGCGGGGCGGGACGACCAGTACCCGGACTGCTTGGCGCCGTGCCGCCACATCACCAGCAACTCGCCGTCCGTGTACCGGAACCGGGGGCGCTGCCAGCGGTCCAGGGCCACCGGAATGCGCAGCTCGTGTTCGAGCAGCACCCGCTCGGGGCCGACCACCACGGCCTTGTGCTTGCGGGCCAGGATCAGCGCGGGCCACGCCTCGTGGACGGTCAGGGTGTCGTCCTCGCCCGGCCCGGTCGCGGCGTCGAGCAGGCTGAGCGCCTCGTCGAGGGCGGGCCAGCCCAGCTCGTCGAGGATGCCGGCGCGCAGGGTGCGGCCCAGCAGTGGCGCGATCGCGTGCCCGGCGATCCGGGCGACCGAGTCCGGGCCCACCTCGGAGGCGACGACGCGGACGGGACGCAGCCGGTCGAGTGCCGCGCGGGCGCCGGGCAGGCCCACCGCGCCGGTGAACTCCTCGGCCGCCTCCCGCAGCCACTCGCGCAGCACGGCGGAGAGGACCGGATGCGCGGCGGCCTTCTTCAGCAGCTGCTGCCCCAGCCGGTCGTTGCCCACCGTGCCGACGGCCTCGTGCAGCAGCCGCCGCAGTCGCGGATGGGCCGCGACGGCCACCAGGTCGCGCTCGTCCGCCCGGGTGTCCTTCAGCCAGGACCCGAGGGCCAGGTGCACGTTCACCTCGGCACCGGGTACCGCGAGGGGTACGCCCTCGGCCACGCACAGGTCCAGCAGGTCGAGATCGGCGCCCGCGTGCCAGCGGCCGGTGAACAGGTCGACCGGACGGGCACCGGCCCGCAGCCGCGGGGCCATCCGCGCGACGAGACCGAGGGTGGCCGGGGAGCGGTGCGAGACCGATCCGCCGTGCTTGCGGAAGGCGGCCCAGCGGGTCAGCCAGTCCGCCGGATCGACGCCGTACTCCGCGCCCGCCTCCGCGTCCGTCAGCAGCCGCTCGGCGCCGCTCTGGGCGAGCAGCGCCAGCCAGAACTCGTCGTCCTCGACCTCGCGGCCCAGACCGGACGGCATGATCTCCAGCAGCCGGGCCCGGACCTCGGGACGGCGTTCGGCGAGGACCGGCAGCACCGCGCGGTAGGTGTTCCAGAAGGACGCCGGGGCGCGGACGGCGGCCGGGGAGGCGATCAGGTCGGCGACCAGGGCGCACTCCTCGGTGACGCGGTCCAGACTCGCCGCCTTGATCAGCCCGCGCGCGTCCTGCGGCAGCGAGGCGTACGGCGCCATCCCGGCCGCGCAGCGCTCCACCGTCAGCTGCCGGAACTGCGCCCAGGCGAGGGCCGGTTCCAGCCGCCTGGACAAATCCTTGACATGTTCCTTGAGCGCCTTGACGGTCAGCGCCCCGGCGAAGGCGAACTCCAGGTGGACGGACCGCTGCCGCTCCTCGTCCACGGGGAGCGCGTGCACCCGCTCCGCCTCGCGGGCCTTGCCGAAGAAGGCGGCGGCGTACGTGGTGTTCTCGTACCGCAGGAAGACCCGCGCGGCCTGTTCGTAGAACGTCGGCAGGAAGTGCGGGACGGCCCGGCCGAGCCGCTCGCCGAGCGCCTCGAAACCCTCCTTGGCGTTGCCCGGCCGGGACTTGGCCTGCCGGGCGAGCCGCTCGACGTCCTTCACCAGGGCGAGCGCGTGGTGGCCGTTGGCGGGGTCGTTGACCAGCGCCCAGGCCGGGAAGCCGAGCGTCTCCCGGCGCACCTGTCCGACCTCGGGCGCCCGCGGTTCCCGGGCGAGCCCGAGGAACTCCAGCGCCAGGTCCTCGGCCTCGCCGAGGGTGCCCGGCACCAGGCGGACCACCTGCCGCCCGTCCAGGGCCGGGTGGGTGTAGGTGCGCACGGTGAGCACGTCGGCGTCCTCGCGCGCGGTGCTGCCCGGGGGCAGGACGGCGCCGGCGTCCAGCAGCGCGGCGGAGGCGGCCTCGTCGTACCCGGTGGTCGCCGTCATGCCGCCTGCTCCTCGTCCTCGATGTCCCGCCCGGCGTACAGCGCGGCCGCCATCCGCATGCCCTCCGACCAGGCGACCGGCCCGATCTGTCCGAGCCGCAGCGTCCGGCCGGCGGGATCGGCCCACATCAGGGATCCGGTCTCGGCCCGCTCGTAGCTCTCGTAGTCGCCGATCCACACGCGGGCCTCGACGGCGCGGCCGCCCTCCAGCACGGAGCAGACGGCGTACCCGCCGCGCACGCGGTAGCCGAGCTGGGTGGTCCTGCCGTGCAGGAAGCGCAGCTCCTTGAACACGCCGCCCGCGTACTCCTCGACCTGTGTGCCCTCGGCGTCCACGGCGGCCGGCCGGTGCCAGACCTCGCGGAACAGCTGCTGGGCGCGCTGGTCCACACCGAGTTCGACGGCGAACTCCCGCAGCTCCTCGAGGTCTTCGAGCAGGACGGGGTGCGGGATGCGGACGAGCGCGGGGGCGATGCGTACGGTGTCGCCGTCGAGGTCGACCAGTCCGAGGCCGCGCTCGGGGTCGGCGTCGCGCAGGAATCCGGCGACCTCCCCGTCCTCGGCGGTGACGACGAGGTCGCGCAGGGCGTCCTGCCAGGCGGGGTCCGGCCAGACGCCGGTCAGGACGGCGAGCGGTACCGGCAGCGAGCGGGTCATCCAGCGTTCGACGTCCCCCCGGCACTGCCGCTCGTGCCGCTCCAGCCACTCGGCGAGCTGCCGCAGTCCGACGACGGTGGGATCGTCCGCGAGCTTCGCGGGTACGGACTTCAGGCGCCGCCCCGCCGCGTTGCGGCAGACCACCTTCCCGCCGTCCAGGGCGACTTCGTAGTCGCCGGCCGTGACCCACCCCATGTGTGCCTCCCCGCACCGCAGTGATCAAGTGACGGGAACTCTAGGGGAGGCCACTGACAACGCCCTCCGACCGGGGAGGGCGGGGGTGTCAGCCCTGCTCGGCGCCCTTCTCCTGCTTGAGGTTCCGGATCCGGACGGCTTCCTTGCGGACCTCGGCCTGGGTGGCGCGCTCCTTCTCCAGCCACTCGGGCGCCTCCTGCTTCAGCGCCTCGATCTGCTCGGTGGTGAGCGCCTCGCTCACTCCGCCGCGCGCCAGCCCCGCGATGGACACGCCGAGCTTGGCCGCGACCACCGGACGGGGGTGCGGGCCGTTGCCGCGCAGCTCCCGCAGCCACTGCGGCGGGTTGGCCTGCAGCTCGTTCAGCTCGGCGCGGGAGACCACGCCCTCCTGGAACTCGGCGGGCGTGGCGGGGAGGTACACACCCAGCTTCTTGGCCGCGGTGGCGGGCTTCATCGTCTGGGAGGACTGGTGCGACTTCATGAGGTCAAGGGTATCGGCCGCGTACGGGCCGCCCGACCAGGGCGGGTAACCTGGCGGGCGTGACAGGCACGGAGGAACCACCGACGTTCCGGCTCGCGTACGTCCCCGGCGTGACGCCCGCCAAGTGGGTACGGATCTGGAACGAGCGCCTGCCGGACATCCCGCTCACGCTCCTCCAGGCCCCGGCCGGCGAGGCGTTCGAGCTGTTGCGCGCCGGTGCGGCGGACGCGGCGTTCGTACGGCTCCCGGTGGACCGGACGTTCTTCAGCGCGATCCCCCTCTACACCGAGACGACGGTGGTCGTCGTCCCGAAGGACCACCTGATCACGGCGGCGGACGAGGTGACCCTCGACGACCTCGCCGAGGAGGTCCTCTTCCACCCCCTGGACGACGTCTTCGACTGGGCGGCCCCGCCCGGCGAGCCCGCCTTCGAGCGCCCCGCCACGACCGAGGACGCCATCGAGCTGGTGGCGGCGGGGGTGGGCCTCCTCGTCGTCCCCCAGTCCCTGGCCCGGCTGCACCACCGCAGGGACCTCACCTACCGCCCGGTCACCGACGCCCCCCGGTCGACCGTCGCCCTGTCCTGGCCCGAGGAGGCCACCACGGACCTGGTCGAGGACTTCATCGGCATCGTCCGCGGCCGCACCGTCAACAGCACCCGGGGCCGCGCCCCGGCCACGGCCCAGCAACAGCGCAAACGCCCGGAACAGCCGGCCTCCCGCCAGAAGCCGGCGGCCGCCAAGCAGACGAGCCGCAACCCGAAGGGCCGGACGGCGGCCCCGAAACGCGGCAAGCCGCGACGACGGTCGTAGGCCGGCCAGGCTGCTCCCACGAGGAACCAGCGGCAGGTGGGGCTTCGGCCGTCGCCGGGGTCAGTCGCCGCGCGGGGGGACGGGTTCTCGTGGCTCGGGATGCGCTGTGCGTTCCCGCAGGTCGGCCACCGCCAGGCAGAGCGCGAGCAGGATGATGCCGGTGGCCGTCAGGAGACCCAGCCGCAGGGCGTCGGCGGCGCGGGCGTGGTGGGCGAGGTGGGCGAAGTACACCGCGCCCACGGCGGCGATGCCGGCGGCCGAGCCGACCCGTTGCGCGGTCTGCAGTACACCGCCGGCCGCCCCCGCGCGCCGTACCGGAACCCGGGCGAGAGTGAGCGTCGTGTTGGGGGAGACGGTCAGCCCCGAGCCGACACCGGCGACGAGCAGCGGCAGCGCGGCCGCCCACCCCACCCCCCGGCCCGGCACCAGCTGTACGGCCAGGACGGCTCCGAGGAGGCCCGCGGCGACCGCGCCCAGCCCGTACACCACCAGCCTGCGGCCGTACCGGACGACCAGCCGCCCCCCGGCCAGCGCGGCGCACGCCGAGCCGACCGCGAACGGCATCGCGGCCGTCCCGGCCGCCAGCGCGCTGTAGCCCATGCCGTTCTGCAGGAACAGGGTGTAGACGAAGAAGACCGAGGTGAAACCGGCGAAGTACACGAGGCTCAGCAACGCCCCCAGCGAGTACGACCGCCGGGCGAACAGCCTCAGATCGATGAGCGGCGCCCGCCCGCGCCGCCCCTGCCGCCGTTCCCACGCCCAGAACGCCGCCAGCAGCAGCAGCGCCAGAGGAACCAGCGCCCACTTACGCCGTCCGGGCCACTGCTGCTCCTGCACCAGGGGCAGCATCAGCGTGAACGCGCCCGCGCCGAGCAGCAGGACGCCCGGCAGGTCGAACCCCTCCGGCGGACCGTCGCGCGGCGCGGTCCGGGGCAGCAGCCGCAGCGCCGCCGCGAACACCGCCAGCCCGATCGGCAGGTTGACGTAGAACACCCAGCGCCAGCTGCCGGACGCCTCGATCAGCAGGCCGCCGGAGAGCGGTCCGACCGCCGTGGACACGGCGACCACACTCCCGAACATGCCGAACGCGCGGGCCCGCTCCGCACCCTGGAACATCTGCTGGATCAGCCCCGACGCCTGCGGCGCGATCATGCCCCCCGCCATGCCCTGGAGCAGCCGGAACAGCACCAGCCAGCCGGCGGCCGGGGCCAGTCCGCAGGCCGCCGAGGCCAGCGTGAACAGCGCCACCCCGGTCAGGAAGGTCTCCCTGCGCCCCCGCAGATCGCCCAGCCGGCCCGCCGGCACGAGCGTCAGCCCGTACGCCAGGGCGTAACCGGAGACCACCGCGGACAGGTCCGCCTGGGTGGCGCCCAGGCCGCGTTCCATCGAGGGCAGCGCCACATTGACGATCGAGGTGTCCAGGAGGGTCATGAAGCCCGCCGTGAGGCAGACCGCGAGTGCCTTCCACCGCCGGTCGTCGACGCCCGGCTCGTATGCCCGGGACTGGAGTGTGGTCATGGCACCACGCTAGGTAACCGCGGCGCACACCGCCCGTCGAGAAGTCCGCCCGCCGGCCGGTCCGCCCGGCCCGGAGCCCGGGCGGAGGGGTCAGCCGCGGGCCGCCCGGCCGAGGGACTCCACCAGCGGCAGCAGCCGGTGCGGGACCCGCTCGCGCAGCGCCACCTCGGTGCGGGTGCGCACCACTCCCGGCAGGCTGATCAGCTTCTGGATCACGTCCTCCAGATGGGCGTTGTCCCGGGCCACCACCCGGGTCAGCAGATCCCCGCCACCCGTGATGGAGAACGCCTCCACGATCTCCGGTACGGCCGCCAGCGCGTCCCCGACGTCGTCCAGGTGGCCCTGGGTGACCTCGATGTGCACGAACGCCAGCACCGGATGGCCCAGGGCGGCGGGGGAGAGCGAGGGACCCGTGCCGGTGATCACGCCGTCGCGTTCGAGACGGTCGAGGCGGGCCTGGAGCGTGCCGCGGGCGACGCCGAGGATCCGGGCGTACTCGCGCACGCTGGTGCGCGGCCGCTCCAGCAGCAGTCGAAGGATGCGGGTGTCCAGCTCGTCCACGTTCATGCCACCGGACTGTACCAATGGCTCACACAAAACGCGCTGTGCCAATGGACCAGTGATCCGGGGGAGACTTGAGCCGGGCGCCCGCATGGTGTTGTGATGGATCCGTCGATGGCGCTGCGGACCCCGCGGCGCCTTTTCCATGCGGATGTCCGGACGGGGCGGGTGGCAGTGCTGAAGAGGATGTTCGTGGCTCCGGACCCGGGGCGGGCGCGGATGCGGTTCGCCGCACGGGCCGTCCTGGGCATCGGAGTGGCGGTCGTGGTCTGCGGCCTGGCCGGACAGTCCCTCGCGGGTGCCGTCACCGGCGGTCTCGCCGCGCTGCTCGCCCTGTTCACGGTCGCCGACGCCACCGTCCGCGGGCAGGCGGTCACCACCGCGCTGCTGCCCGTCGTCGGCCTGCCGGTGCTCACCGTCGCGGCCGGACTGCACGATCTGCCCGTCGCCCGCGACCTGGCCTTCCTCGCCGTGGTCGGAGCGGGGGTGTACGCCCGCCGCTGGGGGCCGCGCGGCCACAGCCTCGGCGTCTTCGCCTTCATGACCTTCTTCGTGGCCCAGTTCCTGCACGCCACCCCCGGCCGGCTGCCCGAACTGTTCACCGCCGTCCTGCTGTCCCTGCTCAGCGCGGCGGCGGTGCGCTTCGGCCTGTGGTGCTACGAGCGCCGCCTGCCCCCGGCCCCCGTACCCGCCCCGCCCGCCGGCGGCGGCCTGGCCCGGGTGACCACTCGGCAGGCCGTCCAGGCGACCGCGGGTGCCGGTTTCGCGCTGGTCGTGGGTCAGCTGGTGTCCGGCCAACGCTGGTACTGGGCCGTCGGCGCCACCTGGTGGATCTTCGTGAACACCGCCTCGCGCGGTGAGACCCTGGTCCGCGGCTTCCGCCGGGTGGCCGGCACCGTCGTCGGGATCGCGCTGGGTCTGCTGGTCGCCGTCCCGGTGCACGGCGCCCCGGTGCCCACCGCGGTGCTCGTCGCGGTGGCCGTCTTCGGCATCTTCTACACGGCGGCGGTGTCGTACACCTGGATGATGCTCTGGGTGACGCTGCTCGCCGAGCTCCTGTACGGCCTCCTCGGCGTCCTGAGCCCGGACCTGCTCGCCCTGCGCCTCGCGGAGACCGGTGTCGGCGCTCTCGGTGCCGTCCTCGCCGTGCTGTTCGTGCTGCCCGTCACCACCCACACCACCACCGACGCCTGGATCCAGCGCGCCCTGCGCTGTGTGCACGCCTGCACCGCCGAGGCCGCCGGCCGCCTGGCCGGCTCCACGACGGCGGATCCGGCACCCCGCGTGGCCGAACTGGAGCACCTGCTCGGCCGGGTACGGCTCTCCGTCGCGCCGCTCGTGCACCCGCTGAACCCGATGCTCGGCCGCAAGCGCCGGGCCCACCGGGTGCTGGCCCTGCTCGACGACTGCGCCCGCGAGGTCCGCGGCCTGGTCGCCGTCGCCGCCGACCCCGAGGCCTCCCACGACGCCCGCCTCGCCGCCGCCTGCTGGCGCGTCGAGGCCGCCGTCGAGGCACTCACCCGGGGCGGTCCCGAGCACCTCGCCTGCCCCGCCGAACCACCCGCCGAGCCTGCCCTGGCCCATCTCCACGGCCTGGAACGCGCCCTCGCCGGCCTGGCCGAACCGCTGCGCACCCCCTCGGGCGCGACATGAACCGCCCTCTTGGTCTAGACCGCAGCTGATCGACTGCTACCGTCGGCCCGGACCGGCTCGTACGGCTCGGACCGAGAGGGGACAGCGGTGGCAGAGGGTGACAGGCGGCGCAGGGCGTTCATCGGGTCGTTCACCGCGGCGGGCGGCCCCGGCCTCGTCACGGCCGAGGTCCATCCGGACAGCGGCGCGCTGACCCTGCTCGACAGTCTCGACGGCGTCCCCGACCCGTCGTACCTCGCCCTGTCGCCCGACGGGAACACGCTCTACGCGGTCAGTGAGACCGCAGACGGCGCGGTCGCCGCGTACCGCGTCCACAGCGACAAGCCGGAACTCGCCGGACCTCCGGTGCCCGTCGGCGGCGGACCCACTCACCTCGGCCTGTACGACGGTCACCTCCTGACTGCCGACTACGGCTCCGGAACCGTCACCGCCGTACCCCTGCGCCCGGACGGCAGCCTCGCCGGCGCCCCGTCGGGGCTGCTCCGGCACACCGGTTCCGGGCCCCACGAGCGGCGCCAGCGCGGGCCGCACGCCCACCAGGTGCAGCCCGACCCCAGCGGCCGCTGGGCCGTCAGCGTGGACCTCGGCACGGACTCGGTGCGGGTGTGCGTCCTGGCCGACGGCACCCCGGCCGTGCACCGGGAGACCGCGCTGCGACCCGGCTCCGGCCCGCGCCACCTGGCCTTCCATCCGGGCGCCGAGTACGCCTACGTCGTCAACGAACTCACCCCGACCGTCACCGTGTGCCGCTGGGACGCCGACGGCGGCCGGCTGCAGCCGCTGACCGAGATCCCGGTCCTGCCGGGGGCCCCGGCCGGCGACGCCTACCCCTCGGGCATCGCCGTCTCCCCCGACGGCCGCTTCGTGTGGACGGCGACCCGAGGCGAGGACGTCCTGTCGTTCTTCGCCGTGGAGGGCGGCGGCGAGACACTGCGCCTGACCGGCACGGTGCCCTGCGGCGGCCACTGGCCACGGGCGCTGACCGAGTCGGCCGGATTCCTCTACGCCGCCAACGAACGCTCCGGGAACGTGACCTGGTTCGCCCTCGACCCCCTCACGGGCCGCCCCCGCTACGACGGCTCCGTGGACGTGCCGGCGGCGTCCTGCGTGGTCTTCGACTGATCGAATCTACCGACGTGAAGGGCCCGCTCCTTGCCGGAGCGGGCCCTTCCTTCACGTGCGGACGTCGTGCTGCCGTGGCGCGTCAGCGGACCGGGGCTCCCTGGGCCTGCTGCGGGGCGATGCCCAGGGCCGTCGTGTACTTGGCCAGGGCCAGCTTGCCGATCGCCGGGTACGCGCCGAGCGCCTCCGCGGTGGCGCAGCCAGCCTCCTCGGCCGCCGCCGCCAGCAGCCCCGGGTCGATCTCCGGACCGATCAGATAGGGCGCGAGGGCCAGCTGCTGGGAGCCGGAGGACCGCAGCTGCTCGGCCACCGAGGAGATCGAGCCGTCCTGGTCCAGGGCCGCCGCCATCACCGGCACGGCCAGCCGCGCGGCGAGCAGCATGCCGGTGATGCCGGCCGCCTGCACGGCCTCGTCGCCGCCCACGGAGGCCAGGATGATGCCGTCCGCGGCGGTGGCCACGGTGAACAGTCGGGCCCGGTCGGCGCGCGCGAGGCCCGCCTCGGACAGGCGCACGTGCAGCGCCTCGGCCAGCAGCGGGTGCGGGCCGAGGACGTCGGTCAGGTCGGCCGCCACGCGGCTCTCCATCACGGCCTGGCGGACCTGACGCAGCAGCGAGCCGTCCGGACCCGCCAGCAGCGGTACGACGACGGCCACCGGACCGTCGGGCTCCTTGACGTCCAGGCCGGCGGCACGCGCCTGCTCGTAGCGCGCCGTGCGCTCGGCGGCGGCGTGCGCCAGCACCGACTGCAGGGCCGGGAACTCCGTGTCGTCGCCGTCCAGGTAGCCGATCCGGGCGTCGAGGCCGGGCAGCTCGGAGCGGGCGATGCTCACGACCTCCTCGGCGAGGCCGCGCGTGGCGGCGCTGGGCGCGCCGGGCACCGCGAGGACGAGCGCCGGCGCGTCCTCGGGAGCCACCAGCGGTTCGGGGCGGCGGTGCCGTCCGGGCTGGCGGGGTCGCGGCATTCGTACGGGCAGGCCGGACGCGGGCCCAGTGGGGGAGCTCATGGCGCCGCATGTTACTAACTTATTGGGCTCCCCTGTTCGGGGAGGGTGCAGGTGAGCGGTATCCGTCCGGTTTTGTCTGATGAGTTACGGACGGTTTGGAAGTGATCCGGGCATGTGCCGGACACTTCATACCCCGAGTGACCAATCCCCTTATGTGATGACGACGCGGAACATCGCCTGATCACCCGGGAGAGTGAGCCGCCCGGCGGCCAACTCGCTCGCGACCAGCACCGCGCCGTGCAAAGGGTCCCCCTCGGCCGGGACCAGGCGCGCGTGCGGGAGCCGCCGCGCCAACTCCTCGCGCACGGGTACGAGGAGCGGGTCGCCCGTCCTGAACAGGCCACCGGTGAGGGCGATGTGCGGCTCCCCGCCCGGCCCACAGCGCGACGGGCAGACCGCGGCGGCCGACTCGCCCATCTGCCTTGCCGCCGCGCGCAGGATGCCGGCCGCGACCGTATCGCTCACGGCACACGCGGCCACGTCGGGTGCGAAGGAGGCGAGGAAGGCGGGCCGGTCGGGGCGCGGGTAGAGCAGCCCGGGCAGCCCGGGCAGCGGTCCGAACCGCTCCTCGGCCCGCGCCCGCAGCACGGCGGACCCGCCGGCCCGCCCGTCATGCGCGCGCAGCGCCGCCTCCAGGCCCTTCCGCCCGATCCAGGCACCGCCGCCGTGGTCGCCCAGCAGATGCCCCCAGCCGTCCGCTCGCCGCCAGCCGGTCAGATCGGTGCCGATGGCGATCAGACCGGTGCCGGCGGCGATCACGGCCCCGGCGCGCGGGCCGAGGGCGCCCACATAGGCGGTGACGGCGTCGGCAGCGAGCGCCACCTTGCGTACGCCCAGCTCCCGGGCCAGGGCGCCCGGCAGTTCCGCGCGCAGGGCGTCGCCCAGGCTCGCGAGACCGGCGGCTCCCACGGCCGCCGTCTCCAGCCGGCCGACCCCCGCCTCGGCCGCCAGCTCCCGCGCCATCGGCAGCAGTTGCTCCAGCAGGTGCCCGGGGTCGATGCCCCGCGCCCCCGTACGGACCGGCTCCCGTGTCTCCCGCACGCCCCGCGCCCCCTGCCCGGCCACGCCGACCGTGACGCGGACGCCGGAGCCCCCGGAGTCCACCGCGAGGAAGCCCGGCCCCGCGGCCGTGCCGGTCACGGCAGGCGCCAGTCCACCGGCTGTCCCCCCTGCTGGATCAGCAGGTCGTTGGCCCGGCTGAACGGCCGGGAGCCGAAGAAACCCCGGTCGGCCGACATGGGCGAGGGATGCGCGGACTCCACGGCCGGCAACCGGCCCAGCAGCGGACGGAGGTTGCGGGCGTCGCGGCCCCACAGGATGGACACCAGCGGCTTCCCGCGCCCGGCCAGGGCACGGATCGCCTGCTCGGTGACCTCCTCCCAGCCCTTGCCGCGGTGCGCGGCGGGACTGCGCGGGGCCGTGGTCAACGCCCTGTTGAGCAGCAGCACGCCCTGCCGCGACCAGGGCGTCAGATCACCGCTCGACGGCTGGGGCAGCCCCAGGTCGGTGTTCAGCTCCCGGAAGATGTTGATCAGGCTGGGCGGCAGCGGACGAACCTCCGGCGCGACGGAGAACGACAGGCCCACCGCGTGCCCCGGGGTCGGGTACGGGTCCTGGCCGACGATCAGGACGCGTACCTCGTCGAAGGGTTGCTGGAAGGCCCGCAGGACGTTCGGGCCGGCCGGCAGGTAGGTGCGTCCCGCTGCGATCTCCGCGCGCAGGAAGTCGCCCATCCCGGCGATCCGTTCGGCCACGGGTTCCAGGGCCTTCGCCCAGCCCGCCTCGACGATTTCGTGCAAGGGTCGTGGTGCCACGGGCGCCACCCTACTGGCTCAGCCGACCACCGCCGCCCGCACGCAGAGCACGTCCGGCAGGTGGGAGGCCAACTGCCGCCAGCTGTCGCCGTCGTCGGCCGAGGCGAACACCTCGCCGTTGCGGTTGCCGAAGTAGACACCCGCCTGGTCCGCGTCGTCCGTGCACAGCGCGTCGCGCAGCACCGTGCCGTAGTGGTCCTCCGCCGGCAGCCCCGCCGTCAACGGCTCCCAGGTGCTGCCCGCGTCCGCCGTGCGGAAGACCCGGCAGCGGCGGTCGGCGGGCACCCGGTCGGCGTCGGCGTTGATCGGGAAGACGTACGCCGTATCGCCGCGGTGCGGGTGGGCGGCCACCGCGAAGCCGAAGGTGGACGGCAGACCCGCGCCGATGTCCGTCCAGTGCGCGCCCGCGTCGTCGCTGCGGTACACCCCCCAGTGGTTCTGCAGATAGAGCCGGTCCGGGGTGCCCGCGTCCTGGGCGACCTTGTGCACGCACTGGCCGAACTCCGGGTCGGGGTCGGGCAGGAACACCGCGGAGACGCCGGAGTTGGACGGCCGCCAGCTCGCGCCGCCGTCCGTGGTGCGGAAGACGCCGGCCGTGGAGACGGCGACGGTGACCGCCCGCGGGTCGCGCGGATCGGTGACGACCGTGTGCAGCCCCTCACCGCCGCCGCCCGGTACCCACTTCGAGCGGGTGGGGTGCTCCCACAGGGGGCGGACCAGCTCGAAGCTCTCCCCGCGGTCCTCCGAGCGGTACAGCGCGGCCGGCTCCGTGCCCGCGTACACCACGTCCGGTTCGGCGGCCGCCGGGTGCAGCTGCCAGACCCGCTCCAGGGAAGCGCCGGTCTCCTTGGGGAACTTGACGGCCGGCCGGGCCGGCTCGGTCCAGGAGCGGCCCAGGTCGTCGGAGTGGAACACGGACGGACCCCAGTGCGCGCTGTCGCCGCCGGCCAGCAGCCGGGGAGTGGCGCCCCGGGTGTCGATGGCCACCGAGTAGACGGCCTGGGCGTTGAAGTAGGGACTCTCGTCGAAGTCCCAGGCGCCACCCCGCCGCCGCCCGATGAACAGGCCCTTGCGGGTACCCACGGCGAGCAGTACCTCGGTCATGCCGACCACCTCCGGGACGTCTTTGTCACAGGTGCTAGTCACAGGTGCTAGTCACAGCTGTTTGTCACAGCTGTTTGTCACAGGTGTTTTTCGGACACCGGTCAGTCTGCACCCCACCACTGACAGACACCCCTCCAAGCGGTGTTCGCGCAGGTCAGAGTGGTGTCGCCGGTGGTTCGCGGAGATCGGCGGGATCCATTGCGGCATGCGCCTGCGCGAACCGGGGGACTCGTGCGACCGTCGAGGGAGAGGTACGCCGTGAGCAACGGGGCGGTCTCTCCCGTATGGGAGGGCGGTCCGGCCTGTCCGTGCGCTCGTGAGGAGGATGCCTTTGATGGCGTTCCGTGGTCCGAAGGTGTGGCTGTGGCGCTGGCGGCGCAACCCGCTCAAGCGTCGTGCCGACAAGGTGGAGGCCTGGCTGGTGCTCGGCGCCTGGCTGCTCACCGTCCTCGCCGGAGTGCTCGCCGGGCTGACGGCGGCCAGGTCGGTGGAGCACGGGCTGGCCCGGGAGCGCGCCACCTGGCAACCCGCCGTGGCCCGTGTCGTCGGGAGGGCTCCGGGATCGCCCCCCGCGAAGACCCGCGCCTCGGGCGGCGAGCGGGTCTGGGCGAAGGTGCGCTGGACCGTGGCCGACGGCTCCGCCCACACCGGACAGGCCCGGGTCACGCCCGGCAGCCCGGCCGGCTCACCGGTCACCGTCTGGACCGACCCGGGCGGCCACCTCGTCACCCGGCCCGCCACCGCCTCGGAGGCAGGTCTGCGCGCCACCCTCATCGGCGGCCTGGTCGGCCTCGGCGCCGCCGCCGTGCCCCTGGTCGGCGGATTCCTCCTGCGGGGCCGTCTGGAGCGGCGGCGCATGGACCACTGGGACGCCGAGTGGGCCCGGCTGGGCCCGCAGTGGGGCCGGACGACCGGGTGAGGAACCGGACGACCGGGTGACCGGGAGCGGGTGAGGCCCGCGGGGAGCCTTCCCGGGGGTTCCTACCAGCCCGCCGCCACCTCCCGGCACGTCCTCAGCAGCGCCTCGTCCTTGGCGATGTCATGGCTGCCGTACCCGCCCGCGCGCGCCGTGTGCCGGCGGGCGGCGGCCAGCTCCGTCCCGACCAGGTCCCGCAGCGGCACGCCCGCCGGGCCCAGGTCGAGGAGGCACCGTGCGACCGTGCCGCGCGTGAGGCGGTTCTCCTGCCAGGCGGCGCGCAGCACGGGAAGGACGGGGCCGGGGTCCCGGCCGACGTGCCACAGCGCCCGCCCGGCCGCCAGCCGTTCCCACACCCGGCCCGAACGGGCCGCACGACGCAGTTCCGGCAGGGCGGCACGGGCGGCGGGCCCGAGCCGGGCCAGCTGCTCGGCCGCGAGCCGGCGGCTCCCGAGTCCTCCGCCCGTCAACTCCCGCACCAGGACCGGAAGTACGGCGTCCGCGTCGCCCTCCGCCGACCACAGCGCACCCGCCGCCACCGGCGCGTACCGGGTGGTCAGCAGCTCCCGGAGCAGCGGCGCGATCTCGGCCGCGGCTCCCAGCGCGTCCAGCGTCGCGACCACCTGGCCGACGAGTCTGTCCCGTACCCCGAGGTCTCCCGGGGCGCCCCGCAGCAGCCGCCGCACCTCCGGCACCGCCTCCGCACAGCCCAGGGCCCGGGCGGCGGCGAGCAGCGGAGCGGCACGCTCGACGACCTCGGGGGAGTCCAGCACGAGCCGGCCGAGCCGGTCGCGCACCGCCGGTGCGAGCGGGGCCGCCGCCCGGCCGAGGTGGACGACCTCGAAGCCGAGGCCACCGGGCGTGACCGGTCCCGCCAGCAGCTGGGCGAGGACCGGGACCGCCCGCGCGTCCCCGCTCCTGGCGAGGGCCTTGACGCAGCCGCCGAGGGTGGGCGTCCCGCGCTCCCAGCGGTGCGTCCACAGGTCGGGCCGGGTGGTCACCAGGGCGTGCAGGTCGTCGGCGGCGGGCGCGGCCAGCTCGAACAGCTCACCGAGGACCGACACCGCGGCATCCCGCAACGGGTCCTGATCCGCCGCCAGCTGGGCGCCGATCAGCGCGACGGGCTCGGTGTAGTCGGCACGCCACGCCCGCAGCAGCCCCGCAGACATCCACACCGCGTTGCCCCGGTCCATCGCGTCAGGGCTCGCCAGCTGTCCGGTGAGCAGGGCGATCCGGTCGTCCACCCGGTCGCCGAGCGCGGTGTGCAGGGTGCGCAGCAGGTGCGAGCCCTCCTCGTCCGAGGGGCGCAGCCGCCGTATCCGGCCCACCAGGGTGTCCGCGCCCCAGCGGTCCGGCTCGCCCGGGACGCCGGAGCGGCGTGCGGACCTCTCCCTGAGCAGCCGCACCGCCGTCGGCACCAGGTCGGCCGGAAGCCGGCCGGGCGCACCGAGGGCGAGCTGGCCGAGCGCGGCGAGCCGCAGCCCGGGGTCGTAGGGCGGGGCGCTCTGCGTGGTCAGCAGGTCCAACGCCCCGGCGGCGTGCGCGGGGTGCCGCCGGACGAACAGGCCGAGGCCCTCGGTCAGCGCGAGCAGCACCCGGGCGTCCCGCTCGACGGTGATCCGCTGCCGTAACAGCCCGAGCACACGCGCCGGTTCGTCGAGGAACCGGACGAGCGCCCCGGCCGCCGCCTGCCGTACCCCCGCGTCCGGGTCCCCGGCCAGCGGGACGAACGCCTCCGCACCCGCCCGCACGGCGGCCTGCGCCCGCGCACCGGCGCCGCCGACGCTCTCCGAGCCGATGCTGACCAGCAGTTCGACTATGCCGCCCCGGTCCGCCACCTCCTCGCGCGCCGCCAGCGAGAACAGGAACGGAACGCAGGCCAGCGTCGAGTCGTAGACGTTGCCCTGGTGGTGCACCGCGCCGTACATCCCGTCGAGCGCGACCTCCCGTTCGGCCGCGTCCGCGGAGGCCAGTCCCCGCAGCAGAGCGGGCACGTCCTCCGCGCTGCCGTACGCATGCCGCAGCGAGGCCCAGTCGACCTCGTCGATCCCCGTGAACACAGTGTCCTCCCCAGGCGAATGCCACCTGATCGCGAGTGTGCACCACGGCACTGACAACCGAGCGGAATCGTGCGACGACTGTGTGCGATCCGTGGGCTGTTACCGGCCACGCACCGCGCGCGGGGAAAGGAGGGGTCAGTTCCGGCCGGGCAGCGCTCGCTCCAGGATCGCGTCGAGGCCGGCGGAGGCGGGCAGCGTGCCGAAGGCGTGCCCCCAGTCGCCGGCGAGCCGGCTCGCGCAGAAGGCGTCGGCGACCGGGTGCGGGGCGTACCGGACGAGGAGTGAGGCCTGCAGGGCGAGGGCCATCCGCTCCACCAGCCGGCGGGCGCCGACCTGACCGGTCTCGGCCAACTGGTCCTTGAGTCCGGACACGGCCGCGTCGAGACGGGCGTCCGCCCCGCGCGCCTGGGCGAGTTCCCCGAACAGGGCCTCGGCGGTGGCGGGCTCACGGCCGAGCGCCCGCAGCACGTCGAGCGCGTTGACGTTCCCCGAGCCCTCCCAGATCGACAGCAGGGGCGCCTCCCGGTAGTGGCGGGGCATGCCGGACTCCTCGACATAGCCGTTGCCGCCCAGGCATTCCAGGGCCTCGGCGGTGAAGGCCGGCCCGCGCTTGGTGATCCAGTACTTGCCGACGGCGGTCGCGATCCGCCTGAAGGCCCGCTCCCCGGCGTCACCGCGCACCGCCCGGTCCGCCGCCCCGGCCAGCCGGAGCGTGAGCGTCGTGGCGGCCTCCGACTCCAGGGCCAGGTCGGCCAGTACGTTGCGCATCAACGGCTGGTCGAGCAGCCGGGCGCCGAACGCGCGGCGATGGCGCGCGTGATGCCCCGCCTCGACGAGCGTCCTGCGCATCAGCGTCGCCGAGGACATCACGCAGTCCAGGCGGGTGCAGTTGACCATCTCGATGATGGTCTTCACGCCCTGCCCCTCGGGGCCGACCAGCCAGGCCACGGTGTGGTCGAACTCCGGCTCGGAGGAGGCGTTGGAGCGGTTGCCCAGCTTGTCCTTCAGCCGCTGGATGCGGAAGGTGTTGCGGCTGCCGTCGGGCAGGACGCGCGGCACCAGGAAGCAGGACAGGCCGCCCGGAGCCTGGGCCAGCACCAGGAACAGGTCGCACATCGGTGCCGAGGTGAACCACTTGTGCCCGCGCAGCGTGTACACCCCCGGTTCGGCGGTGGGCGTCGCCGCGGTGGTGTTCGTCCGGACGTCCGAGCCGCCCTGCTTCTCGGTCATGCCCATCCCGGCGAGCAGCCCGGGCTTCTCGGCGGGCACGCGCAGGCCGGGCTCGTACGCGCGGCTGGTCAGCAGCGGTTCGTAGACCTTGGCGAGGTCCGGCTGGGCGCGCAGGGCGGGTACGGCGGAGTACGTCATCGACGTAGGACAGCCGTGCCCCGCCTCGGTGTGCCCCCAGACGAGTCCGCCGGCGGTGCGGGCGACATGGGCGCCGGGCCGGTCCTCGGCCCACGGCGCTCCCGCCAGGCCCTCGGCCACCGCGGTCCGCATCAGGTGGTGCCAGCTGGGGTGGAAGTCGACCTCGTCGACCCGGTGGCCGTACCGGTCGTGGGTGCGCAGCACCGGCTCGTGCCGGTTGGCCAGCTCACCCCACTCCTGCGCCTCCGCGCTGCCGGCCCGCGCTCCCAGCCGCCGGATGCCGTCCTCGGCCCACCCGGCACCCTCCCGGCGCAGCCCCTCCAGCAGGGCCGCGTCCTGGGAGGCGTCGTACGGGGCGAGGGGCGGGGCCTGGTTGGTCACCTCGTGCGTGAGGTGCTGCGGCTGCGGTCGCGGCTGCGCGGGTAGGAAGACCATGAGCCAATGTTGCACTCCTTCTTCGGCCGCAGCAATGATGCAACAAGGAGAGGCGCCCCTACAGTACGAGGTCATGAACGTGTCGGTCGAGGAAGGCGGGCCGGGTGAGCCCGACGACTCCGGTGGAGCCGGTGAGGCGGCGCCGCGGCCCCTGTCCGCCCGGTCGGTGGTGCTGAGCCTGCTGCTCGGCGCGCACCCGCCGGAGCTCGCGGTGAAGGACCTGGTCCGGCTGGTGGAGCCCTTCGGAGTCGGCGGCTCCACCCTGCGCGCCGCGCTCAGCCGGATGGTGGCCGCCGGTGATCTGCGCCGCACGGACGCCGTCTACTCCCTCAGCGACCGGCTGATGGCCCGCCAGTGTCGCCAGGACGACGCCGTACGGCCCGGCACGCGCGCGTGGCGCGGCGACTGGGAGATGCTGCTGGTCACCGCGACCGGCCGCGGCCCGGCCGAACGTGCCGAACTGCGCGCCCGGTTGACCGCGCTGCGCCTGGCCGAACTCCGCGAGGGCGTGTGGCTGCGCCCGGCCAATCTGGACCGGGCCCTGCCCGACGACCTGGCAGAGATCGTCCAGTTCTGGACCGCCCGGCCCGAAGGCCACCCGCGGGAGCTGGCGGAGCGTCTCTGGCCGCTCGACGACTGGGCCGCTACCGCCCGCTCGCTGCTCGCCCACGTGACCGATTCCCACCGTCCGGCCGACCGCCTGGCCGCCTTCGCCGCCGTCGTCCGCCACCTGATCACCGATCCGGTCCTGCCCCCCGCCCTGCTGCCCGCCGACTGGCCGGGCGAGGCCCTGCGCGCCGCCTACGCCGGCTACCGCCGCCGGCTCACCGGAGCGGCCGGCGGTGGGGACGCGTGACGCGGCGGCCGTACGAAACGCCGTGCCGGGACGCTTCGTACGGCCGCCTTCACCGGGCCGGGGCGCTCACTTGTAGGTGATGTCGGACGGCGAGTACTTGCAGTAGGTCCCGTCCGGGTCGGAGCCGTTCTTGGGCGGCTCCTTGCCCGTGTTGTTCCCGATGTACTTCTGGCAGGGGACGATCTTCCTGCCGGAGTCCCCGACGATGGTGATGTTCCGCAGGGTCGCGCTGTCGCCGTAGTTGGTGTTGATGCCGACGACGGCGAGCCCCTTGTAGGTCGCCTCGATGTTGCTGATGTTGATCGTGCGCTTGTACTGCGTCTTGCAGTTGCCGCACGAGCGCACCAGCTTGCCGAAGTTCTGCACCGCGAAGCCGGACACGTTGAGGGTGCCGGCTCCGTTGAACTGGAACACCTTGTCGCTCGCCTCTTTCGCGCCACCGCCGGTGACGGTGTACACGTTGGACGGCGAGGACCCCAGGAAGGTCGCCGCGTC
Source organism: Streptomyces sp. NPDC006739 (assembly GCF_042869815.1). Taxonomy (NCBI): domain Bacteria; kingdom Bacillati; phylum Actinomycetota; class Actinomycetes; order Kitasatosporales; family Streptomycetaceae; genus Streptomyces; species Streptomyces sp. NPDC006739. The sequence continues at coordinate 188,402 of NZ_JBIAGM010000008.1, forward strand.
CTCGCCGACGTCCTCCCACCAGACGTTCTGCAGCGTGCAGCTGCCCAGGCAGTGGATGCCGTCGGCGGCGGGGGCGCCGATGACGAGGTTCTTCAGCACCGTGCCGGGCGCCAGTTCCAGGATCGGGGGCTGGTGCTCGTTCTGGCTGCCGGTGCCGAGCTTGCCGCTGCCGTACAGGCGCAGCATCCCGTAGTCCTTGGTGCCGGAGACGGAGATGGTGGAGGTGACGGCCTTGCTGCCGCTGGGGGTCGGCCAGGTGGCGGCGCTCGCCGTGGACCCATTGGTCATGATCATGCCAACCGATAGCCCGAGGGCGGCGAGTCCGCCCATCAGTGCGCGGGTGGTACCCGCGTGGTTCCGTGCTCGTGAAGTCATGTCCCGAATGCCTTCTTCCGAGTGGGGGTGGTGGCGGTTGTCCGGGAAAGCCTTTGCGCCAGTGTGCGGGTGCGTCCCTTCGTGGGGATATGGCGACATGTACATGAACCATGTGCACCCTGTGGAACGCGACGCCCTGACCGGTGACCATATGGGGGAGATGCCGGGCCCCGTGGTCACTGTTCTGAACGGACCGTAGAAGGCAAGCGCTTTCTAGTCAACGCTTTGCGCAGAACGTGGAGGGTGGCGTTCAGGTCGGCCCGGAAGTGGTGTGGGAGCGCTTCCATGACGGCCGTGTCCATGTCACCATGCCCCCTGGACCGCCCTGCTCCTGTCGCACCGGGAAGGGACCAGCCATGCCCCGCACCGCTCCGCTACGCCGCACGGCGACCAAGTCCACCCACACCGGCGACAGCGCGGCGCCCACCGCCCACTCCCTCAACGGCACCGCCTGCACGACCGGCTGACCAGCCGGCCGACCGGCCCGGGGGCGCGTCGCAGGGGAGTGCGGCGCGCCCCCGCCCCCACGTCAGGAAGGCCCCCTTGAACCCGCCCAGACGCATGCCACCGCTCGCCACCATGATCGCCACCTGCGTCCTCGCGCTCGCCCTCGTCGTGACGTCCTCGGCCGTCACCGCCCTGCTGAGAAGCCGCGCCGAGGCCGCGCCACGGACCGCTCCGGGCATCGCCGTCCGCACCCACTGGGTGAACACCTGGACCGCGATGCCGCAGCTCACCGAGCCCGCCAACCTGCCGCCCGCGCCCTTCACCGGCGAGAAGTCCGTCCTCGTCGACACCACCCTGCGCCAGACCCTGCGCGTCTCCACCGGCGGACACCGCATCCGGCTCCGCTTCTCCAACGCCTACGGCGACACACCGCTGCCGCTCACCGCCGTGACCGTGGCGCTGCCCCAGGGCGGAAAGGCCGGCGTCAGCGCCACCGAGCCCGGCAGCACCCGGCCGGTCACCTTCTCCGGACGCGCCGCCACCACCGTCCCGGTCGGCGCCCAGGTCGTCTCCGACCCCCTGGACTTCCCCCTGCACTCCGGGTCCGTCCTCACCGTCACCGCCTACCTCGCCGGGGGCCAGCCGTCGCTCGCGCTCACCTCGCACCCCGGCTCGCGCACCACCTCGTACCTGGTGACCGGCGACCACACCCGGGACCAGGACCTGACGGGCGCCATCCCGGTCAACCACTGGTACCTGCTGAGCGACGTCGAGGTGCTGTCCCCCGGGGACACCCGCGCGGTGGCGATCCTCGGCGACTCACTGACCGACGGACGCGGCTCCACCACCAACGGCAACGACCGCTGGCCCGACCAGTTCTTCGACCGCCTGCAGACCCGCCCCGCCACCTCGCACCTGGCCGTCCTCAACCAGGCGGCCGGCGGCAACCGCGTCCTCAACGACGGACTCGGCCCCAACGTCCTCGCCCGCCTCGACCGCGACATCCTCTCCCGCAGCGGCGTCTCCTGGCTGATCCTCTTCGAGGGCGTCAACGACATCGGCACCGCCGACGCCACCCCCGAGGCCCAGCGCCGCGTCGCCGACGACCTGATCGCCGGCTACCAGCAGATCATCGTCCGTGCCCATGCCCAGGGCATCCCCGTCTACGGCGCCACGATCACGCCGTTCGGCGGCAACACCCCCTACGACGATCCCGCGGGCGAGCGGGAGGTCGCCCGGCAGCGCGTCAACGCCTGGATCCGGGCCGCCGGCCACTTCGACGCGGTCATCGACTTCGACCGGGTGGTACGGGACCCGGACAACCCGCGCCGCCTGCTGCCCTCCGTGCACGTCGGCGACTGGCTGCACCTCAACCCGCAGGGCTACCGGATGCTGGCCGACGCCGTGCCCGCCACACTGTTCCGCCGTTCGCCCTGACCCGGCGGAACCTTCAGCGACGACCGCCCAATGAATCTCCCTCCCGAACACTTCCTGACGAGACGCCGTGAAGACGCGTGACCTGCGTGGCAAGGGGCACCCGGTGGGCACGTAGGGCGATCTCACCCGAGGAGAGTCATGGCTGAGCAGAAGTCGTCGGTCCTTGCGGCGCCGCTGCACGGCGCGGCCTCGGTGCTGCGCAGGGTGCGCGGCGCCGGGACGGTGGGCAAGGCCGCGCAGGGAACGCTGGACAAGGTAGGTGCCGTCTCCCCGCGTGGGCGGCGGCTCGCGGTGTACACCGGCGCCGGGGTGCTCGGCGCCGCAGGTGTGGTGGAGTGGCCCGTCGCGCTCACCGGCGCGGCCGTGGCCTGGCTCACCCAGCCCCGGCCGGGGGAGGCCGGGCGACCGGCACGGCCGGAGGGCGGCGGCATGGCCGAGGAGCCCCCGCACGACATCACCAGCGCGGCACTGAGGTCCGCGCCGGAGACCGGTACCGGGGGCGAAACGCCGGCAGGAGGCGCCAAGGCGTCCGGCGGCCGGGTCAAGGGCGCCAAGGGCGCCAAGGGTGCGAAGGGTGACAAGGGGGCCAAGAGCGTGGCATCCGGTGGCCCGCTCGGTCCGACCGCGCGGCCAGACCGCACCACTCTCTGAGGGAGCGCGATGGTGTCCGGACTGCTGACGGCGCCTCTGGCGGCGGGCCGCCTGCTCACCCGCGTGGCCGTCCCGGCGTACGGGGCGGCCGCGGGCGCGGCGGCGGGCACGGCCCGGGCCGGCGTACGGGGCGCCGACGCCGCCGTACGGGTGGCCCGGGTCGCCCGTATGGCGCTGCCCGGCGCGGGAGTCCACTGGCGGGCCGGCGCGCGGGCGCATCTGGCGCTGCGGGCCGTCGAGCCGGAGCTGGTGCGGCGGGCCGGCGGAGTGGAGCACCTCGCACGCCGGGTCGCCGTCGCGCTGGCGGAGCGGCCCGACGTCCTCCTCGCCTACTGGGACGAGGGGCTCGCCCGTCTGGTGGTGACCGCCACCGAGGACGAGTTCACCGACCAGGTGGTGGAGCACGCCGCCGACCTCGCCGAGCGGCACGGACTGACCCTGGCGTCCGGCGAACCGGACGAGACCACGCATCCGGCCGATCCGGCGGGGGTGCGCGCCGCCGCGGCCACGCTCGCGGCCGACGCCGTCGGCATCGCCGCGGGCCTCACCGCCTCGTCCCTGCGCCTGCCACCGTCGCCCCGCGTGGTGACCGCGGCGGTGACGCTGCTGCGGGAGAACCCGCGCTTCCGTGCCTGGCTGAGCGCGCGGATCGGACCCTCCCGCATGGACCTCGCGCTGGCCTGCGCCAACGCGGCCGTCCACGGCGCCGGCCAGACCCCCACCTCCCTCGTCCTCGACGGCACCCTGCGCGCCTGCCAGCTGGCCGAGACGCTCGCGCGCGCGGCCGCCTTCGACGCCGTGCACGACCGGCTGTGCGCCCCCGACCGGATCAGCGTCGCCGGCGACGACTCCCCCCGCCCGCCGCTGCACGTCTCCCCGGCCCAGGAGTACGCCGCCCACGCCTCGGCCGGCAGTGTGCTGGGCGCGGCCGTGACCCTGCTGGTCAAGCACGACGGCGCCGAGGCGGCGGAGGCGGTCCTCGCCGGTTCGCCCAAGGCCGCCCGCTACGGACCCGCCGCCTTCCACGCCGTGCTCGGCGCCGCGCTGGCCCGCACCGGCGTGCTGGTCCGCGACCCCGAGCGGCTGCGGCAGCTGGAGATGGCCGGCACCGTCGTCCTGCACCCGAGCGCCCTGCGCACCGAGGACGGTGAACCGGACCCGTGGACCGAGGCGGTCCTGGACGCCGCACGCCGGGCGCGCCTGAAGGTCGTCCTGGTGGACGACCCCGCCCTGGAGGACGTCACCGGCCTCGCCGACCGGGTCGTGGACGCGCGCCGCCCGCTGGACGACGTGGTCCACGAACTGCGCGGCGACGAGGGCGCCGTCCTCACGGTCGCCCGGATGCGCTCCGCCGACGAGCACCACGTCCTGGCCGGGCTGCGCGCCGCCGACATCGCCGTCGCCCTCACCGACCAGGACGGCGCCGTCGTGTGGGGCGCGGACATCATGGCCCTGCACGGACTGTCCGACGTGTGGCGGCTGCTGACCGCGGTCCCGGCCGCCCGCACCACCGGCCACCGGTCCCAGACCCTGGCCCGCTCGGGCGCCGCCCTCTCCGGACTGCTGGTGGCCGTCGGCGAGTCCAAGGGCGGCCGTGGGCGCCACGCCCTGCTGCCGGGCCTGCGGCACGCCCCGGTCGACGCCGGCGCGGCCGCCGCCCTGCTGAGCGGCGCGCGCGCCGCCCTCGGCGTGGCCGCCGCCCACGCCCCGCACCCGCGTCCGCGCGTGCACTGGCACGAGCTGGACCCGGAGGAGGCCAGGGAGCGGCTGACGCACGAACCGGTCGCCGAACCCCCGCTGGAAGAGGCCACCTCCCGCACCCGCAAGGCGGTCGACAGGGTCGTCGGGCACCCCGCGCTGGCGCCCGCGCGCTGGAGCGTCCAACTCGGCCGGGCGGTGCGCGGCGAACTGCACGACCCGCTCACCCCGGTCCTGGCCGTCGGCTCGGCGGCCTCGGCCATCCTCGGCTCGGTCGTGGACGCCCTGCTCGTCCTCGGCGCCCTCGACCTGAACGCCCTGGTCGGCGGCGTCCAGCGGCTGCGCGCCGAACGGGCGCTGTCCGGGCTGGTCGCCGAGCAGAAGCGGAAGGCGCGCATGGCGCCCCCGAAGGGCGAGGCACCGGCCGGCGGTACGCGCACCGTCGAGGCGGGAAAGCTCCGGCCCGGTGACGTGATCGAGCTGCAGGCGGACGACGTCGTACCCGCCGACGCCCGCCTGCTGTGGGAGGACGGTCTGGAGGTCGACGAGTCGGCGCTGACGGGCGAGTCCCTGCCGGTGCAGAAGCAGACCGACCCGACCCCGCACGCCGTCGTCGCCGACCGCAGCTGCATGGTCTTCGAAGGCACCACCGTCGTCGCCGGCCAGGCCCGCGCGGTCGTCGTCGACACCGGTGAGAGCACCGAGGCCGCCCGCGCCGTCCACCTCGCCGCCCGCACGCCCCCGGCCGCCGGAGTCCAGGGCAGGCTGCAGGAACTCACCCGCGAGGCGCTGCCGTTCACCCTGGCGGGCGGTGCCGCCGTCACCGGGCTGGCGCTGCTGCGCGGCACCCCCATCCGCGAGGCGGTCAGCGGCGGGGTCGCCGTCGCCGTGGCGGCGGTCCCCGAGGGCCTGCCGCTGGTGGCCACCGTGGCCCAGCTGGCCGCCGCCCGGCGGCTCAGCCGGGGCGGCGTCCTGGTCCGCACCCCGCGCACCCTGGAGGCGCTGGGCCGCATGGACACCATCTGCTTCGACAAGACCGGCACCCTCACCGAGAACCGGCTGCGGCTGGTGAAGGTCTCGGACGCCGACGGCACGATCCACGCGGTCGCGGACGCCACCACCACGGACACCCTGCGCACGGCGGCCCGCGCCTGTCCGCGGCTGAACGGCGGCTCCGACCGGCCGGTGCACGCCACCGACGAGGCCGTCCTCGACGCGGCCGGTCCCGATCCGGACTGGACCCAGCTCGACAGCCTGCCGTTCGAGGCCGGGCGCGGCTATGCCGCCGCCGTCGGCCGCGCCGGGGACGGACCGCCGGTGCTCGTCGTCAAGGGCGCCCCGGAGACCGTCCTGCCCGCCTGCGCCGACCGGCCCGGCCACGCCGAGGACGCGGCGCACGCCCTCGCCGGGGACGGCCTGCGTGTCCTGGCGGTGGCGCGGCGGCGGCTCGGCGCGCACGAGAAGGAGCCGGACGTCCTCGAACAACCCCTCGGCGACCTGGAGTTCACCGGCCTGGTGGCCCTCTCGGACGTACCCCGCGAGACCTCCACGGCGCTGGTGCACGGCCTGTACGAGGAGGGTGTGCGACCGGTCATGCTCACCGGCGACCATCCGCAGACCGCCCGGGCCATCGCCGCCGAACTGGGCTGGCCCGAGGACACGGCCGTGGTCACCGGGGACGAACTGGCCGCCGCGGACCGCGCGGCCCGGGCCCGGATGCTGCGGGACGTCGGCGTCGTGGCCCGGGTCGCGCCCGAGCAGAAGCTCCAGGTCGTGGAGGCGCTGCGGGACGCGGGCCGGGTGGTCGGGATGGTCGGCGACGGCGCCAACGACGCCGCCGCGATCCGCGCCGCCGACATCGGCGTGGGCATCAACGCCCGGGGGTCGGCGGCCGCCCGCAACGCGGCCGACATCGTCCTGACCGACGACGACCTGACCGTGCTGATCGACGCGGTCGGCGAGGGCCGTGCCCTGTGGCACGGTGTCGCCGACGCCATCGCCATCCTCATCGGCGGCAACGCGGGCGAGGTCGGCTTCGGCATCCTGGGCACGCTGCTGTCGGGCCGCGCCCCGCTGTCCACCCGTCAGATGCTGCTGGTGAACCTGTTCACCGACCTGTTCCCGGCGATGGCCGTCGCGGTCACCCCGAAGCAGGAGGCGGATCCGGACTTCGGGGCGACGGCGGCCGGGGTGCCGGAGGAGGCGTCCGCCGTGCTCGGCGAGCCGCTGATGCGGCAGATCCGGCACCGGGCCCTGACCACCTGCCTGGGCGCGGTACTCGCCTGGCTGATCGGCCGCTTCACCCCCGGTACGGCCCGCCGCTCCAGCACGATGGCTCTGTGCGCCGTGGTCACCACCCAGCTCGCCCAGACCCTTCTCGACCGCCGCGACAGCCCCCTGGTCCGGGCCACCTCCCTGGGTTCGGCGCTGGCGCTCTTCGCCCTGATCCAGACCCCCGGCGTCAGCCGCGCCCTCGGCTGCACCCCGCTGGGACCGGTCGCCTGGGCGGGCGTCGCCGTGTCCATCGCCCTTGCCCTCGCGACCCAGCGGACCCTGCCCCACCTGGAGGAGACCGTCGTACGGCTGCTGCCCTCGAAGGCCTGGAGGACCGCTGGGTGACGCCCCGGCCGGCGCCATCGGGTTCGAGTACCGGACCGTACGCGGCGGCCCGGCCGAAGCGGTAGGGGCCGCCCGTCACCTGCGCTTCGCCTCGGTGGGCGTGGGCTCCGGGCCTCCGGCTCGCACGTTACTGGTGTGGCCCGGGGCGGGCCGGCCGGTGGCGGCCGGTGCCTTCTGCTTCGGGTGGTGGCGGATCGCCAAGTCCTGGGGGAAGGTGAGCTGCTGGTTCATCCACGTCAGGGCGGCGGGCATCTCCCGTACCCAGGTCGGGAAGTTGTGGCTGCCCTGCTCCGGCAGGATCGACGCGACCCGCATGGGTGCCTTGACGGCCTTGATGAAGGCCACCGTCTGCGCGTAGCCGCGCTCGCCGTGCTTGCTCTCGGCGACCAGGACGGACACCGGGGGCACCGGCAGGTGCTGGAGCCGCCACATCAGATCGTGCTCGTTGACCCGCTTGACGCGGTCCGGGCCGTTCCCGAACAGGTTGCCGGTGGTGGGGTCGTCCTTGACCTTGTAGTCGGGCGACAGCGCGGCGGCGGTGGTGTACACGTGCGGGTCGCGCATCGCCAGCTGCAGGGAGCAACTGCCCCCGGAGGAGTAGCCCATGACGCCCCAGGCGTTGGCGTCGTGGCCCACCCGGTAGGCGGACCTCAGGGCGTCGGGGAGGTCCTGGGCCAGGAAGGTCTCGGTCTGCGGGCCGCCCGGGACGTCCACGCACTCGGTGTCGCGCGGCGGGGCGACCGTCGGCCGGATCATCACCACGATCGTCGGCTGCATCCGGCCGCTCTTCTGCAATTGCCCGGCGATCTGCGACACCCGCAGGTGCTGCGCGAGGTTGAAGATGCTGCCCGGGTAGCCGCTGAGCGCGACGATCACCGGGAAACGCTGCAACTGGTAGGCCTTCTGGAAGTACTGCGGGGGCAGGTAGACGAACGCCGGGTCGACCACGCCCGTGCGGCGGCCGATGACCCTCACCGACTCCACCCGCCCGTTCACGGCGGCGGGACCGGTGGGCAGTCCGCTGACCCGGCTCAGCTGCTCGTTGCCGGCCGGCTGTATGAGCGCCCCCTTCGCGGAGACGCCGTCGATCGGGCCAGGGCCGCCGTCGCCGACCGCCTGCGTCAGGTCGACGGGGGCGGTGTCGACGTTGCCGAACAGCTCGCCCCACGACCCGAAGAACTGGTACGACGAGTTCAGCGCGCAGGCGAACGCGGCGAGGATCGTCACCTGGGTCACCCCGATGGCCGCCAGCCGCCCCAGCACCTGCCACAGCCCCGCACTGGCCAGCCGCGGCCACACCCAGACCAGCAGCGCCACGCAGCCGGCGGCGACGGCCGCCAACACGTACACGGTCGTCTCGCTGGTCAAACCCATGCCACTCAACCCGGTTTTCCTTGCCCGTTCGGTTTCTTTCACCCAGAAGGAGGGTTCTGGATGCTCCCGCGTTCCCTGACGATCACTTGGAGATCGAAGATGCGGGCTCTTTCGTGCGTCCGCGAAAGGGCCCGAGTCTTCTGAGTGACTGTCAGTCGCGGCGCGGTGCCCTGCGGTAGGCGACACAGTCCTCGTAGGCCGGGAGCAGACCCTCGGCCTCGGCCTCGGCGAGCGTCGGCGCCTGCTCGTCCTTCGGGGACAGCAGCGGTTCGATGCCGGCCGGCCACTCGATGCCGAGTCCGGGGTCGAGCGGATGGATGCCGTGCTCGCGCTCGGGGGCGTACCCCTCGGAGCAGAGGTAGACCACGGTCGCGTCGTCCGTCAGGGCGAAGAAGGCATGGCCGAGGCCCTCCGACAGGTAGACGGCGTGATGGGTCTGGTCGTCGAGCCGGACCGCCTCCCACTGCTTGTACGTCGGTGAGCCGGCGCGGATGTCGACGGTCACGTCGACGACCGCGCCGCGCACGCACTTGATGTACTTGGCCTGGCCCGGCGGGACGTCGGCGAAGTGGATGCCCCGCAGGGTTCCGCGCCTGGAGACCGAGCAGTTGGCCTGGGCGAGGGTGAGGTCCTGGCCGGTCGCCGCGCGGAAGTCGGCGCCCCGGAACCACTCGTGGAAGCTGCCACGCTCGTCGGGGAAGACCTTGGGCTCCAGCACCCAAGCGCCCTCAATGGCCAGTGGTCGCATATGTCGTTTCCTCGCTCGCTCGGTTCGGCTGCTTCGTCGGACGGGCGGCGACCGGGCGGGCCGGGCCGGCCGCGCGGGCGGTCTGCGTGGCCGGAACGCGGACGGCGCTGTTGCCCGCGGCGTCCGTCGGTGTCAGGGTGACCTCGGTCTCGCCCGGCACGTGCAGCGGCAGGGCAACGGTGAGGCGGCCGGGGTCCGCCGTGACGGCGACGTCGGCGGGGGACAGGCCGGCGAACTCGTGCGAGATCCGCTTGGTCTGCTGGTCGACGTCGAGCGAGAGGTTGCCGTGCGGGCCGGTCCAGTACGGGAGAACCAGGTGCGGCGGGGAGCCGATCAGGGCGGCGCCGCGCCCGCGCCGCGCCTGTCCGCCGCGCACGGAACCGAGGCGGGTCTCGAACTGGATGAACTCGCTCAGGGCGGCGGCGATGGCGGCATTGCGCGGCTTGCCCGACCACCCGGACGGCTCCTGGTGGATGTCACGCATGTGCGGGTGTTCGGCGGCGAGCCGGTCCTCGGTGCACTCGCCCGGGTTGTAGACCGGGACCACCACGCTCACCTTGATGGGCATGTGTCTTCTTCCGCCTCGGTTACCTCGGGTCACCGCCTCATGACCCGGCGCGCGCGCCGCTCACACGTTCGGGTAAGGCTAGCCGGTCACGGTCACGTCGCGCGCACGTCACATGACACCCCCGGGCGCAAACGGATCACAAAAACCCCGCAACGGTTTGGTGAACTATGATCGAACACATGCGCCGGGGCTTGACGAGAACCCCCGTTAGGATGCGCCGCATGAAGGCCCTCGTTCTCTCCGGTGGCTCGGGCACCCGCTTGCGTCCGATAACCCACACCTCGGCCAAGCAGTTGGTGCCCGTCGCCAACAAGCCCGTGCTGTTCTACGGGCTGGAGGCCATCGCCGACGCCGGCATCACCGAGGTGGGGATCATCGTGGGTGACACCGCCGAGGAGATCCGGGAGGCCGTGGGTGACGGCTCGAAGCTCGGGATCGAGGTCACGTACATTCCGCAGGACAAGCCGCTCGGTCTGGCCCACGCGGTGCTCGTCGCACGCGAGTTCCTCGGTGACGACGACTTCGTGATGTACCTCGGCGACAACTTCGTCGTCGGCGGCATCACCGGCCTCGTCGACGAGTTCCGTACCGAACGCCCCGACGCGCAGATCCTGTTGACCCGGGTCCCCAACCCGACGTCGTTCGGTGTCGCCGAACTCGACGAGAACGGCCGCGTCAAGGGCCTGGAGGAGAAGCCGAAGCAGCCCAAGAGCGACCTCGCGCTGGTGGGTGTGTATCTCTTCACGCCCGCCATCCACGAGGCCGTCCGCTGCATCGAGCCCTCCTGGCGCGGCGAGCTGGAGATCACCCACGCCATCCAGTGGCTGATCGACGAGCGCAAGGACGTCCGCTCGACGACCATCTCCGGTTACTGGAAGGACACCGGGAACGTCGCAGACATGCTGGAGGTGAACCGTTCCGTCCTGGAGACGCTCGAACCCTGCGTCGAGGGGTCGGTCGACGAGTCCAGCGAGATCATCGGCCGGGTGCGGATCGACGCCGGTGCCGAGGTCCGCGGATCGCGCATCGTCGGCCCCGCCGTCATCGGCCCGGGCACGGTGATCAGCGACTCCTACATCGGGCCGTTCACCTCGGTCTCCGGCGACTGCCGGATCGTCGACAGCGAGGTCGAGTACTCCATCGTCCTGCGCGAGTCCTCCATCACCGGCGTGCGGCGGGTCGAGGCCTCACTCATCGGCCGCAACGTCGAGGTCACTCCCGCACCCCGCAACCCCGCAGCCCACCGACTCGTCCTCGGCGACCACAGCAAGGTGCAGATCTCTTCATGACCACCAAAATCCTGGTGACCGGCGGCGCCGGCTTCATCGGCTCCCACTACGTGCGTACCGTGCTCGGCCCCGAGGGCCCGGGCGACGTGGCGGTCACCGTGCTGGACAAGCTCACCTACGCGGGAAATCCGGCCAACCTCGACGAGGTGCGCGACCATCCGGGCTTCGCGTTCGTCCAGGGCGACATCTGCGACCCCGAGCTGGTCGCGAAGCTGATGGCCCAGCACGACGAGGTGGTGCACTTCGCCGCCGAGTCGCACGTGGACCGGTCCATCGACGGCGGCGCCGAGTTCGTCCGCACGAACGTGGTGGGCACGCACACCCTGGTCGACGCCGCCCACCGGGCCGGCATCAAGACCTTCGTGCACATCTCCACCGACGAGGTCTACGGCTCGATCGACGAGGGCTCCTGGCCGGAGACCCACCCGCTGCAGCCCAACTCGCCCTATTCCTCGGCCAAGGCGTCCAGCGACCTGATCGCCCTGTCGTACCACCGCACGCACGGCCTCGACGTGCGGGTGACCCGCTGCTCCAACAACTACGGGCACCACCACTTCCCCGAGAAGGTCATCCCGCTGTTCATCACGAACCTGCTGGACGGCAGGAAGGTCCCCCTGTACGGCGACGGCGGCAACGTCCGCGACTGGCTGCACATCGACGACCACGTCCAGGGCGTCGACCTGGTGCGCACCAAGGGCCGGCCCGGCGAGGTCTACAACATCGGCGGCGGCACGGAACTGACCAACAAGGAGCTGACCGACCTCCTGCTGGAGGCCTGCGGCGCCGGCTGGGACAGCGTCGAGTACGTCCAGGACCGCAAGGGCCACGACCGCCGCTACTCCGTCGACTGCACGAAGATCCGTACGGAGCTGGGCTACGAACCCCGCAAGGACTTCGTCACCGGCCTCGCCGAGACCGTCGCCTGGTACCGGGACAACCGCGACTGGTGGGAGCCCCTGAAGGAGCGCGCGGCGCTGTGACATCCACCTGGCTGATCACCGGTGCGGGCGGAATGCTCGGCAAGGACCTGCTGGCGCGCCTCGCGGCCGACGGGGAGCGGACGGTGGGGCTGACCCGGGGCGCCCTCGACATCACGGACCCGGAGGCGGTGCACGGCGCGGTCGCCGAGCACCGGCCCGACGTGGTGGTCAACTGCGCCGCCTGGACGGCCGTGGACGACGCGGAGACCCAGGAGGCCGACGCCCTGAGGATCAACGGCGACGGTCCCCGGAACCTGGCGGCGGCCTGCGCCAGGACCGGCGCCAGGCTGCTCCAGGTCTCCACGGACTACGTCTTCGCGGGCGACGGCTCCTCTCCGTACGCGGAGGACGATCCGGCGGCGCCACGCAGTGCCTACGGCCGCACCAAGTTGGCCGGCGAACAGGCGGTGCTGAGCGCGCTCCCCGACGCGGGCCATGTGGTGCGCACGGCGTGGCTCTACGGTGCGGGCGGCGGCAATTTCGTCCGTACGATGATCAAGCTGGAGGGCGTCAAGGACACCCTCGACGTGGTCGACGACCAGCGGGGCCAGCCCACGTGGACCGTCGACCTCGCCGACCGGCTGGTCCGCCTCGGGCGCCTGGCGCTGGCCGGGGCCGCCCCGGCCGGGATCTACCACGGCACCAGCGGCGGCGAGACCACCTGGTTCGCCCTCACCCGGGAGATCTTCCGGCTCCTCGGCGCGGACCCCGAGCGGGTACGGCCGACCAGCAGCGCCGCCTACGTCCGCCCGGCTCCCCGGCCGGCCTACGGTGTCCTCGGCCACGACCGCTGGCCGGCCGTCGGCGTCGAGCCGATCCGTGACTGGCGCGAGGCCCTGCACGAGGCGTTCCCGGCGCTGCTGGCCGCCGAGCGGCCCTGATCCGGCCGCGCACGTCCGCTACGGGGAAGAACGCCTGCGGCGGCGCAGGTCGATGACTCCGCCGCCGGCCGGACCCGCTACTCGCCCCGTTCCTCCGTCGCGAAGAACCGCGACAGATCCCGCTCGCACACCCCCGCGCCCGCGTCGCTCTCCGGCGGGACGCCCAGCTCCCAGTCGAGCCCGTACCGCTCGAACAGCTCGGCCCGCAGCACCGGGACGGGCATCGCCACGCCCGGGACCAGCGCCGCGTACACCGCCCCCATCAACAGGGCGCGCAGCATCGGATAGCCGGCCGCGAGGTCCCCGGAGCCGTACCGGGCGACCGTCTCACCGAGCAGTTCGCCCAGCCGTCGCTGCTCCGGGCACTGCACCAGGCCCTCGTCGTGCAGCAGTCCGGCCATGTGCTGTCGCATCAGTACCGGCCGGTCGCGCGCCAGTCCCAGGATCGCGTCGATGGCCCGGGCCAGCCGCTCCGGACCGTCCTCGGTACGCGGTTCGCGCTCCAGCGCCTCCTCCAGCGTGCGGTGCATCAGCCGGTGCACGGCGGACTGCACCAACTGGCGTTTGCCGGGGAAGTAGTACGAGACCAGCCCGCGTGCCGAGCCCGCGCGGTCCGCGATGTCGCCCAGCGTGGTCGCCTCGAAGCCGTGCTCGCCCACGAGTTCGACCGCGGCCTGCAAAAGCCGCTCCCGGGAACGCCGTCGCAACTCTTCATTGACCGAGGCGCTGCGCGGGGACATCCTGTAACTCCTGCGTTGACTGGCTGCCGGCCAACTGTACTCAGCGCGGCGGCTCCGCCCTGCGTGGGCCCCGCTCAGGGCTGCCGTCCGTCTGGGGCGACACGGGGGATCGTCTCAGACGGACGGCGCGCGGGCGCCGGACCTCAGCTCACCAGGTCCAGCACGGGCAGCAGCGCGTCGGGCCGTTCGGCCACCGGCAGATGGTCCACGAAGTGCACCCGGCAGCCCAGCGCGGCGGCGCCGCCGTCGGCCGGCCGGCTGTCCCCGACCATCAGCGTCTTCTTCGGATCGACGCCGAGCGCGTCGCAGGCGGTCGCGAACAGCCGTGGGTCCGGCTTCTGGACGCCGTGCTCGTACGACAGGACGTACGCGTCCACATAGGCGTCGAGGCCGTGCTCGCGGAAGACCGGCCGCAGGTCCCAGCCGATGTTGCTGACCACGCCGACCCGGATCCCGCGCTCGCCCAGCGTGCGCAGCACATGCCCGGCGTCGGGGTACGGCGACCACGCGGCCGGTGACATGTGACGGTCGTACAGCGCGTCGTGCAGGGCGGGGTCGGGCAGCGGAACCCGCCGGGACAGGCCGGTGTACGCGGCCCGGTGCAGTTCCGCGCTCTCGTCCCGCACCGCCCACACCCCGGCGAGATCCTCCGGCAACCCGGCCGGGGGCGCCCCGCCGGCCAGCGCGCCCGCCGTGTCCAAGGCCTGTGCCGCCTCGGCCAGTTCCGGCTCGGGCAGGACGAGTCCGGCCTCCGCCAGTACGGCACGCAGCCAGGACTCGGTGGACTCGACGCGGAAGAGCGTTCCGGAGAAGTCGAAGAGCACAGCGGTCATGCGCCGGACTCTACCCGCGCTCGTGTACGGCGCGCTGGCCTGACCACCGCGGCGGCCGCCCGGGACACGGGCCGGGCCCGGCGGTCGCGCCGCCGGGCGGCCCGGCGCGGTCAGCCCAGGGTGCGCAGTGCCGGGACGAGTGCCACGAGTACCGGGATCACCGGCACCAGCGCGGCGGCCGCCGTGAGCCGGAAGCGGTGCATCGCGGTGAGGCGGTCCGGGGGAGTGAGCAGCCGGTGCACGCGCTGCGGGACGTGCGCCTGCGGGGTCGGGGAGGGACCGAACACCCCCCGGTCCTCGTTCAGTTCGACCAGGGCGAGGGCCGTCGTGAGGCGGCCGAAGCGGCGGGAGGCCATGTCGTCGGCGGCCAGTTCGACCAGCCGGTGCATCTCGTCACGGAACCCGGCGAACACCGGCACCTGCGGGAACCCGCCCGCCAGCGCGGCCGAGCAGTGCAGCAGCCAGTCGTGCCGGGCCTGTGCGTGCCCCTGCTCATGGGCGAGCAGGGCGTCCAGCTGACGCCCCTTCAGCCGGCGCAACGCGGCGGTGGTGACCACCAACCGCGGTGCCGTCCCGGGCAGCCACCAGGCGTCGGGCCGCTCGCCCTCCAGGATGACCAGTCGTCCGCCCGCGGGCTCCTCGCCCGGCAACAGCGGCGCTCGCACCAGGAGTTCGGCCCGTCCCCGGCGCCGTCGCGCCCTGGCCCGTACGACCTCGCGCACCAGCATCGCCAGGCTCCACAGACCGGCGCAGGCGAGCGTCACCGCGGTCGCCGCCGCCCAGGGGCTCCGCGCACCGAGGCCGTAGGCGTCGGCGATCCCACGGGGAGCGGTACCGAACACATGCCCCCGCACCGCCTGCCAGGCCGCCGCCGCGCTGAGCGTCATCGCCAGTGCGCAGCACAGCAGCACGGCCGCCACGACGCACTGCCACACCCACAGGGCGACCACCGGCTCCTGGTCCGCCCAGTCGGCCCGGGCGAGCAGCCTCGGGGCGACCACGGCGGTCAGGGTGCCGAGCAGCAGCAGTGCCACGGGGACCGTCATGGTCAGCACCCTATGAGCGCCGGACCGCTCACGGGTACGGTCCATCGAGCCAAAGTGACGCAGGCAACGGCTGCGCAGCGCGCGGGAACGGGCCCGTCAGAGTGTCAGCAGCATGGCCACCATCCCGATCCCCATCGACAGCCGGCACGCCCGCGCCAGCTCGGGCCGGTCCCCCCACCGCACGACCCCCGTCCCGCCCGCCACGGCGGAGGGCACCAGCCGGGCACCGGACAGCAGTACGTAGCCGGTGAAGTAGAGGAGCAACACCGCGGTCAGCGGGGGCACTCCGGCACCGTGGTGCGTGTGCTGGTGGGCGGGGGAGGCGGCCATCACGACCGCCATGTAGGCCATGGCCGCCGTCCCCACCAGATGGTGCAGGTGGTGCAGGCCTCCCCGGCCGCCCCGGCCTCCCCGGCTGGTCCGGGCGGCCCACAGGGCGCGCAGCGCGGCGGCGCCGAACACGGCCGCGTACAGCGGCCAGGTCCACGGCGGCGGGGTGAACACCGTGGCCGGCACGGCCATCGCGGCCATGCCGAAACCCATGAGCGCCTCGCCGCCGGCGGCGCGCCGCTGCTCCTCGACGTTGCTGCGCATCCGCAACAGGCAGTAGGCCCCGGTCGCCGCGCACAGCGCGACCAGCAGCCAGCCGGGCGAAGCCGGTCCGTGCACACGCGCCTCCCCGCACCCCGCACCCTTTCGACGTCCCGTCGAGGGATGCGATGCCCGGGACACGCGGCGCGCACGCGAGCGCAGGGGGGCACGCGAGGAGCATTCGGAAGTGTTTTACTTGTAAAACACATGCTAAATTAGTCGCATGAGCAGTGCGACCCCCTTGCGCCTCCCCCTCGCCGGGGTGCTGCGCCTCGGCCGGCCCTCCGACATCTGGTTCAAGCCGGCGCTGAGCGCGGTCGCCGCCGTAGCCCCGCCCCTTCTGACCCTGCCGGCCCTCGGCCGCCTCGATCTCGCCATGTACACGATGGCCGGATCCCTGTGCGCGCTCTACGGCCACCACCGGCCCTACGCCACCCGGGCCCGCGTCCTGGGCCGGGTGGTGGCCGGCATGGTCGGCGGACTCGCTGTCGCCCTGGTCAGCGCGTCCCTCACCGGTGACGCCGCGGTGCTGGTCGCCGTGGGCGCCCTGCTGGCCGCCGTGCAGAAGACCGTGTGCGACGCCTCACGGGTGGGGCCGCCCGGGAACGTGGTCCTCACCTTCGTCAGCTCCGCCTCCCTGTTCGTGCCGCAGGACCTCGGTCAGGTCCCCGGCCATGTCGCACTGGCGCTGGCGGCGGGCGCCTGGGCCTGGCTGATCGGCATGGCGCCCGCGCTGGTGCGCCCGCACGGCCCCGAGCGCCGCGCCACCGCCCAGGCGCTGAACGCCGCCGCCGCGTACGCCACCACGCACGACATCCGAACGCGTGCGACGGCCGCAGCGGCCGTGCACGCGGCCCGGCAGGCCCTGCACGCCACCGGCCAACGGCCCGACCCCACCCGTCACGCCCTCGCCCATCTCCTCACCCACGCCGAAACCACCCTCGTTCTCCCCGCCGCCACACCCCCGGAACGACTCCGCACCTGGGCCCACACCGTGCGCGGCACGGGACGCGCCCCGCGTGCGGCGGCCGGCGAGGTCGCCGGCGTGGAGGTCCTCGGGGGCGGATCCGCCGCCCCGCGTGCCTCCCTGCCGTACCGGACCGGCCCCCTCGTGCCGCTCGCCGTCCGTACCGCGACCGGGTGTGCCCTCGCCGGGTACGTCTCCCTCGCGCTCGGCGTCGGCCGGCCCTACTGGGCCGTGGTCACCGCGGCCTCCCTCTTCCAGGCCAACGTCACCCTCACCTGGAGCCGGGGCGTCCAGCGCGTCGTGGGGAACCTGCTCGGCGTCCTGGTGTTCGCCGCCGTCGTCCCGCTCGCCCACCTGCATCCGGCGCTGCTGGTGCTGCTCTGCCTGGCCTTCAACTTCGGGGCCGAGGCTCTGATGGGCCGCAACTACTGGCTGGGCAGCGTCTGCGTGACCCCGATGGCCCTGCTCGTCACGGAGTTCGCCCGCACACAGGACCCGGGCCGGCTGATCACCGAGCGGGTCGCGGACACCCTTGTCGGAGCGCTGGCCGGCTTCCTCGCGGCCGTGGCCGTCACCAACCGGCGGGCCGGCGACCACCTCGAACACGCCCTGACCGCGGCCGAACAGGCTCGCGAACGCGCCGCTCGCCTGCTCGCCGAGCGGCATCCCGAGCCCCGCGCCCTCGAAGCGGCCCGCCGCTCGCTGGCCGCCGCCCTGGTAGAACTGCGCGCCACGGCCGACGCCGCATCCGGCGAGTGGTGGCAACGCGCGCTGCCCGAGGAGCGGGTCGTGCTCACCGAGCGGTCCGGACACCGTACGCTCGCGGCGACGGTACGACGCCAGGAGCTTCCGCCCGAGGTGGAGCCGAGGACTACGGAGGACGTACGGCCATGACGGCGACGAACGGACGACCGGCGGCCGGCGACGCGGCGGGGGGCGACACCGTCGCCGCGGTCGTGCGGCAGTGGCGGGCCGTCCACCCCGAGCTGGACACCGGGCCCATGGAGGTCATCGGCCGCATCAACCGCTGCGCCGCCCTCCTCCAGCAGGCCGAGGACGCCCCGTTGCGCCGCGCCGGCCTCAGCCGCCCCGAGTTCGACCTGCTCGGCGCGCTGCGCCGCACCGGCCACGAGCTGACCCCGAGCGAACTGACCAGGGAGACGTTCTCCTCGGGCGCCGCCGTCACCAAGCGGCTCAAGCAGCTCACCGAGCGCGGCCTGGTCGAGCGCCGCGGCGACACCCGGGACCGTCGGGTCGCCCACGTCCGCCTCACCGACACCGGCCGTGACCTGGTCGACGGCATCCTGCCCGAGCAACTCGCCTACGAGACGGCTGTCCTGTCCGTCCTGGCCCCCGAAGGCCAGGACGAACTGGCCGCACTCCTGGCCGACCTGCTCGGCCGCCTGGAGGGCAGGATGGGCGCACTGCGGACATGAGCCCCAGCCCCCGTCCCGCGCCCCACACCGCCCCGACGTCTAGATCCCGGGCCGGGACCGCAGCGGATGGTCCCCCGGGACCTCCACCAGCACGATCCGCGTCCCGTCCGGATCGTTGATCCACATCTCCACCAGGCCCCACGGCTCCTTCACCGGCGGACGCGCGATCTCGACACCCCTGGCCAGCAGCTCCTCCTGGACGGCGGCCACGTCCTCCACCTGCAGCCACAGCCGCACGGCGGGCGAGGGCGGCGTCTGCGAACGGCCCGAGACCTCCAGGAAGCCGCCGCCGAGGAAGTAGACGGTCCCGCGCTCCGGGCCCTCACCGAACTCGCGGTAGACGGAGAGGCCCAGCTGCTCCCCGTAGAACACACGGGAGCGCTCGGGGTCGCGGGGGTGGAGGAGTGTCCGGCTGCTGAGTACGTGCACCATGCACCCGGAGCTTAGTGGCAGGGTTACGCTCAACCCCTCTTCACCCGAGCCCCGACCGGAGACCGCCCCATGGACACCACCGCCACCGGACTGACCTTCCGTGACGCCACCGACGCCGACGTGGACGCGCTGGTCGCGCTGATCGAGTCGGCCTACCGGGGCGACGACAGCCGGGCCGGGTGGACCACCGAGGCGGACATCCTCCAGGGGCAGCGGACCGATCCCGAGGGCGTGCTCGCGGTGATCAAGTCGGCCGGCAGCCGGCTGCTGACCGTCGAGCGGGACGGCGCGGTGATCGCCTGCTGCCAGCTGGAGCACCGCGGTGACCACGCCTACTTCGGCATGTTCGCGGTCAGCCCGGCCCTTCAGGGCGGCGGCCTGGGCAAGGTGATCATCGCGCGGGCGGAGCACGAGGCCCGCGAGACCTGGGGCGTCACCGAGATGCACATGACGGTGATCTCCGTGCGCGAGGACCTCATCGCCTGGTACGAGCGCCGCGGCTACCGCCGTACGGGCCGCATGACGCCCTTCCCGTACGGCGACGAGCGCTTCGGCGTCCCGCAGCGCGCCGACCTCCAGTTCGAGCTGCTGGTCAAGCCGCTGGTGTGACGGTCAGGCCGTGAAGCGGCCGGTGCGCTTGATCTCCGGGTAGTCGGTGGTGGCGCCGTCCAGCCCGAGGGCCCGCACCAGCCGCAGGTGGTCCTGCGTGTTGACCACCCAGCCGATGACCCGGAGGTCCGCCTCGCGGGCGTGCTCGACCACCTCCAGGGTCAGCCGGCGGATGTCGAGGCACACGGTCGCGGCGCCGACCTCGACGGCGCGTTCCACCACCTCGGTGCCGTAGCGGTCGGCGATCAGCGCCGTCCGCACACCCGGCACCAGCCGGGCGATCTCGGCGACCGCCTCGTCGTGGAAGGAGGACACCTCCACCCGTGAGACGAGGTCCCGCCGGTGCAGCACCTCGGCGAGCGCCCGGGCCGCCGCCACATCCTTGATCTCGGCCTGCAGCGGGGCCGTCACCGCGTCCAGGACCTCTTCGAAGAGCGGCACGCGCTCTCCCAGACCCGCGTCCAGGGCACGCAGCTCGGCGAGGGTCTTCTCGGCGACCGGGCCGCTGCCGTCGGTCGTGCGGTCCACCTCCGTGTCGTGCATGACGACCAGCGCGCCGTCCTTGCTCAGGTGCAGATCGAGTTCGATCAGGTCGAGGCCGGCCTGCTGGGCGGCGACGAAGGAACGGAGGGTGTTCTCGGGCTCGACACCCATGACCCCGCGGTGACCGATGGTAAGGAAGTTCAAGGTTCAACTCGCTTCCGTCGACGGCGGCTCGGCGCCCGCGCGGAACCGGACGGACGTCACTGTCCACGCGGCAGAGTCGCAGCCTAATGGCCGGGACCTGCGATGAACCCGCACCTGCGCGGGGGATTGGGCCGACAGGGCGGACGGCGCCTGGCCGGTACCCGACCCACGGTCACCCTGGGGTGGGCGAGTCCCCCAGGGATTGACCACTCGGATCAGGCCGGAACCGAGCGGTCGCCGGAGCCGGTCCGGCGCCGGGGCCGCCGTACCCTCATCGAAGCGAAAGTGAGCGCCATCACGGTTTACGACAGGAAAAACGTCGGTGACCATGCGGGTGCACAGGATAATTTCCCGAGCCTCCCCTTGCTGGGAGAAAGGTTGTATGCATACGGTGTCCTTACGCGAGCTTCTCCCGTGGAGGATGGGTCATGACGGAAATTCTTGTGCAGGTGGGTGTGGAGGGTCAGATTCCTCCCGCGACCAGGGTGGTCGAGCACCCGGCGTGGCCCGTGCTCAAGGATGCCGTGGAACGGATCCGGCCATGGCAGTCCAAGGACGGGTCCATCGACTTCGACGCCGAGGGCGCTCCGGACCCGGCCGAGGCCGACCTCGCCGTACGCCGGGTGATCGACGCCGTGGCCGAGCTGTCCCCGCTGCTGCCGCATGACGCCGCCTACCACGAGGCCCTCGTCAAGGACCTGCGCGGCTGGGCCGACGACGGCTTCCGGGTGCCGGACTTCCTCGACTCGCTGCTGGCCTTCCAGCCCGCCGCACACCGCGCGGACGGCCTGCAGCACCTGGTCGTCTTCCCGATGTACACGCAGAACGGCAACCCGGACCGCAACCTGGAGGCGGTCGTGCTGCGGATGGTCTGGCCCGACTGGCTGGCCGAGCTGGAGCGCAGCCGCTACGACAACCCGCTGTTCTGCGGCATCACGTTCGAGGACTTCACGGCCGGTTACGACACCAACTCCGCCGTCCTCTTCCCCGAGACGATCGCCGTGCGCGAGGCGCCGGAACGATTCTCCTGGGGCGGTATCTTCTGCGACCGCGAGGCCGCCCGCTTCCGCCGGGTGACCGACGCGGCCGTGGACATCCTGGGCCTGCGGCTGCCCGAGGACATCGCCGCGATGGTCCACGACCAGAAGCGCTGCGAGGAGGCCTTCGTCCTGTGGGACATGGTCCACGACCGCACCCACAGCCACGGCGACCTGCCGTTCGACCCGTTCATGATCAAGCAGCGCCAGCCGTTCTGGATGTACGGCCTGGAGGAGCTGCGCTGCGACCTCACCGCCTTCAAGGAGGCCGTCAAGCTGGAGGCGGACGGCGTCCCGCAGGCCCGTGACGTGCAGTACGCGGTGCTCTTCGACCGCATGTTCCGCTTCCCGGTCACCGGCGAGCGGGTGCGCAACTACGACGGCCTCGGCGGCCAGCTGCTCTTCGCCTACCTGCACAAGCACGACGTCGTCCGCTGGACCGACAACAAGCTCGCCATCGACTGGGAGCGCGCCCCGCAGGTCACCAACCAGCTGTGCGCCGAGATCGAGCAGCTGTACAAGGACGGCATCGACCGCCCCAAGCTGGTGCACTGGTTCGCCGGCTACGAGCTGGTCTCCACCTACGTCGCCCCGCACCCCGGCTCCAAGTGGGCCAAGGGCCCGGACGCCCTGGACCTGACCCAGCCGCCGCGCAAGCTCGTCGACGACGTGCTTCCGGACGAGTTTCCGCTGAGCATGTTCTATGAGGCGCTGTCCAAGAAGCTGAAGAACGTGATCGCCTCCACCAAGGGCATCACGGCGGACGACGCCGAGCGGATCGCCGCGTGAGCGACCGCGACCGGAACACTGCTCAGGAGGCGAGGAACATGCGGAACGGGGCTCTCAGCGGTGCGGTGATCGCGGTGGCCGGCGCGGGCGGACCGGCGGGACGCGCGGCCCTGATGCGCCTGGCCGAGGCCGGGGCGACCGTCATCGGCGCGGACAACGACCCGCAGCGGCTGTCGGAGGCCGTGGACGCGGCCCGCTACGCCTCCGGGGGCGCCAGCGTCATCGGCGACACGGTGGACCTGCTCGACCTGCAGTCCACCCGGGACTGGGCCGCCCACATCGAGAAGGACTTCGGGCGCGTCGACGGCCTGGTGCACCTGGTGGGCGGCTGGCGCGGCAGCGAGACCTTCACCAAGACCGTTCTCGACGACTGGGACTTCCTGGAGCTGCTGCTGGTCAAGACGGTGCAGCACACCTCCCTCGCCTTCCACGAGGCGCTGCGGCGCAGCGAGCGCGGCCGGTACGTCCTGATCAGCGCGGCCGGTGCCTCGAAGCCGACCGCCGGCAACGCCGCCTACTCCGCGGCCAAGGCCGCCGCCGAGGCCTGGACGCTGGCCATGGCCGACTACTTCCGCAAGGCGGCCGGCGCCGAGGAGCTGACCTCCGCGGCTACGATCCTGGTGGTGAAGGCGTTGGTGCACGACGCGATGCGCGCCGACCGCCCCAACGCGAAGTTCGCGGGCTTCACGGACGTCAAGGACCTCGCCGAGGCCATCGAGGACGTCTGGAGCCGGCCCGCCGCCGAAGTGAACGGAAACCGTCTGTGGCTGACCGAGAAGCCGTGAACCCTGCCAGGACCGACGCCCGTCGCCACCACGACCCGCAGATCCGCGGTTTCGCCAGTGACAACTACGCGGGAGCCCACCCGGAGGTGCTGGCCGCACTGGCGCTGGCCAACGGCGGCCACCAGGTGGCCTACGGCGAGGACGACTACACCGAGAACCTCCAGCGGATCATCCGCAGCCACTTCGGCGCGAGCGCGCAGGCCTTCCCCGTCTTCAACGGCACCGGCGCCAACGTCGTCGCGCTCCAGGCGGTCACCGACCGCTGGGGCGCGGTGATCTGCGCCGAGAGCGCCCACATCCACGTGGACGAGGGCGGGGCGCCCGAGCGCATGGGCGGGCTGAAGCTGCTCACCGTACCCACGCCGGACGGCAAGCTCACACCCGAGCTGATCGACCGGCAGGCGTACGGCTGGGAGGACGAGCACCGGGCGATGCCCCAGGTCGTCTCGATCACCCAGAGCACCGAGCTGGGCACCCTCTACACGCCCGGAGAGATCCGCGCGATCTGCGAGCACGCCCACGCACGCGGCATGAAGGTGCACCTGGACGGCTCCCGGATAGCCAACGCGGCCGCCTCCCTGGACGTGCCCATGCGGACGTTCACCAACGCGGTCGGCGTGGACATCCTCTCCCTGGGCGGCACGAAGAACGGCGCCCTGTTCGGCGAGGCGGTCGTGGTCCTCGACCCCGACGCCGTCAGCCATATGAAGCACCTGCGCAAGCTGTCCATGCAGCTCGCCTCCAAGATGCGTTTCGTCTCCGTGCAGTTGGAGGCGCTGCTCGCCAAGGACCTGTGGCTGCGCAACGCCCGGCACGCCAACGACATGGCCCAGCGGCTGGCCGAGGGCGTGCGGGCCGTGCACGGCGTGGAGATCCTCCACCCGGTGCAGGCCAACGGGGTCTTCGCCAGGCTTCCGCACGACGTCGCCGAGCGGCTGCAGCAGCGGTTCCGGTTCTACTTCTGGGACGAGGCCGCCGGGGTGGTGCGCTGGATGTGCTCCTTCGACACGGCGGAGGAGGACGTGGACACCTTCGTGGCGGCCCTCAAGGAGGAGATGGCGCGATAGTCACTCTCCCCACGGACATGCATAGGTATGCGGTTACCTGAAAAGTCATTGACTCTTGGGTGATCGCATTCCTATGCTCTTTGGGCATGGAGCCGACCGAGCTGATCCAGGACACCCCCGACCTGTCCCGCTACTTGACCGCCGACGAGGTCATCGACCACGACCACCCGCTCGTGCGGGAGACCGCCGCCCACCTCGCCAAGGAGGCGGCGGACTCGTATGCCTATGCGAGGGCCGCCTACGAGTTCGTGCGCGACGTCATCCCGCACTCGGCGGACGCCGAAGACCCCCGGGTCACCTGGCGCGCCTCGGACGTCCTCGGACAGCGCACCGGCATCTGCCACGCCAAGGCGCACGCCCTGGCCGCGCTCCTGCGTGCCGAGGACATCCCGACGGCGCTGTGCTACCAGCGCCTGCGGCACGACGACGGCAGCGGTCACGTCGTCCACGGTCTGGTCGCCGTACGCTTCCACGGCGCCTGGCACCGGCAGGACCCACGCGGCAACAAGCCGGGCGTGGCCGCCGGATTCTCCCTCGACGGCGAACGACTGGCCTGGCTGCCCGACCCCGAGTCGGACGAGGCGGACTACCCCACCCTGTACGCGGCGCCCCATCCGGACGTGCTCGCCGTCCTGAAGGCCGCGCCTGACCGCTCGCACCTGTGGCGGACGCTGCCGGCCGCGCTCTAGCCGCTACGACCGGAAAGGTTCACCGGCTCGCGACGCCCGGCACGGCGCTCCCCCAGCCTTCGGCCGGGGGTACCCCCACGCCGCGTTGTCGCATCACCCGAGTACGTCCAGTACGCGGGCGACGCTCCGCCTTGCGATGTGTTCCCCCACTGCCTGAACGGCGTGGGAGGTGCCCCCAGCACCGGACGCCGCGAGCTTTTCGGCAAACCTTTCCGGCCACAGCACCAGCCGGGCCCGCCGGCCCGCGCGGTGTCAGTGTGCCTGCGCCGCGCGCAGTGCCTCCGGCGTCGGCGCCGTGCCGCCCAGGTGGGCGGGCAGCCACCAGGAGTCCTCCGCGCCCCTGGGGCCGGCCGGGTAGGTGCGCTGGGCCGCCTCCAGCAGCTCCTGGACGCGCTCGCGCAGGCGGCGTGTGATGGCACCCGCGTACTGCTCGCGCGGGGCCTCCACCGCCTCGCCGACCCGGATGGCGATCGGGGTGTGACTGCGCCTGAAGTTGCGCGGGTGTCCCTTGGTCCACAGCCGCTGGGTGCCCCAGACCGCCATGGGGATCAGCGGGACGCCCGCCTCCTGGGCCAGCCGGGCCGCACCCGACTTGAAGCTCTTCAGGGTGAAGGACTCCGAGATCGTGGCCTCCGGGAACACCCCGATGACCTCACCGGAGCGCAGCGAGTCCAGCGCGTGCGCGTAGGCCGTCTCACCCTGCTCGCGGTCCACCGGGATGTGCTTCATCCCGCGCATCAGCGGCCCGGACACCTTGTGCCGGAAGACCGCCTCCTTCGCCATGAAGCGCACCAGACGCTTCTGCGGAAGGGCCGCCAGGCCGTTGAAGATGAAGTCCAGGTAGCTGATGTGATTGCTCACCAGCACCGCGCCGCCCGAGCGTGGGATGTTCTCCGACCCCTTGCAGTCGATCTTGAGGTCCCAGACCTTGAACAGCGTCCTGGCGAAACCTACGACGGGACGGTAGACCAGCTCTGCCATGGGCGGGGTGGACCCTTTCTGCTCTGCCTGGGAAAGGGAGGGCTCCCGGCGGGAAAGTTACGCAGCCGTAGGTTTACGGCGTCTCGCAGATCGTGCCCGAATAACGGGCGGGGAGCCAGCCCTGGTGCCCCGGCGCGGCGAGATCCTCGTCACGTCGGCCCAGCGGCGGCAAGGGCGGGAATCTTCGGGGGCCGACGGGCGCTTGTCCGGAGGAGGACCGGCCGAACGGGCGGCGGAGCGGGAGGGTGCGGTGCGCGGACGGGACGACGACAGGCGCCTGGGTGCGGCCGAACTGGGCGGTGAACTCGGCGAGCGGGCCACGCTCGTGCAGTTCTCCAGCGCCTTCTGCGCGCCCTGCCGGGCCACCCGGCGGGTGCTCGGCGAGGTGGCGAGGATGGTCCCGGGCGTCACCCACGTCGAGATCGACGCCGAGGCCCGTCTGGACCTCGTACGCGACCTGGAGATCCTCAAGACGCCCACCGTGCTGGTGCTGGACGCGGACGGCCGGGTGGTGCGCCGCGCCGCCGGACAGCCGCGCCGGGCCGATGTCATCGCGGCGCTGGGGGAGGCGGTTTGACGGCCGCTCGAAGGGCGGTGCGGGCCGCGGTGAGGCATCTCCCAGATCCCGGAACGTACTTGACTGCGCTCACCACGTATCGTCAGCCTGACCCTGTGCCTATGGAACTCCTTCTCTTCGGACGGGTCCACGTCGACCTCGCCCGCACCGCGAGCGCGCGCTGTCCGGGCTGTTGAGCAGCCACGAATCCGCTCGTCACTCCCCGCAGAAGGACAATTCCATGAGGGCCACACCCGAACTCGGCACTCCCCAGCTCGCCTCTCCCGACCTGCTGCGCTCCGCCTTCCGGCGCCATGCCGCCGGTGTGGCGGTGATCACCGCCCGTGGCGCCTCGGGCCCGGTCGGCTTCACCGCGACCTCCCTCACCTCCGTCTCCGCCGAGCCGCCGATGCTCTCCTTCGGCATCGGCACCGGCGCGTCCAGCTGGCCCGCCATCGCGGAGACGGACCACGTGGGCGTCCACATACTCGGCGAGCACCAGAGCGGGCTGGCCGCCACCTTCGCCCGCAGCGGCGCCGACCGCTTCGGGGCGCCCACCGCCTGGCGCGAGGGCCCCGAGGGCGTCCCCCTGCTCGACGACGTCCCGGTCTGGCTGGTGTGCCGGATCGCCGGGCGGGTCCCGGCCGGCGACCACCGCATCGTGCTCGCCGAGGTCGTCCAGGGGGATCCCACCGGTCCCGGCCGGCCCCTGCTGTACCACCAGGGCGGCTTCAACGGACTGCGTGACTGATCACGCGGCTCCCGGCCTGCGGAGTCGTCGAGTTCCGGTTACGCTGCGTTGCGAAGGTCACAGTTCAAAGCGCTTGCTTAGCGGGAACGAACTGGGTGTACTGACGAGTAATATTTCGGTCGGAGCGCGCGGACGCCCCGACCGGGATCGGCCGCTTGTGGCGCCTATGCTGCCTGCAAGAGGCAGCCCGGAAATGACGATTGCAGTAGGAGAGCCGGCGTGAGCTTGAGGATCGTTGTCACTGTGAAGTACGTGCCCGACGCCACTGGCGACCGGCACTTCGCCGATGACCTGACCGTCGACCGCGACGACGTGGACGGGCTGCTCTCCGAACTGGACGAGTACGCGGTCGAACAGGCCCTCCAGATCGCGGAGAACGCGGACGACGCCGAGGTCACCGTCCTGACCGTGGGCCCGGAGGACGCCAAGGACGCGCTGCGCAAGGCGCTGTCCATGGGTGCGGACAAGGCGATCCACGTCGAGGACGACGACCTGCACGGCACCGACGCCATCGGCACCTCCCTGGTCCTGGCCAAGGCCATCGAGAAGGCCGGCTTCGACCTGGTCGTCTCCGGCATGGCCTCCACCGACGGCACCATGGGCGTCGTACCGGCGCTGGTCGCCGAGCGCCTGGGCGTCCCGCAGGTCACCCTGCTGTCCGAGGTCTCGGTCGAGGACGGCACGGTCAAGGGCCGCCGGGACGGCGACGCCGCCTCCGAGCAGCTGGAGGCCTCCCTGCCGGCCCTCGTGTCGGTCACCGACCAGTCGGGCGAGGCGCGTTACCCGTCCTTCAAGGGCATCATGGCGGCCAAGAAGAAGCCGGTGGAGTCTTGGGACCTGTCCGACCTGGACATCGAGGCCGAGGAGGTCGGACTCGAGGGCGCCTTCACCAAGGTCGAGACCGTCGCCGAGCGCCCGGCCCGCACCGCCGGCACGATCGTCAAGGACGAGGGCGAGGGCGGCAAGCAGCTCGCCGAGTTCCTCGCGAGCCAGAAGTTCATCTAAGGGTCTGCGGCCCTTCGCGGCTCAACCCCCTCACCGCCCGCCAGACTTCGCATTCCGCAGGAGAGCATTCCCATGGCTGAAGTTCTCGTCTACGTCGACCACGTGGACGGTGCCGTCCGCAAGCCCACCCTGGAGCTGCTGACCCTGGCCCGCCGAGTCGGCGAGCCGGTCGCCGTCGCGCTGGGCAACGGCGCCGCCGACACCGCCGCCGTCCTCGCCGAGCACGGCGCGGTCAAGGTCCTCACCCACGAGGCGTCGGAGTACGCCGAGTACCTGGTCGTCCCGAAGGTCGACGCGCTGCAGGCCGCCGTCGAGGCCGTCTCCCCGGCCGCCGTGCTGGTCCCCTCCTCCGCCGAGGGCAAGGAGGTCGCCGCGCGGCTGGCGCTGCGCATCGGCTCCGGCATCATCACCGACGCCATCGACCTGGAGGCCGGCGACGAGGGTCCGGTGGCCACCCAGTCGGTGTTCGCCGCGTCGTTCACCACCAAGTCCCGTGTCGTCAAGGGCACCCCGGTCATCACGGTCAAGCCGAACTCGGCCGCCGTGGAGGCCGCCCCGGCCGCCGGCGGCGTCGAGGCGCTGTCCGTGACCTTCTCCGACAAGGCCACCGGCACGAAGGTCACCGGCCGCACCGCCCGTGAGTCGACGGGCCGCCCGGAGCTGACCGAGGCCGCGATCGTGGTCTCCGGCGGCCGTGGCGTCAACGGTGCCGAGAACTTCTCGATCATCGAGGCCCTCGCCGACTCCCTCGGCGCGGCCGTCGGCGCCTCGCGCGCCGCCGTCGACGCCGGCTGGTACCCGCACACCAACCAGGTCGGCCAGACCGGCAAGTCCGTCTCGCCGCAGCTCTACATCGCCAACGGCATCTCCGGCGCCATCCAGCACCGGGCCGGCATGCAGACCTCGAAGACGATCGTGGCCGTCAACAAGGACGCCGAGGCCCCGATCTTCGACCTGGTCGACTACGGCGTGGTCGGCGACCTCTTCGACGTCGTCCCGCAGCTCACCGAGGAGATCAAGACCCGCAAGGGCTGATCCCGGGCACCGACACCACGAGGCCCCCGCGACCGGCACCGGTCGCGGGGGCCTCGTGTGTGTCGCGGGGGAGGGACCATGGGACGGACGGGTGTTGACCTGCGCGAAGGAGCCCGGATAACTTCACTCTACGGATTGTTGATTCCGTACAGCGGAAATATGGAGGGTGTGGGATGGGTCAGGGCCAGCAGGAGCACGTGGCGACGAGCCTCGCGGGCGCCGTCAGCGAGGAGATCAGCGCCTCCCTCGCCCCGGTCGACGCCGAACTGGAACGCCGCTACCCCGGAGACCCGGGCACCCGCCAGCCGGTCCACACGGTCTACGTCCCGGCTGACGCCTTCGCCGCCGACACCCTGCGCACCTGGGGCGACCGGGCCCTGGCCGCCCTCGACGCGCACGCGCCGGACGCCGCCTCCTTCGCCGCCGTCCTCGGGCTCGGCGAGGACCTCGCCGAGCCCGTCTACCGCAGGGTCCGCGCCAAACTGGAGCGCGAGCCGGTGGAAGACCTGCGCGTCGACTTCGAGGACGGCTACGGCCCCCGCCCGGACGCCGAGGAGGACGCGGCGGCGGCCCGCACGGCCCGGCTGATCGCCGAGGCGTACGCGAACGGCACGGCGGCGCCGTACATGGGCATCCGTATGAAGTGCATGGAAGCCGCGGTGCGCGACCGGGGGATCCGCACCCTGGACGTCTTCCTCACCGCTCTGCTGGAGGCGGGCCCGCTGCCCGACGGCCTGGTGCTGACCCTCCCGAAGGTGACGTACGCCGAGCAGGTCGGCGCCTTCGTACGCCTCCTGGAGGCCTTCGAGAAGGTCCATGGCCTGGAGGCCGGCCGCCTCGGCTTCGAGATCCAGATCGAGACCAGCCAGTCCATCCTCGCCGCCGACGGCACCGCCACCGTCGCCCGCATGATCCAGGCCGCCGAGGGGCGGGCCACCGGACTGCACTACGGCACCTTCGACTACAGCGCCTGCCTCGGTGTCTCCGCCGCCCACCAGGCCAGTGACCACCCGGCCGCCGACCACGCCAAGGCGGTCATGCAGGTCGCGGCCGCGGGCACCGGCGTCCGGGTGTCCGACGGCTCCACCAACGTGCTCCCCGTCGGCCCGACGGCGAAGGTCCACGACGCCTGGCGGCTGCACTACGGCCTCACCCGCCGCGCCCTGGCCCGCGCCTACTACCAGGGCTGGGACATGCACCCCGGCCACATCCCGACCCGCTACGCGGCCGTCTTCGCGTTCTACCGCGAGGGCTTCGAACAGGCGGCCGGCCGTCTCGCCCGCTACGCGAACCGGGCCGGCGGGGACGTCATGGACGAGCCCGCCACCGCCAAGGCCCTGGGCGGCTATCTGCTGCGCGGCCTGGACTGCGGGGCTCTGGACATCGCCGAGGTCGCCCGGCTGACCGGTCTGACCCGCGCCGACCTGGAGGGCTTCGCGGCACCCCGGCGCGGCGACCTGACGGCCTCCGCCAAGTGACGCGGTCCCGCACGAGGCGCCGGTGGTGGCTCAGTCCGCCGGGGGCAGCTCGCCCGAGCCGCGGGTGATCAGGCGGGTGGGCAGCTCGATGCGCTCGGGAGCGACGAGGGTGCCGTCCAGTTGGCGGAACAGACGTTCGGCGGCCGTACGTCCGAGGGTCGCCGCGTCCTGGGCGACGACCGTGACGCCCGGCTGGAGCAGGTCGGCCAGCTCGATGTCGTCGAATCCGACGAGGGCGACGGGCCGGGCCTGTTCGGCGAGGACGCGGATCACGGTGACCGTCACCCGGTTGTTGCCGGTGAAGAGCGCGGTGACGGGGGAGGGGCCCGAGAGCATCTCCTCCGTCGCCCGGCGCACCCGCACCGGATCCGTCGCACCGAGGGACATCCAGCCGTCCTCGACGGGTATCCCGGCGTCCTCCATGGCCGCCCGGTAGCCGCGCAGCCGCTCGGCCGCGGTGTGGATGCGGGGCATGTCGCCGATGAAGCCGATCCGGCGGTGGCCGCGGGCGATCAGATGGGCCACGCCGTCGCGGGCACCGCCGAAGTTGTCGGACAGGACGACGTCCGCGTCGATCCGGCCGGCGGGGCGGTCCACGAACACGGTGGCCACCCCCGCCCTCATCTCCGGTTCCAGGTAGCGGTGGTCGTCCCCGGCCGGGATCACCACCAGCCCGTCCACGCGCCGCGCGCACAACGCCAGCGCCAGTTCCTGCTCGCGCTCCGGGTCCTCGGCGCTGGAGCCGTTGATCAGCAGGGCGCCGTGGGCCCGGGCCACCTCCTCGACCGCGCGGCTGAGGGGGCCGTAGAAGGGGTCGGCGAGGTCCTCCAGCACCAGTCCTATGCTCGCCGTACGGCCCTTGCGCAGCACCCGCGCGCTGTCGTTGCGGCGGAATCCGAGCGCGTCGATCGCCTCCTGGACCCGGCGCTCGGTGTCCGCGGTCACCCCGGGCTCGCTGTTGACCACCCGGGAGACCGTCTTCAGGCCGACGCCCGCGCGTGCCGCCACGTCCTTCATGGTCGGGCGGTTGCCGTAGCGAGTCCCGGAGGTGCGGTCGGCGGGGCGGTCTGCGCGGCGGGTGGTCTCGGGCACGATGCGGCGTCCTGTCCTGTCGTCCACGGGGATCGTCGCCCACGGGGGATGCGTCGATCCCTTGTTTGTATGAGGATGTGGCGTCGAGCATAGAGCCTGGACAACGTTGTCAGATGCGGGAGAGACTGTCCACCGCTGTTCTCCGGCCCGCGCCCCCACCGCTCGGCCGGTCCGACGGCTCTGCCTTGCTTCGCGAGGTCCTTCTTGCCTCTCAAGGTTCTACGGGAGATCTGACTCTGATGCACACCGACATGGTGGCGGCTCTCGACATCGGCGGCACCAAGATCGCCGGCGCGCTGGTGGACGGCGACGGACGGATCCAGGCGCGCGCCCAGCGCGCGACGCCCGCGCGGCAGGAGGGCGAGACGGTCATGCGGGCCGTCGAGGAAGTGCTCGGCGAACTCGCCGGGTCACCCCTGTGGGGACGCGCCGACTCGATCGGCATCGGCAGCGCCGGTCCGGTGGATGCCTCGGCCGGTACGGTCAGCCCGGTGAACGTACCGGGCTGGCGGGACTTTCCGCTGGTGGAGCGGGTACGTGCGGCCACCGGCGGGCTGTCGGTCGAGCTGATCGGCGACGGCGTGGCGATCACCGCCGCCGAGCACTGGCAGGGTGCGGCGCGTGGCCACGACAACGCGCTTTGCATGGTGGTGTCCACGGGCGTCGGCGGCGGCCTGGTGCTGGGCGGCCAGCTGCATCCCGGTCCCACCGGCAACGCGGGCCACATCGGCCACATCAGTGTCGACCTGGACGGCGATCCCTGTCCGTGCGGCTCGCGGGGCTGCGTGGAGCGCATCGCGAGCGGCCCCAACATCGCCCGGCGGGCGCTGGAGGACGGCTGGCGGCCCGGCCCGGACGGCGATGCCTCGGCCGCCGCGGTGGCCGCCGCCGCCCGGGACGGCGACCCGGTCGCCGTGGCCTCCTTCGAACGGGCCGCGCAGGCGCTGGCCGCGGGCATCGCGGCCACCGCGACCCTGGTCGAGATCGACATCGCGGTGATCGGCGGCGGGGTGGGCAAGGCCGGCGAGGTCCTCCTCGCCCCCCTCCGCAAGGCCCTCGCCGACTACGCGACCCTCTCCTTCGTCCAGCACCTGACGGTCACACCCGCCCAGATGGGCACGGACGCGGGCCTGGTCGGCGCGGCGGCGGCCGCCCTGACGCGGCGGCCGGACGCCACGGCGGTGGTCTGAGGTTCCGCTCGGCGCGGCCGGCGGTTGTGGGCGCGGGCCTTCTCGGCCGTCAGCCACCGCGGTCGC
The DNA here is from genome assembly GCF_042869815.1 of Streptomyces sp. NPDC006739. Taxonomy (NCBI): domain Bacteria; kingdom Bacillati; phylum Actinomycetota; class Actinomycetes; order Kitasatosporales; family Streptomycetaceae; genus Streptomyces; species Streptomyces sp. NPDC006739. Next base: position 221,331 of record NZ_JBIAGM010000008.1, read on the forward strand.
CTGGGGGCTTGACCTGGCTGCGGCGGCGGACGTCCGGCCTCGGTCGGTCCGGGCACGCCCCGGGCACGCCCCGGGTGCGACGGGGGCCGGGGACCGGCTCAGCGGGGTGGGCCCGGCGCACGGTGGCGGGGCTCGGGGCGGTTTCCCCGGGTAGGCCGCACGGCGACGGTGGCGGGGTCTGGGAGGGAGGGCGCGCCGGGCACGCCGGGCCCCGTGGTGACGGCGGCCTGGGACTGGTCGGGCCGGGCGGCCGTACGGCGACGGCGGCAGGGGATGAGCTCGGTTCGGGGAGGCAGCCCGGTTGGGCTGGTTGGGCTGGTTGGGCTGGTTGGGCTGGTTGGGCTGGTTGGGCCGGTGGGGCCAGTGGTTCGGTGCTGGGCATTCCTCGCCGGGTGCGTCTTCGGTGTCCTCGTGGCACCGCCTGTTCGGTTTGGCGTGACTCCGGGGCCGGTTCCGCAGTTGAACCGGGCATGAAGAAGCGCAGCATGCTCGCCATCGCCAGTCTCGCCACCGGATTCGTCGTGGCCGCCATCACCCCGTCCCACGGCACCGGGCACCCGGACCAAGGCGCCCTCGGCGACCCCCGTGTCTCGGGCAGCACCCTGGACGGGACCGGCCACGTGGCCGGCCAGGAGGGCCCCGTCGCCGAGGACAACGCCCCCGGGGGGCAGTGACCCGAGCCGGGAGCGAAACGCCGGTGCCGGTGTTCCGGCGTTTCGCGCGCCCTCAACTGGATCTGGTTTCCGTGGCAGTGTGGAGCGGGCAAGCCACAGGGGGCCAACAGAAGAGGGGGAGTCCGTGACCGTCGTCTGGATCAACGGCGCGTTCGGTGCGGGGAAGACAACCGCCGCACGGGAACTGATCGAACTGATCCCGAACAGCACGCTCTTCGACCCCGAGGTGATCGGCGGAGCACTCGCACACCTGCTCCCGGCCAAACACCTCGCCGAGGTCGGCGACTTCCAGGACCTGCCGATCTGGCGACGGCTAGTGATCGACACGGCGGCCGGGATGCTCGCCGAGCTGGGCGGGACCCTGGTGGTCCCCATGACCCTGCTGCGCCAGGAGTACCGCGACGAGATCTTCGGAGGCCTCGCCGCCCGCCGCATCACCGTTCGCCATCTGCTCCTCGCCCCGGCTGAAACGATCCTGCGAGAGCGAATAGCCGGGCGGGAGATCCCGCCGGACCTCACCGACGGCGAGATGCGGCAACGGCAGTGGGCGTACGACCACATCGAGCCGTACCGCACCGCCCTCGCATCCTGGCTCACCGCCGACGCCCACCTCGTCGACACCAGCGCCCTCACCCCGTACCAGACGGCCCGCCGCATCGCCGACGCCCTCGGCAGCGGTGCCGTACCCGCCCGCGACATCGTGCAGACCCCGGAGCCCACCGCCGAGACCCTCGCCGCCGGAGTGCTCCTCTTCGACGAGCGGGACCGGGTGCTGCTCGTCGATCCCACCTACAAGGCCGGCTGGGAGTTCCCCGGCGGTGTCGTCGAGCCCGGTGAGGCCCCCGCCCGGGCCGGCATGCGCGAGGTCGCCGAGGAGACCGGGATACGGCTCACGGAGGTGCCCAGGCTGCTGGTGGTCGACTGGGAGCAGCCCGCGCCCCCCGGCTACGGCGGACTGCGGCTCCTCTTCGACGGCGGACGGCTCGAGGCCGCCGAGGCCGGCCAAGTGCTGCTGCCCGGACCGGAGTTGCGCGACTGGCGCTTCGTCACCGAGCAGGAGGCCGCCGAGATGCTGCCGCCCGTGCGCTACGAGCGGCTGCGCTGGGCGCTACGGGCCCGCGAACGCGGCGCCGCCCTGTACCTCGAGGCCGGCGTTCCCCTCGGCTGACGGCCGGCGGCACCCGAGTGCGCGTCGAATCCCCGCCGACATAAGGGAGTTGGCGGGGATTCCGCCGTTCCGGTGCCGTGATCATCCGACTTTGCGCGGTGTGGGGGGTTCCTATGGGAAAGCGAGGGTGAATTGACGCCTTCCCGGTATGAACAAGAACCTGAAGAAGGTACAGAAGCGCTCTAACGTTCATGCGCAGCTCAGTTTCCTCGCGGCCGCGCCGGCCGCTGTGACAAGGCCGGACATCCGCCGGTCGAAGGAGGGACATGCGCGCTCGATCCTCGACCCTCACAAGGGGGCTCACGCTGGCCGCCGGGCTCACCCTGGCGCTCGCCGCCTGCAGCAGTGGCGGCGGCGGGGGCGGCTCCGGGAGCAAGGACACCTCGGCCGGTCTGACGTCCTGCTCCACCCAGGGCAAGGCCAACACCTGCAACTCGGGCACCACCAAGGCAGGCGGAACGTTTACCTACGTGCTGGAGAAGAACATCCAGCAGTGGAACGTCCAGGACACCAACGGCAACACCTTCGAGAACGCGGAGGCGCTGGAGGCGGTCCTGCCCCAGGTCTTCGTGCCCCAGCCGGACTTCTCGGTCTCCCTCAACACCGACCTGGTCACCTCGGCGACCCAGACGAGCGCCGGCCCGCAGACCCTCGTCTACAAGATCAACCCGAAGGCGGCCTGGAACGACGGCACGCCCATCAGCGCCGACGACTTCATCTACTACTGGCGCACGAACAACGGCAAGGACTGTCCGCCACCGCCCGCCAGCGACTCCACCCAGACCAAGGGCTGCCTGCCGCAGTCCACGGCCGGGTACGACCGCATCAAGTCGGTCACCGGCTCCGACGGCGGCAAGACCGTCACCGTCGTGATGAACAAGCCCTACTCCGACTGGAAGAGCCTGTTCGGCGGCGGCTACCCGCTGTACCCGGCCCATGTCGCCGAGAAGCTCTCCGGTGCCACGGCGGGCGACGCGGCGCACATGACGGGCGCCCAGATGACGCAGGGCTGGCAGTACTTCCAGAAGACGCCGCCCACCAAGTACGCGACGTCGGGCCCGTACAAGATGCAGGAGTGGGTCGACAACGACCACGCCACCTACGTCCCCGACCCCACGTGGTACGGCACGAAGAAGGCGACGCTGCAACGGCTGATCTTCAAGGTCATCACGGACGCCACCCAGGAGCCGACCGCGCTGCGCAACAACGAGGTGCAGGGCATCTACCCGCAGCCCGAGGTGGACCTGGTCAACCAGGTCAAGGACATCCCGGGCGTCACCTACAGCATCGGCAACGGCCTGACCTGGGAGCACTTCGACCTCAACCTGCACAACCCGGCGCTCGGCAAGTACACCGCGCTGCGCCAGGCGATGTTCACCGCGATCAGCATCAAGGACATCGTCGCCAAGACGGTCGGTCAGTTCGACCCGTCCGTGAAGCAGCTCGGCAACCACAACTTCGTGCCCGGCCAGCAGGGCTACCAGGACCTGGTCACCGCCACCGGGCAGGGCTCCGGTGACCTCGCCAAGGCGAAGAAGTACCTCACCGACGCCAAGTTCACCGGGGTCGGGACAGCGCTGAAGACCCCCGACGGCAAGGCCGTCGGCCCCTTCAACTGCCGGTACACCACCGGCAACCAGATCCGGCAGAGCGAGTGCCAGATCCTGCAGAGCGACCTGGCCAACCTCGGCATCAAGATCACCATCAAGCCGATCGGCGCGGCCGACCTCGGCACCGTCCTGGCCGGCCACCAGTACGACATCATCGTCTTCGCCTGGGTCGCCGCGCCCTTCCCGACCTCCGGCGCCCAGCAGAACTGGACCACCGGCGGTGGCGGCAACTACGGCGGCTACAGCAACAAGAAGGTCGACGCCCTGGTCGCCCAGTCCGTCGGCGAGACCGACGCGGCGAAGGCCGCCGACCTGCTCAACCAGGCGGACAAGCTCATGGTCGACGACGCCTACGTGCTGCCGCTCTACCAGAAGCCGACGTTCCTCGCCGTGCAGTCACGGTTCGTGAACATGCGCAACAACTCGACGAACGTGGGCCCGGCGTACAACACCGGCGAGTGGGGCCTGAAGAAGTAGCCCCACCGGCCGTCGCCACCCCCGTGCGCCCGGCCCCGGTTCTTCCGGGGCCGGGCCGCGGACCCACCTTCTGAGGGAAGACCGCATGCTCGCCTACACCGTGCGCCGCGTCCTCGTCTCCATCCCCGTCCTGATCGCCTCGACGTTCATCGTCTTCCTGGTCGTCGTCAACTCCGGTGACCCGGTCGCCAACTTCGCCACCTCCCGCCAGCCGGCCCCCAACAAGGCCGCCGTCGCCGCCTTCGCCCGGCACATCCACGCCGACCAGCCGGTCGTGGAGCGCTACTGGAACTGGATCACCGGAGTGCTGCACGGCGACTGGGGGCCGTCCGTACAGGCCAACCTGGACATCGGGCACGACCTGTTCACCCGCTTCCGGGTCACCGTCGTGCTGGTCGCCGCCGCGATGCTGATCGCCCTGGTGATGGCCGTGCTCTTCGGGGTGTTCAGCGCACTGCGCCAGTACAGCGCCGCCGACTACACCATCACCTTCCTCGGCTTCCTGTTCCTCGCCATGCCGGTGTTCTGGTTCGCCGTCCTGCTCAAGCAGGCGGGAATCTGGTTCAACGAGCAGACCGGCAGCCAGTTCCTCGGCACCATCGGCGAGAAGTCGCCGTACCTCGAAGTGGACACCACCTGGAACGAGTTCACCGACCGTGTCGGCCACCTCATACTGCCCACCATCACCCTGGCCCTGGTGTCCTTCGCCTCCTGGACCCGCTACACCCGCGCCTCGATGCTGGAGGTCATGGACAGCGACTACGTACGGCTGGCCCGCGCCAAGGGGCTGCGCCGCGGGCGGGTCATGGTCCGGCACGCCCTGCGCACCGCCCTCATCCCACTGGCGACCGTCACCGCCCTCGACGTGGCGATCATCCTGGGCGGCGCGGTGATCACGGAGACGATCTTCCAGTGGCACGGCATGGGCGAGATGCTCGTCCAGGCGGCGACCACCCTGGACGTCTACCGGACCATGGCCTGGCTGCTGCTCTCCGCCGTCGTCGTCATCGGCTTCAACCTGGTCGCCGACCTCCTGTACGCCGTACTCGACCCGAGGATCCGCTATGACTGACATCGAGGCACCCGGATCCGCCGGCACCCAACTCCCGCCTGCCGAGCACGAGTTCACGGTACGGCAGCGAAGCCAGACCCAGCTGGTGCTGCGCCGGTTCCTGCGCCACCGGGCCGCCATGATCAGCCTTGTCGTGTTCCTGCTGATCGTGCTGTGGGCGTTCATCGGCCCGCACCTGTGGCACTACTCGTACCAGAAGTACACCCCCGACAACTCCAAGCCGCCTTCACTCAAGCACCCGTTCGGCACCAACGCCTCCGGATACGACGCCTACGCGCAGGTCATGCGCGGCACCCAGACCTCGCTGCAGATCGCCATCCTGATCGCCCTCGGCTCCACGCTGGCCGGCGCCGTGTGGGGTGCCGTCGCCGGCTTCTACCGGGGCGTCGTGGACGCGGTGATGATGCGCATAGCCGACCTGGTGCTGACCCTGCCGCTGTTCGCGATCGCCCTGGTGATCTCCTCGCGCAGCGGCGGCTCCTGGTACTGGATCGCGATCGTCATCGCCGGACTGACCTGGGCGTACGTCTCCCGGGTGGTGCGCTCCACGGTGCTGTCGCTGCGCGAGAAGGAGTTCGTCGAGGCGGCGCGCGCCCTCGGTGCCTCGGACGCGCGGATCATCTTCCGCCACCTGCTGCCGAACGCCCTCGGCCCGATCATCGTCAACGCGACGATCCTGGTGGCCACCGGCATCCTCACCGAGACCGCCCTGTCCTTCCTCGGCTTCGGCGTCCAGCCGCCCGACACCTCGCTGGGATTGCTGGTCGCCCAGGCGCAGACCGCGGTGGACACCCGGCCCTGGCTCTTCTACATCCCCGGCGCGTTCATCATCGCCATCGCCCTCACCATCAACTTCATCGGCGACGGTCTGCGCGACGCCTTCGACCCCCGGCAGCAAAGGGTGCGACAGTGACGGTCATCGGCACAGGAGAGGACTCCGGGGCGATCCTGGAGGTGACCGACCTCGGGGTGGAGTTCCCGACCGAGGACGGGACCGTACGGGCCGTGCGCGGGGTCGGTTACCGGCTCGACCGGGGTGACTCGCTGGGCATCGTCGGCGAGTCCGGGTCCGGGAAGTCGGTCACCGCGCTCGCCGTGATGGGCCTGCTGCCCGGCTCGGCACGGGTGCGTGGCTCGGTGCGGTTCGAGGGCACGGAACTGCTCGGACTGTCCGACGCGCGGCTGTCGGAGATACGCGGCAGCGGCATCGCGATGATCTTCCAGGACCCGATGACCTCACTGAACCCGGTCTACTCGGTCGGCTACCAGATCACCGAGACCCTGCTGCGGCACAACCCGGACCTCAAGGCGCGCGCCGCCCGCGAGCGGGCCGTCGACCTGCTCGGCACGGTGGGCATCCCGAGCCCCGAGCGGCGGGTGGACAACTACCCGCACGAGATGTCCGGCGGGATGCGCCAGCGCGTCGTCATCGCCATCGCGATGGCGAACGACCCGGACGTGATCATCGCGGACGAGCCGACCACCGCGCTGGACGTCACCGTGCAGGCACAGATCCTGGAGGCGCTGGAGACCGCCCGGGCGGAGACCGGTGCCGCCCTCGTGCTGATCACCCACGACCTCGGGGTGGTCGCGGGCCACACCGACCGGGTCGCCGTCATGTACGCCGGCCGGATCGTGGAGACCGGCTCGGTCGAGGACATCTTCTACACCCCGCGCATGCCCTACACCCTGGGACTGCTCGGTTCCCTGCCCCGCCTCGACCGTGAGGAGGAACGGCTGACCCCGATCACCGGCTCCCCGCCGTCCCTGCTGAACCTGCCACCCGGCTGCCCCTTCGCGCCCCGTTGCCCGATGCGGCGGGGGGCCTGCGACAGCGCCGAGCCGCCGTTGCGCCGGGCCGGCTCGGGCACGCATCTCAGCGCCTGCCACTTCGCCGACGAACTCGTGGACACCGACGCCGGGGAGGTCTTCGACGCGGTCGGCGCCGACGCCGAGGCACTGGCCCGGTTCGCCGACACCGCCAAGAGCACCGAGGAGGACTCCGCATGAGCGCCCCCGCGCGGGTCGAAGGTTCGCTGCCCCCGCTGCCGGGACACGGTGGCACCGGCGAACCGGTCCTCCAGGTCCGGGATCTCGTCAAGCACTTCCCCGTCATGTCCCGGGGCGTCGTACGCCGCAGGGTGGGCGATGTGCACGCGGTGTGCGGGGTCTCCTTCGACCTGTACGAGAACGAGACGCTCGGTCTGGTCGGTGAGTCAGGCTCGGGCAAGACGACCATCTCCCGTACCGTCCTCAACCTGGAGCGCGCCACCTCGGGCCAGGTGCGCTACCAGGGACGCGAGCTGACTGAGCTGAGCAGACGTCAGATGCGGCCGCTGCGCAAGGAGTTGCAGATCGTCTTCCAGGACCCGTACGCCTCCCTGGATCCCCGGATCTCCGTCCACGAGATCGTCGCGGAACCGCTGCGCATCCACGGCCGCTACGGCGCCGGTGCGGCGGAGGAGGTGCGCGAGCTGCTGCGGCTGGTGGGCCTCAACCCCGAGCACGGCAACCGCTTCGCCCACGAGTTCTCCGGCGGTCAGCGCCAACGCATCGGCATCGCCAGGGCGTTGGCGCTGCGTCCCAAGGTGATCGTGCTGGACGAGCCGGTCTCCGCACTGGACGTGTCCATCCAGGCGGGGGTGCTCAACCTGCTGATGGACCTGCAGGCCCAGCTCGGGCTGTCCTTCCTGTTCGTGGCGCACGACCTGTCGGTGATGCGGCATGTGGCGGGCCGGGTCGCGGTGATGTACCTGGGCCGTCTGGTGGAGATCGCCCCGGCCAAGCAGCTGTTCGCCCGTCCCGCGCACCCCTACACCCAGGCGCTGGTCTCGGCGATCCCGCTGCCCGACCCGCGCAAGGAACGCGCCCGTACCCGCATCACCGTCCAGGGCGACGTCCCGAGCCCGGTCCGTCCGCCGAGCGGCTGCCGCTTCCGCACCCGCTGCCCCAAGTTCGCCGGCCAGCTCGGTGAGGCGGAACGTGCCGCCTGCGTGGACAAGGTGCCGGAGCTGGTCGACCGGGGCGGCGGCAACCCGGTCGCCTGTCACTACGCGGAGAGCGTGGAACTGCTGTAGAGGCGCTCCAGCTCCCGGTGCGGGAAGGGAGTCATCCTGCTCTCCCGCTCCACCTCCCGGCAGAACTCGCCCATGGTCACGGCGAGGGGCGCGTGCCGGGTCAGCAGTTCGGCGGCGGCCCGGGGCACCCCCTCGGGCCGCGCCCCGCCGGCCAGGGCCCGGACGAAGTCCGCGCGCTCCTCGCCGCGGTGCCCGTACAGGGCCGTCACCAGCCAGATCACCAGGAAGTAGGCGGTGTAGGCGCGGTCGTAGTGCCGGTGGCGGGCGAGGAAGTCCCGCTCCCCCTCGCCGAGCCGGAAGCGGGCGTCCAGGGCGAGCCCGAAGTCGGTGAGGTAGAGCCTGCGGCCGTCGGTGAGGATGTTGCGGAAGTGGGCGTCCAGGTGCAGGAGCCCCGCCTGGTCCAGGAACCCGGTCAGCTCGCCCAGCCCCTGGGCCACCCGTGCGCAGGCGGCGTCCGCGCGTTCCGTCCGCAGTTCGGCGTCGAACCAGTCGTGCAGGGTGCGCGGGACGTGCTCCAGGAACAGGGTGAGGCTCGCGGAGGCGGTCCGCAGCCCCTCGACGCGCTCGCGCACCGCGGCACCGCCGCCCCAGTACGCCACCACCCGCTCCACGTCGGCGAGTTCGTCCGGCAGGGGATGCGGGCCGTCGGGCAGCACCCGCCAGTGGTGCAGCAGCGGGAAGCCGGGGAACCGTCCGGTCAGTACCCAGCCGGTGGTCGTCGTGTGGGCGTCCAGTTCCCGCCAGGCGCCGTGTCCGGGGCCGCCGATCGCGCCGATCCCGTAGTGGCAGTACGGCGGCAGGCCGTAAAGGTCCGCAGTGGAACGCACGTTGTCCGGCAGCCGCTCCAGGTCGGTCAGCGGCACCCGCTTGACGAAGACCGGCCGGCCCCCGACGCTCAGCCGTACGGCCCGCCCGCCGATCCCGGCCCCCAGCGGCTCACCGGCCGCCACCAGCTCACCCAGCTCGCGGTCGCCCAGCGCACTCAGGAAGGCGGCGATCTCGGTGTGGGCGGCAAGCCTCTCGGCAAGGGTCATGCCCCCATGGTCGGCGCGACACGGCCGGCTGTCCGCCGCTTTGCGAAGCGGTGGAGGGGCGGACGTCGTGGTGGTCAGCGCGGTGGCGGGTGGTCGGCCGCCGCTTGGCGGAGTGCGGTGGAGGCCCGGGTCAGTACCGGGTCTCCGTGACCGAAACAGGCCACCTCCGTGTCGAGTGCGGCCAGGCGGCGCAGGGTGGCGAGGGTGCGGGTCCGGTCCAGGTTGAAGACGCCCGGGATCACCGTCCCGGTGTCCGGTGCCGCGGCCACCGCGTCGCCGGTGAACAGCACGCCGTGGGCCGGGAGGTGAAGGGCGATGCTGCCGTCCGTGTGCCCGGGGGCGTGCACGACCCGTGCCCCGCCGCCGAAGTCGAGGAGGTCGCCGCCCGACACCTCGGTGACCCGGTCCGGGCGCAGCGGTTCGCCCGGGGGCAGACGAGCGGCCGCCTCGGCGTGGAGCGGCAGCTCCCAGTCCTCGAACACCGGCGGCGGGCCGGGGAGTTCGCCGCGCACGAACGGGGCGTCGAGGCGGTGCGCCAGCACCTCGGCGCCGCTCAGCGCGGCGAACTCGCCCGCCCCGCCGGCGTGGTCCTCGTGGAAGTGGGTGAGCACGATCCGCCGTACCTCCCCGGGAGCCCGCCCCAGCCCGGTGATCGCCTCGGCGATCCGCCGGCCGGAGCCGATCGTCCCGGCGTCGACCAGGGTCAGCTCGTCGGCGTCCCGCCATGCATAAGCCTGCCCCACCGGGAAGCGCAGCAGGTGCAGGCGGGGGAGCAGCTCGACGACGTCCATGCGCCGACCGTAGGCGGGGCCCCCGCCCGCGGGCGAGGGCCTTCTGCCCTGGGCAGAGCGGTTCAGCCGGCCGCGTAGTTGCGCAGGAACAGGGCCTCCGCGACCGAGAGCCGTTCCAGTTCCTCGGGGGAGACGCTCTCGTCGACCGCGTGGATCTGCGCCTCCGGCTCGCTCAGGCCGATGAGCAGGATCTCGGCGCGCGGGTACAGACCGGCGAGGGTGTTGCACAGCGGGATGGAGCCGCCCTGGCCGGTGTACTGCATCGTCTCGCCGGGGTACGCCACCGCCATCGCGTCGGCCATCGCCTGGTACGCCGGGCTGGACGGGTCGGCGCGGAACGGCTGGCCCTGGCCGATCTGTTCGGTGTGCACCACGGCGCCCCACGGCGTGTGCGCCTCCACATGGGCCTGGAGGAGCTTGGCCGCCTGTGCCGCGTCCACGCCCGGCGGCACCCGCAGACTGATCAGCGCGCGGGCACTGGACTGCACGGACGGGGTGGCGCCCGCCACCGGCGGGCAGTCGATGCCGAGGACGGTGACGGCGGGGCGGGCCCAGATGCGGTCGGCGACCGTGCCGGAACCGATCAGCCCGACGCCGTCGAGGACCTTCGCGTCCTCGCGGAACTGCTCCTCGCCGTACTCCAGTCCCTCCCACCGCGCGTCGGCGGCGAGACCGTCCACGGTCGTCGAGCCGTCCTCGGCGCGCAGCGAGTCCAGGACCCGGATCAGCGCGGCCAGCGCGTCCGGGGCGGCGCCGCCGAACTGACCCGAGTGCAGGTTACCGGCCAGGGTGTCGACCTGGACGCGGACCAGGGTCATGCCCCGCAGGGTGGTGGTCACGGTGGGCAGGCCGACCCGGAAGTTCCCGGCGTCGCCGATGACGATCGCGTCCGCCTCCAGCAGTGCGGGGTGCTGCTCGGCGTACCGCTCGAGGCCGCCCGTGCCCTGTTCCTCCGACCCCTCGGCGATCACCTTGACGTGCACCGGCACGCCGCCGTCGGCCTTCAGGGCACGCAGCGCGAGCAGGTGCATGATGACGCCGCCCTTGCAGTCGGCGCTGCCGCGCCCGTACCAGCGGCCGTCCCGCTCGGTCAGCTCGAACGGCGGGCTGGTCCAGCCGGCCTCGTCCAGCGGCGGCTGTACGTCGTAGTGCGCGTACAGCAGGACCGTTTTTGCGCCCTCCGGGCCCGGCAGGTAGCCGTACACGGACTGGGTGCCGTCCGGGGTGTCCAGCAGGGCCACGTCCGTGAAGCCCTCGGTCCGCAGCGCCTCGGCGATCCAGCTCGCGGCCCCCTCGCTCTCGCTGCGGGGGAACAGGTCGAAGTCCGCCACCGACCTGAAGGCGACCAGCTCGGTCAGCTCCGCCCTCGCTTTCGGCATGAGCGAGGCGACGGTCTCGGCGACCGGATTCGACGACATGGGCACGCTCCTCGTGGGTGCGACGTTGAACTGCTGAGTACACCGATCCTCCCACAGCGGCCTGCGGCGACGGCCGCCGTAGGATGCGGAGGACAGGTGCGGCAACGGCTTGATCGGAGCGGTAGACCATCGTGAGCGGCGAGAACTCTTCGGCGGACGACGTGCAGCGGGTGTGGGACGTCGTCGTGGTGGGCGCGGGACCCGCGGGGGCCTCGGCCGCCTACGCGGCGGCGGTCGCGGGACGGCGCGTGCTCCTGCTGGAGAAGGCCGAGCTGCCGCGCTACAAGACGTGCGGCGGCGGCATCATCGGCCCCTCCCGCGACGCGCTGCCCCCCGGCTTCGACCTGCCGTTCCAGGACCGGGTGCACGCGGTCACCTTCTCCCACAACGGCCGGTTCGCCCGGACCCGTCGCTCCAGGCAGATGCTGTTCGGGCTGATCAACCGGCCCGAGTTCGACCAGCAGCTGGTCGAGCACGCGCAGAAGGCGGGCGCCGAGCTGCGCACGGGCGTGACCGTGCAGCGGGTCGAGCAGCACGGCTCGGCGGTCCCCGACCGGCGGACGGTTGCGGTCGTCCTGCAGGGCGGGGAGACCGTGCTGGCCCGGGCGGTGGTCGGCGCGGACGGCAGCGCCAGCCGGATAGGGGCGCACGTCGGGGTGAAACTGGACCAGGTCGACCTCGGTCTGGAGGCGGAGATCCCGGTGCCGGAGACGGTCGCCGAGGACTGGAAGGGGCGGGTCCTCATCGACTGGGGCCCGATGCCCGGCAGTTACGGCTGGGTCTTCCCCAAGGGCGGCACCCTGACGGTAGGGGTGATCTCGGCGCGGGGCGAGGGCGCGGCGACCAAGCGGTATCTGGAGGACTTCGTCGCCCGGCTGGGCCTGGCCGGTTTCGAGCCGGTCATCTCCTCCGGGCACCTGACCCGCTGCCGGGCCGACGACTCGCCCCTGTCGCGCGGCCGGGTGCTGGTCTGCGGTGACGCGGCGGGACTGCTGGAGCCGTGGACCCGCGAGGGCATCTCCTTCGCGCTGCGTTCGGGACGGCTCGCGGGGGAGTGGGCGGTCAGGATCGCCGAGGCGCACGACGCCGTGGACACCCGGCGCCAGGCGCTGAACTACGCGTTCGCGGTCAAGGCGGGGCTCGGCGTCGAGATGAGCGTCGGCAAGCGGATGCTGACCCTGTTCGAACGCCGTCCCGGCCTCTTCCACGCGGCCCTGACCGGCTTCCGGCCCGCCTGGAACGCGTTCCGGGACATCACCCGCGGCTCCACGTCCCTGGGCGAACTCGTCAGGACCCACCCGCTCGCCCAGCGCGCCCTGAACGCGCTCGACCGGGGGCAGGCCGCCCCGGCGGAGGAGGCCGCCACCCCGGATCCGGTCACTTCCCGACAGTGATCCGGAAGACCGGGTGGTCGGGGGCGGACGCCAGGATCTCCGCGTCGGAGGACTGCGCGGTGACGCCCTGGAAGAACTGGTTCACCTGCCACCCCCACCGCTCCAGGTAGGTCCGCAGCACCGCCAGCTTCTCCTCGTCGGCAAGCTCCACCGCCGTGAACTCCCGTACCTTGCGCCCGACCCGCAGCTCCCCGCGGCCGGCGGCGCGCATGTTGCGCACCCACTGCGAGTGGCCCCGGGCGGAGACCAGGTACTGCTCGCCCTCGTACGTGTGCGGGTTCACCGGGATCCGCTGCGGCTGCCCGCTGGTCCGGCCCCGCACGGACAGCTCCGCCGATCCGGCGAGGCTCACCCCGTGCCGGGCCAGCCAGCCGATGGCGCTGTTCATGCGGACCTGGAACGCGCTGCCCTTGAAGTAGTACGGCGACGGCGACGGCGATGACGACGACATGGGGACCCCCACGGATTGGGAGAGCGGTGCTCTCGCTTGACTCCAGTGTGGACGAGACAGGTGCTCCATTGCAAGAGCGGTGCTCTCTTTTGTGTGCGGTGCTCTATTCCATGGCACACTGACGGCATGACCACCGCACAGGGCGTCCGCGCGAGAGCCAGGAAAGAAGTCACCGCGGCCATCAAGGACGCGGCCCGCAGACAGCTCGCGGCGGACGGCGCCGCCAAGCTGTCCCTGCGGGCCATCGCCCGTGAACTGGGCATGGTCTCCTCCGCGCTGTACCGCTACTTCCCCAGCCGCGACGAACTGCTGACCGACCTCATCATCGACGCCTACAACTCCCTGGGCGAGGCGGCGGAGGCCGCGCGCGACGCGGCGGCCGACGACCCGCCCGTACGGCGGTGGACCACCGTCTGCGAGGCGGTACGCCGCTGGGCCCTCGCCCATCCGCACGAGTACGCGCTGATCTACGGCACCCCGGTGCCCGGGTACTCGGCGCCCGAGACGACGGTCCCGGCGGCCGCCCGGGTCGGCCTCGTCCTCATCGGCATCGTCCGCGACGCCCACCGCGGCTCCGGCCTCGCCGACCTGCCCCTGCCCGACGAACTGCGCCCCGAGGCCGAGCGCATGGCCGCGGAACTCGTTCCCGACCTCGCCCCCGATCTGCCTCCCGCCGTGCTGGCCGCGCTGGTGGCCGCCTGGGCCCAGCTGTTCGGACTGGTGGGATTCGAGCTGTTCGGCCAGTTCCACCGAGTGGTGGAGGACCGCGAGACCTTCTTCCGGCACGCCTCGGCCCGCCTCGCCGAGAGTGTGGGGCTCCGCCCCTGAGATCGGTGTGCCGACGCCGGCGCCGCCGTACTCCCGGGGGAGTACGCGTGATCACCACGCCGGGCGGACGCCCCGCGGGCGCGCTCCGTCTAGCGTGGCGGGCATGGAAGAGCCGGGCGGTGCGCGGGAGCGGTGGCGGTACGGTCCCCCGTGGTCGGACCGCCCGGACGGTGCGGGCGGCCACCGCCCGCGCCGTCCCTGGCGGTCCACCGCGCTGCTCACCGCCTTCGTGCTGATCGGCTCGACCTACGCCGCGCACCACCAGCCGCTGCGCGAACCGCTCGACGGCTACGCGCGCGTGCTGATGCTGGTGGCCTCGGCGCTGCTGCTGTGGCGCCACAGCCATCCGGCGCTCGTGGCGTACGGCACCTGCGCCGCCGCCCTGGTCTACCTGGGCGCGGGCTACCCGTACGGGCCCGTCTTCCTGACCGTCGTCGTCGCCTGCTTCGGCGCCGTCGTCGCAGGACACCGCCGGGCCGCCTGGGGCGCCGTCGGCCTGCTGTGGGCCGGGCACGCCCTGATCGGGCTCTGGCTCTACCGCCGGCTGCCGCCCCCCGGCGACAAGGCGGCCGGTATCGGCCAGGAGATCGTCGTCGCCACCTGGGTGCTGGCCGTCCTGGCACTGGCCGAACTGGCCCGGGTGCGGCGCGAGCAGTGGGCCAGGGAGCGGGCCGACCGCGCCCAGGCGGCCCGGCGCCGGGCGGACGCGGAACGCCTGCGCATGGCCCGGGAACTGCACGACGTGCTCGCGCACAGCATCTCCGTCATCAACGTGCAGGCGGGCGTCGGCCTCGCCCTGCTGGACACCGACCCGGAGCAGGCACGGGCCGCGCTCACCACCATCAAGGACGCCAGCAAGGAGGCGCTCGGCGAGGTGCGCCAGGTGCTCGACACCCTGCGCGCGCCCGGTGAGGCCCCGCGCGCCCCGGCACCCGGCCTCGACCGGCTGCCCGAGCTGGTGGAGCAGGCCGCGTCCGCCGGTCTCACCGTCGAGGTCGAGGGCGGGCCGCCGCGCCTGCCGCCCGGCGCCGACCTGGCCGCCTTCCGGATCGTCCAGGAGGCCCTCACCAATGTCGTACGGCACTCCGGTTCGCGCCACGCGCGCGTGCGGCTCGACCACGACCGTGCCGCGCTACGGCTGCGGATCGACGACGACGGCCCGGCGACCGGCGCGGACGCGGGCGGCAGCGGCAACGGGCTGGCCGGAATGCGGGAGCGGGCGGCGGCCCTGGGGGGCACGATCGAGGCGGGACCGCGTCCCGACGGCGGCTTCCGGGTGCTCGCCGTCCTGCCGCTGACGACGGAGGGGGACCAGTGATCCGGGTACTGCTCGCCGACGACCAGTCGCTGGTCCGCGCCGGGTTCCGGGCGCTGCTCGACGCGCAGCCCGACATCGAGGTGGCCGGGGAGGCGGCGGACGGCGAGGAGGCCGTACGCGCGGTGCGCGAACGGGCCCCCGACGTCGTCCTGATGGACATCCGCATGCCGGTCCTTGACGGCCTGGCCGCGACCCGGCGCATCACCGGGGACCCGGAACTGAAGGACGTGAAGGTGGTCATGCTCACCACCTTCGAACTCGACGAGTACGTCTTCGAGGCGATCCGCTCGGGTGCCTCGGGATTCCTGGTGAAGGACACCGAGCCGGACGAACTCCTGCGCGCCGTACGGGCGGTGGTCGGGGGCGACGCGCTGCTGTCCCCGGGCGTCACCCGCCGGCTGATCGCCGAGTTCGCCGCCCGCTCCAAGGAGCCGGCCGCCGCCGACGCCCTCGGCCGGCTCACCGAGCGCGAACGGGAGGTGATGGCGCTGGTCGGCATCGGCCTGTCCAACGAGGAGATCGCCCGCCGCCTGGTGGTCAGCCCGCTCACCGCGAAGACCCACGTCAGCCGCACGATGGTCAAGCTCGGCGCCCGGGACCGGGCCCAGCTCGTGGTCCTCGCCTACGAGTCGGGACTGGTCCGTCCGGGCTGGCTGGGCTGAGCCGCCCGCCGGAAACGCACCAGGACCGCCACGACCCGCGCGACGAAGACCACGAATGCGACCGCCGCCCCCACGCCCAGCAGCACCGCCGACACCGCAGGCGGCGCATCGAAGAGCAGCGCCGGCCCGACGAAGGCCCCGAACACCACGGCCCCCGCGAAGGCGGCGGTCAGCAGCGCGTACCCGAACTCGACCACCGCCGCGTCCTGTTCGGCCTTGTTGCGCCGTCCCCCGTACCCGTCCATACGACGAGTCTCACAGACGTGCGCCCGGCGGGCAATCAACTCCCGCCGGGCACCGGCCCGTAGCGCACCCGCCCGAGGGCCCCTAGTCGCGGACCGCGACCCGCTCCGGCTCGGCCGTCGTCCGCTGCTGCGGCGCGGAGCCGGCGACGACGACCGACGGCCCGCCGCGACGCCCGCGCAGCCCGGTCAGCGTGATCAGCAGCCCGGCGAGGGCGACGCCCGTGACGACCGCGAAACCGGGCCGGTAGCTGTCGAGCACGTCCTGTGGGGTGGCGTGGGCCGGGGCGCCGGCGGTGACCACCGCCGTCACGACCGCCAGGAAGATCGCCCCGCCCACCTGGACCGAGGTGTTGAGCAACCCGGAGACCATGCCCTGCTCGTGGTCCTCGACGCCGTTGGTGGCCTGGATGTTGAGCGAGGGGAAGACCAGCGCGCAGGCCGCGCCGATCAGCAGCATCGAGGGCAGGATGACGGCCGCGTACACCGGGTCGAGGTCCACGCGCAGGAACAGCGCGTACCCGACGACCATCAGCGTGAAGCCGGCCGCGATCAGCCGTCCGGTGCCGAACCGGTCGACGATCGCCCCCACCTTCGTCGAGGACACCGCCACCAGCGCACCGGCGGGCAGGAAGGCGAGCGCGGTGTGCAGCGCCGACCAGCCCAGCAGCGACTGCATGTAAAGGGTCGTCAGGAACTGGAAGCCGACGTACGACCCGAAGAAGGCCACCGCGCCGAGCTGGGCACGGATCTGGCCGCCCGAGCGCAGCACGCCGAGCCGGACCAGCGGGCCCGGCGAGCGCCGCTCGACCAGGACGAACACGGTGAGCAGCACGGCGACGGCCAGGAAGGACAGCAGGGTGCGGGCCGAGGCCCAGCCGGCCTGGGGTGCCTGGACGACGGTGAAGACCAGCAGCAGCATCGACGCGGTGCCGAGGACGGCGCCGGGGATGTCGTACCCGTTGTGGTCGCGTTCGCGCTCGCTGCGCGGCAGCAGCTTCAGGCCGGCCGCCAGCGCGACCAGGGCGATGGGTGCGGGCAGCAGCATGGTGAAGCGCCAGCTGACCTCGGTGAGCAGGCCGGACAGCACCAGGCCCATGGAGAAGCCGGTGGCCGCGCAGGTGGTGTAGATGGACAGCGCCCGGTTGCGCAGCGGGCCCTCCGGGAAGGTCGTGGTGATGATCGACAGGCCGGCGGGCGCGGTGAACGCGGCGCTCAGGCCCTTGATGAAGCGGCTGGCGATCAGCAGCGGCCCGGAGTCGACGAGCCCGCCGAGCAGCGAGGCGAGCGCGAAGACGCCCAGCGCCACCAGGAACACCTGGCGGCGGCCGAGCAGGTCGGCGGTGCGTCCGCCGAGCAGCAGCAGCCCGCCGTAACCCAGGATGTAGCCGCTGACGATCCACTGCAGGGTCGAGGTGGACAGCTGGAGGTCGGAGCCGATGGACGGCAGGGCGACGCCGACCATCGAGACGTCGAGCGCGTCCAGGAACATGGCGGCGCACAGCACCAGCAGGGTGCCCCACAGCCGGGGGGTCCAGCGCCCCTGGGACGGGGAAGGGGTGAGCGGAGAGGTCATGCCGAAGAAACTACTACATGCACATGCATGAGATGCAAGCTCATTTAATTCCGACGCAATAAATTCGTTTCTCTGCTACGGTGCGTCCATGGCGGCGAAGAAGGCCGAACAGGCGCTCGTGGACCAGTGGCGGGACATCCTGGCGCTGCACGCCCGCACCCAGTGCGAGCTGGACCGGGCCCTGCACCAGCACGGCCTGTGCGCCAGCGACTTCGAGGTGCTCGACCTGCTCGCCGAGGGCTCGGCGGCGGACGGCGGCTGCGCCTATCGCGTGCAGGAGATCTCGGAACGTGTCCACCTCAGCCAGAGCGCGCTGTCCCGGCTGATCGGCCGCCTGGAGAAGGACGGCCTGGTCGAGCGCGCCATGTGCGCGGAGGACCGGCGGGGCGTGCGGGTGGCGCTGACCGGGAAGGGGCGCGCGCTGCACGGCGAGGTACGGCCGGTGCAGCGCGCGGTACTGACCCGGATGCTGGCGGACTGACCGGCCTCAGACCCCGGACGTCTCGCGCCACAGGTCGGCCAGCGCCGGGTCGCCGGTCACCCTCGGCAGCGGCTCCCGGTTCCACAGGGCGAGGTACAACCGGTCGGCCGGACCGGCGAGTTCGACCTCGGCCTCGTCCGACGTACCCCGGGTGGCCACGAGCGGCTCGTCCGACAGCCGTACGGTCCACACCGCGTCCCCGTCCCCGTCCGCCCCGAGCGCGCGCACCCGCAGCACGCGCGGCCGCTCCGTGCGGACCCGGCTCTTGGGGCGGGCATGGAAACCGAGCAGCAACTCGTCGATGCCGTCCACCGCGAAGTCCGGGTCGATCGCGGACGCCGCGCCGCCCCGCGCCGACTCGGCGTCGTAGCGGTGGACGGTGGTCTCGTGGGCCTGCCGGCGGGTCCAGAAGGCCAGCGGCGAGGGGGAGGGCGCCGGCAGGAAGGTCCAGCACTCCACGTCGGCCGGCGCGGCGGCCAGGGTGTCGACGAGCCGGCGGTGGCTGTCCCGGTACCAGCTCACCAGCTCCGGGCCGTCCAGCTCGGGCGGATCCCCCAGGGGACGCGGAGCGGTGAGCCCCTCGGCGACGAACCCGGCCGCCCAGCGGTGCACCGCGCCGGTGTGCCGCAGCAGATCGCGCACCCGCCAGTCCGGGCAGGTCGGAACCCTGGCCCCGGTCCCCGCCGCATCGGCGGCAGCGGCCAGCAAGGCGCCTTCGCGGTCCAGGGTCTCAAGGAATTCGGCAGTCTTCATGCAGGGGAGTGTGCCGGACGGAGGGCGGTCGAGGCGGCCCCATTTCGGCTCGGGCGGCTCTGTGACAGCCGTGGCGGATGTTGCAGACTGACCCCCATGACCCCCATGACCCCCATGACCCCCATGAGGAAGGCCGCCGCCGCGCTGTTATCCGTAGCCGCGGTGCTGCTCGCCGTACCCCCCACCGCCTCGGCCACCCCGCTCCCGCACCACACCTTCGTACGGGAGAACTTCGACCGGCTGCCCCTCGGGCCGGTCACCGCGGGCCGCGGCTGGACCACCGACACCTCCGACGGTTCGCTGACCATCGAGCCCAGCACCACCGGCCACGGCCGCGAACTGCGCCTCCACACCGAGGGCAACGGACGTGCCTTCCTCGTGCTGCCCGGCCCGGCACCGGCCGGCAACAGTCTCTGGGCCCGGCTGCGGCTGAACGTGGGGCGGTTCCCGACGGCACCCGACTGGGCGCACTGGACCATCGCGGAGGCCTCCGGCTCCGACGCCCCCACACTGGTACGCCCCCTGGGCGGTCAGTACGTTCCCACCTCGCAGGGCAATTTCTGGGGCGTCGGCTCCGACCTCGGACCCACCGGCGACTGGACCGCCTGGCGGACCTCCGCTCCCGCCACGGCCGCGACCTGGCAGTGCGTCGAATTCCACCTCGACGCGACCGACAACCGCGTCACCGTCTACCTGGACGGCGCCGAGCGGTCCGAGCTGACCGTCTCCACGAAGGAACACGGCGGCACGGCGGACGACTTCGTCTTCCCGCGCTTCGACCGGCTCAAGCTCGGATGGCAGCTGTACCAGGCCGGCCCCACGCCCTCGTCGTACGACGTCCGCATGGACGACGTGGCGCTGAGCGACCGTCGCGTGGGCGGCTGCGACGACAAGTAGCCTCGTGTGAACGGCAACTGACGACACGTCGGCGGATCTTGAGGCCGGGGCGGTCGGTGCGCCAGGGTGTACTGCCATGGACCGTGACCGGCGCAACTCCTTCCGTCCCACCCGCCGTCAACTCCTCGTCGCGGCAGGCGCCGTGCCCCTGGTGGGTGCGGCTCCCGCGGCGGTGGCCCGACCAGACACCGGCTCGCCCACCCTGACGTTCACCCGCGCCACCAACGGCGCGGCGACCCTCGCCCCCGCCGGTGACCGGCTGGTCGCCGAGGTGCAGGGCACCCTGTGGTCACTGCCCCGCACCGGCGGCCCGGCCCGCGCCCTGACCCCGGCGGACCTCGAACCGGGCCGGCCCACCCACTCCCCGGACGGCGGACTCATCGCCTTCTGCGCCTACCGGGGCGGCGGATTCCACCTCTGGACCGCGCGCCCCGACGGCTCCGGCCTGCGGCAGCGCACCGACGGCCCCTGGGACGACCGCGGCCCGGCCTGGTCCCCCGACGGGACCCGGCTCGCCTTCTCCTCCGAACGCGGCGGCGACCCCGTCGCGGGCACCCCGTACCGCATCCACGTCCTCGACCTGCGCACCGGCCGGATCACCCGCGTCACCGGTCTCACCGGCCAGGACGGCCCGCTGCAGGACGGCCCCTGGGAGGACTTCGACCCCACCTGGTCACCGGACGGCACCCGCATCCTGTTCGTCCGCGCGAAGACGGTCAGCACCCCCCAGGGCGTCGGCCTGGAGGCCCGCACCATCGCCGCCGTCCCCGCGGACGGCGCCGGCCCGGTCGCCGTACGGCACACCGAGACCGAGGCCGCACAGGTGATGACACCCGCCCTCGCCGCCGACGGCCGCCTGGCCCATCTGCGCACCACCGCCTCCCCGGACGCCTCCTGCACCCTCGTCGTCGACGGCCGCGCCGTCCCCGTCGCCGGGGACATCGCCCCGGTGCCGCCCCGCTGGACACCGGCCGGGCAGCTGCTCCTGACGCTCGACGGCGCCTTCACCCTCGTACGGCCGGACAGCCCCCGGCAGCGGGAGACCATCCCCTTCCGGGGTGTGCTTCCCGTACGGCGGCCGCGCTACCGGACCAAGGCGTACGACCTCGGCGAGGCCCGCACCCGTCCGGTGCGCGGCGTCCATCTGCCCGCGCTCTCGCCCGACGGCAGGCAGATCGCCTTCGCCGCCCTCAACTCCCTCTGGCTCGCCGGAAGTTCCGGCGGACGGCCACCCCGGCGACTGGGCACGGCGCACCCCACCCGGTACCTGCTCGCACCCGCCTGGGCACCCGACGGGCGCTCGCTCCTGTACGCCGACGACCGCGACGGACTCCTGGGCGTGTACCGGCACGACCTCGCCACCGGCGAGGAGACCGCCCTCGCGACCGGCGGCCGGGTGCACCCGGCGCTGTCGCCCGACGGGCAGCGGCTGGCCTGCCTCGACCTGACCGGACGGCTCCTCGTCCGCGACCTGGCGTCCGGCGCGGAACGCGTCCTGGCGACCGCCCTCGGCGGCGGCGGACTGCCCGGCCGCCCGAGCTGGTCGCCCGACGGCCGTCATCTCGCCCTGTGCGACCGCAACCGCCTCAACGCGCGCTTCCGGGAGGGCTACAACGTCATCCGGATCGTCGACACCACGACCGGCGCCGACCGCCTCCACCCGGTGGCCCCCCACACGTCGATCGCCGACCGGTACGGCTCCGGGCCCGTCTGGTCGCCCGACGGCCGCCGGATGGCGGTGATCGTCGAGTCGGCGCTGTGCCTGCTGCCCGTCGACCCCGACGGCACCCCGCGCGGCGACCTGCGCACCCTCACCGACGAACCCGCCGACCACCCCTCCTGGTCCGCCGACTCGACGACCCTGCTGTACCTGTCCGGCAGCCGGCTGCGGCTCCTCGGCGTCGACGGCGGCACCGCCCGCACCGTCCGCGTCCCCCTCGACGCGGCCGGTCCCGCCCCCGCCGACGTGGTGGTGCACGCCGGACGCCTGTGGGACGGCACGGGCGAGACCACCCGCGACGACGTGGACATCCTGGTGCGCGGCGGACGCATCGCGGCCGTGGAGCCGCACCGCGCGACCGGCCGCGCCGGCGTCCGCCGGATCGACGCCTCGGCCCGGACCGTCATCCCGGGCCTGTGGGACACCCACACCCACCCGTGGCAGAGCACCTACGGCGGACGCCAGACCGTCGGCCAGCTCACCTACGGCATCACCACGGCCGTCTCCCTCGGCGGGTTCGCCCACGAACAGGCCCGCATCCGCGAGGCGGTGGCCGCCGGACAGCTCGCCGGGCCCCGGCTGCTGACCACCGGCGAACTCCTCGACGGAGCACGGGTCGCGTACAGCATGGGCCGCGCCCACCGCACCCGGCCGGGCCTGCGCCGCTCCCTGGCGCGCGGGGCGGCCCTGGACTGGGACTTCGTCAAGACGTACGTGCGGGCGCCCGGCTGGGTCATGGAGGAAGCCGCACGCTTCGCCCACGACCGCCTCGGCGTACGCGCCGGCAGCCATCTGCTCTCGCCCGGCGTCCAGCTCGGCCAGGACCTGACGACCCATCTGCAGGCCACCCAGCGGGCCGAGTTCGGTCACGCGGTCACCGCCACGGGCCACGCCTACCAGGACGTGGTGGAGATCTACACCGCGCGCGGAGCGCGCTTCCACATGATCGCCACCCCCTTCACGGCCATCCCCCTGATCGGTGCGGACCCCACCCTCGCCGACGACTCCCGGGTCACCGTCGTCATGCCTCCCTGGGACACCGCCGCCGTACGCCAGTACGCCGCCGCCGCGCCCGCACCCGCCCAACTCGCCACCCTGCACACCGAGATCGACGTGTACCGGCGCATCCTGGCGGCCGGCGGGCTCGTGGCGCTCGGCACGGACCAGCCGCTGGTGCCCGTGGGCCTCGCCCTGCACATGGGGCTGCGCGCCCTGCACCAAGGCGGTCTGTCCCCGGCGCAGGCCCTGCGCACCGCGACCGTGCTGCCCGCCCGGCTCTTCGGCCTCGACCACGACCTCGGCACGGTCGAGGAGAGCAGGCTGGCCGATCTGACCGTCGTCGACGGCGACCCGTTCACCGACTTCTCCACCCTCGTCCGCACCGTCTCGGTACTCAGAGGCGGAGTGCCCTACAGCACCGAGGAGTTGGTCGCGGCCTTCGAGCCGTCGGCCCGGCGCACGGTGGCGGCCGAGGACGACTGGCTCGGCATCGGACGCCTGATGCGGCGGGACGGATGCTGCGACGGCCACGGAAACTAGTGCCGCAACAGGCGACGTTCGCCCCGTCGCGACGCCCGGCACGCGCCCCCGCTCTCGAACCGGCTTCGCCGCCTCGGGCGGGGGGACCCCCTTCGCCGCACCGGGCACGGGCCCAAGTACGTCCAGTACGAGGGCCCGCACCCGGCACTCCCCCCAGCCTCCGGCCGGGGGGACACCCAGAGCACGCACCGGACGCCGCTCCTTGACGGGCAGACGTTGCCTGCCGCGGCACCAGCGCCGCACCGGGCGAACAGGTTGGTTAATGCTTGTTCACGATCTGGTTGCGAGGGGGTGAGCGCGTCATGATGGGCCCATGACGTTGGCCTCGCGCGCACTCGCGCAACTGGCGACCTGGCCGGACCTGAGCCGAACCGTCCCGAGCTGCGGCCTGGGACGGGCGGTCGCCTCGGCGCAGGGCGAGATCGCCCACTTCCACTCGGAACGCGATGTCGACCTGCGCCTGACCGACCGGGCCGTCCGGCACTTCGCCAAGGACCTCAGGGGTTCCGGCGCGATCAGGATCGTGCCCGGCTCGCAGTGGGTGACCATACGCCTCGACGCCGCGAGCGACGTCGACCTGCTGCTGACCCTGGTGAGCGTGGCCCTCCAGGCGCGGCAGACCTGGCCCGACCCGGTGGGCCGGCCCGTGTTCGGCTGCAACGACCAGCGCGGGACCGGATTCGTACGGGCGGTCCCCGGCTGGATCTGACGCGACCCCGCCCACCGGAGGGGCGTGCTTGATTCTGCTCGAATGCGCGCTATACGTTGCACGAACGAGCAGGCAGGCGCGAGCGGAGCGGGGCGGTGCGTCATGAGCCACGTCGAGGACGAGCTGAACAGCCAGCCCGAGTGCTGGACCCGGGCCGCCGAGGAGACCGGGCGGCACGCCGGGGCGCTGCCGGCGCCGGGGGAGCGGGTGGCGCTGGTGGGGTGCGGGACCTCGTACTTCATGGCCCAGGCGGCGGCCGCCCTGCGGGAGAGCGCCGGACAGGGCGAGACCGACGCGTTCGCCGCCTCCGAGTTCCCGCACGGGCGGCCCTACGACCGTGTCCTGGCCCTGACCCGCTCCGGAACCACCACGGAAGTACTCGACCTGCTGCGGCGGTTGCGGGGCACCACCCGGACCACCGCAGTCACCGCCGACCCGGACACTCCCGTGACGGCCGCCGCCGACGAGATCGTCGTCCTGGACTTCGCCGACGAACGCTCCGTCGTGCAGACCCGCTTCGCCACCACCGCGCTCACCGTCCTGCGCACCCACCTCGGCCTGCACACCGACACCGTGGTGACCGACGCCCGTACTGCCCTGTCGACCGCCCTGCCCGCCGGGCTCGTCGAGTGCGCGCAGTTCACGTTCCTCGGGCGCGGCTGGAGCGTCGGACTCGCCAACGAGGCCGGACTGAAGATGCGCGAGGCCGCCCTGTCCTGGACCGAGGCCTACCCGGCGATGGAGTACCGGCACGGGCCCATCAGCGTCACCACCCGGGGAACGGCCACCTGGATGCTCGGCACCGCACCCGACGGACTCGCCGAACAGGTGCGCGGCACCGGCGGACTGTGGATCGAGGGCACCCTCGACCCGCTCGCCGAACTCGTCCGCGTCCAGCGCCTCGCGGTCGCTGTCGCCGCCGCCCGCGGCCTCGACCCGGACCGCCCGCGCCACCTCACCCGCTCCGTCATCCTCGCCCCCTGACCGGCACCCCGGAAGAAGGAGCACGGCCGTGTCCCTCGCGACCACCGGCGAGCTGGTCACCCGCGCCGCCGCGGCACACTCCGCGGTCGCCGCGTTCAACATCATCACCCTGGAGCACGTGGAGGCGGTCATCGCCGGCGCCGAGTCGGCCGCCGCACCCGTCGTCCTCCAGGTCAGCGAGAACGCCGTCAGGTTCCGCTACGGACGGCTGCTGCCCCTGGCCCGCGCGGCCGTCACCGCCGCCGAGCGCGCCGCCGTACCGGTCGCCCTGCACCTCGACCACGTACAGAGCGACGAGCTGCTGCGCCAGGCGCCCGGCGCAGGTTTCAGCTCGGTCATGTTCGACGCGGCACGCCTGCCCTACGCCGAGAACCTCGCCGCCACCCGGACCGCCGCCGACTGGGCGCACGGCCAAGGGATGTGGATCGAGGCCGAGTTGGGGGAGATCGGCGGCAAGGACGGGCGGGCCCCGCTGGATGCCCACGCGCCGGGCGCCCGCACCGACCCCGGCGAGGCCCGCGCCTTCGTCGCCGACACCGGCGTGGACGCCCTGGCCGTGGCCGTCGGCAGCGCGCACGCGATGACCCGGCGCACCGCCACCCTCGACCACGGCCTCCTCGAACGGCTGTCGGCCGCGCTGCCCGTCCCGCTCGTCCTGCACGGCTCCTCCGGAGTGCCCGACGACGGACTGGTCCGGGCGGTCGCGCGCGGCATCACCAAGGTCAACGTCGGCACCGCGCTCAACGCGGCGATGACCCGCGCGATCCGCGACTTCCTCGCCGCCCACCCCGAGGCCGTCGACTCGCGCAAATACCTCGGCGTGGGCCGGGAGGCCATGGCCCGCGAGGTCGCCCGGATCATCGGCGTCCTCGGCGCCGGCCGATCCTCCCCGACGGCGCCGGCTAATCCTTCCTGACGGCCTTCAGCACCACGAACTTCGGGTCGCTCGCCACCAGCCGGCTGTTGCCGAACAGCCGGCGCAGCTTCACGTGGTAGCCCAGGTGCCGGTTGCCGATCACCCACAGCTCACCGCCCGGCCTGAGCGCACGTCTGGCGCCGGCGAACATCCGCCAGGCCGTCGCGTCGGTCGTCGCCTGGTGGGAGTGGAACGGCGGATTGTTCAGGACGACGTCGACGCTGCCGGCCGCGACCCCGGCCAGCCCGTCGCCGACCCGGAACTCCGCGTGCCCGGGCACCCCGTTGGCCTTGTACGTGGCCTCCGCCGAGGCCACCGCCTGGAACGACTCGTCCACGAACAGGACCTCGGTCCGCGGATCGGCCAGCGCCACCGCCGTACCGACCACGCCGTTGCCACACCCCAGGTCCACCACCCGCCCGGCACCCCGGCCGGCCGGCAGGTGCTGGAGCAGGAACCGGGTGCCGATGTCGAGGCGGTCGGCGCAGAACACCCCCGCGTGGTTGACGACGGTCCGCCCGGACACCGCGCCGACGCCGTCGGGCAGGACGTAGCTGTACGGCCACGGGTTGGCGGGCCGCTCGAGCGACGGGTCCGGAGCACAGAGGACCAGCCGGGCCTTCTGCTCGGCCAGCGAGGTCCGGGTCGGCCCGAGGATCCGCTCGAACAGCTCCAGCGTCGAGGTGTGGATCTCCTTCACCATTCCGGTGCCGACCACGACCGTGCCCTCGTGCACGGCGGGCGCCAGCCGCAGCAGCTGGTCCTCCAGCAGCGCCAGGCTCTTCGGCACCCGCACGAGCAGCACGTCCACCCGGTCGGGCGGCGGGTCCTGCGTGGTGAGCAGGGACACGGCACCGGGCTCCACGCCGGCCCGAGCGAGGTTCGCCCGGGTCGCCTCCTGGGTGAGGAAGGAGTCGGTGATCTGTACCGGCCGGTGCTCCGCCAGTGCCGTCACCAGCGCGCCCCAGCGGTCCCCGACGACCACGACGGTCCCGGACAGCGCGACGCCCTCGCGGGCCAGGTGCCGCAGCAGATACGCGTCGGAGGCGTCCCAGGCTCGCAGCCGGTCGCGCGGATCCTCGGGAAAGCGGGACAGCTCGAAGTCGCCCCACGCAGTCGTCATACGGTCGCTCATCGTGCGTCCAGGCTAGCCGAGCCGCAGATCAGGACCGCCCGGTGCCGGTCGGGCAGGATGGGGAGCATGGACGCGGAGCTGTTTCCCCGGGAGCGCACGCAGGTCGTCCCGGGCGCCGTGCACGTCCCGGACTGGCTGGACGAACGGGCCCAGCGCGAGCTGCTCACCGCCTGCCGCCGGTGGGCCCGGCCACCGGCCGGCCTGCGCACGGTCCGCGTCCCGGGCGGCGGTACGATGACCGCCCGCCAGGTCTGCCTCGGCCGGCACTGGTACCCGTACGGCTACGCCCGCACCGTCGTCGACGGCGACGGCGCCCCCGTGAAGCCCTTCCCCGAGTGGCTGGACGAACTGGGCCGCCGCGCGGTGGCCGACGCGCTCGGCCCGCGGGCGGTGACGACCGCCTCGTACGACATCGCACTCGTCAACTTCTATGACGCCGACGCCCGCATGGGCATGCACCGCGACAGCGACGAGAAGTCCGACGCGCCGGTGGTGTCGCTGAGCCTGGGAGACAGCTGCGTCTTCCGCTTCGGCAACACGGAGACCCGCGCCAGGCCCTACACGGACGTGCGGCTGCTCAGCGGCGACCTGTTCGTCTTCGGCGGCCCCGCCCGGCAGGCGTACCACGGCGTACCCCGGGTGCACCCGGGGACGGCACCGGCCGCACTGGGGCTGACCGGGCGGCTGAACATCACACTGAGGGTCAGCGGACTGTAGACCGGCGGGTCAGCCGATCATGGGAGACTCGCCCTCATGAGCGGCAAGGCGGACCCCCGCGCGGCGGGGGATGGGACCACCTCGAGGACGCGGCTGGACCGGGGGCGAGGCGCGCTCGGGCCCGCGTTGGAGCTGGTGCACACCGGGCGGGCGCCGACCCGGGCCGTGCTCACCGCCGAACTCGGCGTCACCCGGGCGACCGCCGGTGCCGTCGCCGCCGAGCTGGAGGCGCTGGGCCTGATCCGGGTCGACGCCCGGCCGGGGGCCGCGGCCGGCTCCCAGGGACGGCCCTCGCACCGGCTGGAGGTCGCCGAGGACGGGCCCGTGGTACTCGCCGCGCAGGTCCACGCCGACGGATTCCGGGCGGCGCTGGTCGGCCTCGGCGGACGGATCGTGGCGACCGCGCCGGGCTGCGAGACCGTCGACGCCGATCCGGCGAAGGTCCTGGGATCCGTGGTGGAGGCCGGTGCCGAACTGCTGCGCCGGACCGGCCGGCGCTGCGTCGGGGCCGGTCTGGCCGTGCCGTCCGCCGTCGCCGAGCCCGACGGACTGGCCCTCAACCCGTTGCACCTGGCCTGGCCGGTGGGCGCGCCGGTCCGCCGTATCTTCGCCGAGTGCGTGCGCGCGGCCCGGATCACCGGCCCGGCGTTCGCGGGCAACGATGTCAACCTCGCCGCGCTCGCCGAGCACCGGCACGGCGCGGGCCGGGGCGCCCGCGACCTGCTGTGCGTGGCCACCGGGCACCGTGGGGTGGGCGGGGCGCTGGTCCTCGACGGGCGCCTGCACACGGGCAGTTCGGGCCTGGCCCTGGAGGTCGGCCACCTGACCGTCAACCCGGAGGGCCGGCCCTGCCACTGCGGCGGCCGGGGCTGTCTGGACGTCGAGGCGGATCCGCTGGCCCTGCTCATGGAGGCGGGGCGCGCACCGGGCCCCGAGGTGTCGCTGCTGCAGCAGGCCATCGACCTGATCCGGCACCACTACGCCGATCCGACCGTGCGCACGGCGACCGAGGCCCTGATCGACCGCCTCGGTCTCGGGCTGGCCGGACTGGTCAACATCCTCAACCCCGACCGGATCGTCCTCGGCGGTCTGCACCGGACCCTGCTCGACGCCGACCCCGGACGGCTGCGCGCGGTGGTCGCCGACCGCAGCCTGTGGGGGCAGAGCGGCGGCGTGCCCATCCTGCCCTGCTCCCTGGACCACAACAGCCTGGTCGGCGCGGCGGAGCTGGCCTGGCAGCCGGTGCTCGACGACCCCCTGGGAGCACTGCGGTGACGGCTCGCGCCGCCGACTTCCTGCCCGCCCGCCGTATCCGGCTCGTCGAGACGCCGGCGCCCGTACTCTCCCCGGAGCAGCGTGCGGCGATGGATCACGCCTGGGACGTGACGGTCCGCGCCAACCCGGCCTTCTTCGACGGCCCCGTGGCCGCGCTCACCGGAGTCGGGTGGCGGGACGGAGGGCACGACCTGGTCCTGTCCTGGGCCCGCGCGACCTACCGCTTCCGGGCACTGCGCCGGGTCCCGGGCGCTCCGCCCCTGGCCTCCCTCTTCGTCACCGTCCTCCAGCCGGCCGACGACGGCCGTCTGCTGGTCGGCCGGACGGGCCGCTCGACCGCCTCCCCGGGGCGCTGGCAGCTGCCCGGCGGAACGGTCGAACCCCCCGATGCGGATGCCGAGTCGGACATCTCGTGGCTTCGCCGGCATGCGGCCCGGGAACTGGCCGAGGAGACCGGTTCCGACACGGCTCCGGAGGCGCTGGCCCTGTGGCGGGCCACCCGGGGCGCCAACGGCTCCGTCGGCGTCCACTTCCTCGCTCCGCCCCGGCCGGCGGCCCAACTGCGCGAGCGGTACGAGGCGTTGGTCGCGGCGGAGACGGCCCGGGGTGTCGAACCGGAGCTGGACAGGATCGAGCTGGTCGGCTCGACGGGCGGACCTGCGGCCCTCGAAGGTCCGCAGGCGGACTATCTGCGTCCGGTGGTGGACCACTACGGGCGCACGGCGTCCCCGCGTACTCCCTAGGAGGTACGTCCACTGCCGCCGGCCGTACGACGACCCGGACCCCTCCCAGGAGCCAGTCTCGAGACAGCAGACCGAGATGCTTCGGACGAGGGAGACGAACCGAGATGCAGACCCTGGCGAACTGGGACGGCGGGCCCGGCCCGTGGATCCTTTTCTTCCCGCTCATCTGGGCGGCCGTGGTGATCGGCGCCGTGACCTTCCTGCGCCGCACCGTCCGGCGCGGACGCGGTGGCCCCTGGCGCCCGGTGGACGGCGGACGCCCGGCGGGCGACTCACCGCTCGCGGTCCTCGGCCGGCGCTTCGCCTCCGGCGAGATCGACGAGGACGAGTACTGGCGCCGGCTGTCGGTCCTGGCGGAACAGTTCGGCCGCCCCGGCAGGACCAGCACGGCCTGAACCCCGCGACAGCACCGCCCGTAGCCGGAAGGGAGACGGGCGGCGGGCGCCCCGCGATTGGCGTGAGGCGCCCGTGGCCGGGCCGGAGGGGCTTGCGCCGGTCGTGCCGGACGGCAGGTCACCGCCCGGTCAGCCGGGAACGGTCGACCGGGCGGGAGCGGGTGCCGGGGCCGGGGTTCGGGCCATGACGGGCTCGACCTCGACGAACTGGCGTACCGGCCGGCGGTCCAGGAGGCGCGGCAGACGGGCGGTCGGCTTCGGCGCCGCCGACGGCGCGGGCAGCGTGAACCACACGACCTTGCCCTGCTCACCGTCCGGCCGGGCTCCCCAGCTCTCGCTCATCGCCGCCACCATCGCCAGACCACGGCCGCAGGTGGCCAGCGGCGCGATGTCCGACGCCGCCGACACCTCCGCGACCACGGGCAGGCGTGGATCGTGGTCGTGCACCGAGACGGTGAGCCTGTCCAGCAGCAGTTCCAACTCGACGGTGCACAGCTTGTCGGGCTCGGCGTGCCGGTGGACGTTGCTCAACAGCTCCGTCACACCGAGCGCGGCCCGGTCGATCAACGGGTCCAGATGCCAGTAGCGCAACTGCGCAGATACGATTCTGCGGACCTGGCCGATCCGCGACGGCAGGGCTTGGAGCTCCACCGTGCAGTGCCTGTTCGGGTGACTGATCACGGCTGCGACTCCCCGATGTGAGGCCCGGAGGAAACCGGAAGAACACGGAGAACGGATCCAGCAGGGTGCTTGCGTCCAAACATCCGCCTGCTGTCGTGGCCGGCGGGCTGGTTCGCAGCGTTATCGCCGGTAAACCCAGAGTGACGTGAGACCAGAGTGACGCAGGGGTTGCGGTCCCGCAACTCGCGCACGCGTCAGCCGCCACGCCCGGCGGCCCGGCGCACCGCCTCGATGAACCGGCGTGCGGCGGGCGGCCCGGGCTCGCCCGGGGCGGGATCCTGCTCGCCCAGGGTCAGCAGGTACCGGTTTCCGTTGAGGTCGGCCATCGCCCGGTCGTCCGGGGCGAACCAGGGCCTGGAGGCACGTACCGCCTGCACCGGCGCGCTGTCGATCTCGCTGCCGTAGCTGGTGAGCAACTCCAGCCTGCCGTCGTTGATCCGGACCTGTCCGGCCCGGGTCAGCGACCGCAGCCGCTTCCCGATCCGCACGCCCGTGGCCGTGAACTCCGGCTCCGCCATCCTTCCCCGCCCCCTTGTGCGTGTCGGCCGCCGCACCCGTGCCCGCGCGGGCCCGTCCGGCGTGTCGTCGTGATCCAGTGTGCGCCCCCGTCCGGGACGGTCGTCCCGTCCGGTGCAGTCTGCCCGGCCTCGGCGGGGAGCACCAGTACGCCCGGGCCGCGGGCGGCCGGCGCCCGGAGCACTCGCCCGAATGCGCCCCCGCGGGGTTCGCACGGCCGTGCCCCAGGGTGTCTTTGGCTGCCTCAAAGATGCGTTTATGCAGGTGGGAAGTGGTGTGAAAGGTGCATATGATCGAGGTGCCGACCACGTGAGGCGGCGTTGGCGTACCGCGTAAGGAGCCCCGCCGTGAGCACCACCCCACAGATCCGCACCGGCGCCACCCTTGACGTCGACCACAGTGACGCCACCTATCGCGACTGGCTGAAAGAAGCCGTCCGCAAGGTGCAGGCGGACGCCAACCGCTCGGCGGACACGCACCTGCTGCGCTTCCCGCTGCCCGAGCGGTGGGGCATCGACCTGTACCTCAAGGACGAGTCGACCCACCCGACCGGCAGCCTCAAGCACCGGCTCGCCCGCTCGCTCTTCCTCTACGGACTGTGCAATGGCTGGATCCGGCCGGACCGCCCGGTGATCGAGGCGTCCAGCGGCTCGACGGCCGTCTCCGAGGCCTACTTCGCGAAGCTGATCGGCGTGCCCTTCATCGCGGTCATGCCGCGCACGACGAGTGCCGAGAAGTGCCGCCTGATCGAGTTCCACGGCGGCCGGTGCCACTTCGTGGACGACTCCCGCCGTATGTACGAGGAGTCCGCCCGTCTCGCGGTGGAGACCGGCGGCCACTACATGGACCAGTTCACCTACGCCGAACGGGCCACGGACTGGCGTGGCAACAACAACATCGCCGAATCCATCTTCCGGCAGCTGGAGTTGGAGCGGTTCCCGGAGCCGGCGTGGATCGTGGCGACGGCGGGCACCGGCGGCACCTCGGCGACCCTCGCGCGCTACGTCCACTACATGCAATATGACACCCGCATTTGTGTCGCCGATCCGGAGAACTCGTGTTTCTTCGAGGGCTGGACCACCGGCGATCCGGACGTCGGCTGCGACTGCGGCTCCCGCATCGA
This sequence comes from Streptomyces sp. NPDC006739, assembly GCF_042869815.1. Taxonomy (NCBI): domain Bacteria; kingdom Bacillati; phylum Actinomycetota; class Actinomycetes; order Kitasatosporales; family Streptomycetaceae; genus Streptomyces; species Streptomyces sp. NPDC006739. The sequence continues at coordinate 253,707 of NZ_JBIAGM010000008.1, forward strand.
GGGAATCGGCCGCCCGCGCATGGAGCCCAGTTTCGTGCCCGGTGCCATCGACCGGATGATGAAGGTCCCGGACGCGGCCAGCGTCGCCGCCGTACGGGCCCTGGAGCGGGTCATCGGCCGCAAGGCGGGCGGCTCCACGGGTACCGGCCTGTGGAGTTCCCTGAAGATCGTCTCCGAGATGGTGGCCGAGCGCCGTACGGGCAGCGTCGTCACCCTGCTGTGCGACCCGGGGGACCGCTACCTCGACAAGTACTACTCGGACGCCTGGCTGGCGGAGCAGGACCTGGACATCGCGCCGTACACGGCCGCGATCGAGACGCTGCTGGCGACGGGGGTGTGGCCGGACTGAGCGGCCGGCCCGGTCAGACCGGCCGCCGCTCCAGCCGCCCGTCGAGCGCCCGGACCGCCTCCCGGACCGCCCGGCCCACACCCGGCCGGCTCAGCCGGCACACCGCGCGGAACAGGGCCGTTCCGTCGAGGGCGAAGGTCATCCGGAGCCGGGTCCCGGCGCCCGCCGGAGCGAGCCGCCACTCCTCGATCCAGGCGCGGGCGCCCGGCACGTCGATCGTGTCGACCCGGTAGGCGTACAGCTCGGGCGCCCGCGCCGCCAGCACCGACTCCGTCGCACGAGTGCCGCTGCGCAGCCGTACCTCCCGGCCGCCCTCGGTGGGCCGGATCGAGGCCACCGCCGAGAACCACTCCGGCCAGCCCGAGAGGTCCTCGGCGAGGGCGTGGAACACCGCATCGGGAGTCGCGGCCATGTCCTGGGTGAACACCAGCCGTACGGGCGCGGTCCCGACGAAGTCGAGCCCCACCGGGCGCAGACGCTGAACCATCGACGACGAAACCCCCCTCGACCCGTGGACGGCTCAGCTTAGCTGACGCTCCGTCAGATGTCGTCGGTCTCTTCCGGCTCGCCCGCCACCACCAGCCGCCGCAGGTGCTCGGAGATCTCCGCGCGCGCCGGGGCCGGCAGGCCCGCGTCGGTCACCAGGGTGTCCACCTGCTCCAGCGCGGCGAAGGAACTCAGGCCCACCGTCCCCCACTTGGTGTGGTCGGCGACCACCACGACCCGCCGCGCCGACTGCACCAGCCGACGGTTGGTCTCGGCCTCCGCCAGGTTCGGCGTGGACAGCCCGGCCTCGACCGATATCCCGTGCACACCGAGGAAGAGCAGATCGAAGTGGAGCGCCGCGATCGCCTGATCGGCCACCGGCCCCACCAGTGAGTCGGACGGGGTCCGCACCCCGCCGGTCAGGACGACCGTCGCCGCGCCCTGCCGCTGGCCCGAGGTGCGCTGCGCCGCGTGGAAGACGTCCGCGACCCGCACCGAGTTCGTCACCACGGTCAGGTCGGGCACCTCCAGCAGCTGATGCGCGAGCGCGAAGGTCGTCGTACCGCCCGAGAGGGCGATCGCGGCACCCGGTGCGACCAGCTGGGCGGCGGCGTGCGCGATGTCTTCCTTCGCGCTCAGCTCCAGACCCGACTTCGCCTCGAAGCCCGGCTCGTGGGTGCTGGCCTCCACCACCGGCACCGCACCGCCGTGCACCTTCTCCAGCACGCCCTGCCGGGCCAGCGCGTCCAGGTCGCGGCGCACCGTCATGTCCGACACGCCGAGCTTGCGGGTCAGTTCATTGACCCGTACGCCGCCCCGGCGCCGGACCTCGTCCAGGATCAGGGTGCGCCGCTGCTCCGCGAGGAGGTTCTGATTCTCGCTCACGTACGCTCCGGTCCTTTCGCCGCAAAACCGTCCGACAGGCCCTTGGTCACCGCTCCGACCAGGACGTTCGTCCTTGTCCGGTGCGCGGGCGTCTCATCTTTTCACGGGTGGGCACCGGTTGCGCCACTACCTGTCACTACTGACTCTCGGCACCCGAGCATACTCGAACATGCGCTCGAAAGCCTTGGATGTCTTCACCGGGGCAGCTCCGGCAGGTCCTGCGCGTACAGGAGACTCAGGTCGTCCGTGCTGGGGTCGTCGACGTGGGCCACGCGGCTGGCGTGGCGTTCCACCATCGCCTCGAAGGTCTGACGGGCGGTGCGGCCGTTGCCGAAGGCCGGGCCCTTCGGGATCTCGGTGAAGTACGTCAGCAGCGCTTCCGGCGCGCCCGGCGCCAGCCGGTACTCGTGCTCGTCGGCCTGCTGCTCCACGATCCTCAGCAGCTCCTCGGGACCGTAGTCGCCGAAGGTGATCGTCCGGGAGAAGCGCGAGGCCACACCGGGGTTCACGGAAAGGAACCGTTCCATCTCCGCCGTGTAGCCCGCGACGATCACCACCACCGCGTCCCGGTGGTCCTCCATCAGCTTCACCAGCGTGTCGATCGCCTCCTTGCCGAAGTCCCGGCCGGCGTCCTCGGGGGACAGCGCGTAGGCCTCGTCGATGAAGAGCACGCCGCCGCGCGCCCGCTCGAAGGCCTCCTGGGTGCGGATCGCGGTGGAGCCGATGTGCTCGCCGACCAGGTCGACGCGGGACACCTCGACCAGATGGCCCTTCTCCAGCACACCGAGGGAGGCGAGGATCTCGCCGTAGAGCCGGGCCACCGTCGTCTTGCCCGTACCGGGGGAGCCGGTGAAGACCAGGTGCCGCTTGACCGAGGCCGCCTTCAGACCGGCCTGCTGACGACGCCGGCCGACCTCGATCATGTCGGTGAGCGCCCGCACCTCGCGCTTGACGCTCTCCAGGCCGACCAGCGCGTCGAGTTCACCGAGCACCGCCTTCGACGTACGGGCCGCCGGTTCCGGTGCGGCGGGGGCGGCCGGCGACGGCTCGGCGTCGCCGGTGCGCTGACCGGGGATCAGTCCCAGCAGCCCCGGAGCGTGGTGTGCCGTCTGGACGGCAGTCTCCCGAGCGGCGGGCTGCCGCGGGGCGCCGCTCTCGTCGCTGGTGCAGTCCTCCACCACCGGTCCGGTGCCGGACGCCGCGTCCGGGCCGCCGTCCGCGAACTCGTAACCCCCGCGCGCGCACCGCTCCGTACGGCACTTGCGCAGTGTCGTACGGCAGCCGTCGATCACATGGAAGCCGTACCCGCCGCTGCCCGTGACCCGGCAGCCCAGGAAGCTGCCCCGGCCTCCCGCGGACACGTAGAACCCGGCCTCGGCGGGGGAGTCGACCGTGCAGCGCTCGATGGTGGGGTCGGCGCCCTTGGTGACGATCACGCCCGTCTGGGTGCCGTCCAGGGTGCAGTTGCTGAGCGTGCCGCCGCTGCCGTGGTCGCGGAACCAGGCGCCGGTCGCGGCGTCCCGGATCCGGCAGTCGTCGAGCTGAGCGGTCGCGCCGTCACTCACCGACACGGCCGTGTTGCGCACCTGCGACAGGTCACTGTCCACGACGTCCGCCCGTGAACCGCGGTCCAGCACGAACAGGGCATCCGGTACGTCGTGCACCCGGCAGGAGTCGAGCACCGCGGTGGCGCCGTCGCTGACCCACACGGCCGGATAGTCGCCGGTGCTGTCGAAGATCTCGCACTGGTTGGCGTCCACCCGGGTGCCCGGATCCCACACCGACAGGCCGTTGCGCCCGAACTGACGCACCGTCGTCCGGGTCAGCGTCAGCACCGAACGCGACCGCAGATCCACCGCGTTCTCCGGGATGTCGTGGATCCGGCAGTCGGCGAGCGTGAGCACCGCGTCCGTGTCGAGGGTGACGCCGTCGGCGGTGGTGCGGTGCACATCGCAGTCCGTCAGATGCGCTGTGGCCCGCGCGGTGATCTGCACTCCCGAGCCCCGGACCTCGTAGACCTCGCACCCCACGGCCTCCAGCGCGGAGTCCTCACCGGTCACCGACAGACCGGTGCCCGAGGCGTGGTGCACCCGGCAGCGCTCCAGCCGGGGGTGAGCGCCGCCACGGACCGCCACGCCCGCCTGGCCGGCCGCGACGACCTCGCAGTCCTCGAACACCCCGCCCCCGCCGTCGAGTACCGCGATGCCGACACCGGCCGGGTTGTCGACGGTGCAGCGCCGCACGGTCGGGCGGGCCCCGCCGCGCACCTCGATGCCCGCGGCGGACCGGGTGACGATCCGTACGTCCCTCAGCTCGGGCGTGCCCTCCTCGACCAGCAGCGCGGGCGCGGCCGCGTCCTGACCCTCCACATGCAGGTCGCGCACCACGGCCGAGGCCCGCACGGTCAGCGGCACGCCGTCCACGGGCGCGATGCGCACCGAGCCGGGCGAACCGTCCGGCCCGCGCAGCGTCACCGCCCGCTGGACCACCAGGTTCTCCCGATAGGTGCCGGGGGCGATGGTGAGGACGTCCCCGTCGGCCGCGGCCTCCAGGGCGGCGGCGAGCGAAGGGTACTCACCCGTTCGGCGCCGCCACCTCGAAGTGCCGGTGTGCGTCACCTGGACCGTGCCCTGTGCCATGGCGTTGCCGTGCCCCCACCTCGTAGTACTGATGGCTCGCTCGCGCGGGTCGCCGCAGCTGCGTGCGCTTCGGCCGGTCCACCGTAGCGTGCGCGCGAGCGGTGGGTGACCAGAGCAGGAAGGCCGTCAGCTGCCGGTGCCGGCCTTGCCCCAGTCCGGGCCCGCGCGGTCCCAGGCCTGGTCCCAACGCGCGTACCGGCGGCGGACCAGGCGCCAGACGATCAGCCGTCGACCGCCCTCGACCAGGCCGGCGGCGATCATGGCCGCGCCGAACCCGGCGAGCACGGCGTGCGTGGTCGCCGTGGCGGAGTCCAGTGGGCGGCCCGCTATTCGGCCGTGCGGATCCGTCCAGAGCCCGAAGTGGTCGCCGTGCCGCGGGGACTTGAGGTCGGCCAGGACCGGGCCGTGCTGACGGGTGCCGTCCGGCGCGGTCCAGTCGGCGAGCACGCGGGTGCGGACCTCCTGGGCGGTGGCACTGTCGGGATCGGGTTCCAGGAAGGCGCCGTCCAGTGTGCGCACGACGGTGGCCGTCACGACATGACGGGTGTGCTGCTGCTCCCGGACCGACCGTTGCAGCGTGTCCTGCGCGACGGCGCCGACCAGTGAGCCGGTCAAGGGCGCGGCCACCGCCATCAGCAGCAGGGCCACCAGGGCCACCCAGGCCTCGGCCAGGTCGGTGGCACGGCGCAGCGGATTGTGCCGCCAGCGCCACAGACCGCGGATCGCTCCCACCGTCCCGCACCCCCTCCCGCCCCATGACAAACCCCGCGGAGCCGTTCACCCGAGAACCCGTCCGAAGAGAGCGAAATCACCTCGGACCGGGACCTCTCACGCACTGCTCAGACATCCAACGACCGGGCCGGGGCCCCCGGTTCCCGCCCGGGTGCTCCGATCCGGGGGATCGTCCGCGCGAACGGCTGCCCCACAAGCAGAGCGTGCCGTGCTGGAGGCCTACACGACCCGCACCGGATCCCCCACCCGGATCGTGCCCGGCGTCAGCGGAACCAGGTTCTGGCCGAAGACCAGCCTCCCGTCGAGCCTGCGGTGCCGGGCCAGGGTGCGCAGGGGCTCCTTGCCGCGCTCGGCGGTCCTCTGGTCGGTGGTGGTCACGATGCAGCGCCCGCACATCTTGGCGACCCGGAAGTCCACCTCGCCGATGGAGACGCGCGACCAGTGGTCCTCGGCCCATGCCTCGGTGCCCGACACGACCACGCTGGGCCGGAAGCGGTTCATGGGAAGCGGGCCCTCGTGGGCGTGATCGCCCTCGGCCACCAGGGAGTTCAGGGCGTCGAGCGAAGCCTCGGTGGTGACCAGCAGCGGGTAGCCGTCGGCGAAGCTCACCATCTCGCCGGGCTCGGCGAAGTCCGGGTCGACGGGGCGGCGGGTGGCCGGATCGTCCATGTGAACCAGGCGGACGTCCGCCTCCAGATAGGCGCCGCACCAGTCATGCGCGGTCTGGGCAGCGGGGACCGCCTCCACCTTCGTGCCGAAGATGTTCACGGGCACGGTGGGGGCCGGCTCCGGAACGGACACCGTCAGCGGTGCGCGTCCGGGTGCGGACAGACGGACGCCGCCGCCGGGCAGGGGCTCGGCGACGGCCAGCGCGAGGTGTGGCCGCTCGCGCTGGGTGACGACCTTTCCCCCGTCGTCGATCAGTGCCCAGCGCCGGTCCTGGGCCAGCCCCCAGGGTTCCACCACGGCCTGCCGGGGCGAGAAGCCCCGGAACGCCTTGACCGGATGGACGTGGATCGACTGCAGTTCGGCATTCCCCATGACGCCATGGTGCCAGGCGGCGCCGACATCCGGGGCTTGCGATCAGTAGCCGCGGTACTGCTGGTTGTTGTACGGCTCCTGGTAGGGGGCCTGCGCGGGCCGCGGTGCGGCGGGGCGCATCGCCTCGTACCCGTTGCCCGCCATCGGGCGGGGCTGCTGCTGGGCCTGCGGACCCGGATAGCCGCGCGGGGCGCTCGCCTGCTGCGGAATGTACGCCGTGGGCGCCTGCTGCAGCGGAGCGGGATGCTGCGCCTGCGGATAGCCGTAGGCGGGGACCTGGTGGGAGGGTCCGGCCGGGAGCGCGGGGAGCGCCGACGGCAGCGCGGGCAGACTGCTGCCCGTGTCGTAGGCGGCGGGGACCCGGATCGGGGCGATCTGCGGGGTGCCCCGCTCGGCGACGAGCGAGTCGTAGATCGGAGTGTCCGGGAAGGAGGCGGAGTAGTAGCCGCCACCATAAGTGGAGCGGGGGGAGGTCATGGCACATAAGTTAAGCCCACGATGTGCTGGTTGGGGAGACCGATAAGAGAGTTGTTTTCCGTGTCGCCGGTGGTCAGGGACCCCCAATCCGAGCGAACTCGGCAAAAATGGACGTCGGTCAACGTTTTGATCGTGTAAAGGCCGAGTTCCTGCGGGGTTACCGGTGGTTGACCGGCGATCTTCCGGCGCCCGGTGAATAAGTTGGATCTGTCGACAGAACCGATGGGGGCGTACATGTCAATGCCGAAAGGATCGAATGCGCCGGTGCCGGCGACGGCCCTGCGCGTCGAATTGGGCTGGCGCTCCGGACCGGGTGTCCCCGACGCGGACGCCTCGGCCCTGTTGCTGGCGGCCGGAAAGGTCCGCTCCGACGGGGACTTCGTCTTCTACAACCAGCCGGCGCACTCCTCGGGAGCGGTCAGGCACGAAGGCAAGCGGAACGCCGGCGGGCGGGTGACCGACACCCTGTTCGTCGACCTCGCGCGCGTGGAGGCCGCGATCGAGCGGGTGATCCTCGCGGCCTCCGCCGACGGCGGCACGTTCGGCCAGGTCCCGGACCTGTACATCGAGGTGAGCGACACCGTCGGGGGCGACGTGGTGGCCCGCTTCGACAACCCCGGCGCGAGTGTCGAAACGGCCTTCGTGCTCGGCGAGTTCTACCGCCGGCAGGGCGGCTGGAAGTTCCGCGCCGTCGGACAGGGCTACAGCAGCGGACTGGACGGGCTGGCCACCGACTTCGGCATCACCGTGGACGAGCCGCAGCACCCGCCGTACGCGGCACCGCCCACGCGGACCACGCCGGTCACTCCCGTTCCCGCGCCGGCCGTGCCACCGCCGGCCGTGCCACCGCCGGCCGTGCCTCCGCCCCCGGCGGGCCCTCCCGTCACGCCACCCCCGCCGCCGGCGTCACCGGTCCGCCTCTCCAAGGTCACCCTCACCAAGGCGGCCCCCTCCGTCTCGCTGGCCAAGCAGGGCGGCACCTCCGGCCGCCTGCGCGTCAACCTCAACTGGCAGACGCGCAAACGATTCCCGGGCCCAGCCGGTAGCCCATGGGGCGGAGGGCAGGCGGACCTCGACCTCGACCTGTGCGCCCTGTACGAACTCGCCGACGGCCGCAAGGGGGTCGTACAGGCCCTCGGCGGCGCGTTCGGAGCGGTGGACCGGCCGCCGTACATCCATCTCGACGGCGACGACCGCACCGGGGCCACGGCGAGCGGCGAGAACCTCACCGTCAACCTCGACCACAGGCGGGACTTCCGGCGCATCCTGGTCTTCGTCACGATCTACCAGGGCGCCACGTCCTTCGCCGACCTGCACGCCACGGTCACCCTGCGGCCGCAGCACGGCGCCCCGGTCGACTTCTCGCTGGACGAGTGCACCGTCCCCTCGACGGTGTGCGCGCTCGCCCTGATCACCCACACGGGAGGCGATCTGGTCGTCCAGCGCGAGGCGCGCTACCTGGTCCCCGAGCGCGGAGTGAGCCCGCAGCGGACCGTGGACCGCGCCTACGGGTGGGGCATGAACTGGACTCCCGGCCGCAAGTAGCCGCCGGCCGGAGTCGAGTTCAGCCCTCGTCGGGCAGGGCCCCGGGACGCGCGTACGTGCGGCCCTTCCAGGCCGCACCGCGCCCCTGGTAGTGCCGCACCGCGGAATCGACCGTCATCAGGAGGTAGAGGAACGCGGTGAACGGCAGCAGCGGGGCCTGCCACAGCGGCTGCCGGTAGTAACGGAGCATCGGCGCGTAGGTCGCCGCCATCACCAGCCACGCCGCCGCGCCGACGACCGCCGCGGTCGTACCGCCCATGGCCACGCCCGCGACCACGGACGCGGGCGGCACCAGGTACACCAGGGCGAGCCCGGCGACCGTGCCGAGGAGCAGCAGCGGGTTGTGCCGCAGCTGCGCGTACGCGCTGCGCGAGACCATCCGCCACAGGTCGTTCAGCCGTGGATAGGGCCGCACGCTGTCCACCCGGTCGGCGAGCCCGAGCCACACACGGCCTCCGACGCCCTTCACCGCGCGTGCGAGTGCCACGTCGTCGATGACGGCCTGCCGGATCGCGTCCGGGATGCGGGCCGTCTCGACGGTGTCCGCACGCAGCAGCACACAGCCGCCCGCGGCGGCCGCCGTCCGCGACCCCTTCCGGCCGATCCGGCGGAACGGATACAGCTGTGCGAAGAAGTAGACGAAGGCCGGGACGACGAGCCGCTCCCACAGACTGTCCACCCGCAGCCGCGCCATCTGCGACACCACGTCGAAGTCGCCGGTGTGCGCGGCCGCCACCAGGGTGCGCAGACTGTCCGGGGCGTGGGCGATGTCCGCGTCCGTCAGCAGCAGGTACTCGGGGGCACGCGCGCGTGCGAGAGCGATGCCGTGCCGCACCGCCCACAGCTTCCCCGTCCAGCCGGCGGGCGGTTCGCCGGGCGAGTCCACGGTGAGCGGCAGTCCGCCGTGGAGCCGGGACAGCTCGCGGGCCAGCTCACCGGTGGCGTCCGCGCTGGAGTCGTCGACGAGGAAGACCTCCGCCCGGCCCGGATAGTCCTGCGCCAGCAGCGACGGCAGGCTCAGCGGCAGGACGGCGGCCTCGTCACGGGCCGGTACGACCACGCAGACCGGCGGCCACCGACCCGGATCACGGCGCGGCGGCAGCCGGACGTCCGTGCGCCAGAAGAAGCCCTGACAGAGCAGCAGCCAGCACCAGGCGGCGAGGGATACGGCGGCGGTCCACACGATGGCGCTCACCCGCGCAGTCTGCCCCACCGGCCGGGGCGGCAAGGGCCCATCGTCTATCGTGGCCGGGTGAAGATCGCGCTCATGGACTCCGGAATCGGCCTGCTTCCCGCCGCTGCCGTGGCACGTCGGCTGCGGCCCGACGCGGACCTCGTGCTCTCCTGGGACCCGGACGGGATGCCCTGGGGCCCGCGGACCCCGGAGGACATCACCGAGCGCGCCCTCGACGTCGCGACGGCCGCCGCCGCGTACGGCCCCGACGTCCTGATCGTCGCCTGCAACACCGCGTCCGTGCACTCGCTGCCCCAGCTGCGGGCCCGCCTCGAACCGGACGTGCCCGTCATCGGCACGGTCCCGGCGATCAAGCCCGCCGCGGCGGGCGGCGGCCCGGTCGCGATCTGGGCGACGCCCGCCACCACGGGCAGCCCCTACCAGCGCGGACTGATCGAGGAGTTCGCGGTGGGCGTGGACGTCGCCGAGGTGCCCTGCCCGGGACTGGCGGACGCCGTCCACCACGCCGACGACGCGGCGATCGACGCAGCGGTCGCCGCGGCCGCGGCCCGCACCCCCGACGACATCACGACACTCGTCCTCGGCTGCACCAACTACGAGCTGGTCGCCGACCGCATCCGCGCGGCCGTGCAGCGGCCGGGCCGCGCCCCGCTCATCCTGCACGGCACCGCCGGAGCGGTCGTGGCCCAGGCACTGCGCCGTATAGGGGCGCGGCCCGCCCCCGACGCGCCCGCCGCCGGCTCGCTCACGGTGCTGCTCAGCGGCCGGGAGGCCGAGCTGCCGGAAACCGCGCTGAGGTACGAGGAAGGCCGGCTGCTCAAGGCCACCATCCCGGTCCGCTGAGCCGTCCCGGCCCCGCCGAGTGGGTCGTCACCCTGCGCGAGCCGGTACCCGCGCAGCGAAACCTGAGTAACCTCATAGGCATGAGGGACCACGCCCACGCCGAGGACGCCTCGCACCCCGACGTATGGACCGGACGCGCCACCAACCGCGTCCAGTGGCTGCTGGCGCTCGTCGGCGCGGCCTGTCTGGCGCTCGGCATCGAGCTGGCCGTGGACTCCGCCTGGACCGCGGGAATCGCTCCGCTGGTGATGTCCGTCGTGGGCTGCATCGCGGCCGGCCTGCTGGTCCTGTTCGGCACGCTCGCCTTCGTGCACGTCGACCTGAGGCTCGACAGGGAGTGCGTCGAGGTGCGCTGCGGCCACATCGGCGTACCGCGCCGCCGCATCCCGCTCTCCCAGGTGGCCGGCGCGGACTTCACCGAGCATGTCACCCCGCGCCACTGGGGCGGCTGGGGCTACCGCTGGCGTCCCGAGAAGGGCACCGCGGTCGTCGTCCGCCGGGGCGAGGGGATCGTCCTCAGCCTGTGGGACGGCCACACCTTCACCATCACCGTGGACAACGCGGAATCGGCGGTACGGATCATCAGGGACCGCCTGGGCACGATCACGCCCGGCACAGCGGGCTGAACCCTCCGCCTGGGCGGGGCCGACCGGCCCGTGGCCGACGAGGCCCCCCGGGCCAGGGCGTCACCCGCCGGGCGGCCCGGACACCCCGGCCTGCGGCCATGGTGTCGTCCGCCGCGCGGCCCGGAAGGTCCCCGGCCGCAGCTGCTGCGGCGCAGTCCGCCGGGTGGGCCCGGGTCCCTGCTTCACGGGGCCAAGGTGTTGCCAGCTGGGCGGCCCTGAAATGTTCTCGCCCCCGGCCACCGTCTCGTCGGCCGGACGTCCCCGGGAAATCCCGATCCCCTCCGCACCGTCCAACCACTGGACGGGCGCGGCACGACCACGGCGCTGTCTGCCGGGAGGCCCCCGGAGGGCCCCGGCTCCCGCCGTCCCGGTGTCACCCGCCGCCCGGCCCCGGGATGCCCCCGCCCCACGCGGTCACCGTGTCGTCCGCCGGACAGTCCGGTGCGTCCCCGGCCTCCGCCGCGCGGGCCTCATCACCTCATCCGCCGGACAGCCCCGGAGACTCCCCGGTCCATGGGCGGGCCGTCGCCCATCCGGCCAGTAGGCCGGCGCCCGCCGACACCGTGGTGAAGCTCAGGGCGTCGCCGACCGAGGCGATCGCGGCCAGTGCGGTCAGCGCCGCGCCCGCGGTGAGCGCCACGGGGGTGGGGCGCGGGGTGCGCCACAGGGCGTAGAGGATCCAGCCGAAGGCGACGGCGAGCAGCAGTACGCCGACGACGCCCTGCTCGGCCGCCTGCTGCAGCGGTGCGGAGTGTGCCCTGCCGTCGGGCAGCAGGGCCTGCGGCGCCGTCGTGCTCAGTTCGCCGAAGCGGCCGGGGCCCACGCCCAGCGCGCTGTGGTGAGAGGCCAGACGCAGGGCGTCGTGCCACAGCTGGATACGGCGGTCGGTGAGGCCGCCCCTGAGGGACGCGATGACGCCGTCGGGCAGCGCGTTCGCGGCGATCGCCCAGGTCGCGCCGGTCACCAGGGCCGCCGCCAGGGCCAGACCGGCGATGCCCGGGCCACGGCGACGCAACCGGCCGGCCGCCAGCGAGCACAGCAGTACGGTGACGCCGGCGACGCATCCGGCGACCGAGCCCACGGCCGGCGCCACCAGCGCGATCCCGCAGGCGAGCAGGCGCAGGCCGAGCCGCAGGCCCGGCACGGGCGTCGACCAGGCGGCGCAGCACGCGGCCCCGGCCGCCAGGGCCAGCAGGGCGGCGGTGGCCCCGGCGTGCCCGAGCGGGGTGGCGAACCGGGGCCCGGGGGCGACGTCCGGCATGGCCACCGCCAGTACGAGCCCGGCCAGCGCACCGGCGGCGGGCGCCGCGACCGGCAGCAGCGCGCCCGAGATCCGGCCCGAGGCATAGCCGGCGGCCACCGCGAGGACCGCGAGCAGCACACCCTCGGGGCGCCCGTCGTGCGCCGCCCCGCTGATCAGGGACCACACCGCACAGGCCCCCAGCACGACCACGCCCGCCAGATCAGAAACGTTTCGTCGGTCGCTGTCCGCATCCCTGTCGGCCACGGACGCCATCCCCGTCGAGCCCAACCCCGTCGCCCCTCGCACCCGGCCCCCCGACCTGTGGCAGCCCCCGGCCGCCCGGACCCCGAACGGCCGTACGACTGAAGCTGGGCACACCGTATCCGCTGATGGCCGGTTTGTGGATGACTTGTGCAGGAACGATCCGGTTCCTGTGGGCGAGAGGGCTCCGTGCCGCCGTACGGTCCGCGCTGTCCGCATCAAGGTCAACCGCCGTACACTCCCCGGGTGACCGTCACCGCAACTTCCGTGGACCACTCGGATCAGCTTCGGCCGCGCCCCGCGCCCACCGCGGGCCGCGCCCGGCTCCAGCGTCTGGTCCCGGCAGCAGCCTCCGCGCTCTGTGGTGTGCTGCTGTACCTCAGCTTCCCGCCGCGCACCCTGTGGTGGCTGGCCCTGCCCGCCTTCGCCGGTTTCGCCTGGGTGCTGCGCGGCCGCAGCTGGAAGGCGGCCCTCGGCCTCGGCTACCTCTTCGGCCTCGGCTTCCTGCTGCCGCTGCTGGTGTGGACCGGCGTGGAGGTCGGCCCCGGCCCGTGGCTCGCGCTGGTCGCCATCGAGGCGGTCTGCATCGCCCTGGTCGGCGTGGGCATCACAGCGGTGGCCAAGCTGCCCGCCTGGCCGGTGTGGGCCGCCGCCGTCTGGACAGCCGGCGAGGCGGTCCGCGCGCGTGTGCCGTTCCGCGGCTTCCCCTGGGGCAAGATCGCCTTCGGTCAGGCGGACGGCGTCTTCCTGCCGCTCGCCGCGGTGGGCGGTACCCCGGTGCTCGGGTTCGCCGTCGTCCTGTGCGGCTTCGGTCTGTACGAGGCCGGGCGTCTGGCCGTCGACGGGCGCCGCAGCCGGGCCCTGCGGCGCGGAGCCGCTGCCGCCGCCCTGCTGAGCGTGGCCGTTCCCGTAGCGGGCGCGCTGGCCGCGCGGTCGCTGGTGAGCGACAAGGCGGAGGCCGGCACCGCCACCGTCGCGCTCATCCAGGGCAACGTGCCCCGTTCCGGGCTGGAGTTCAACGCCCAGCGGCGGGCCGTGCTCGACTACCACGCGCGGGAGACCCGGAAGCTCGCCGCCGACGTCAAGTCCGGCAAGGTCCCCAAGCCCGACTTCGTGCTGTGGCCGGAGAACTCCTCCGACGTCGACCCCTACGCGAACCCCGACGCGGCCCTGGTCATCGACAACGCGGCCAAGGAGGTCGGCGTGCCCATCTCGGTCGGCGGGGTCGTCGAGAGGGACGGCAAGCAGCTCAACGAGCAGATCCTGTGGGACCCGGCCAAGGGGCCCACGCAGACCTACGACAAGCGGCAGATCCAGCCGTTCGGCGAGTACCTCCCGCTGCGCTCGCTCGTCGGGGCGATCAACAAGAACTGGACCGGCATGGTCCGCCAGGACTTCAGCCGCGGCACCAAGCCGGGCGTGTTCGACATCGACGGCGCGAAGGTCGGCCTGGCCACCTGCTACGAGGCCGCCTTCGACTGGGCCGTACGCGACACGGTCACGCACGGGGCGGAGATGATCTCCGTGCCGAGCAACAACGCGACCTTCGACCGAAGCGAGATGACCTACCAGCAGCTCGCCATGTCCCGCATCCGTGCCGTCGAGCACAGCCGGACCGTGACCGTGCCGGTGACCAGCGGCGTCAGCGCGGTCATCATGCCGGACGGGAGGATCACCCAGAGGACGGGCATGTTCGTGCCCGCCTACCTGGTCCAGAAGGTGCCGCTGCGCACGTCCGAGACCCCGGCAACCGAGTGGGGCGTCCTGCCCGAGATCGCCCTGGTGCTGGTCGCCGCGGGCGGGCTCGGCTGGGCCGTCGGCGCCGGGATGCGCGGCCGGCGCGCCGTCGGCGCACAGGCCTGACCCTTAGGGTCTGGCCATGGCAACTCCTGACTTCATCCATACGCTCCGGGCCTCGGCGGGCCACCAGCTGCTGTGGCTGCCCGGGATCACCGCCGTCGTCTTCGACGACGAGGACCGAGTGCTGCTGGGCCGCCGGTCCGACACCCGCAAGTGGTCGGTGATCGGCGGTATCCCGGAGCCGGGCGAGCAGCCGGCGGCCTGCGCCGTGCGGGAGGTCTTCGAGGAGACGGCGGTGCACTGCGTCGCCGAGCGGGTGGTCCTGGTGCAGGCTCTGGAGCCCATCACCTACCCGAACCAGGATGTCTGCCAGTACATGGACATCACCTTCCGCTGCCGCGCGGTGGGCGGCGAGGCCCGGGTCAACGACGACGAGTCGCTGGAGGTGGGCTGGTTCGAGGTGGACGCCCTGCCGGAGCTGAACGAGTTCGGCCTGTTCCGGATCAAGCAGGCGATGTCACCGGCGCCCACCTGGTTCGACGCCACGTCTCTCGGCTGAGACGGCCGAGGTGTATGGGTGAGTTTGCGGCTCTTTGGTGGGTACCTGGCTTGCACTGGGACGCGGAGTGGACACACGACGCAGGAGGCGATCATGACCGACCAGACCCACACCACGATGGAGTCGCACCCCGACATTCTGGAGATGCGGGAGCGCCACGCGCTGGCCGAGCGAGCAGCGTCGACCCAGCAGGGTCAGGCCGTGGAAGCGCTGGCCCTCCTCACCGGCCTGTACATGGCCGCGTCGCCCTGGATCGCCGGCTTCAACGGCTTCGGCACCCTGGCCGTGAACAACCTGATCACCGGAATCGCCTACGCGTTCCTGCTGAGCGGGTTCGGTCACGCGTACGAGCGTACGCACGCCAGGGCCTGGACCGCCGCCCTGCTCGGCGTCTGGACGATCGTCTCGCCGTGGGTGGTCGCAGGCCACGTGAACACCACACGTACCGTGGTCAACAACGTCATCGTCGGCGCCATCGCGCTGCTCCTGGCGCTGGCGGCCAGCGCGGCGGCGAGCCGGACCGACAGGCGCGGCGGCCGCTCCGCCCGGATGGCTCGCTGACGCAGCTCTCGTCGTCCGCCCGGTCCCCGCGGCCGGGCGGACAGGGCAGAGACGGGACGGTCCATGGAGACAGCAACCGACAACCGCCTTCCGAGGCGTCTGCACCGGCTCCTGCACCGTACGCAACGGGGTTACTCGGCAGGGCACGACCGGCCGCTGGGCCACTATCTGGCGGTCATGGCCGGGTTCGGCGCGTACACGACCGCGTGGGCCACGGCGGTACGGTGCCGGGGGCGTCCACTGCCCGACCGGCCCGAGCCCTGGGACGTCCGCCTCACCTCGCCGGCCACCTTCCGGCTCAGCCGGCTGTTGACCAAGGCATCGGTCACCAGCCCGCTGCGGGCGCCCTTCACGAGGTACGTCGGCCCGCAGGGCCCGGCCGAACTGCACGAGGAGGCACGGCCGGAGAACGGCGGAGACACCCTCGGCGCACTGGTCACCTGCCCCTTCTGCGGCGGCGTCCGGGTGGTCTCGACCCTGACCGCGGGCCAGCTGATCTGGCCGCGCCCCACGCGCACCGCCATGAGCGCGCTCGCCGCACTGACCGGTGCCGACGCGCTCCAACTGGCGTACAGCGCGCTGGTGGACGCGACCACCGGGGACGAGTGAGGGCCGCTCGGCTGCCGGTCGCGACGGGACATCACCGGCCTCGCCCCGTCCGCCACTCCACGGGAGAGCGGCCGTAGAAGTCGCGGAACACCCGGCTGAAGTGCGCCGGGCTGACGAACCCCCACCGCTGGGCCACGGCGGCGACGGTCGGAGCCGCCGCGCCGCCGCGCGCCAGTTCGCGGGCGCTCTCCTCCAGCCGGCGCCGCTGGATGAGCCGTGCCACGGTGACGCCCTCGTCCTCGAAGACCCGGTGCAGGTAGCGGACGGAGATGTGGTGGGCCTCCGCGACGGCCGCCGGGGTCAGTGCCGGGTCGGCGAGGTTGCGGTCGATGTGGTCGCGGATCCGCCGCGCCAACTGCCTTCGCGCGCCGTCCGGCGGGCTGTCGGGCCCCGCCTCGCCCGGCCGGGTCCGCTCGGCCACGAGGGTGAGGAAGAAGTCGACGACGGTGGCGGCGAGTTTTCCGGCGACCGCCGGGGAGTAGGTGTGCGTCGAGGCGACCAGTGTGGCCAGGAACGGCATGAGGACGGAGCCGATGCCGTCCGCCGTGCCGATGACCGTGCCGGTGACCCGGCGGATCTGCTCGTCCGGCAGGCCGATGGCCCGCCGGGGCAGGTGGACGACGCGGGTCGAGAACCGCTCCGGGTAGGTCAGCGAGAACGGCCGGGTGGTGTCGTAGACAACGATGTCCCTCTCCTCGACGGTGGCCCGCCGGCCGTCCTGGACGAGGGTCGCCGTGCCCCGCATCTGGACGCCCACGGCCACGAACGCGTCGGGGGAGCGCGCGATATGGGCCGCGGTACGGCTCGCACGCTGCGCGTCCGCCTCGATGGCGGAGACCTTGAGGTACCCGAGGCGGCCGCTGACGATCCGTCCGGAGAACGGTCTGCCGGCGCCGTGCGGCGTCACGGTCATCGGCACCAGCGCCCTGCTCAGGGCGGTGCGCCAGTAGTCGAGCTTCTGCCTCTCGGGGACCGAATCCGTCGTCAGCACCAGGCTCACCCGGCTCTCCTCTCCTCCCGGCAGGAGCCGTGCGCAGGCGCCGCTGTCCAGTTCCCCGCCACGGTCAGCCAATCAGCGGGGCCGCCCCGGTCTCCAGGCAGAACACAGGCAGAAAGAGGGCGAGGACGGCTCAGCCGGCGTCGAGACGGGCGAGCTGCTGCCGCGCCCTGAGGACGCGCTGCGGGTCGGCGTCCGGCCCCAGCGACAGGCAGCGGACCAGAACCTCACGGGCCTGCGCCGGCCTTCCGGCGGCCAGCAGCGCCTCGCTCAGGTCGGTGAGTTGCCGGCTCTCCAGGGCGATGTTGCCGCCCGAGCGGCAGATCCGGGTGGCGGTGCGCAGGTGGAAGACCGCCTTGTCCCATTGGCGCAGACGGCTGTAGCTGGTGCCGATGCCTCCGTGCGCGCCGAGCCGGGCCATGTCGGCGACATGCGGTTCGATGCCGGGACCCACCTGCCCGAGCCAGGCCAGCATGTCCTGATAGGCCGCGATGGCCTCCTCGTGACGGTCCCGGCCCGCCAGGATCAGCGCGCGGACGTGCCTGCTCTGCAGGACTCCGTGCAGATCACCGGCGGCCTCGAACAGCCGGGCGGCGCGCTCGTTGTGGTCGGCACCCTCGTCGGGTTCGTCCAGGACGCGGTGGGCCCAGGAGCCGTAGTGGTGCGCCCAGGCCTGCTGTCCCAGGTCCCCGGCGTGTTCGGCGGCGGCCAGCGCCTGCGCGGACCGCACGAGGCTGTCCCGGGGCCGGCTCTCGCAGATGAGCAGAGCCCAGGCGTGGTAGTTCAGCTGGGTCGCCTCCAGCAGCGGATCGCCCAGGGCCTGGGCGGAGCGGGCGGCGCTGTCGAAGATCTCGGGCCAGTGCCCCCAGAAGATCCACTGGTCGGAGAACCAGTGCAGGGACTCGGCCACCTCCACCACGGTGGCGTGTTCGCCGGCCGCCGCGGCGGCCCGCAGGGCGGCCAGCCAGTTGGTTCCCTCGGCCTGCAGCCACGCGCGGGCCCGGTCGGCGCTGGACAGATCGACCATGCCCTGCCAGGTCGCCGGCGGAGCCCCGTGGTCGGGCTCGTACCAGCGGCCCGCCACGACGGCGGTCTCCAGCAGCCAGCGGTACATCGTCGCCCGGGCCCGGTCGGTCTCGTCGGCCCCTTCCTCGGCCGCCAGCCGCGAACGGGCGTACAGACCCAGCAGGTCGTGCAGGCGATAGCGGTCCCGGTCGGTGCCGAGCAGCCCGGCCTCGACCAGTTCCTCCAGGGTGTCCTCGGCGTCGAACAGGTCCTGGCCGGTCAGCTGGGCCGCGCAGGCGGTGCTCACATCCGGGCCGGGGACCAGCGAGAGACGCCTGAACATGCACGCGGCGGCGGACGTGAGCTGGCGGTACGACAGGTCGAACGCGGCCACCACCCGGACGTCACCGGCGGACAGCGCGTCCAGCCGCCGTTCCTCCCGGGCGAGCCGGTCGGCCAGCCGCCGTACCGTCCAACCCGTGCGGGTGGCCAGCCAGTTGCCGGCCACCCGCAGCGCCAGCGGCAGGTGTGCGCAGCGCCGGGCGACGTCCGCGAGGGCCGCCGGGTCGGCCGCGGCACGCCCGGCCCCGACGAGCGAGGAGAGGAAAGCGGCGGCCTCCTCGCCGCTCAGCTCGCCGAGCGGCATGCGGTGCACGCTTTCCAGGCCCGTCAGCATCCGCCGGCTGGTCACCACGACCATCCCCGCGCCGGCTCCGGGCAGCAGGGGGCGTACCTGCGCCTCGTCACGGGCGTCGTCGAGGATGAGGAGGCACCGCCGCTCGGCCAGCATCTGCCGGTACAGCCCCGGGTGACCCTCCGGCCCGGCCTTCGCGAGATCACGGTCGGGCAGGCCGAAGGCCTTGAGGACGACGAGCATCAACTCGGCCGGTGCGGGCGGGTTCTCGTCCGTGCCGCGCAGGTCCAGCACCAGTTGTCCGTCCGGGAACCGGCCGGCCAGCCGGCGGCCGGCGTGCAGCGCGAGTGTGGTCTTGCCGGTCCCGGGGGACCCGGAGACGGCCACCACGACGGGATGGGCGACCGGGCTCCCGGACTCGACGGACTCCCCGGACACGGCCCCGCCTGCCGCCCGCTCGGCGAACTCGGCGAGCCGCCCCAACTCCTGGCCCCGGCCGACGAAGTCGGCGATGCCGCGCGGCAAGGCCTGCGCCCCCGCCGGGCTGTAGGCCGGGCTGCGTCCGCTCCGGGCGGACGCCAGCAGACGCTCACGCTCCGCCTCGGACAGCTCCAGGCCGTCCGCGAGCGCTGCCACGGTCCGCCGCTGCGGAGCCGCCCGGCGGCCCCGCTCCAGATCACCGATGCCCCTGACGCTGACACCCGACGCCTCGGAGAGACCCTCGATCGTCAGCGACCTGGCCATCCTCAGCTCTCGCAGCAGTGCCCCGAACGCCGCCCGCTCACTCGTCAAACCGGTCCTCCCGCCCCGCCCGGGACGATTCTAGGAGAAACCGCGAGGTCGCAGCTCGCAGACCGCCGGGCCGTGCGCCCGGCATGCGCGGGGCGAGTGCCCGCGTCACACTGGGAGCACAGGGGTGTGCGCCCGTCCCGCGCAGGGCTTGTGCTTCTCGAAGGCGGCCGGCATGGACTTCTTCGACGCGGTGGTGATCGGGTCGGGTTTCGGCGGCTCGGTCATGACGTCAAGACTCGCGGAAGCGGACCTGCGTGTCTGCCTGCTGGAACGCGGCCGGGCCTATCCGCCGGGCACGTTCCCGCGCGGACCGCACGCCACCGCCGCGAACTTCTGGGCTCCCGAACGCGGGCTGTACGGCATGTTCGACGTGTGGAGCTTCTCGGACCTCGACGCCGTCGTCTGCAGCGGACTCGGAGGAGGTTCGCTGATCTACGCCAACGTGCTGCTGCGCAAGCCGGAGAGCTGGTTCCCGCAGGACGACTCGGCAGCCGGGGCGGGGGAGTTCTGGCCGATCGGCTACGACCAGCTCGTAGCGCACTACAAGCGGGTCGAGACCGCGCTGGGAGCGCAGCCCTACCCGGCCGCACACGAGCCCTACCGCGGTACCCGGAAGACCGCGGCGATGCGGGAGGCGGCGCGGCGGCTGGGACTGGACTGGGAACTGCCCCCACTGGCCGTGACGTTCGGCAATCCGGGCCAGGAGCCGGCGCCCGGAGTGCCCATCACCGGCGGCGAGAACAATCTGCACGGAGTGCCGCGTTACACCTGCCGGCTCGTCGGCGAGTGTGACCTCGGGTGCAATTTCGGCAGCAAGAACACCCTCGACCTCACCTACCTCAGCACGGCTGTGCGGCGGGGCGCCGAACTGCGCACCGGCTGCGAGGTGAAGTCCTTCGAGCCCACCGACGAGGGGTTCGCGATCTCGTACGTCGAGCGACCGCTGAACGGGAACGGCGAGGTACCGGACCGCGCCGAACGGCACGTCGTCGGGGCGCACCGGCTGATCCTCGCCGCCGGGGCGCTCGGCACGCCCTATCTGCTGCTGCGGAACCGGAGCCAGTTCCCGGGCATCAGCCCGGCCCTCGGCACCCGCTTCTCCGGCAACGGTGACTTCCTCGGGTTCGTCCTCGAGGCCCGGGAGAAACGCGGTGGCGTGGAGCTGCCCCGCCTGATGGATCCCAGCTTCGGTCCGGTCATCACCAGCGCGATGCGTATGCCGGACCGGCTCGACGGCGGGAGCGGACGCGGGTTCTTCATCGAGGACGCGGGCGTTCCGGACTTCGTCAACTGGCTGGTGGAGCAGAACGCCCTCGCCGCCCCGAAGCACCTCCTGCGCTTCCTGCTGCACAGGGGCTGGTCACATCTGACCCGCGACCCGCGAAGCGAGGTCGGCCGCCAGTTGTCCGGCGCCCTGAGCAAGGGACTGCTCACCGCCACGTCGCTGCCGTTGCTCGGAATGGGGCGGGACGTGCCCGACGGCAGGATGCGGCTGCGCGACGGACACCTGGACCTGGACTGGGACACCGCCGCCTCGGACGCCTACTTCGGCCGGATGAACCGGACCATGCGCGAGGTGTCCTCGGCGCTGGGCGGACACTACGCCTCCGACCCACTGTCGTACCTCAACCGGCTGATCACCGTGCACCCGCTCGGCGGGGCACCGATGGGCCGCAACCGGCAGGAGGGCGTGGTCGATTCCCACGGGCAGGTGTACGGCTGTCCCGGCCTGTCGATCGCCGACGGGTCGATCATGCCGGGCCCGGCGGGCGCCAACCCCTCGCTCACCATCGCGGCGCTCGCCGACCGCGCGGCCGACCGCGTCATCGACGACTTCGGGCGCGGCAAGCGGCCCTCAGAGGCGGTGAACGACTCATGACGGACGGTCAGGGCACCGATGACACCCGCCGGGCGCTGGTGCTCGCCGGTGGCGGGCTCAAGGTGGCCCTCCAGGCGGGCGTGCTCCAGGTCTGGCTCGACGAGGCGGGCCTGCGGTTCGACCACGCGGACGGGGCGAGCGGCGGCACCTTCAATCTCGCGATGTACTGCCAGGGAATGACGGGACGTCAGATCGCCGACAACTGGCGGGACATGCGCCCCCTGAAAGGGGTCACCCCCAACTGGCCCCAGTACCTCAAGGGGCCGTACGCCGCGTCGCTGTTCACGCTCGACGGCTACCGGCGGCACGTCTTTCGGGACTGGGGCCTGGACTGGGAGAAGATCCGGGCGACCGACCGGCTCGCCACCTTCAACCTCTACGACTTCTCCCGCGACGAGCTGGAGGTGCTGACCGCCGACCGGATGGACGAGGAGCGGCTCGCCGCCGCCGTGTCGCTGCCGATGTGGTTCCCGGCCGCCGTCGTCGACGGCAGGACCTACATCGACCCCGTCTACGTCACCGACGCGAACATCGGCGAGGCGATCCGCCGGGGCTGCGACGAGCTGTGGATCATCTGGACGGTCAGTCAGCGCCGCCGCTGGCACGACGGCTTCGTCGCGGACTACTTCCAGATCATCGAGACCGCGGCCAACAGCCGGCTGCGGGAGTGGCAGCGACGGATCGACGCCGGCAACGCCGCCCTCCGCGCCGGGGAACAAGGCGAGTTCGGCCGGCCGATCACCGTCAGGACGCTGCGCTGCGAGGTCCCGCTCAACTACCTGGTCAACTTCAGCCGCGACCGCTTCCGGCAGGCCGTCGAACTCGGCGTGCACAGGGCCCGCACCTGGTGCGCCGAGGAGGGGATCCCGCTGTCCGCGCCGCTGCCGTGCCCGTCCGCCGACGGCACCCGTCTCCGGTTCTCCGAACGGATGGCCGGGGCCATCGCCTTCGGTCCCGCGGCGCCCGGCGACCGCCCGGAGTCCGGCGGCCGGCCGGACGGGGAGGACCTCTCGGTGCGTCTGACCGTCCGCATCGAGGACCTGGACCGTTTCATCGTCTGCCCCGAGCACCGGGCCGCGGTCACGGGACAGATCCACTGCGAGGCGCTGGGCGGCCGGCGCGAGGTGGAGTCGGGCAGTGTCGACCTCCTGGTGCAGGAGGACGACCCGGAGCATCTGCGCATGCGGTACCGCCTGTTCTTCACCGACCGGGCCGGACACCCGCTCACGCTCAGCGGCCACAAGACCGTGGACGAGGACTCCGGGCACGGGCCGTGGGCCGACACCACGACGCTGTACACCCGGATCCTGCGCGGGCATGTGGGGGCCGAGGAGGAGAAGGGCGCCGAGGTGGTGGCCACCGGGGTCGTACGGCTCCGGCTGCCCGACTTCGTCCGGGAGCTGGCCAGCTTCCGGGTCGGTTCGGACACCGCCCGGGGCCGGCTGGCCGCGCTGGGCAGGTTCGGTCAGTTCTTCGCCGGCCGGCTCTGGGACGTGTACCTCCAGGGGGTCCTCGCCTGGTCGCCGGTCTGACGGGCGGGCGGTCCCGAACAGGTTCCGGCTGCCGGTGGCGCTGTCGCCGACGTCGCCCGGGGAACCGGTGTGGGTCAGGCCGGCGACGTCGGCGACGAGGCCGCTCCGGCGCGCACTGCGGCCGTACCGGGCCCGGTGGGCGAGGATCCGGCCGTGCGGGTCCGGGACGGCGGTGGCGCGGTCGAGGCGCGGATGATCAGGTCGACCGGCGGGTCACCGGCGGGGAGGGGCTGTGCCGCCGGGTTCTCGATGGCGTGCACGAGGTGCTTGAGTCCCTCCTGTGCCACGGCGTCGAACGGCTGCCGCACCGTGGTCAGCGGAGGGGTCACGTAGGCGGCGACCGGAATGTCGTCGAAGCCGACGACGCTGACGTCCTGCGGCACGCGCCGTCCGGCCTCGGACAGCGCGCGGATCAGGCCGATCGCCATGTCGTCGTTGGCGGCGAACACGGCCGTGACAGCACCGTCCTCGGCCAGCGTGCGA
Source organism: Streptomyces sp. NPDC006739 (assembly GCF_042869815.1). Taxonomy (NCBI): domain Bacteria; kingdom Bacillati; phylum Actinomycetota; class Actinomycetes; order Kitasatosporales; family Streptomycetaceae; genus Streptomyces; species Streptomyces sp. NPDC006739. Next base: position 276,880 of record NZ_JBIAGM010000008.1, read on the forward strand.
CCGGCCGCGTACCCGGAGGCGGCGGACCAGTCGCCCTCGACGACCGGCGGCACATCCCGGCCGTGCGCGTCGAGCGTGGCCCGCCATCCCGCCAGCCGGTCGCGGGCGGCGTACCACCGCTGGGGGCCGGCCAGGTGATGGACCGTCGTGTGCCCGAGGTCCAGCAGATGTCCGGTGGCCGTACCGGCCATCACATCGGCTCCGCCGCCCGCGCTCAGCACGGTGGGGGAGGTGACGGGCGACGGAGCGCCGAGGAAGAGGACCGGGACGTCGACGCGGAGGAAGACGTCCGCTTCCGGCCCCTCCTCGTCGATCGGCTCGGAGACGACGATGCCGTCCACGCCCTGGTCGAGGAGCGAGTCCACGGCACCGGCGACGCCCGCCGGGTCGCCCTCCACCGTGTTGACCACACGCAGCGCGTAGCCCGTGTCCCGTACGACGCGTTCGACGCCCATGAGCAGCGAGGCCGGCCCGTACAGGGCCGTGCCCAGCGTCACCACGCCGATGGAGCGGGTGCGCCCCGAGGCCAGTGCCCGGGCGGCGTTGTTGCGCCGGTAGCCGAGCTGCGCGGCGGCCTCGAGGACGCGCCGGCGGACGTCGGCGGAGACGTACGGCTCGTCGTTGAAGACCCTGGACACGGTCTTCTGGGAGACGCCGGCCAGCCGGGCCACGTCCACGCTGCGGGGTGCGGCGGGGTTCCCGCCCCGTCCTGTCCCTCGCGTCATGGCGTCTCCCGGTGACCGCAGTGTTCGCGCCCATCATGTCAGAACCCGACCGGCTGACTGCGTAGACATATCGGCCTGTCATGTCGGCGCATGCAGGTCAGGTGTCCGGGCCGGGCCGGCCGGGTTCAGGCCGCCGGGCGTACCAGGCCGGTCTCGTAGGCGTAGGCCACCGCTTGTACCCGGGCGCGGGCGCCGATCTTGGCGAGGATGTGGCTGACGTGGGACTTGACCGTGGTCGGTGCGATGGACAGGCGGTCGGCGATCTCGGCGTTGGACCAGCCGGAGGCGACGGCGGTCAGGACGTCGCGTTCGCGTCCCGTGAAGGCGTCCAGGCCGCTGCCCCGCTCGGCGGGGCGGACGGGGGTCTCCTGACGGACGGCGTCGATGAGGGCGCGGGTCAGTCCGGATGTGATGACGGCGTCCCCGGCGGCCACGACATGGAGCGCGGCGGTCAGTTCGTCCGGGGTGGCGTCGTCGAGGAGGAATCCGCCGGCCCCGGCGCGCAGAGCGGCGTAGGCGTGCGCCTCCTGGCCGGAGGGGAGCAGGACCAGTACGCGGGGAGGCGGTGCCTGCCTGCCGCCGGGTTCGGCGGGCAGGGCGAGGAGGGGAGGGCGCGTGACGCGGTGGATGACCTCGGCGCCGTCCGGCGCGGACAGCCGGCCGTCCAGCAGGACGACGTCGGGACGCAGCGCCGCGCTCAGGCGAACCGCTTCCGCCCCGCTCGCCGCCTCGCCCACGACGTCGAGGTCGGGATCGGCGGCGAGCAGCATGCGCAGGCCGAGGCGCTGCAGCGACTCGCCGGTGACGATGAGTACGGAGACCATGGCTGTCGTTCTCCATGTGACCCTGCTAAACGAAACGGTTTCGTTTAGTCCGGGTCCAGGATATCTCCGGGCGTCATCGAAACGGCACCGTTTCTTTTATGGTGTGGGTCACATCGGGCAGGGGTTTCGACGGCGGCCGATCACGGACGTGCTCCCTGCCAGAATGGAGCCGCCGCACGTTCCGCTCCTTCGAGATTGCCGTGACCAAGCCCGTCGCCCGCGAGCCGCAGCGCCGCAACGCGCGGTCCAACCGGGTGCGCATCCTGGCCACGGCCCGCCGGGAGTTCGGGCGCGACCCGGACATCACCCTGGAGGAGCTGGCGCGCGCCGCCGGTGTCGTACGGCGCACCCTGTTCGGACACTTCCCCGGGCGCGCCGCGCTCCTGGAGGCCCTCGCCGAGGAGGCCTCCGAGAGTCTGCGCGGTGTGGTGGCGGCGGCCGGAGAGCCGGCGCCGCGGCCGGCCGAGGAGGCGCTCGCGGGCTTCGTGCTCTCCGTGTGGCCGGTGGGGGACCGCTACCGGATGCTCCTGTCCCTGGCCCGGCGCGACCTCGGTGCGGACCGCGTGGCCGAGATCCTGGCACCGGCCCGCGACGCGGCCACCGGCATCCTCCTCAGGGGGCAGCGCGACGGCGTCTTCCACACCCATCTGCCGCCGGACGTGCTGAGCGCCGCCCTGGAAGCGATGACGATCGCCCTGCTGGAGTCGGTCAACACCGGGGCGCTGCGGGACGACGGCACGCGAGGCGCGGTCGCCGCGCTCATCGCCGCCGGCGTCGCCGAGGCGCGGGCCCGGGCCGTGGTCGACGCCGTGGCGTCCGCCGCGCAGCCGGCCGACGGCGACGCGTGGGCTCACCTGTCGCCGGGGTGATGGACCGCAGGTCCGGCGGGTACTCGGCGGTTGCTCGGGTCGACCCCCAGCACCGGGAGGCACCGGATGAGCGAGTACACCACCCCTTCCCAGGCGGAGGGCGAGCCGGAACCCGCCGACGTCGAGCCCGCGCAGGCCGACCGGCGCGACGCCGCGGAGCCGCCCCGCACCACACCCTCGCAGGCCGAGGGCGAGGCCGAGGAGGACGGCGACGCACAGCTCGGCTGAAAAGCCTGCCGGCGGCAGGGACGAACGGAGCGGCGGGGACGGTGAGGGTGACGGCGTCCGACGCCGGCGAGGGTCAGTCCGCGGGCGTGTCACGGGCGGCGGCCAGATAGGTGTAGGCCGAGGCGCGGGAGATGCCGAGCCGGGTCGCGACCTGCTGGACCGCGCCGCGCACGGCGAACACCCCGCGCCGGTCGAGGTCGCGGAACAGCTCCAGGCGGCCGGCCCGGCCGAGCCGGCTCCACTCCTTGTTGTCGCGCAGTTGGCGGGCGTCCACGATCGCGTCCAGCACGGCACCGATGTCGTCACCGAAGGTGGTGGTCGGCAGACCGGCGGCCGGGCCCGTCACGCCGGCGAGTTCCCCGATCAGCGTGTGCACCTGGTTGACGGCGGTGACGTCGAGGTTCACGCACAGTGCGCCGAACACCGTGCCGCGGGCATCGCGCAGGAGCATGGTCGAGGACTTGACCAGCTTCCCGTCCGCCGTCCGGGTGAGGTAGTTCAGCTCGTCGCTCGCCCGGTCCCCGCCGGCCAGCAGTCGCATGCCGATCTCGCTCATGGATCCGCCCACCCCGCGCCCGGTGACCGAACCCGCCAGCGCCACGATGGAGTTCTCGGGCCGGCGGAAGTCGTGGATCACCACTTCGCACAAGGAGCCGAGGCTCGCGGCGATCCCGTCGATCACCGGGGTGAGCGCGCCGATGATCGCGTCCTGCTCGGCCACCGCCGCCGCGGCGGCCCTCCCGTTCTGCTCTGTCCGCGCGTCTGTCATCCGCTCGCCTTCGGCAGGGTCTGGACTTTCCATCCATATGCTAGACAATAATTCCAGACCCAGTGCTCAGGTGCCTCAGAACGGAGTACGGCCCATGCCCGACACCCAGCGCGTGACCCTCCAGGACGTCCGTGACGCCGCGGAGCGGATCAGCGGTGCGGCCCACCGCACGCCCGTCCTGCGCTCGCGCACCCTGGACGCGCTGGTCGGCGCCGAGGTGTTCCTCAAGTGCGAGAACCTCCAGCGGATGGGCGCCTTCAAGTTCCGCGGCGCCTACAACGCCGCCTCCCGGCTGCGCGCCGAGCAGTTGGCCAAGGGCATCGCCGCCTACTCCTCCGGCAACCACGCACAGGCCGTCGCCCTGGCTGCCCGGGAACTCGGTACCAGCGCCGTCATCGTGATGCCCTCGGACGCGCCGCGCGCCAAGCTGGAGGCGACCGCCGGATACGGGGCGGAGATCGTCACCTACGACCGCTGCACCGAGGACCGGGTGGCCATCGGCGAGGCCCTCGCCGCCGAACGCGGCCTGGCGCTGATCCCCCCGTACGAGCATCCCCACGTCATCGCCGGGCAGGGCACGGCCGCCCTCGAACTCATCGAGGAAGTGGGGGAGTTGGACGCCCTGGTCGTCCCGGTCGGGGGCGGCGGGCTGATCGCCGGCTGTGCCACCGCCGCCAAGGCGCTGCTGCCCGCGATCCGGGTCGTCGGAGTCGAGCCGGAGGCCGGGGACGACACCAAGCGGTCCCTGGAGGCGGGCCGGCGCGTGTCCGTTCCGCTGCCCCGTACGATCGCCGACGGTCAGGCCGCGGACATCCCCGGGGAGCTCACCTTCTCCGTCAACCGCCTTCTGGTGGACGGGATTTCACTGGTCGGCGACGATCACCTCCGGGACGCGATGAGGTTCGCCTTCGAACGGCTGAAGACCGTCCTCGAACCGAGCGGCGCCAGCGCCCTGGCCGCGCTTCTCGCCCACCGCGTCGACGCCCTGCCGCGCCGGGTCGGCGTCATCCTCTCCGGAGGAAACGTCGGTGCCGAGCGGTTCGCCGAACTCCTCGGCCGGTGAAGCGCGGGCGCGGACGCCCGGGCCCGACGTGAGCGGCACCGACCGCAAGATCTTCATGAGCCTTCTAGGTGACGCCCTCGCGGAGGCACCGCGTGGGCGCCGTGGCGGCGCTGGGCGTACGAGCCGGGAAGCCCGTGCGCATGGCCCGGCCCCGACCGGGTACGCGAGCCGGAGCACACCCGGTGCCCACGGCTCCGGGCGGACCGTAAGACCGCCGCTACCTGGGGATCTGCCATGGAGACACCCGCACACGACGACCTTCCGACGCCGGCCCAGCGGGCGCTCGACGCGCTGGCCGAGAACGCCGAGGACCAGGCCGCACTGGACGCGCTCGCCCACAGCGACGTGCTCGTCCCGGTGCCGGACGACGCCGGGGACACGTCCGCCGACCCCTCGGCGGTCGCCCTGCCCGTGCTGGAACAGCCCGGAGGCGAGCCGGTCGTCCCCGTGTTCACCTCGGAGGGGACGATGGCCGACCTGCTGCCGTTCGTCTCCCGCTACCGCCTGGTGCCGCTGGGCGCCCTCGCCTCGCAGTGGCCGGACGAAAACCTCTCGCTCGCCATCGACGGCAGCTCATCCCACGCCCTGACCCTCACCTCGGAGGGGGTGCGCACCCTGCTGGCACGGTAACCGGCCGGCGCCGGACGGCGCCGGGCCCCCGCTCGTCCTCGCGGCGATCCGCGGAGCACCGCGGGACACAATGACCGCATGGAATGGATCGCCGGCCTGGCCGGGGGACTGGTGCTGGCACTCGTCCTCAGCAGTGTCCTGCGCACCCTGGTGGTGCCCCGCGGCCTCTACTCCGCGCTGGTGTTCCGCCTGTGGTGGACCCTGCGCAGGCTGCTGAGGCTGGCCAGTCTCCGCGGTGGCTACGAGGCGGTGGACCGCGCCCAGACCTGGCTCGCCCCGCTGGTGCTGATCGGCATGCTCACCAGCTGGCTCGGCGGCGCCCTGCTGGCCTTCGGGCTGCTGCTGTACGCCTTGTCCCCGCTCTCCTGGCACACCGCCTTCCGGGAGGCGGGCTCCAGCCTCTTCACCCTCGGCTTCGCCGGCGGCGACCGGCTGCGACTGTCCGCCCTCGACTTCGTCGCCGCGGCCACCGGCCCCGTCGTCATCGCCCTGCAGATCGCCTACCTGCCGACCCTCTACGCCGCCTACAACCGCCGCGAACTGGAGGTCACCCTCCTGCAGTCCCGGGCCGGCGAGCCCGCCTGGGGCCCGGAGATCCTGGCCCGGCAGTGGCTGGTCGACACCGAGACCGCCCTGCCGGAGCTGTACCGCTCCTGGGAGCGGCTCGCCTCCGACATGGGCGAGAGCCATTCCACGTACCCCGTCCTGCTGACCTTCCGCTCCCCGCGCCCGCACCGCAGCTGGCTGGTCGGCCTGGTCGCCGTCATGGACGCGGCCGCCCTGCAGCTCGCGCTCACCCCCCGCCCGGCCCCGCCGGAGGCCCGCCTGGTGCTGCGCGCCGGCTTCACCGCCCTGCGTGACATCGCCCGCGCGCTGCGGCTGCCCTTCGACCCCGATCCGGCCCCGGACAGCCCGGTCCGGCTGACCTTCGCCGAGTTCGACGCCGCGGTCGCGCTGCTGGAGGCGGCCGGTTTCCGGGCCGAGCGGACCAGCAAGGAGGCATGGCCGCACTTCCAGGGCTGGCGGGTGAACTACGAGTCCCTCGCCTACGAGCTGTGCCGGCGCTGCGACGCCGTGCCCGGCCTGTGGACCGGCCCCCGCGACTTCCCGGGCAGCCCCATCCCGCCCCGGCGCCCCATGGACCGGAGACCCGGCGAAGATCGGCCGGAACTGCCCCCCGCCGACAGGTAGTCCGGGCGCCGAGGACGGGAAGGTCCCAGCGGAGGGACCGGGCGAGGGCGAAGGAGCGGATGCTCGTGAGGGTCGTCCTGCTGGGCACCGCCGCCGGGGGCGGCTTCCCGCAGTGGAACTGCGCCTGCGCCCTGTGCACGGCCGCCCGGGACGGCACACTGCCCTCCCGTACGCAGGAAGGCGCGGCGGTCACCGGCAACGGACGCGACTGGTGGCTGCTCAACGCCTCGCCCGACCTGCGCACCCAGCTCACCGCCACCCCCGCGCTGCGGCCCGGCCCGGGCCCCCGTCAGAGCCCGCTGCGCGGTGTGCTGCTCACCGATGCCGAGGCCGACCACGTCACGGGCCTGACCGTGCTGCGCGGGGCGCCCGGCCTGAGGATCTACGCGGCGGCGCCGGTCCTCGCCGCGCTCGCCCCCGTCCGCGCGGCCCTGGACCGCTACGCCCCCTGGACCTGGACCGACAGTCTGTCCGACGGCGGATTCGTGCTGGCCGGCGGGCTGGTCGTCACGGCCCGCCCGGTGGGCGCCAAGACACCCAAGTACCTGCCGGCGGCCATGGCGCGGCCCGCCGACGCCTGGGTGACGGCCTACCGGGTGGAGGATCTGGCCACCGGCGGAGTCCTGGTGTACGCGCCCTGTGTCGGTGTCTGGACGCCCGGGCTGGACGAACTGCTGTCCGAGGCCGACTGCGTGCTGCTCGACGGAACCTTCTACGCGGCCGACGAGATGGGCACGGCCGTGGGCGCGCGCTCCGGGCAGGCGGCCATGGGACACCTGCCGGTCACCGGGCCGTCCGGCACCCTGGCCGCGCTGGCCCGCCACCCCCGCCCGCGCCGGATCTACACCCACCTCAACAACACGAACCCCTTGCTCGACCCGGCCTCCCCGGCCCGCGCGCGGGTGGCCGGGATGGGGATCGAGGTCCTGCCGGACGGCGCCGAGTCGGCGCTCTGAACGGGGCCGGGCCGGCTCCGGCCGCTCCGGCGGAGGGACCGGGACGGGGCCGGGGGGCCCGGGTCAGCTCCGGCCTGGGGCCGCTGTCAGCATGCGCTCCAGTACCGCGCGTTGCAGCGGCAGTACCTCGCCGTGCAGCTCGCGGCCCCTGCGGGTGAGGGTCACCCACACCCCGCGCCGGTCCTCCGCGCACACCGACCGCTCGACCAGGCCGTCCTTCTCCAGCCGCCCGATCAGCCGGGACAGCGCGCTCTGGCTGAGATGGACCCGTCCGACCAGGTTCTGCACCCGGCACTGGTCACCCTCCCGGGCCGACTCGGAGGCAAGGATGTCCAGCACCTCGAAGTCGCTCGCGCCCAGGCCGTGCGGATGCAGGACGCGGTCGATCTCGCACATCGTGCGCGCGTGCACCGACAGGATGTCCCGCCACTGTGCCTCCAGCCGCGCGCCGGCCGTCTTGACTGCCATACCCGCACCGTAGCACCGATCCGGCCATTCGTTGAGTGTGCAACTAGTGCGGGTGCAAGCAGTCGTACGGGTTCAGGAGGCCGGGTCCTGGAGCAGCCCCACCAGGTTGCCGTCCGCGTCCTTCACCGAGGCGATCAGCCGGCCGCCGCCCACGTCCTGCGCGTCCTGGAGCAGTTCGGCACCCGACTCCACCAGGGCCGCGAGCCGCTCGCGGAGATCGGTGACGTGCCAGTAGGGCACCGGCCCGGTCATGCCCTTGGAGTGCCCGTTCGGGTCGAGACCGACGTCCTGCCCGGCGGCCTTGAAGCCGACGTAGTAGGGCTCGTCCGCGTACGGCTCGACGCCCAGCAGGGTGGTGAACAGCGCCTTGGCCCCTGCCAGGTCCTTGACGGGGTAGATGATCGTCTGGACGCCTGCGGTCATGGAACTCACTCCTTCGAGGTGCGTGCGCCGACGCGTTCGCGCCGGTGCCCTCACGCTAGGACGGGGGAGCCCGCCACCGCTTCTCCGATCCTGACCGGTTGCGGCGCGGGCTTCCCCCCGGGCACATCCCGCCCCCCGGCCTCACTCGCTGCGCAGCACCTCCGCCACGGTCAGCCGGGCCGCCCGCCGGGCCGGTACGAGCGCGCCGAGCACCGCGATCACCACTCCGGCCAGGGCCGGCAGGGCCAGCTGCGGGGCGTGCCAGACGTCCGTCATGTACGACGGCAGGGTGATGTCGACGGCCGCCGCCGTCCGGGGCACCACCAGCTGGTGGGCGGCCATGCCGAGCGGAACGTCGAGCAGGGAACCCACCGCGCCGAGCACCGCCATGGAGGTCACGTCACCACCGTCACCTGCCGCGGGTCACCCCGGAACACCTGGCCGCCGCCATGCGCCTGGTCGACACCGGCGACGCGCTGCCGGCCCCGTCCATCACCCGGCGTCTGGTGGAGCGGTACGCGGCCGAGGCCGGCCGGCCCCCCTCCGTGCCGGCCGACCTCGCCGCCCTCACGCCCCGTGAACTGGAGGTGCTCACCCTGATGGGCCGCGGCCTGTCCAACACGGAGCTGGCCGCGCAGCTCACCCTGAGCGAGGCCACGATCAAGTCCCACGTGGCCCGGATCTTCGCCAAGCTCGCCCTGCGCGACCGGGCCCAGGCGGTCGTCCTCGCCTACGAGACGGGGCCGGTCAGACCGGGCGAGCGCTGACCGGCCCGGTCCGCCCGGTCAGGTGGACTCGCGGCGCACCAGCACCGTCGGCAGGATCACCGCCGCCGGGTCCTCGCCGCCGATCTGGGCCAGCAGCACCCGCACCATCTCGGCGCTGATCCGGTCCCAGGGCTGCCGGATGGTGGTCAGGGCCGGGGTGGCGGCGGTCGCCGCCGGGGAGTCGTCGAAACCGCCGACGGCGATGTCGTCCGGCACCCGCTTCCCGGCCCGCCGCAGCGCGGCCAGCACCCCCTGCGCCATCAGGTCGGAGGCGACGAACACGGCGTCCATGTCGGGGGCCTGGGCCAGCAGCCGTTCCGCGCCCGCCTCGCCGCTGGCCCGGCTGTAGTCGCCGGAGACGATCAGCCGCTCGTCGGCCTCGACGCCCGCCTCGGCGAGCACCTCCTTGTAGCCGGCGAGCCGCTCCACACCGCCCGGGGTGTCCAGCGGGCCGGTGACCACGCCGATCCGGCGCCGGCCCAGCGACAGCAGATGGCGCACCATGTCCCGGGCGCCGTCGCGGTCGTCAGCGGCCACGTAACTCACCTTCGAACCGAGGCCGATGGGTTTGCCGCAGGCCACCAGCGGCACGCCCGCTTCCCGCAGTTCCTCGGCGACCGGGTCCCCGGAGTGGCTGGAGACCAGCAGCACCCCGTCGACGTGTCCGGCCGTGATGTACCGCGTGATGCGCCGCCGTTCGTCCTCGGTGCCGGCCAGCATCAGCAGCAGCGGCACGTCGTGCGCGGCCAGGGCCTGGGTGCACCCGCGCAGCAGCACGTTGAAGTTGGGGTCCTCGAAGAACCGCTCCTGCGGCTCGGTCAGCAGGAAACCGACGGAGTCGGACCGTCCGGTGATCAGCGAGCGGGCGTGCCGGTTGACGACGTACCCGGTCTTGCGGATCGCCGCGTTCACCGCCTCCTGGGCGGTGGGGCTGACGTAGTGGCCGCCGTTGAGCACACGTGAGACGGTGCCGCGGGAGACGCCCGCCTCGCGCGCCACGTCGTGGATCGTCGGCGGTCTGCGCCGGCCCCCCGTATTGCTCATGGTCATGACTTTACGGCTCCGGAGAGCAGGTCGAGGCTCCAGAACCGCTGGACGACCAGGAAGAGCGCGATCAGCGGCAGGATCGCCAGACCGGCACCGGTGATCACCAGGGTGTACAGCGCCGGGGTGTTGGCGCCCTGTTCCAGCAGGGTGTACAGACCGAGCGGGAGCGGGAACTTCTCGTCGTCGCTCAGCATGATGTACGGCAGCAGGAAGTTGTTCCACACCGCGACGAACTGGAACAGGAACACCGTGACCATGCCGGGGATCATCATCGGCAGCGCGATCCGGGTGAAGATCCGCCACTCGCTCGCCCCGTCCATCCGGCCCGCCTCGACCACGTCACCCGGGACGGCGGCGGCCGCGTAGATGCGCGAGAGGTAGACGCCGTACGGGGAGAGGATCTGCGGCAGCAGGACCGACAGGTAGGAGTCGGTGAGGTCGGCCTTCGCCAGCAGCAGGTACTGCGGGATGGCGAGGATCACCGGCGGCATCAGGACGCCCGCGAGCAGGACGTTGAACACCGACTCGCGGCCCCTGAAGCGGTAGGTCGCCAGCGCGTAGCCGCTGAACGCCGACACGGCGGTCGACACCAGGGCGCCGAGACCGGCGTACAGGGCGGAGTTGCCCATCCACTTCCAGTAGATGCCGCCCCGGTAGGCGCTCAGTTCCTTGATGTTGCTCGCCAGACCGCTGCCCGGCAGGAAGGTGAAGGTGGAGAACAGCTCGCTGCCGGACTTGGTGGAGGCGACCACCACCCAGGCCACCGGGAGCAGCGTGTAGATCGCGCCGAGCAGCAGGGTGATCGTCGGGACCAGGGCGATCCGGCGGCGCAGCGGCGGGCCCTGGGCGGTCCCGGGTGCGGTGCCCGCGGTCGGGGCGACCTTGCGGACGGCAAGAGAACTCATCGTGCTGCTGCCTCCTGCTTGTTACGGCGGTTCGCGGCCCGGAGGAACCCGAAGGAAAGGACCAGGGTGACCAGGGCGATCAGCGTCGCCTCGGCGGCGGCCGAGTAGACGTCGTTGCGGCCGAAGGCGTCCTGGTACACCTTCATCAGCGGACTCCACGTCGTGTTGACGGAGTTGGTGAGCGGCTTGAGGGTGGTCGGCTCGTTGAACACCTGGAGCGTCGCGATGATCGAGAAGAAGAAGGTCAGCACCAGCGAGGGAGCCACCATCGGGATCTTGATCCGCAGGGCGATCTGCGTCGGGGTGGCGCCGTCCAGCGTGGCCGCCTCGTACACCTCGGCCGGAATGGCCTTCAGCGCGGTGTAGATGACGATCATGTTGAAGCCGGTGCCGCCCCACACCGCGATGTTCGACAGGGCGAGGTAGAGCGGGCCGCCGTCCAGCAGGTTGGGCTGCGGCAGGTGCAGCTTCTGCAGCAGGTAGTAGAACGGGCTGACGTCGGGCAGGTACAGGAAGCCCCACAGCAGCGCGGCCACGACGCCGGGGATGGCGTACGGCAGGAAGATCGCGAGCCGGGTGAACGGGGCGAGGCGCACCTTGTCGCTGTCCAGCATCAGGGCGAACAGCAGGGCCAGGCCCAGCATCACGGGGATCACGATGCAGCCGTAGCCGAGCACCCGCAGGGCGCCGTGCAGCAGTTCGCTGTCCTGGAAGGCCTGGGTGTAGTTCTCGAGGCCGGCCCAGACCTCGTCCCGCGCACCGGCGCCCAGGCCGAGGCCGGAGACGTGCACCTTGCGGAAGCTGAGCCAGACCGCGTACCCGATGGGGAGCGCGAAGAAGAGGGCGAAGAGGACGGTGGCGGGGAGGAGGAAGACGTAGGGGGCCCCCTTGACCCCGTACGCCTTCCGGCCGGCGGGGCTGGTCACCGGGAGACCCCGAAGCCCTGCTTCTTCATGTCGGCGACCGTGTCGTCCTGCATCTTGTTCAGGGCGGCCACGAAGTCCGACTTGTTCTTCGCGGCGGCACCGAACGCGTCGTTGAAGGAGGTGTAGGCGACGTTCACGTTCGGCCCCCAGGCGGAGGGCGCGGTGGTCTTCGCGATGTCGGCGGCCTGGGTGTAGAAGTCGGCCTGGTTGGAGAAGTACGCGGGCGGGTTGGAGAAGGCGCCGCTGAGCTGGGCGGAGGTGGAGGCCGGGTAGATGCCGCTGTCCTTGGCCAGGGCGTTGAGCGCGTCACCGTCGGTGTTCAGCCAGGCGGCGAACTTGGCGGCGGCGGCCTGGTGCGGGGAGTCGGTGGTCACGGCGGTCGAGGAGCCGCCCCAGCTGCCGGTGACGTCCTTGTCCAGGGACCACTGGGGGAGCGGGGCCATGGCCCACTTGCCCTTGGTGTCCGGCGCGGCGGTGGTCAGCGTGCCCGGCGCCCACACGGCGCTGACCCAGGCGATCTGCTTGCCGGTGTCGAGCGCCTTGTTCCAGGCCGGGGTGTACATCGGCTGGTTGTCGATGGCACCCTCCTTGACCAGGCCGCCCCAGAAGCCGGCGACCTTCTGGGTGGCCGCGTCGTTGATGGCGACCTTCCACTTGTCACCGGAGGTGGTCCACCACTTGGCGCCGGCCTGCTGGGCGAGGCCCGCGAAGAGACCGGAGTCGTTGGCGGAGAACGTGGTCAGGTCCTTGTCCGGGGCCTTCTTCTTCAGGTCACGGGCGGTCTGGGCGAACTGGTCCCAGGTGGCCGGGACCTTCAGGCCGTACTTCTTGAAGAGGTCCTGGCGGTAGTAGAACATCATCGGGCCGATGTCCTGCGGCACCGCGTAGACCGCGTCCGTGCCCAGTGTGGTCTGCTGCCAGACGCCGTCGGCGAACTCGCCCTTGATCCGGCCGACCTCCTTGGAGATGTCGGCCAGCGCGTTGTTGCTGACCAGGGTCGGCAGCGCCTGGTACTCGGCCTGCACCAGATCGGGGGCCTTCTTCGCCTTGTGCGCGGTGAGGATCTTGGTGACCAGCGTGTCGCCGGACGCCTGCTTCTTCACCGTGACGGTGATCTGGTCCTTCTTGCCCGGGCCCTTGTTCCACAGGTCCACGACCTTGTCCATGCCGGGCGTCCAGGTCCAGTACGTCAGCGAGACCGGACCGGATTCGGCCTTGCTGTCGTCGGACGAGCCGCAGGCGGCGAGGGCGGTGGCGCCGAGCGAGACGGCTACGGCGGTTGTCACGAGGCGGCGGCGCTTCGTGTGCGGCATGGATCTCTCCCCTGACCTGGGTCCCCGCCTGCTGCGGAGACCTGCCATGCAGATGTGCACGTTCACACGGCCGGGTCCCGCCCGTCGCGAGACCGTGCCATGCTTCTGTGAGCGTTCACAGTAGAGAAACTTCCCGGACACTTGTCAATGGTTGTTGCTGTGCGGTTATGTTGGGCTCGTGCCGCTGGTCATGTGTGTGCACGTTCCCAAATGATCGATACCCGGGAGAGATCCATGCCGGAGACCACCCCCAGGGGCCTGACCAGGCTCGCCTTCGGTGGGGACTACAACCCCGAGCAGTGGCCGGAAAGCGTCTGGCACGAGGACGTCCGGCTGATGCGCGAGGCCGGCGTCACGATGGTGAGTGTCGGGATCTTCTCCTGGGCGCTGCTGGAACCCTCGCCCGGCGTGTACGACTTCGGCTGGCTGGACCGGATCCTCGGCCTGCTGCACGAGAACGGCATCCGCGTCGACCTCGGCACCCCCACGGTGGTGCCGCCGGCCTGGTTCTACCGGGCCCACCCCGAGGCCCTGCCGGTGACCGCCGAGGGCGTGCGCTACGAGTTCGGCTCGCGCGGCGCCATCTGCCACAGCAACGCCGACTACCGCGACGCCGCCGCCCGCATCACCACCAGGCTCGCCGAGCGCTACCGCGACCACCCGGCGCTGGCGATGTGGCACGTGCACAACGAGTACGGCGTCCCCGTCTCGGCCTGCTACTGCGACTCCTGCGCCGCCCACTTCCGCCGCTGGCTCACGGACACCCACGGCGGCGTCGAGGCGGTCAACGAGGCCTGGGGCACCGCCTTCTGGGGCCAGCGCTACACGGACCTGGAGCAGATCAACCCGCCGCGTGCCACGCCCACGGTCGGCAACCCCGGCCAGGCGCTCGACTACAAGCGGTTCGCCGACGCCACCATCCGCGAGAACTTCCGCGCCGAGCGGGACATCCTGCACCGCCTCTCACCCGGCGTCCCGGTCACCACCAACTTCATGACCGCGCTGAGCCAGTGCGACTCCATGGACTACTGGGCCTGGGGCCGCGAGGTCGACCTCGTGACCAACGACCACTACCTGATCACCGACGGCCGCCGCACCCACGTCAACCTCGCCATGGCCGCCGACCTCACCCGCTCGGTGGCGGGCGGCGCCCCCTGGCTGCTCCTGGAGCACTCCACCTCGGGCGTCAACTGGCAGCCCCGCAACCCCGCCAAGGCCCCCGGCGAGATGGCCCGCAACTCCCTCGCCCATGTCGCCCGGGGCTCCGAGGGAGCCATGTTCTTCCAGTGGCGCCAGTCCCGGCGCGGCGCCGAGAAGTTCCACTCGGCGATGCTCCCGCACGGCGGCACCGAGACCCGGGTGTGGCGCGAGGTCGTCGAGCTGGGCGCCTCCCTCGACGCGCTGAGCCAGATCGCCGGGACCCGTACCCGGGCCGACGTCGCCCTCCTGTGGGACTGGCAGTCCTGGTGGGCGCAGAACCTCCAGTGGCGCCCCACCGAGGACCACGACCCGCGCGAGCGCGCCGACTCCTTCTACGAGGCCCTCTACGACCGCCACCTCACCGTCGACTTCGCCCACCCGGAAGCCGACTTGTCGGCCTATCCCCTTGTCGTCGTACCGGCTCTGTACCTGATGACGGAGGCGGCCGGGAACAACCTCAGGGAGTACGTGGAGAACGGCGGCACCCTCGTCGTGTCCTACTTCTCCGGCATCGTCGACGAGCACGACGCCGTGCACGAGGGTGCCCATCCGGGCCCCTTGCGGGACGTGCTGGGCCTGACCGTCGAGGAGTTCTCGCCGCTGCTGGGCAACCAGCGGGTGCGCGTCACCGGCCCCGGGGACCCGGAGCTGACCGGCGACGTGTGGACGGAGTTCGTGGTGCCGCGCGGCGCCGAGACGGTGTGGACGTACGCGGACGGACTCACCGCCGGGCGTCCCGCCGTCACCCGGCACCGGCTCGGCCGGGGCACCGCCTGGTACGTCTCCACCCGCCTCGACACCCACGGCCTCGACGAGGTGCTCGACCGTGCCGCCCGGGACGCGCGGCTCGCGCCCCGCGCGGATCTGCCCCGGGACGTCGAAGTGGTGCGCCGCACGGACGAGCCGGGCGGCCGCACCTTCCTGTTCGTGATCAACCACACCGCCGCGGACGTCAAGGTGCCGCTGGAGACACCCGGCACCGAGCTGCTGACGGGTGAACGCGCCGCGGGCCGCCTGCCGGTGCCCGCGGGAGCCGTCCGGGTCGTCCGACTCGACGGCTGAGCCGGCTCCCCTCCGCCCGTGCGAGCCGCTGGAGCCGCGGGCGGAGGGGTCTCGTCCTCCCCTGCCGAGGACACCCCCAACCCCAGTTACGTCGAAGGGACGACGGACGATGATGTTCCATCCCAGACGCACCATCAGGGCACTGCTGCCGCCGCTCGCGGCCGGCCTCGCCCTCACCGCCCTGCCCGCGCAGACCGCCCACGCGGCCGGCACCCTCACCAACGGCGGGTTCGAGTCCGACGGCACCGGTGTGGCCGCGCCCGCCGGCTGGTCCGAGTACGGCGACACCGGCGCCTCCTACACCGAGTCCGGCGGCCACAGCGGGAACTACCGCCTCAGCCAGTACTCGTCCTCCGCCTACAAGGTGGAGACGTACCAGTACCTGTCCGGCCTGGCCAACGGCAACTACACCCTCACCGCCTGGGTCCGCTCCAGCGGCGGACAGAACTCCGCCTACCTGGCCCTGAAGAACTGCGGCAGTCCGGAACAGCGCACCGACATACCGGTGTCCGCCAGCGGCTGGGTCCGCGTCGTGACCTCCGTAGCGGTGACCGGCAACCAGTGCACGATCAGCATCGACTCGGACGCCAACGCGGGCAACTGGATCAACGTCGACGACCTGAGCTTCACCCCCGGCAGGACCGGCCTCGCCGTCAAGGGCGCGGACATCTCCTCGCTGGCCAAGAGCGAGGCCAAGGGCGGTGTCTACCGGACCGCCTCCGGCGGCACCGGTGACGCGGTCACCATCCTGAGGAACGCCGGGATGAACTACGCGCGCCTGAAGGTCTGGGTCGACCCGGCCGACGGCTTCAACGACAAGGCGCACGTGCTGGCGATGGCCAGGCGCGTGAAGGCGGCCGGCATGAAGCTGCTGGTCGACTTCCACTACTCGGACAGCTGGGCCGACCCGGGCAAGCAGAACAAGCCCGCCGCCTGGTCCGGCCACAGCTACAGCCGGCTGAAGACGGACGTCTACAACCACACGTACGACGTGCTCAACGCGCTCAAGGCCCAGGGCACCACGGCCGACATGGTCCAGGTCGGCAACGAGATCAACGGCGGAATGCTGTGGTCCGAGGGCTCCACCGACAACTGGCCGCAGCTGGCCGGCCTGATCAACTCCGGCTACAGCGCGGCCAAGGCGGTCTCCTCCGGCACCAAGGTCGCGCTGCACCTGGCCAACGCCGGTGACGACGCGACCGTCCGCTGGTGGTTCGACAACGCCAAGACGTACGGCATCGACTACGACGTGATCGGGCTGTCGTACTACGGCTACTGGCACGGCTCGCTGGCGGCCGCGCAGACCACCCTGGACGACGCGGCCGCCCGCTACGGCAAGCCGGTCTTCATCGCCGAGACCGCCTACCCGTTCACCCTGGCCCAGGACGACTCGCTGGAGAACCAGATCGACACCACCGGCGAACTGGTCGCCGGCTACCCGGCGACCACGGCCGGCCAGACCCGCTGGATGAACGACGTGGCCTCCGTCGTGGAGGCCGTCCCGAACGGCCGCGGCCTCGGCGTCTTCTACTGGGAGGCGACCTGGACCGCCGTCAACGGCAACGGCTGGGACCCGACCGACGCCACCTCCGGCAACGGCTGGGAGAACCAGGCCCTGTTCGGGTACGACGACAGGGCGCTGTCCTCCATGTCGTGGTTCGGCCACCGCTGAGCCGCCACCGACCGGGCCCGGCCGTAAGGGGACGGCCGGGCCCTTCCGCGTCCTGCCACGGCCTCCGCGGCGCCGGCCGCTTCCCGCACGGCGGTTCGGTACCGGACAACGAGCCCCGAGTGCCGTACACGAGGGCGTCGACCGCGGGACAGTGGGCAGACGGGGTACGAGGAGAACCGGGGCAGAGCGGGACGGAGGCGACAGACATGCTGAGGACGCCCACGAGCGGTACGCGCATGGACATCCTGGACTGGCTCAAGGATCCGACCGCGCACTTCCCGCCACGGCGTCACCGCCGCCCCGCCGAGGACGGTGTCACCGCCCGGGCCGTCGCCGCCAAGCTCGGTGTGCCGCCACGCGTCGCCGACACCCACCTCTCCCTCCTCACCGGCCTCGGCCTGCTGCGCACCCACAGGATCGGCCGCCGCACCTACTACCAGCGCGACGAGATCCGCATCGCCGAAGTGGCCCGCTTCTTCGAGAAGGGCTGGTGAGCCGCCCGCCGGGGGGAGCGGCCCGCACGCGCCGCACCGCCCCCCTCGTCCCCCTGCACTACCTCGCCCTCGGCGGGCGCGGCCCGGAGGACGTGGTCGCCGACCCCGAGGGCCGGGTGCTGACCGGGCTGGAGGACGGACGCGTCGTGCGCCTGTGGCACCTCACGGACCCGGCCCGGGCCCGCACCGAGGTGGTCGCCGAGACCGGCGGCCGCCCGCTCGGACTCGAACTCCTGCCGGACGGGCAGCTGTTGGTGTGCGACGCCGAACTCGGCCTGCTGCGCATCGACCCCGCCGACGGTGTCGTACGCGTCCTCGCGGACTTGGTGGCGGGAGAGCCGCTGCGGTTCTGCAGCAACGCCGTCGCCCTGCCCGACGGCAGCGTGTACTTCACCGTCTCCAGCCGCCGCCACCCCCTCGGACGGTGGATCGGCGACATCGTCGAACACACCGGCACCGGCCGCCTGCTGCGCCTCGCGCCCGGCAGCGACACCCCCGAAGTGCTCCTGGAGGGGCTGCAGTTCGCCAACGGCCTGGTGCCAGGCGCCGACGGCTCCTTCCTGGTGGTCGCGGAGACCGGCTCCTGCCGGCTGACCCGGTACTGGCTCACCGGCCCCCGGGCGGGCCGCCGCGAACCCTTCGCCGACCTCCCGGGCATGCCGGACAACCTCTGGCGCGCCCGCGCCGCCGGCACCGCCCGCGCCGACGGCCCGATCTGGGTCGCCCTCGCGGGCCCCCGGGTGCCTCCGCTGGAGCTCCTGCACCGCACCCCGCCCGCCGTCCGCGGCGCCGCCGCCCGGGCCGCCGTGCACGCCCCCTTCCGGCCGACCGGCCACGCCGGCGTCCTGGCCGTCGACGACGGGGGCGAGGTCGTCCACCACCTCGCCCGCCGCCGCTCCGGCTTCCGCATGGTGACCAGCGTCTGCGAGACCGGCGGCCACCTGGTGCTGGGCAGCCTCTGGGAGCGTGGAGTGGCGGTCTGCGAGGCGCCCGCCACGAAGTGACCCCCGGGTACGCCCGGCGGTACCCTGAGGCCCGGCCATTGATCAGACGACGGGGCCGAACAGGAGCGTACGGACCACCATGACAGCCCCCGAAGCCGAGAGCGTGCGCGTGCGGGCCGCCGCCGCGAGGCCGTCGGCCCGGCGTGCCCAGGCACCCGTGGTCGCGGTGGTCGCGCTCGGCGGCGCGCTCGGCGCGACCGCCCGCTACGCCTGGTCCCTGGCCTGGCCCGCCCCCTCCGGCGGCTTTCCCTGGGCGACCTTCTGGACCAATGTCATCGGCTGTGCCGTGATCGGCGTGTTCATGGTGGTCATCACCGAGGTGTGGGCCGCCCACCGCCTGGTGCGCCCCTTCTTCGGCACCGGCGTGCTCGGCGGGTTCACCACCTTCTCCACCTACGCGGTCGACATCCAGAAGCTCGTCGCCGACGGCCGTCCCCGCACGGGTCTGGCCTATCTCGCCGCGACCCTGGGCGCGGCCCTCGCGGCGGTGTGGCTCGCCGCCACCGCCACCCGGCGGGTCCTGAAGGGGAGGCGGCCATGACGAGGCTGACCGGCAGCGCCCTGCGCCTGACCGTGTTCGTCGGTGAGAACGACACCTGGCACCACAAGCCCCTGTACAGCGAGATCGTGCACCGGGCCCACGCGGCCGGGCTGGCCGGCGCCAGCGTCTTCCGCGGCATCGAGGGTTTCGGCGCCTCCTCCCTCATCCACACCTCGCGGCTGCTGTCGCTGAGCGAGGACCTGCCCGTGGCGATCGTCGTCGTCGACACCGAGGACCGCGTCCGCGCCTTCCTGCCGCAGCTCGACGAGCTCGTCGGCGAGGGCATGGTGACCCTCGACGAGTGCGAGGTCATCCGGTATGCCGGCCGCCGCCCCGGACCCGGCGAAGCGGGCACCCAGGGTGAGGGGCCGTCGTGAACTGGCTGTTGGTCGCCCTCGGGGCCATGGTCGGCGCACCGCTGCGTTACCTGACCGACCGCGCCGTCCAGTCCCGGCACGACTCGCTCTTCCCCTGGGGTACCTTCGTGGTGAACCTCGTCGGCTGCCTGGTCCTCGGCCTGATCACCGGCTCCTCGACGGACCCGCATCTGAGGCTGCTGCTCGGCACCGGCCTGTGCGGCGGCCTGACGACCTACTCGACCTTCTCCTACGAGACCCTCAGGCTGACCGAGACCGGTGCGGGGCTCTACGCTGCCGCCAACGCCGTCGCGAGCGTGGCGCTGGGTCTCGGCGCGGCCTTCGCCGGCGTGTCGATCGCCCAGGCCGGGTGGGCGTAGGCACGTGCCGGTCACCCCGGCGTAGTAAGACTGCCCACAGCACTGTCGACCAACTCCCCAGAACTGGATCCCATGAGCGCCATCTCTGTCGGTCAGGCCGTCGTCCTCGGAGTCGTCGAGGGGGTGACCGAGTTCCTCCCCGTGTCCTCGACCGGCCACCTCAAGATCACCGAGGGGCTCATGCACATCCCCGTCGACGACAAGTCCGTGGTCGGGTTCTCCGCGGTCATCCAGGTCGGCGCCATCGCCGCCGTGCTCGTGTACTTCTTCAAGGACATCAGGCGCATCGTCTCCGCCTGGTTCCGCGGTCTCACCAACCGCGAGGAGCGTTACCACCACGACTACAAGTTCGCCTGGTGGGTGATCTACGCGACCATCCCGATCGTCCTGGTGGGCCTGGCCGCCAAGCCGCTGATCGAGGGTCCGCTCGCCTCGCTCTGGGTGGTGGCCGGCTCGCTGATCGCCGGGTCCGTGGTGATGTGGTGCGCCGACCAGATGGGCCGGCACAAGCGCGGTGAGGACGACACGTCCTTCAAGGACGCGATGCTGGTCGGCTGCTCGCAGATCCTCGCCCTGCTCTTCCCCGGCTTCTCGCGTTCCGGCGCCACCATGTCGACCGCGCTCGTCCTGGACCTCGACCGCGTCGCCGCCACCCGCCTCTCCTTCTTCCTCGGCATCCCGGCGCTGACCGGCGCCGGCCTGTACGAGCTGAAGGACGCCCTGGGCGCGGGCGTGGGTGCGGCGCCGCTGGCCGCCGGCACCATCGTCTCCTTCGTGGTCGCCTACGCCTCCATCGCCTGGCTGCTGAAGTTCGTCGCCAAGCACTCCTTCAACGCCTTCGTGATCTACCGGATCGTCATCGGCGCGGCGCTGCTCGGCCTGCTCGCCACGGGCACCCTCGACAGCTGACCGTACGCCGTACCGCCACGGGGCGTGATGCAGAGATTCATGCATCACGCCCCGTGAATGTTTCCTTTCCTGGCGCCTTGACAGCCGCGTCCCGCACCCCGCAGGATCGCTCTCGTGAACCTGTCAGACAGCCAGACAGGTGGCGGGGCTCCCCGGCGCGTCAGCGCCATGGAAGCGGTCCTCGGCCACCTCCGCGGCGCCATCGAACGCGGCGAGTACGCGATCGGCGACAAGCTGCCCTCCGAGGCCGAGCTGTGCCGCGGCCTGGAGGTGTCCCGGCCCGTGCTCCGCGAGGCGCTGCGGGCCCTGCAGACCATGGGCCTGACGGTCTCCCGGACCGGCAAGGGCACCTTCGTGGTGGCGAGCGCGGTCGAGGACCCCACCTTCGGCGACTACGCGGCCAGCGACCTGCTGGAAGTGCGCCGGCACATCGAGATCCCGGTCGCCGGCTACGCGGCCCTGCGCCGCACCCCCGAGAACCTCGACCACCTGGCCCATCTGCTCGACCGCATGGAGCGGGAGACGGACACCACCGCGTGGGTCGCGATGGACACCCTCTTCCACCTCGCCGTGGCCGAGGCCGCCCAGAACCCGGTCTTCCGCCGGGTCATCGAGGAGATCCGGGACGCACTGGCGCGTCAGTCGGCCTTCCTCAACGAGCTGGGCGGCCGTCGCGAGCAGTCCAACCGCGAGCACCGGGCGATCGTCGAGGCGCTGGTCGACGGCAGCGAGCACGACGCGGTGGAGGCCATGAGCCATCACCTCGACCGCGTCGAGACGACCCTCACCGACATCGTGCGCCCCGCGCGCGCGGACATCCCCACGGAAGGCGGACCCGAGGCGTGAGCGAGCAGCACCTCAAAGACGAGACGCGCCCATCGTCCGGTCACATCGACGCCGGAGACGCGGGCTACAGCAAGTCCCTGAAGTCACGGCACGTCAACATGATCGCCATCGGCGGAGCCATCGGCACCGGCCTCTTCCTCGGCGCCGGCGGCCGGCTCGCCGACGCCGGCCCCTCCCTGTTCATCGCCTACGCGGTCTGCGGCGTCTTCGCGTTCCTCGTGGTGCGTGCCCTCGGCGAACTGGTGCTGTACCGGCCGTCCTCCGGCGCCTTCGTGTCCTACGCCCGGGAGTTCCTCGGCGAGAAGGGCGCGTACACGGCGGGCTGGATGTACTTCCTGAACTGGGCGACCACCGGTATCGCCGACATCACCGCGGTGGCCACCTACACGCACTACTGGGGCATGTTCTCCGACATCCCGCAGTGGGTGATCGCGCTGATCGCCCTGGCCGTGGTGCTGACGGTGAACCTGATCTCGGTGAAGATCTTCGGCGAACTGGAGTTCTGGTTCGCGATCGTCAAGGTCAGCGCCCTGGTCGTCTTCATGTGCATCGGCATCTTCCTGCTGGTCACCCAGCACCCGGTCGACGGCCACGCCCCCGGCCCGTCCCTGATCAGCGACAACGGCGGCGTCTTCCCCAACGGTCTGCTGCCGATGCTGCTGATCATCCAGGGTGTCGTCTTCGCCTACGCCTCCGTCGAGCTGGTCGGTGTCGCCGCCGGTGAGACCGAGAACCCCGAGAAGATCATGCCGAAGGCGATCAACTCGATCATGTGGCGGGTGGGCCTGTTCTACGTCGGCTCGGTGCTCCTGCTGTCGATGCTGCTGCCCTGGAACCAGTACCACGCGGGGGAGAGCCCCTTCGTGACCGTGCTGTCCCACATCGGGGTCCCGGCGGCGGGCGGGGTGATGAACCTGGTCGTCCTCACCGCGGCCATGTCCTCGCTCAACTCCGGTCTCTACTCCACCGGCCGCATCCTGCGCTCCATGGCGATGAGCGGTTCCGCGCCGAGGTTCACCGCGCGGATGAGCCGGAGCCAGGTGCCGTACGGCGGGATCCTGCTGACCAGCGGAATCTGTGTGCTCGGCGTCGGACTGAACTTCGTGGTCCCCGCCGACGCCTTCGAGATCGTCCTCAACTTCGCGGCGATCGGCATCCTGTCCACCTGGGGCATGATCATGCTCTGTCACCTGCTCTTCTGGCGCAAGACCCAGAAGGGCGAACTGACCCGGCCCGGCTACCGGCTCCCGGGCTCCCCCTGGACCGAAGTCGTGACGCTGGCCTTCCTCGCCTCCGTCCTGGTCCTCATGTACGCCGACGGCGGCGCCGGACGCACCACCGTGCTGTGCCTGCCGCTGATCGTCGCAGCGCTGGTCGCGGGCTGGTACGGCATCCGCGGCCGCATGGCGCGCAAGTCCACCGGGGCCGACGCGTGAACCGCGGACCGGTTCCCTCCCACCCACCAGTGATCCAGGCAGTGTGATGTACAGCAGTTCTCCCGCGGCCGCACCCCTTGTCCGCGAACCCCTCCACGCCCCCGTCGCCCACCTCATACGCGGCGGGGTCGTCGAGGGCATCCACTACGGTTCGGTCGTCGTCCTCGGCGCCGACGGCGAGGTGCGCTTCCAGCTCGGCGACATCGAGGCGGCGTTCTATCCGCGCTCGGCCCTCAAGCCGGTGCAGGCCGTGGCCATGCTGCGGGCCGGGCTGCCGCTCGACGGCGACCTGCTCTCGCTGGCCGCGGCGAGCCACTCCGGTGAGGAACGGCACCTGGCGGGGACCCGGCGGATCCTCGAACTCGCCCGTCTCGCCGAGTCCGACCTGCGCAACGTCCCGGACATGCCCTTCGCCCCGGCCGTCCGGGACGACTGGATCCGGGAGGGCCGCGCGCCCTCCCGGCTCGCCCAGAACTGTTCCGGCAAGCACGCGGCGATGCTGTGGACGGCGAAGCTGAACGGCTGGTCCCTCGAGGACTATCTGGATCCGGGCCACCCGCTGCAGCAGGCGATCGCCGAGATCGTCGAGGACCTCACCGGCCAGCGGATCGCCCGGGTGACGGTCGACGGCTGCGGCGCCCCGCTGTTCTCCGTCTCGCTGCACGGCCTGGCCCGCGCCGCCGCCCGGATCGCCTCGGCCGCACCGGGAACCCCCGAGGCGCGGGTTGCGGACGCCATGCGGGAGCACGCCGAGATGGCCTCCGGCTCCGGACGGGACGTCGCCGCCCTGATGCGGGCCGTCCCCGGTCTGCTCGCCAAGGACGGCTTCGAGGGCGTCCAGGTCGCCGCGTTGCCCGACGGCCGGGCGATCGCCGTCAAGATCGCCGATGGCGCCGACCGGGCCCGGATCCCGGTCGCCGCGGCCGCGCTGGCCCGCGCCGGCGTCGACCCCGCGCTCCTCACCGAGTTCGCCGGCGAACCGCTGCTCGGGGGAGGAGAGCCGGTGGGCCGCGTCAGCCCGGTGCGCGCGCTGGACCCGCTCGCCCTGACGGCCTGCCCCTGAGCCGCGTACGAGGCGACGCGCGGTGCCTCGCCTCCCGGCGGCGCGGGCCGGAACCGGAGCCCGGGGCGAGCCCGGGGCGCCTCGGCGGTGCCGGCCGTGCACCGGACCCCGCCGTGTGCGGCGGCGCGCTGCTCGTCGGCCTGCCGACGTGACGATCTGTCGATCTGTCGACCTGTCCGGTCTCCCGCCCCGTCGGCGTACCAGCCCGACGATTCACCGACCTACTGACGCAAAGGACCGCACCCTCATGAGCGCCGCCGTTCGAAGCGAACACGACCTGCTCGGTGACCGGGACGTTCCCGTCGACGCGTACTGGGGTGTCCACACCCTGCGCGCGACGGAGAACTTCCCGATCACCGGCACCCCGATCTCCGCCTACCCGCACCTGATCGACGCCCTGGCCGCCGTCAAGGAGGCCGCCGCCCTCGCCAACGAGGAACTCGGGCTGCTGGAGCCCGCGAAGTCGGCGGTGATCGTCGCCGCCTGCCGGGAGATCCGCGCGGGCAAGCTGCACGACCAGTTCGTGGTGGACGTCATCCAGGGCGGCGCGGGCACCTCCACGAACATGAACGCCAACGAGGTCGTCGCCAACCGCGCACTGGAGCTGCTCGGGTATGCCAAGGGGCAGTACCAGTACCTGCACCCCAACGAGGACGTCAACCTCGGCCAGTCGACGAACGACGTCTACCCGACCGCCGTCAAGATCGCGACCGTGTTCGCGGTGCGCGGGCTGCTCAAGGCCATGGCCGTGCTCCAGGACGCCTTCGCCCGCAAGGCCGTCGAGTTCCGGGACGTCCTGAAGATGGGGCGCACCCAGCTCCAGGACGCCGTACCGATGACGCTCGGCCAGGAGTTCTCGGCGTACGCCGTGATGCTCGACGAGGACCGCAGCCGGCTGGCGGAGGCCGTTGAGCTGATCCACGAGATCAACCTCGGGGCGACCGCGATCGGTACCGGCCTCAACGCCCCGGCGGGTTACGCCGAGGCAGCCCGCCGCCACCTCAGTGCCATCACCGGCCTGCCGCTGGTCACCGCCGCCAACCTCGTCGAGGCCACCCAGGACTGCGGTGCCTTCGTGCAGATGTCCGGCGTGCTCAAGCGGATCGCCGTCAAGCTCTCCAAGAGCTGCAACGACCTGCGCCTGCTGTCGTCAGGGCCGCGCGCGGGTCTCGGTGAGATCAACCTGCCGCCGGTGCAGGCCGGTTCGAGCATCATGCCCGGCAAGGTCAACCCGGTGATACCCGAGGTCGTCAACCAGGTCGCCTTCGAGGTCATCGGCAACGACGTCGCCATCACCATGGCCGCCGAGGCCGGGCAGCTCCAGCTGAACGCGTTCGAGCCGATCATCCTGCACTCCCTGTCGGAGAGCATCACGCACCTGCGGAGCGCCTGCCTGACCCTCGCCGAGCGCTGCGTGGACGGCATCACCGCCAACACCGAGGCGCTGCGGGCCACCGTGGAGAACTCCATCGGCCTGGTCACCGCCCTCAACCCGCACATCGGGTACACGGCCGCCACCGACATCGCCAAGGAGGCCCTCGTCACCGGCCGGGGTGTGGCCGAACTGGTACTGGAGAAGGGCCTGTTGCCCGCGGAGCAGCTGGCCGCGCTGCTGCGCCCGGAGGTGCTCGCCGGCAGCGGAACCCCGCAGGCGAGCTGACGCCCCGGCAGGGACCCGCGAAGAACCCGGAACCGGGGCCCGGAACAGCGCACCGGATCGTCGCGGCACGCGGGTGCCGTCACGCCCAGGGGTGAAAGCCCCCGGGCGTGACGTGCCCCCGTGGCCGGGCGGTGGCGGGCTTTTGGCCGCCGCGCGCGCTCGCGCGCCACCGGCCGATCGGCGCAGCCCGACTCGCCATTCTTAGGAATGTGCTACTAACGCTCATATGGTGAATTCGCGGCCTTGGTAAAGGCCATCTCCTGTCCTGGCAAACGGCCCCTACCC
The DNA here is from genome assembly GCF_042869815.1 of Streptomyces sp. NPDC006739. Lineage (NCBI taxonomy): Bacteria > Bacillati > Actinomycetota > Actinomycetes > Kitasatosporales > Streptomycetaceae > Streptomyces > Streptomyces sp. NPDC006739. Next base: position 302,892 of record NZ_JBIAGM010000008.1, read on the forward strand.
GCCCTGCGCCGGACGGAGCGACGGAATCCCTCGGCGAATCCAGGAGAATTCATGCGTGTGGCCGTGACAGGTGGCGGCGGTTTTCTCGGGTCGCATCTCTGCGAGGCGCTCCTGCGTCGCGGTGACGAGGTCGTGTGTCTCGACGACTTCTCGACCGGAGATCCCGCGAACATCACCCCCTTCCTCGGGAATCCCGCTTTCACACTCGTCCGCACCGACGTCAGCCGCTCGGTCGGAGTGCCGGGCACCGTCGACGCGGTGGCCCATCTGGCGAGTCCCGCCTCGCCCCCCGACTACCTCGGGCGTCCGCTGGAAACGCTCGCCGTGGGCAGCCGCGGCACCGAGAACGCCCTGCGACTGGCCACGCAGCACGACGCCCGTTTCGTTCTCGCCTCCACCAGCGAGGTGTACGGGGACCCCGAAGTGCACCCGCAGGACGAAACGTACTGGGGCCATGTGAATCCGATCGGACCGCGCAGCGTCTACGACGAGGCGAAAAGGTTCTCCGAGGCCATCACCCAGGCCTATCGGACGCACTGCGCGACGAACACCGGAATCATCCGGATCTTCAACACGTACGGTCCGCGTATGCGTCCGCACGACGGGCGGGTCGTCTCCAGCTTCGTCGTCCAGGCACTCGCCGGAGAGCCGTTGACCGTCTACGGCGACGGAAAGCAGACACGCAGCTTCTGCTACGTCGACGACCTGGTGCGCGGCATCGTCGCCATGCTCGACCACGACGAACCGGGTCCGGTGAACCTCGGCAACCCCGTCGAACTGACGGTCCTCGAACTCGCCGAACGGGTACTGACCCTGACGGGCTCCCGGGCCGAGGTGCAGTTCCATCCGCTCCCCGTCGACGACCCCACCCGCCGCCGGCCGGTGATCGACCGGGCGTTCGCCCGCCTGGGCTGGATCCCCGAGACCGGCATCGAGGAGGGCCTGCGACGCACGGTGGACTGGTTCGCCGCCCGGCCCGACGGCTTCACCGCCGCGCTGGCCGCGATCCGCGGCGGGCAGCAGGACGGCGTCGTCCCCGCCAGGCCCCGCCCGCTCGGCGCGACCCCCGCCGCGTCGTGACCCAGACGGACCCCGGCCTCATGGCCGGCGGCTCACTCGACACCGCGCTCCGCCCGCCGGACACCGCCGCCGACCCGCTGCGAGCGCACCTGCGGACCCTCTCGGCGGGCAACGTCGTCGAGGCACCGGCCGACGGGCCGCTCTTCGCCGAGCCGCGCAGAGCGCTCCGGACGCGCCCCGGCACCTGGATCCCCCGCCTGCAGTGGACCGACCGGGCGACGGTGGCCCTGCTCTCGGTGTGCTGGCTGGCCGCCCTCGGCTGCTTCTGGCAGTGGTGGCTGCGTCCTGAGCACCGGGTCGGCTGGCTGGGGTTCGCGGTCAACAGCGCGCTGCTGCTGTACCTGTCCCTGCTGCCGCTGTACTTCCTCGTCGCGGTCCTGCGGCTGCGCACCCTCGACCCGGCCGTCGGGGTGCCCGCGCTGCGGACCGCGTTCGTGGTGACCCGCGCACCCTCGGAGCCCTGGCCGGTAGCCCGCACCACCCTGGACGCCATGCTGCGCCAGGACTTCCCGCGCCCCTACGACGTCTGGCTGTGCGACGAGGACCCGGACCTGGAGATCCTCGACTGGTGCGCGGCGAACGGCGTGCACGTGTCGTGCCGGCGCGGAGTCCCGTCGTACCACCGGGACGTCTGGCCGCGCCGCACCCGGTGCAAGGAGGGCAACCTCGCGCACTTCTACGACCACTGGGGATACCGCGACTACGACGTGGTGGCCCAGCTCGACGTCGACCACGTGCCCAGGCCGCACTACCTGACGGAGATGGTACGCCCGTTCACCGACCCCGCCATCGGCTACGTCGCCGCCCCGAGCGTGTGCGACGCCAACGCCCGCGCCTCCTGGTCGGCCCGCGGCCGGCTGCACCGCGAGGCCACCTTCCACGGACCGATGCAGCTGGGCCACTCGGACGGTCTGGCCCCGCTGTGCATCGGCTCCCACTACGCCGTGCGGACCCAGGCGCTGCGCGACATCGGCGGACTCGGGCCCGAGCTGGCCGAGGACTTCTCGACCACCTTCCTGCTGAACTCGGCGGGCTGGCACGGCGCCTTCGCCATCGACGCGGAGGCGCACGGCGACGGCCCCCTCACCTTCGCCGCGATGGTGACCCAGGAGTTCCAGTGGTCACGGAGCCTGGTGGTGATGCTGCTCGGCATGCTCCCGCGGCATCTGCGCCGCATGCCCGGCCGGCTCAGGCTCCGCTTCGCGTTCGCCCTGTCGTACTACCCGCTGCTGGCGCTGACCACCACCGGCGGTCTGCTGCTGCCCCCCGTCGCCGCGGTCACGGGCGTCCCGTGGGTCGACGTCGACTACCCGTCCTTCCTCGGACACTTCTGGGCCATGTCGTTCTTCCTGGTTTTGATCACCGCGCTGCTGCGCCGGCGCGGTCTGCTGCGGCCGGTCGACGCACCGCTGCTCAGCTGGGAGGGCTGGCTGTTCGGCCTGACCCGCTGGCCGTACGTGGCATGGGGAGCCGGGGCCGCGCTGGTGCAGCGGATGCGGCCGAGGAAGGTCGTCTTCAAGGTCACGCCCAAGACCCGCGACGGCCTGGAGCCGTTGCCGCTGCGCCTGATGCTGCCCTACCTGCTGATCACCGTCGTCCTGTCGGTGGCGGCCGTGGTCGGGGAACTGACCGGCCCGGCGGTCGGCTATGTGTTCCTGTGCCTCCTCGGCTCGCTCTGCTACGGCCTGGTGACCCTCGCGGTAGGCGCACTGCACATCCGTGAGGCCGCTAGGTCGGCGGGCGTCGGCCTGCGCGGGGCGGCGCGGACCGCCGCCCTGCCGCTGACCGCCGGCCTCGTCGCCCTGCTGCCGCTGGCCTGGGCCCTGCTGCTGTTCCCCCTCTACGTGCGCGGCTTCGTCACCGGCTGACGCCGCCCGCCCGCCCCCTCCCCGACGAACCGAGGTGCCCCCATGCCCGAAACGGTCCTGGTGACCGGTGGCGCAGGATTCATCGGCAGCCACACCTGCGCCGAACTGCTCGCCCACGGCTACGAAGTCGTCGTCGTCGACAACCACGTCAACAGCTCGCCCCTCGTCCTCGACCGCATCGCCAAGACGGCCGGCCGCCCGCTCGCCGGCGCCTACCGCGCCGACGTGCGCGACCGGCGGGCGCTCACGGAGGTGTTCGCCGCCCACCGGGTGGACGCGGTCATCCACTTCGCCGCCCACAAGGCGGTCGGCGAGTCCGTGGCACGTCCGGTCGAGTACTACGACACCAACGTGGGCGGCACCTGCACCCTGCTGTCGGTCATGCGCGACCACCGGGTCGACCGGCTGGTCTTCTCCTCGTCGTGCTCCGTCCACGGCGACGCGCGGACGGTTCCGCTGACCGAGCACAGCCCCGTGGCGCCCACCAACCCCTACGCCCACACCAAGCTGACCTGCGAGCGGATCCTCGAGGACGTCTGCGCCCACCTGGCGCAGATGCGCGTGCTCGCCCTGCGCTACTTCAACCCGGTCGGAGCCCACCCGAGCGGCCTGCTCGGCGAGGACCCGCGAGGCGTCCCCGGCAACCTCATGCCGTACGTCGCCCAGGTCGCCGTGGGCCGGCGGGAGCGGCTGAGTGTCTTCGGGGACGACTACCCGACGCCCGACGGCACCGGGGTGCGGGACTACGTCCACGTCATGGACGTCGCCGAGGGCCACCGGGTGGCCGTGGAGCACCTGGACGACCGCACGGGCATGCGGGTGTTCAACCTCGGGACCGGCACCGGCACCTCCGTGCTCGACCTGGTCGCGGCCTTCGCCGAGGCGAGCGGCCGTCCGATCCCCCACCAGGTCGTCGACCGCAGGCCGGGCGACGTCGCCGCGCTCGTCGCCGACGCGAGCGCGGTGGCCGCGGCCTGGGGCTGGACCACGACCCGCGACCTCGCCGCCATGTGCCGTGACGCCTGGCGGTTCCAGCAACTCCACCCGGACGGCTACACCCGCTGACCCCCGGGCCGGCGACCAGCAGACAGGAGAACTTCATGCGGTTGACCGTCATCGGCACCGGATATCTCGGGGCCGTGCACGCCGCCTGCATGGCGGAGATCGGACACGAGGTCCTCGGCGTCGACACGGACCGGAGCAGGACCGAGGCGCTGGCGGCGGGGCAGGCGCCGTTCTTCGAACCCGGCCTGCCGGCGCTCCTGACCCAGAACACCAAGGCCGGACGGCTGCGCTTCACCACCTCGACCCAGGAGGCCGCGGCCTTCGCCGACGTGCACTTCGTCTGCGTCGGCACGCCGCAGCGCGCCGACTCCCTCGCCGCCGACCTGCGCCATGTCGACGCGGTGGCGGACACCCTGGCGCCCCTGCTGACCCGGGACAGTCTGATCGTCGGCAAGTCGACCGTGCCGGTGGGCACCACCCGCTCGCTCAGCCGCAGGGTGAGCGCACGGCTGCGGTCCGGCGTCGACGCCGAGGTGGCCTGGAACCCGGAGTTCCTGCGCGAGGGACACGCGATCAAGGACACGCTCAGCCCCGACCGGCTGGTCCTCGGGGTCACCTCGCCGCACGCCGAGCGGGTGCTGCGCGAGGTCTACGCACCGCTGCTGCGCGCCGGCACCCCCTGCATCACCACCGATCCCGCCACCGCCGAACTGGTGAAGGTGGCCGCCAACTCCTTCCTGGCGACGAAGATCTCGTTCGTCAACGCCATGGCCGAGGTCTGTGAGGCCGCCGGCGCCGACGTGGTGACGCTGGCCGACGCCCTGGGCCACGACCCGCGCATCGGGCGCCGCTTCCTGTCGGCGGGCCTCGGGTTCGGCGGCGGCTGTCTGCCCAAGGACATCCGCGCCTTCCTCGCCCGGGCCGAGGAACTGCGGGTGGGGGAGTCGGTGTCCTTCCTGCGCGAGGTCGACCGGATCAACCGGCGCCAGCGGGCGCGTACGGTCGACCTCGCCCGTCAGCTGGCCGGCGGCACCTTCGAGGGGCGGCGGGTGGCCGTGCTGGGCGCCACCTTCAAACCCGACAGCGACGACGTGCGCGACTCGCCGGCGCTGGCCGTCACCGCCGAGATCGCCGCCCAGGGCGCCGAAGTCGCCGTACACGACCCGCAAGGCCTCGACAACGCGCGGCGGGCGCTGCCCGGGCCGGCGTACCGCGCGGACGTCCTGGAGGCCTGCCGGGGCGCGGACCTGGTGCTGCATCTGACCGAGTGGCGCCAGTACCGCACGCTCGATCCGGCGGAGCTGGCCGAGGTGGTACGGGCGCCGCGGCTGCTGGACGCCCGCAACGCCCTGGACCCGGCGGCCTGGCGGGCGGCCGGCTGGCACCTGCGGTCCCTGGGCCGCCCCGCTCCGGTCCCGTCACCCGGCCAGGGCGAGTCGCCGCGGGTGAGCATCCCTCACGCCTTGGGACCGTCCTGTACGGCACCCGGCGCGGCGGACTCGCTCAGCGGCGCCCCGAAGTAGTCCACCCGCCCCGGGTCGACGCCGAGGGTCCGCAGGTCGACGGCGGCGCCGGCCAGCGCGTGGGGGCACTGGGACGCCAGTGCGCCGCGCGTGGGGCCGACGCCGTACAGGTCCGGGCCGGCGGCGGGCAGCGCCACCCGGGCGAGACAGGGGTCGACGTCCGTGCCGGTGGCGCGCGAACCCTGCAGCTCCTGCCCCGCCGCCCGGCGCCAGGAGGCCAGGTCGCCGTACCAGCCGTCGCCCCACTGCAGGGTCCAGCCGCCCCGGGTGTAGTAGTCGTTGCCCTGCATCAGCACGGCCGAGGTGTCGAAGGTCCCCTGGCCCTGCACCACGGGAGCGCCGTCGGTGACGAACACGTTGTTGCGTACGGTGACCGAGCCGAGGTTGGGCTGCAGCCTGAGCGCCGGCGCCCGCACGGAGCCGTTCGCCGAGGTCAGCACCGTGTTCTGGTAGATGGACAGGCGGGTGACGCGGGATCCCTCCGCCACGATGCCGCCGTAGTCCTGGATCTTGCGGGCGTTGTCGTGGCTGACGTTGTAACGGATCGTGTTGTCCGTGTGGACCGAGTTCCAGACGGCGGAGTACGCCAGGAAGCCCGACCCGTCGTTGCCGTAGGCCAGGTTGTACTGCATCAGCGAGTGGGACACGTTGTTGTCCAGGCCGAAGCCTCCGCCGTCCACCTGGGAGCCGGAGTGGTTGGCGTAGGCCACGTTCCACTGGAACGTCACCGCGGTCGAGTCGTACGTCCAGATGCCCTCGGGGCCCTCCATGGCGGTCGCCGAGGAGGACGCCCCGTTGTCGCGGGCGACGGACTGCTGCACCGTGCCGTGGCGGACGCTGCCGAGGACGATCCCGCTTCCGGTGTTGCGGCCGGACGCCGAGGGATCACCGACGTTGTCGTACGCCGTCACCTTCGACACCGTCACGTCCTCGTGCGCGTACGCGGGCGCGTCGGCGTCGAAGGCGGGGCCGTCGGTCACCAGCCCGGCGTCCTGGTTGGTGTGCAGCGCGCAGTCGGAGATCTCCACGTCCCGGAAGCCGGACGCCTCGGTGCCGCCGTGCAGCCGGATGCCGTTGCGGAAGCCCGTCACCTCGACGCCCGTGACCCTGATGTAGGGCAGCTTGCGGTGACCGGGCAGATCGTTGATGAAAGCCAGTCCGTCCTGGTCCCGGTAGGACGCGGCGTCGCCGAACACGATCAGGTCGCGGATGACGACCCCGCTCGTGTTGTGCACCTCGATGCCGCGCGTGCCACGGGCCGAAACGGTCGCCCGGCCGTCGCCGTAGGACTCGATGACCACCGGCCTGCGGGCGTCCCCCGCGTCCCCCTGGCCGATGCTCAGCGTGCCCGGGAAGACCGCCCCGCCGCGCAGCAGCAGCCGGTCACCCGGTCTGAACCGCAGGCGGTCGGCGTGCCCCAGCGTGCGCCAGGCGGTCCCCGGGGTCCGGCCGTCCGCGCTGTCGTCGCCCTGCGGGCTGACATAGAAGTCCCGTCCGCCCAGTGCGTTCGTCCGCAGGGGCACGTGCGGGGCGGGCAGGCCGCATCCGGCGAGCAGCACCGCCGTCGCGCACAGGCCCACCGCCACGCCCCGCCTCGTCGGGCGCGGGGCACCGGTGCCTTCGTTCCGCTGGCGCAATCTCGCTCCTGTCTCGGTGGCCGTGCGGCCCCCGGTGCGTGGAGACCGCGTCGGCCCACCTTGACGTGCGGGAACGGGGATCGGCGGCCCAGCACGCGGAGTGCGGCCCAAGACATGCCTGATTGGACTCCTGCCGCCGCGGTGAACGGGGGCCGCACCGGGTGGCGGCACGCGCATGCGGCATGATGCTGATCATGTCCTCGCAGTTCCAGCCGGTCCTTGACCGCATCGCGGCGGAAATCGATCGCACTCCGGGACGCGGCCGGTCCGCCGACTACATCCCGGCGCTCGCCTCCCGCGACCCGCGCCGCTTCGGCATGGCGGTCGCCGAACTCGACGGCACGGTCTACGGCGTCGGGGACTGGCGCGAGCCGTTCTCCACGCAGTCCATCACCAAGGTCTTCACCCTCGCCCTCGACCTGGCCCGCGAGGGCGACGAACTCTGGGAGCACGTCGGCCGCGAGCCCTCCGGCAACCCCTTCAACTCCCTGGTCCAGCTGGAGTACGAGAACGGCATCCCGCGCAACCCCTTCATCAACGCGGGCGCGCTCGTCGTCACCGACCGCCTCCAGACCCGTACCGGAGACGCGGCCGGGGAACTGCTGGCCTTCCTGCGCGCCGAGAGCGGCAACCCGGCACTGGACTTCGACCGGGAGGTCGCCGCCTCCGAGGCCGCGCACGGCGACCGCAACGCGGCCCTCGCGCACTTCATGGCGTCCTACCGCAACATCGACAACCCGGTGCCGGTCCTGCTCGACCAGTACTTCCGGCAGTGCTCCATCGCCGCCTCCTGCGCCGACCTGGCCCTCGCCACCACCTTCCTGGCCCGGCACGGCGTCCGCGCCGACGGCACCCGGCTGCTCACCCAAAGCCAGGCCAAGCAGGTCAACGCGGTGATGCTCACCTGCGGGACCTATGACGCGGCGGGCGACTTCGCCTACCGGGTCGGCCTGCCCGGCAAGAGCGGTGTCGGCGGCGGAGTCATCGCGGTCGTACCGGGCCGCTGCACGCTGTGCGTGTGGAGCCCGGGGCTCGACGAGCGCGGCAACTCGGTCGCCGGGGTGGCGGCCCTGGACCGCTTCACCACGCTCACCGGGGTGTCGGTGTTCTGACCGGCCGAAGCGCCCGGGCGCACGCCCCGACGGCACGGCGCTCACGTTCCGGTCACGCCCAGGCCGCCCACCGGTGCCCGGCAGGTCGCCTTCCGGCCACCCTTCGTTGACACGCTTCCCCAGTGTTGGCCAAGGCTTTCCCCCTCGATCTCCGTCGCTGCCAGGCGCTCGGACTGGCCGGTACCGCCTGCCTCGCGCTCGGCGGTGAGACGGCCGGTGCCCTGCCGGTGCGGGACCTGTTCGCGCCCGCCTCGGCCCAGGCCGCGCTGGGCCTGGTCGGGGTCTACTTCGGCGTCGTCCTGCTGATAGCGGCCTGGCTGCTGCTCGGCCGTCGGGTGCGCGGCGCCGAACCGCCGACCCCGCGCGCCCTGCTGCTGGTCCTCGCGACCTGGGCGGCCCCGCTGCTGCTCGCACCGCCGCTGTTCAGCCGGGACGTCTACAGCTACCTCGCACAGGGCGCCATGGTCGACGCGCACATGGACGTCTACGCCCACGGGCCCGCGCAGCTCGGCGGACCGCTGGCCGAGGAGGTCGCCCCGGTGTGGCAGCACACCGCCGCCCCCTACGGCCCGGCCTTCCTCTCCCTGGCCTCCGGACTCGCCCGCCTCACCCGCGGCGAACTCCCGGCGGGACTCTTCGGGATGCGGCTCGTCGCCCTGCTCGGCGTGGCGCTCATGGCGGCGGCGCTGCCCCGCCTGGCCCGGTACAGCGGCGCCGACCCGGCCGCCGCGCTCTGGCTGGGCGCCCTCAACCCCCTGGTGCTGCTGCACCTGGTCGCGGGCGCCCACAACGACGCGATCATGCTCGGCCTGCTCGGCCTCGGCCTGGTCGCCGCCCTCGGCGGCAGGACCGTCCCGGCCGCCGTACTGGTCACCCTCGCCGCCCTGGTCAAGGCGCCCGCCGCGCTCGGTCTGCTCGCGGTCGTGGTCCTCCAGGTGCGCGCGGGCCGCCGCCCGGCGCGCGCCATCGCCACGACGGTGGCCGCTTCGGCCGCCACCACGGTCCTCGCGACCGCCGTGGCCGGCACGGGTTACGGCTGGATAGGCGCCCTGAACACCCCCGTCTCCCCGCACAACTGGGCGCTGACCAGCCTGCTGGGCCGGGCCACCGGCGCGCTGCTGGCCCGGCTCGGCAGCGATCTGGCACCGCTGGCCGTCCCCGCCTGGCATCTGCTCGGTCTCGCGGTCACCGCCGTGGCCGTGGCGGCCATCTGGCTGCGGCTGCGCCCGAGACCGGTGTACGCGCTCGGGCTGAGCCTGCTCACCGTCGCGGTCTTCGGCCCGGCGATCCGCCCCTGGTACGTCCTGTGGGGGCTGTTCCTCATCGCGGCCGCCGCGCCCACCACGTCCGTACGGCACCGGGTGGCGGCCCTGACCGGGGTGCTCGCGCTCGCCGTCCTGCCCAGCGGCGGCCCGGCGGACCCGGGCCAGCTCGTCCTCGCGGTCTGCGGCGGGGTGCTCGGCGTGGTCGTGCTGTGGCAGGCCCACCAGGCGGTGCGGGCCCCGGCGCTCGGAGGTGCGGCATGACCGGGCCGCGCACCGGCCGGGGCCGGCTGCTGCTCGTCCTCGGGCTGGCCGCCGCCGTGGCCGTGTTCACCGCGACCGTGCCGCTGCTGCGCGGCTGGTTCGACCTGCGCGTCTACTTCGGCACCGTGCACACCTGGGTCCACCACGGCGGCCGGATCTACGACTACCGGGTGCCCGGCACGGCGTACGGCTTCACCTATCCGCCGTTCGCCGCCCTCGCCATGCTGCCGATGGCACTGGTCGGGCTGGGCGCCGCCATCACCGTCTCCCTGCTGATCAACCTGGCCGCACTGGCGGCCGTCCTGCGGATCCTGGCCGGGCCGCGCTGGCGGCGGCACGGCTGGTACCGCTGGTCCCTGGCGCTGTGCGCGCTCGCCCTGTTCGAGCCGCTGCGCGACACCTTCAGCTTCGGCCAGGTCAACCTGGTGCTGCTGGCCCTTGTCCTGGGCGACTCCTGGCTGCTGGCGAGCGGGCGGGGCCGCTGGGCGGGCGCCGGGACCGGGCTCGCGGCGGCGGTGAAGCTGACGCCGGCCCTGTTCATCGGGCTGTTGCTGCTCGCCCGGCGGTGGCGGGCGGCCGGTCTGGCCACGGCGGTCGCGGCGGCCGCGACCGCGCTGGCCGCCTGGGCCGACCCGGGGGCGTCCCGCTTCTACTGGACCGAGGCGCTGTGGGACACCGGACGGGTGGGCCGCCTCGACTACGTGTCGAACCAGTCGGTGCAGGGTGTGCTGGCCCGGCTGGGCGAGCCGGGCCGGGCCTGGTGGGCCACGGCGGCCCTGGTGGTGCTGTGCGTATGGGCGTGGCGGGCCCGGCGGGCTGCCCTGGCCGGCGACTGGCCGGCCGCCTTCGCCCTCACCGGCCTCGCGGCCTGCCTGGTCAGCCCGATCACCTGGGTGCACCATCTGGTGTGGCTGCTGCCGTCCTTCGCGGTGCTGGCCCGCGCCGGACGCCCGCGGCTGGCCGGCGCCCTGTACGCGGTGCTGTGCACCAGTGTGGTGTGGCTCTGGTTCGACGACGCCTCCGGCATCGACGGCTTCCTCGGCGCCAACGCCTACACCTGGGTCACGCTGGGCCTGCTGCTCGGCCTGCCGGCCGGTCAGCCCCGGTCCGGTCCGTCCCGTCCGGGCCGGCCGCCCCTGCCCCGCCGTCTCATGGCGACCACTCCCGCGCCGAGGCAGGCGAGCCCGGTGACGACACCGGCCGGCGACCAGTCCGGGTCGTCGTCCGCCGTCGACGAGGCCGCCGCCACCGGTACCGCGGGCGACGCCTTGCGCGGCCCGGCGCGCAGCGCGTCCAGCGAACCCACCGGATCGACCTGTCCGGCCGCCGCGAAGCCCCAGTCGAGCAGCTCGCGCGCCTCCTCGTAGACGGTGAGCCCGCCGCCGGCCTGCGGGTTCATCACGGTCACCAGGAGCGTGCGGCCGCCCCGGCGGGCGGCGGCCACCAGGGTGTTGCCCGCGTTGCTGGTGTAGCCGTTCTTGACGCCGATCAGCCCGGGGTAGGGATCCACCCCGTCCTCGCCGGTCAGCAGCCGGTTGGTGTTCTCGATCCGGAAGGCGGACCCCTCGCCGGGGAACCAGGCCCGGGCGGTGGAGCAGTACCGCGCGAAGTCGGGGTCGCGCAGCCCGGCCCGGCCGAAGACCGCCAGGTCGTAGGCCGAGGAGACCTGGCCGGGCATGTCGTAGCCGTCGGGGGAGACCACATGGGTGTCCAGCGCGCCCAGCGAGCGGGCCTTGTCCTGCATCCGGGTGGCCGTCGTCCGCCAGCCGCCGTCGAGCGAGGCGAGCACGTGCACGGCGTCGTTGCCGGAGCTGAGGAAGACCCCGCGCCACAGGTCGGAGACCTGGTAGGTGTGGCCCTCCTCCACCCCGACCAGGCTGCTGCCCTCGCCGATGTCCGCCAGCTCCTCCGCGCTGACGGTGTGCCGGGTGCCGCCGGGCAGGACCGGGAGCACGGTGAGGGCGAACAGGGTCTTCAGGGTGCTGGCCGGCGGCAGCCGGCGGTGCGCGTCGCTCGCGGCCAGCACCTCGCCGGTGCCCGCCTCGGAGACCAGCCAGGACAACGCCGAGACGTCCGGCAGCTCGGGCGCCCCGCGGTGCGGCCGGACCTGGGTACCGGATCCGTAGAGCAACGACGGCCCTGGCACCGCCGTCCGGGGCGCGGGCGGGGCGGGTTCCCCGGCGCGGGCGCGGGCGGTCCGGGCGGTCCGGTCGGTCCCGGCATCGGCCGCGACGGAGGCGAGCGCCAGCAGGCCCGCCGCGCAGACGGCACAGGTCGACACAACCACCCGGTGAGAGAATCCGATCGTCATACGAGCAACGTAGGAACGGGGGCGCCGTACGGCGCGCTGCCGGGGCCGTTCGGCCCCGTCGAGCAACCCGGATGCGGGACGCGCGGCGGACGCGGACGGCGTCGCGTCAGTTCGCGGGCAGGGTGGGCTGCACCCGGCGCAGGAAGGTCGCGTTGTCGGGGGTCTCGCGCAGCCGCTCCAGCAGGGTCTCCAGGTGCGCCGGTCCGCCCTCCCGGGGCCGCAGGGCGCGGCGCAGTCCTCGCACGGCGGTCAACTCGGCCGGGGTCAGCAGGAGTTCCTCCCGGCGGGTGCCGGAGGAGGTGAGGTCCACGGCCGGGAAGACGCGGCGGTCGGCCGGCTCGCGGTCCAGACGCAGCTCCATGTTGCCGGTGCTCTTGAGTTCCTCGAAGAAGTAGCCGTCGGCGCGGGAGCCGGTGTCCACCAGGGCGGTGGCGAGGATGGTGAGCGAGCCGCCCTCCTCGGCCTGGCGGGCGGCACCGAAGAACCGCTTGGGGCCGAGCAGCGCGGCGGCGTCGACGCCGCCGCTGAGGGTGCGGCCGCCGGAGGCCGCCGCGTTGTTGTGGGCCCGGCACAGCCGGGTCAGGGAGTCCAGCAGGATCACGACGTCCTGGCCGTCCTCGACGAGCCGCTTGGCGCGCTCCATGACGAGTTCGGCGAGGGCGATGTGGTCCTTGGCCGGACGGTCGAAGGTCGAGGCGTACACCTCGCCGCGCACCGAGCGGCGCATGTCGGTGACTTCCTCCGGGCGCTCGTCGACCAGCACCACCATCAGACGGCACTCGGGATGGTTGCCGGCGACGGCGGCGGCGAGCTGCTGGAGCAGCACGGTCTTGCCGGTCTTCGGAGGGGCGACGACGAGGCCGCGCTGGCCCTTGCCGACCGGTGCGAACAGGTCGGTGATGCGTCCGGCCGGTCCGGCGGCCGGGTGTTCGAGGCGGAGCCGCTGGTGCGGGTGCAGGGGGGTGAGGTCGCGGAAGTGACGGCGCCCCCGGAGTTCCCCGGGGGCACGGCCGTTGACCCGGGTGATCTCGGTCAGGGCGCGCTGCGCCCCCGGGACGCCTTCGACGAGGTCGCCCTTGCGCAGGCCGTGACGGCGGATCAGCGCGGCGGGCACCTGCGGGTCGGCGGGCGTGGGCAGGCAGCTCGCGGCGCGCAGCCGGCCCTTCCCGCTCGCGTCGACGTCGAGGACGCCGGAGACGATCCGGGCGGTGGGAGCCTGCTGTTCCACAGGAGGGTGTTCCAGTGTGGTGGTCATGGGGTCGGTCCTTTCGGGGACGCGATGGGTGAAGCCGGAAAGAGCGGGGGAGGGGGAGAAGGCCGCGAGCGGAGGCGTGTGTGACTGCCTGCGGGCGGCGGGGAAAGCACCTCGGGCCCCCGGGTGAGGCAGGAAAAGCCTGGTCAGGAGGTGCTGCGGAGAAGCCTGCGCGCCGGTCGGAAAGCCGAGCGCGGAGAGGTGGCTGAAGAGAAGCCGACACCGGCGCCCTGGAACCGGGCGGAACCGCGTGCTGATCGCACTATACCCGCCGACCCGCAGGGGGCAAACATGGCGTGGTTCACTCCCGGGCGGCCGGGCCGCTCGCCGCGCGGTGTGTCGACTGGTGTGCGGGCTGGTGTGCGGGCTGGTGTGCGGGCTGGTGTGCCGACGAGGTTCCCAGACCGTAACGATCCAGGACAGCAGGGGACTTGGGGCGTAGTGTGCATTATCTTCACGACATGTCCACGCCACCGCAGCCATCGCCGCAGCCATCGCCGCAACCCGATCAGCCCGGGCAGCCGCCGGCCGTTCCGCCGCAGCCGACCGCCTATCCCTACCCGAGCCCGCAGTCGCCCGGACCGCAGAACTTCTACGCCCAGCCCACCGTGATCGGCCAGCCGGGCCAGCCTCAGCCGGGGAACCCGTACGCCCAGCCGCCCCAGTACGGCCCCCTGCCCGTGCCGCCCGCCGGCGGCGGTGGTGGTGGCGGCGCGGGGAAGGCGGTGCTGTGGGCCGTCGTCGGCGCGGTCGTAGCCTCCGCCGCCTGGGCCGCCGGCGTCCTCGTGCTCGGCGGCAGGAGCGGCTCGGCGGACCTGCGCGGCTACCAGGCCCCGGCCAACCTCTGCTCCAGCGGGGACTACTCCTCCTTCAAGGACGAGTACCCGCAGAGCGACTCCTCCCCGGGCCACAACGCCCTCAAGGACAAGGCACTGGACGAGAGTTACTGCAGCCTCGGGCTGAAGAAGACCGGGTCCAGCTACGCGGACGCCTACCTCAACCTGGAGGTGGACCTGCACAAGAAGACCGACCCGGCACCGGAGTTCACGGCCACCTGGAAGAACTACGGCGACAGCCACACGGGTTACGACGTGGAGAGCGTCAAGGGCATCGGCGACGAGGCCTACCTCGTCAGCCAGGACACCACCAACGGCTCCACCAGCGGCTCCCGCAACGCCACACTCGCCGTACGGGACGGCTGGATGACGTACACGATGAGCTACAGCGCCTACCTGTCCTCCTACGACGAGGACAAGAACCCGCCCAAGCTCACCGACGTGGACGACTGGCTGAAGTCGGACACCAAGACCACGCTGGGCCAGCTGAAGAACTGACCTCCGCCTGCGGGGCGGACCGCGTGGCGGCCTCCTCGGCGATCCGCTCGAACTGGGCGCCCATGGCCCCGGCCAGTGCCTGGGCGCCCGAGAGCGGGCGCACCATGACCGTGCACTCGTCGATCGGACCTCCTCGTCGAGGTGCGGGAAGTCGCGGCCCGTCAGCTCGCGATCGCCCACCCGGGCACGGAAGACCAGCGCGTGGTCGCGGCCGTCGGCCCCGGCCGGCTCACGCTCGTACCGAAGTCCTCGAAGACCCGGGTGACCCCGCGCAGGATCGCGGCTGCGAGGACAGCCGCCGACCGGTCCGGCGCGTGCGCCTAGGCTGGTCGGATGTTCAGTCCCGAGGGCCCCAGCCTCCGCGAACTCGCCGTGCAGGCGTTGTCGTCCGTCGAGCACGGCTACGACCTGCTCGCGCCGAAGTTCGACCACACCCCCTTCCGGACGCCCGAGGCGGTGCTGGAGTCCGTCGCGACGGCACTCGCCCCGCTCGGGCCGTTCGAGGACGGACTCGACCTGTGCTGCGGCACGGGCGCCGGCACGCAGGTGCTGACGCGGGTGTGCGGCGCCGGCGTCACCGGGCTCGACTTCAGCGCGGGCATGCTCGACATCGCCCGGCGCAGGGTGCCCTCCGGACCCGGCACGGGCGGCCCCGGCGTCGCCTGGGTGCGCGGCGACGCCCGGGTGCTGCCGTTCACGGCCGCCTTCGACCTGGTGGTGAGCTTCGGGGCGTTCGGTCACTTCCTGCCCCGGGAACTGCCCGGCCTGTTCGCCCAGGTGCACTCGGCGCTGCGGCCGGGCGGCCGGTTCGCCTTCCCGGTCCTGGCGCCGCCGCGCCCGTCGAGCCCGGCGTTCTGGGCGCTGCTCGGGTTCGACACGGTGATGCGGCTGCGCAACGCGGTGTGGCGGCCGCCGTTCGTCATGTACTACCGGGCCTTCCGGCTGGGGGGCGTCCTTGAGGAGCTGGAGCGCGCCGGGTTCGCGGTGGAGCTGTACGCCCTGCCCGAGTTCGGGTCCCGCGAGGACGGCAGTCCCCGCGCCCGGCTGGTGTCGGCACGGCGGCCGGGATGACCCGGCTCCACCCACCCGCCGGGACCTCTGCTCACAGGGCGCTGTAGAGGGCCTTCACCAGCGCCGTCTTGCGCGGGTCGTCGGCGATGTGCGGCCCCATCCGGTTCATCGCGTAGCCGAGCGACACGCCCGCCTCCGGGTCGGCGAGCCCGCACGAGCCGCCGAACCCGTCGTGTCCCACAGCGCGCGGATTGGGGCCGTACGAGCCGTTCGGTCCGCTCAGCCACAGCCCGAGCCCGACCTCGGTGTCATGCGCGAAGCCCGCGCCGAGGACCAGGTCACGGCAGCTGCCCTGCCCTTCGCGCACCCGCTCGGCCGCCTCCGGCGACAGGACGCGCCGGCCGCCGTACGCACCCCGCCCGGCGAAGACGCCGTACAGCGCGGCGATCGCCCGGGCCGTGCCGTGGCCGTTGGCGGCCGGGATCTCCGCCGCCCGCCACTCGGGCGTGTTCGCCTCCGTCGCGCCCACCACCGGGTTCGTCAGCGCCGCCAGCGCAGCGGGCGCCAACTGGCCGAAGACCCTGGCCTGTTCGCCGGCCGGCGCGGCGCGTGGACGCACCAGTCGGGCCGCCCGTCCGGACTCCTTCTCCGGCAGGCCCACGGTGAAGTCGATGCCGAGCGGCCCGGTCACCTCCCGTTCCAGGAAGGCCCCCGGCAGCAGCCCCGAGACCCGCCGGACGACCTCGCCCACCAGGAAGCCGTAGGTGAGCGCGTGATAGCCCGACCGCGTCCCCGGCTCCCACCAGGGCTCCGTCGCCGCGAGCCGCGCTGTCGTCAGCTCCCAGTCGTACAGCTGGGCGACCGAGTGCGGCTCACGCAGGCCGGCCAGTCCCGCGCGGTGCGACAGCAGATGCCGTACCAGGACCTTCTCCTTCCCGGCCGCCGCGAACTCCGGCCAGTACGCGGCCACCGGCGCGTCGAGGTCGAGCAGCCCCCGGTCGGCCAGGACGTGCGCGCACAGCGCCACCGGCCCCTTCGTCGTCGACCACACATTGACCAGCGTGTCCCGGTCCCACGGCCGGGTGCGGGCCGCGTCCGCCCAGCCGCCCCACAGGTCCACCACGGTCGTGCCGTCGACCGTCACCGCCAGCGCGGCGCCCAGTTCGTCCCGGTCCCGGAAGTTCTCCTCGAACGCCTCCCGCACCGCCGCGAACCGCGCGTCGCAGTGACCGTGAACCTGTGGCTCGTGCTCGGACATGGGCCCTCCGTCGTCACCGGAACCCGGGCCGCGCCACCGCGACCCGGACCCCTGAACATACCGACTGGTCGGACCGGGGGAAAGGGGGTGGGGAAGCGGATGGTCGCGGGTGGTCTCAGACGTACGACCGCAGCCAGCGCACCTTCTCCGCCTCGTGGAAGGGGCCGCCGCCCTCGTGGTCGTTGAAGTCGTACACCTCGATCGCCTTGTCGTCGTGCGCCCAGGCGTTGAAGGCCGCGAACACGGTGGACGGCGGGCAGGTCTGGTCCTCCAGGGCGGCCGAGAACAGGGCGGCGGACGTGCCGCGGGCCGCGAAGTGGACGCCGTCGAAGTAGGACAGGGTGCGCAGCACCTCCGCCGTCCGGCCGCGGTGCGTCTTGAGGAACAGACCGATCTCCCGGTACGGGTGACGGTCCGTCATCGTCGTCGCGCGCGGGAAGTCGCACAGGAACGGCACGTCCGGGGCGACCGCGACCAGGTCCGGCACCAGGCCGCCGACCGCGAGGGTGATACCGCCGCCCTGGCTCCCGCCGATCGCCGCGGTGCGTGCCGCGTCCGTCAGCGGATGGGAGCGGGCCGCCTCGACGGCCCGTACCGCGTCCGTGAAGACGCGCCGGTAGTAGTAGTTCTCGGGCGCGTCGATGCCCCGGGTCATGAAACCGGGGTAGGCGGGACCCGCGCCCACCGGATCCGCCGTGCCGCCCCCGCCGCCCCAGGCGCTGCCCTGGCCGCGGGTGTCCATCATGAAGTGCGCCCGGCCGGTCGACGCCCACAGCAGGTTCTCGTGCGCCAGCCCGCGCCCGCCTCCGTAACCGATGAACTCCACCACCAGCGGCAGCGGTTCCGACGCGTCCGCCGGCAGCCGCAGCCAGCCCTTCACCGGGTGCCCGCCGAAACCGGAGAAGGTCACGTCGTACACCCGCACCGTCGACAGTCCGGTCTCGACCGGCTCGAAGCGGGCGTCCAGGTCGTGGTCACGGGCCTCCTGGAGAGTCTTGGCCCAGAAGGCGTCGAAGTCCTCCGGTTCCGTGGAGGCGCTGTGGTACTCGCGGAGTTCATCGAGGGGAAGGTCGAACAGGGCCATCAACAACCGCCTTTGGGAAGGGGGAGAGCGGATCGTCCCACCGTACGTGCGCGGTCACGGAACCCGCCAGGCCGGGCGGAGCCCCCTCAGCCGCTCCGTTGCGTCCACCTCGGTTCGGTGCCGGCCCACTCCCGTTCCCACTCGTCCATCCGGTGGCGCAGCGCCACCCGGCGGGCGATGCCATGGCCGAGGAGGACCACGGCCGCCGTCCCGCCGGCCGCGCACAGGCCGACCGTGACCGTGTGCTGCCAGACCGCGACATCGTTCGGCGGCGGGGCGACGGCACGGCCGCGGGCGTCGAACCACACGTCCACCACCTCACCGGGCCGCATCCCGGCCGGCACCCGGGCCAGGGTGGTACGCGTCCCCCGGCCCGGCTCGGTCCAGCGGACGTCGGCCCGGTAGGCGTGCTGCCGGTCGCCCCGCACCGAGGGCAGCCGCTCGGGCCTGTTGCCGACCACCACCGCCCGCACCCGGTGCCGCTCGGCCCGCTGCGTCACGGCGACCGCCTGCGCCGCGTCATGGGCCCACAGCCCCGCCACCGCCCCGGCCAGCGGCGCGGCCACCGACAACAGCACGGCCACGGCCAGTGCCGTCCACGCCTCCACCACGTCCGTCCGGCGCCGCAGCGGATTGCGCCGCCAGCGCCAGCCACGCACCCGGGTACGCATGTCCACCTCCTCGCCACCGCCGGAGCCACCGGAGGGGCCGGGCCCGCACGGCCGGCCCGCCGCTCCCGCTCCCGGACGCGAACGCCCACACCGGTCTCGTACCCCGAACGGAGCACCTCGCTCACCCGGAGCACCGGTGCCCGCCCCCTGGACGGGGAGTTTCAGCCGAAGCGTTCGATGCGGATCCGGTCCACCGGCTGGCCGGCCGCCACGAGCAGGCGCGAGGCGTGCTCGGCGAACCCGTTGGAGCCGCACACGTACGCCTCCCAGCCGCCGACGGGCCGTTCGGCCAGGAGCGGCGCCACATGCGCGGCCGTCATGCGGCCCACCGGCGTACCCTCCGGGGCCCGGCGGGTGAAGACCGTCGTCGTCTCCTCACCCAGCTCGCCCGCGTAGATCAACTCCTCGGGGCCACGCGCGGACACCAGCAGCCGCAGCGGCACGGACAGACCGCGCGCCCGGTGGTGCCGCACCATCGACATCAGCGGTACGACACCGGAACCGGCCCCGATCAGCAGCGCGGGCCGGTCGCCCGGCCACGCGAAGAAGCCGCTCACCGGGCCGCGCACCTCGACCGTGTCACCGGGCCTGGCCTGCGTGTGGAACCAGCCGGACACCTCCCCGTCCGTCACGTGGTCCAGGGTCAGCTCGATGTGCCCGGAGTCGTCCGGCGCGGACGCGATCGAATAGTGGCGCTGGGCCGTGTAGCCGTCCCCGGCGGTCAGCCGCAGCATCAGGTGCTGTCCCGGCAGATGCCCGGGCCAGCCCGGCACCGCGAACCGGAAGGTGGCCGCGTGCGGGGTCTCGCGCCGGATCCCGGTGAGGGTGGCCGTCCGCCACACCGCCGCGGCCGGGCCGCTCACCGCGATACGGCCGGGCACCGCGAAACGCGTCGGGGGAGTGAAGCCACCGGAAACCTTCTCAGCCGCCGTCTCAGTCACCGGAGTACCGCTGCTCCTCCCACGGATTGCCCCGCGCGTGGTAGCCGTTCTGCTCCCAGAAGCCCGGCTCGTCGTGGTCGAGGAGGGTGAGGCCCGCGATCCACTTGGCGCTCTTCCAGAAGTACAGGTGCGGCACCAGCAGGCGCGCCGGGCCGCCGTGCTCGGGCGCCAGCGGCCGTCCGTCGTACTCCCAGACGATCCAGGCCCGTCCGCCGGTGAGGTCCGCGAGCGGCAGGCTGGTCGTGTAGCCGGTGTGCGAGTAGGCCACGGCATGGGTGGCGGACCCATGGGGCCCCGCCGCGTCGAGGAACGCGTCCAGCGAGACGCCCCCGAACCGCACCCCGAACTTCGACCAGCCGGTCACGCAGTGGATGTCACCCCGATACGCCGACGCGGGCAGCGCGTGCGCCTGCTCCCAGTCCCAGGTGCGCGGCCGTGCCACCAGCCCGTCGACACGCAGGGACCAGTCGGCGGCGGCGAGGTCGGGCGTGACCTCGGCGGACAGGACGGGCCAGTCGTCGCCCGCGTCGTACTGGCCGGGTGGCAGTCCCGGGTTGTGGACACGCGCGCGACCCGTGAAGCCTCGGGTGACGTTCATGGTTCAACCGTACGCTGTCGCTGATCCCCGCTCCGCGCCTGGTCAGTGCCCCGATCATTGCGGGCGTGTGAACTCCGCGCGGGCAGGGGAATAGCCGCCCCGCGCTCCTCCTTGGCGCTGAGTGCGAAGAGCGCGAGGAGAGCGAGGAACAGATGCCCAAGGCGTACGTCTTCACCCGGTACGGCGGACCGGAGACCGAGGCGTTGGTGGACCTGGACCGGCCGGTTCCCGGACCCGGTCAGCTGCTGGTCGCGGTCCGGGCGGCCGGGGTGAACCCCGTCGACTTCAAGCTGCGCTCGGGCTACCGCCGCCCCGGCGAGAGCGGCGACCCGCTCTTCCCCGCCGTCCTCGGCAACGAGGTGTCCGGGGTGGTGGCGGAGGTCGGCGTGGGCGTGACCGGGTTCGCCGTCGGTGACGAGGTCTTCGGCAACACCGCCACCGGCGGGTACGCGGAGTACACCCTGCTGCCCGCCCAGGTCACCGCGCACAAACCCGCCGCGCTGTCCTTCGCCGACGCCGCCACCCTGCCGGTCGCCGCGGCCACCGCCTACGACGGCGTGCGCCAGCTCGGCCTGCCGGAGGGCGCCACCCTGCTGGTCACCGGCGCGGGCGGCGGCGTGGGCGCCGCCGCCGTGCAGATCGCCCGCGCCTCGGGGCTGCGGGTCGTGGGTGTGGCGAGCGACGGGAAGAAGGACTTCGTCGAGTCGCTGGGCGCCGTGCACGTGCCCTCCGGGCCGGACGGCCTCGCCGAGCGCGTGCGGGCCGCCGCGCCGCAGGGCGTCGACGCCGTCTACGACCTCGTGGGCGACCGTACGCTCGCCGAGGCGGCGACCCTGCTCACCGACCGCGCCAAGCTGGTCACCGCCGGTGCGTCGCCCGAGGCCGTGGCCGAGCTGGGCGGCGCCCGGGTGGCCCGCGCGCGCACGGCCGCCGTCCTGGACGCGCTGGCCCGGCTGGTGCTGGACGGCGCCCTGAACCCGCACGTCACCCGCACCTTCCCGTTGGACCGGGCGGGTGAGGCGCTGCGCGGTGTGGAGGACGGTCACGCCCTCGGCAAGACCGTGATCGAGGTGGCCGGATGAGCCGGGTGAGCGATCCGGACCGGCCGGGCACCGACGCCCCGCACGTCCTCGACAACCCCGCCCTCGCCTCCCTCACCGGCCCGCACGCCGATTTCGCCGAGCGGCGCGGCCGGGTGCTGCGGTACCCGGTCGACGTGTCGCCCTGGCTGGCGCTGCCCGACGAGCCCGACGCCCGCGACTGGGCGGACGTCGCGGCGCTGGCCGGTCCCGGCACCGAGGTCCCGCTGGCCGGCTTCGGCGGGCGGGTCCCGGACGGCTGGGAGATCACGTTCCGGATCGAGGGCGTACAGCTCGTGGACGACGGTCTGGCCGCCGCGCCGGACGCGGAGGCGGTGCGGCTCGGCCCCGCCGACGTCCCCGAGATGCTCGACCTGGTCGCCCGCACCCGGCCCGGCCCCTTCCTGCCGCGCACCGTCGAACTCGGCACGTACCTGGGCATCCGCCGGGACGGCGCCCTGATCGCGATGGCGGGGGAGCGGCTGCACCCGCCGGGCTGGACCGAGATCAGCGCGGTCTGCACCGACCCCGCCTTCCGCGGCGAGGGCCTGGCGACCCGGCTGATCCTCGCGGTCGCGCACGGCGTCCGGGAGCGGGGCGAGACCCCGTTCCTGCACACGGGCGCGGGCAACACCGACGCGATCCGGCTGTACGAGTCACTGGGTTTCCGGCTCCGCCGCCGGACGGCGTTCCTCGCCGCCCGAGTCCCCGAACGGCTGACGGACAGCCAGGAAGCCGTACCCGTCGGCTAGTAGAGCTTGGTCAGCTTCACTCGTGGGTGGCGTGTCCGCTGGTCCGTGAGGGTCGTTGAAATGGTGTGACACCTGAGGAGATGGCCGTGG